>CAYPFJ010000092.1:0-14903 GCA_964409945.1 uncultured archaeon | reverse complement strand
TATTCACTTCCATTAACAAAATTATACCTTCTACTTTATTATCTTTAAATTTTTGAATAATTTCTTGATAAACCTTAGGATCGATTAATAGATCACCATACATAAATAGTACAGGTTCATTGTTCGCGAAAGTTTTACCATATCCAAAAGCATGAGCTGTTCCCAATTGCTCCGTTTGTGTGATATATTCAATTTTTAAATTAAATTTCTTTTTTCCATCCCCAAAATATTCTTTAATTAAATTTTCTTTATATCCAACAACAAGTAAAATCTCATTTATTCCTGATTCTTTTAATCCTAATATTATATGCTCTAATAATGGCTTTCCAGCAATTGGAATTAAAGTTTTTGGCCGTGTAGAAGTGATTGGTCTTAGTCTTTTTCCTTCACCCGCGGCAATGATAATAGCTTTCATATAAAGCATTAGGTTATTATTCTATTAAAAATTTCTTACAAATTTAAAAAAATATCTAATGATTTTTCTTAATGTTAAAAATATAACCGTTCCATGCATTTAGTTCTATATAAAATCCATACTTATACAAATCTTTTCCAGTATAACTATAGGATTTCTGAGAAAGTAAATCTGTGAAAGTCCATTCATGTGTATCAAAATGGAAGGGCTTTATTCTTACATGAGCTTTTGAGGGAATTGGACTATAATTAACCACAATAAGTCTATAATTATTATTTATCCACCATAAATATGAAAGAATGTTCGAAAATGAAGTATCACTAGAATTGAATGGTTCTGTTTCACAAAGCGCCCAACTAGCACTCCCAAATTCTCGTCCTGGTATTGCTTTTAATAATTTTTTATAGAAATCAATGATTAATTTGTTGTCTTCTTCAAATGGGTTTCTTCCTAATTGAACTGGTATTTTGATTTTATGACCTCGAGTTTGACCCTCATAAATTAACCTCGCACCGGGTAAAGTTAGTGCTATAAACGCTGCTGCTTGTGATTTTTCTACTCCAAACTTTTCTACGGCTCTTAATTCATCATGATTCTCAATAAATCTTACAAGCTTGCTCTGATATGTCCAATCCGCTTTTAGGTGGTCTCTAATTGGACTTACATTCCCATAAGCTAATCTTTCATATAACCTTTTATCATAGCAGAAATCAAAACCCTGCTGTTGAAGCTCCCATTCCATATCCCAATATACTTCTGCTATAAATAAAAAATTTGGATATATCTTTTTTACAGCTGATATTATTTCTTCCCAGAATTCTTTGTCAGGAATAGACCCCGCTTTTTCACCCCAAGTTCTATTAAAAACTTTATTAGTCATCAACATTGCCATATCACAACGAACTCCATCACAGATTTCAGCAATAGCTAAAAGAGTCTTGATAGTTTTTTCACGAGCTTTATGTGAAAAAGCATTAATCTGAATCACATCAGTCCATGGAGGAAAATTAGGATCTCGACCGTAAGCATAAATAAATTCGTCAATAGAAAAATAATCATAAGGATGAGCCATTAAATCATCCAAAGTCCCTTCAATAAATAAATCTGATTCAAATGTCCATAAAGAATCGACTGAGACGTGGTTAGGAACGTAATCTAATATTAATCGAATATCTCTCTCAGCTAATCTTTTTCTGATATTTTTTAAGCCATCAATGCCTCCAATATGGTTGTCTACATGATAGTAATACACGGCATATGGGGATCCTACAACGTCTTCATCCCTAAAATCATATAATACTTTATGGTATTCACTTTGTAATCCAGGATGCTCAAGGGCAATTTTTTTACTTGCAGGACTTCTTTCCCATACTCCCATAAACCACACAGCATCAAAAAATCTTATCTCTCCATTAAGAATTTTATCAGGGATACTGTTTAAAGTAATAGGGTTATTGAAAGATTCAGATAATGTATTAAGCCAAGGCCATGTATTAATCTCATAGATTTTAGGATTTTCAGGCCATTCCTTATTTCCAAATGACATTATTATACCAAATTTTCAATTTTATAATTGAAATGATAAATTAAATTTGGATTTCTTTGCTTATAAAATAAATACCTTTTAAAATATCTCATTAGACCCTCGATTTATTCAACCTTAATAATTACTCACTTAGAAATATATGCATGGTATTGGCTTAGGCAAAAAAAAGGGAAGATAATAAGTTTGTAGGTGTTTTAAATACTTAATAGAAGAGATTGCTTTCTTATCAAGCTTTTTAAGATAGAATAGCATAAATATAAATTAGTAAAGAATTATAATTATTATTAGAAAAAACATAATGTGAATATTAATGAGTGAAGAGAAAGAAGCGTTACGTAAATTAATTATGCTAATTTCAGACTTAAGAGCTAAAGATGAAGAACGTTATGAAGCTCATGTTAATTTTATGAACGAAACAATCAAAATGATTAGTGCAATTGAATCTCAAATGAATAAACATTGGAGTACTGTATTAGACTCTTTAAAAGAATTAAATGACAGCATAAGCGCCAATTTAGATTCATTATTAACGGGAATTAATCCTAAGGGATTACGAGAAACATCAAAATCGCTAAAAGAAATAATGGATACAATGAATAAAAGTGTGCAATCTATGAATCTGGAGAAAGTATTAAGCGAATTAAAAGTTTTAAAAGCGGGAGGCATTACTTATGTGCCAGCAGCACCAATAGCGGTGGGGCAGCAACCAGAATCAATATCAGCTGGTATTAATTTAAAACCAACCGGTTTAAAGACACCTGTAGGAGCTGCTGCGAAAGCATCAAGTGGAGAACCAGAATGGGTAGATCCCCATGAAAAAGCAAAAAAGGAGAAAGAAGAAGAAGATCAACATTTACTTAAACCATCTGACTTTTTTGGTATGTAAAATTTCTTAGTTTATCCAAATAATTCCATAAAGGGTACTAATTTAGATTTTACCGTTTCAATATTATCTCCTATTTTCTTAAAATTGATTCCAATTGATGGGATTTTAAGTTCAGTTCTAATTTTATTTTTCAATAAATCATAACAACTAAAATTTACATTACAGTCAGCTAGTTGGTTAATAATAAGACCATCTACTTTTACTTTTTTTACATACTTTAGATAAGAATTGGTTAATGTCACACATTCATCTAAGCATGATAATCCTTTTTTTGAGGAATTCAAAAGGAAACGGGCATATTCTTCAATTGGATCAGAATCCTTCGAAACGGGAATTTCTTCTAATAATCCTAGTAAATCCCAGTCTGAATAAACCACTTTCCCTCCTAATTCATAAATGATTTCTTGAGTTGCGGGTTCCCAACCATTAAATATCGGAGTCAATAATATTCTCGGCTGATTAGAAACATCCATCCCAACACCTCTTTTTATACGTTCTCTCATTTCATTTACCAATTGGCTAATATTTTCTAAATATCTCTGTGGATTGGAATTGTAATCTTGGAATGATATTGTTAATAATGCTAAGATTTCTGCAAATGTAGCAGGATTGCATGGATAGAAATCTGAGGTGCTTATATCATATAAAATTGTTTTATAATACCTTTTAACTTGATTTCCAATACGAAATTGTTTTTTCAAACTATTATCAGTAACAATATTACCCGTATTATGTTCTAATTCTTTAATCGCATTTTGTAGGTTGTCAATCATAATTTCTAAGGCATTAGCTTCATTTAGTTTATCAACAGGAGGAATATCTACCCATATTTGGTTTGGAATTATTGCTCTTAGTGATTTCAGATAATCATTATATTTTTTACATCTTATTGTAAAATTTAAACTACAATCACAATTATTAGATTCTGATGTATGCATTCCATAAAGAGATTTAACACCGAAACAAAAATTTGGTGATACACTCTTTTGAATAGCTAAATCATACAATAAATTATATCTTGCATTAATATTGCTAATAACATCATTTAAAACATTATCTACTATTTTTAAAAAATCTATTTGACGCGCGATTCCTAATAATTTAGTTGTAAGATTCCAACCAAATAAACTTGTAGCTGAATTTAGAGCGAGTAAATATAAATTAAGTTTAAATTTTTCCATACGAATAGGAAAAACAGGAATAGAATCTGCGGCAAATACTAAATCAGGAAAACCAGAAGCTACAGAAATTAAGGTTTTTCGTTCTTTTGATTTCTTTTTTAGTAAATAATCTCTACCTGTTAAAAAATTGTAAGCAATTTTTAGAACAGATGTAAAGTTTACGACATCATCAGCATAGATACTCATTTTGTTATAACTCTTTTAAATTAAATTTGATCTTGATTTTTCAGAATCTACATTTTAAATTTAATCATAAGACTATTTTAAGATTTATGAGGTAATCCTTATAAACTTAGAATCATAAAAAAGTTGATATGAAATCAAAGAAAAAAAAACAAAAGATAGAGTGGAAAGAAAGTGCTGTTAAAAGTGTAATTTATAGATCAATATCATTGGTATTAGGAACTCTAGTGGCATATTTAATTACAGGAAGCATTGCTATAGCTACTGGCACCGCTCTTTTAATTGAAGCTGTTCAGTCTGTGAATTATTTCGTATATGAATTAACATGGAGTAATATTTCTAGAAGAAAATTGGAGAAAAAAATAATTGACAGAATTAAACGAAGGGAAATTAACTTAAAATTAGATTTTTCTTCAATCAAAGAACTCGCTTATCAATTGTCTCAAATAGATACATTTGTTCCTAAATTATACATATCCACTAAAAGAATTTTTAATAATATGTTGGAAAATGAAGAATTAAAAGAAATTCATGATGATATCAAAACTTATAAAGAATCTTTTGAAGCAGCTCATTCAGGAAGAAAACTATTTTTTCCAAAAGAAAAATAATCTAGGATTAAGAAAAATATTATTAATTTTCAAGTGATTTGTAGATATTATTTAGAAAAATTATCAGAATTAATAAAGCTCTCTTTTTATGAATATTATAATGTTATATACGGTTTTTTATGATATCGTACAAAATACACTGTTACAACTTTTTTTTTAAACTACAATTTTCTCACTAAAACTTGTTTTGATGCATGAATTTTCCATTATCTAAGGCATTATAAATTGATATCTAAACCTTATAGAAACAGAAATTACAAATACCTTCAAAAATTTTTATTTTTGTGGGACTTTACTAATGGATTTACAGTACCATTCTTTACTGTTTATATGCTTGAAAAATTACAGTTAAGCTTAACGTTAGTAATATGCTTCATGGCAATAAGTCAAATTGTAATTCTAACGTTATTATAATTATGGAATTATCTTTCTGATAGATTCAGTAATAAATCTGTATTAAGTATTTCATATTTAAAAATTATTGATTTATTTGAATTTTAATATCTTCCAAGATGCTTTCAATGACATCTTCCGCCTCTTCTTCACTAATTTCTTCAATTTCGTCATGAAATTCAGCTTCTTCCTCTCTTTTAATGCTCCCATCAATTTCAGAGAAAGATATATCATTTTCTAAAGTTCCTATTTCACCGCGAGATACAATTATATAGATTATAAATCCAATAAAACTAGTCAATAAAATTAAAAAAAACACGATAGGGCCTTCTAAATTTCTTTTTTTCATATCTTTTTTAACCCAATATGCTAAAATTAATCCAATGCTAAACCAAATCAGAAGTGAGATTAGGGCTATAATAACTTCCGTTTGAGGTGAACTTCTATTTTGTAGTGTTGAAATTGCAACTTCTGATGTATATTCATGGATTAATCTTCTATCGAAAACAATTAATATAAATTTCCACATAGTCATTGTTAGTTTTAAATTGATAATTTTATTGTAAAATCAGACAATTCTATATATATTCCTTACTCTAATAAATTAAAAAAATTTTGATGTGGCTTTATTATTTTTTTAGTTAAATTATCAGTAATTACTTTAAATTAGAAGATTAATTTTGCCTAAATATCATTTTTGAGAAACTCCAAAGACGTTGAAATATCCTCTTCTCCTATATAACCAATGATTTTATTTTGATTAATATCATTGACAACTACTATATGTGGTCTATCTCTCATTTGAGCTAATTTCATTAATACATCTTTTCCTGTGTTGTTTTCGTTCACTATTGGAAATTGTGATATTTTTTTCATTAAATATCCAACAATAATATCATTCCTCTGATTGATTGGAACTTTTTTTATATCTTCAAGATGTATAATTCCAACTACATTTCTTCCTTGTATAACTGGAAAATATACTTTTTTATAGACAATAAAATAATTCGAAATGGCTTCACTTACTGTTTTATTAAATGGAATTGCAACATTTGCAATTCTTGTTAATTCTTTAGCACTTAGTTTAGATAAAGCAAGTTCGTTTAAAGTTTGAAAATATGCATGTCTTGACTGGTTATTTAAAAATGAAGCAATTATTATCAACCATAAACTATTAAAAAATCCGAGAAAAAACATCGAGATAAATCCATAAGCCATTAATCCATAAGCAATGTAACTTCCAACTTTGGATGCTGTTTTTGTAGCAGAAAGCATATCATGTCTTTTATTCCACAATAATGCTCTGAGGGCTCTTCCACCATCAATAGGATATGCAGGAATTAAATTAAATATTCCTAATCCAACATTAGATATTCCAGAATAGAAAAGAGTAACACTAAGAATAGGAGGAATACTGAAGGGTACTAAATATAAAACAGCTAAAAAAATAGCACCAATCAATAAGCTAGAGATCGGGCCAAAAATAGAAATTATTAACTCACTTCTTGGATTATTAGGCTCTTGTTCTATTTTAGAAACTCCACCAAAGAGATATAACTCAATTTCTGAAACTTTTAAACCATATCTTTGAGCAATTAAAGAATGAGTCAATTCATGAATTAAAACTGAAAATAATATGATTAGACCATTAATTAAACCAACTATAAATAAATCAAAAATACTACTTCCTGGAACAAGATTGGCATAAAAATCAGCAGCATAAAAACCTACTAATCCAATAATAAGTAATGTGCTAATATGTAAAGAAATTACAATTCCTTTTATCTTACCAATTTTCATTTAAAATCACCATTCGATTAAGGATTAATTATTCGAATTTCGGTAAATATTAGAAATATAAATTTTATTTTTTCAATTATATTAATCCTTCAATTATGAAATTTATCTTACAATTAATACATCACAGGTAGCGCTATTAATTGTTCCGTCTGGAATTGTTTCTAAAAATGCTTGTTTTAATTTTGAATGTTTTCCCTTAAATCCTAATATTACCAAATCGAAGTGTTCTTCTGCTGTTGCTTTTTTAATAAAATCCTCTGGAGGAATATCCAAAATTAACCTTGTCTCAACTTTCTTATCGTTTTTTTTAAATAGATTTTCAACTTTTTTTAAAAGTTTCTTTCCAAGATTAATATAATCTTCATGAATCAATAATGACATTGAAGTACCTGAGGATGGAGTGAGTGAAATACCTGGACTAATTTCAGTTAAATGATGGATTACAGAATGAAATACAATCACTTCACTATTATCTTTTTTTCCAAGTTCTATTGCCTTTTTAACAGCATCCATAGATTCTGGTGATTCATCAATACCAACTAAAATTTTATTATACATTTTAATTCACATTAATTTAGTTTACTAATATTTTATTTTAAAGTGATTAGATAAGTCTATGCTTTAAAAATTATAAAAAAATCTTTAGTAGAAATTTTGAATAATTAATTTAAATTGGAATTTTATTTAGATTCTAAAATTCAAATCAAAGCTTTAAAAATATATAATAAAATTTATTAAAAATTTGTTGAATTCTTTACTTTAAAAATAAAACTCAATAAAAATGATAGAATCTAATCAGAAATTTCTTAAAATTATAAAGATAATATATTTAATTTCAATAATGTTAATCTTTTTTTAGCTTTTATCATTATTTTTTAAATATTTAAGGTGTGATTATCAGAATATATGTTGAAGATATGTAATAAGAAGAAACAATTTTTCCTAATGAAATAATTATATGCAAAAAATAAAAAGAAAATGGAAACATCACTGGTTTTTGATATCTTCAATTGTATTTTTTATAATTTCTGTAAGTTCTTTATATGTTTTTAGATTTGAAAGCTACTTAATTTACGAGAGGGTTGTTTTTAAATCATCAAATGCTACTCTTTATGCAAATCTGTATCATCCGATTAAAAAATTGGATTTTCAACAAAAAGCTCCATTAATTATATTTGCACATGGATTAGGCAGTCAAAGAGATTTGGATCCAAGAATACCAAATGAATTTACCAAAAGAGGTTTTTATGTAGCAAGTATTGATTATAGAGGAGATGGAGAGAGTGGAGGACATCTCTTAGATATAAATCCAAATCCATACATGAATCGGACTAATATTCCTTCTATAGCTCAAGATTGCTCTAGATTATTAGATAGATTATCTCATATGGCTTTTTTTGTAAATATAAATATATCTCAAATTGGGCTAATTGGACATTCATTAGGGGGTATGGTGACTTTAATGAATGGTGCTTTAGATGATAGATTTAAGGTAACTGTAACTTGGGCAGGGCTAGTTAACTTTTCTGCCAGTTTTTTTGGAATCACTGAGGATCATCCATTTATGAATTTTATTCCAGCTAAAATTATTAATGAAACTAATCCAGCAAATTTAATGGTTATTCAATCTATTTATGATACAACAGTTCCATTTGAAAGTAATGCTTTAGTTGCAAAAAATTTAACAAATTGTAGGCTATTTGAAATTAAAAAACATTTATTCGGAGGGCCGCATTATCTATTTTCAGATGAAGTACTTTCTGAAACAATTAATTGGATTGAATTAAAATTTTTCAATTCAGAAACAATTAATGGTCCTATTAGATTATCTTATGTTATAAATTACATTTTAATAGGGTTAAGTTTTATAGGATTATTTTTAACGACTTTATCAATCATGAAATATTCATTCAAATATTTTTCAATTAAAGATTATTCTAAAAGGGATAATAAAGTAAACGAACCTGATAAAAAAAAAATATCAAAAGTAAGTAATATTTATATAGTCTGTTTATGCTTTATAGGCTTTCTGACTCTTTGGATAATAATGTTGGAATTTATTGGAATACTTGGTTTGCTTTTTACTCCTTTAATTTTCCTCCTTATGTATTTTTTATATGTATTAATAAAGTATATAATAACAGCTGAAATTAAAGGTGAAAAAATAAGTATATACATAGAACTAAGGTTGAAAGAAGAGATTAAGTCTCAGTTTCGAAAAAACGTTATATTGTATTCATTATTTTCTTCCGGTGTATTTTTATCATTATATATTATTTTTTCTCTATCCTATCCTTTTGCATTTTTTTCTCCAGTCGATGTATTATCATATATATTAACATTTGGAATTTATCCATTTTATTTAGCCATGGAAATCTTTTACAGAAAGATTATATATCCTAGACTCAAATTCATAGTATCTCCATCACGTAAAACAATAATTACATCATTAATGGAAATGATTAATATTGTTATTTTAATTTATTTTTCTAATCCATTATTTCTTATCAGTGGGATGCTAGTTACCTATTTGATATTTTTAGCAGTTATGGTAATGAACTCAATTATTTATGAAAGATCTAATAAATTTAGCTCTGTTATGATAAGTTCTTTTATAATTATACAAATATTTTTTGGTTCAGTTATCTCAACAATATTGGGATTCGGTTCAATTGTAAGGTTGCTTCACATTTAATTTGAGCTAGCTAAATTTTTAAAATTTTTATCAAGCAATGATATTAATAATCGAGTAACCTTACAGGCTTCGAGAAGGATCTGGGGATCTACTTTATCAGGAGTGTCCTCAACACTATGAGTATAATTAGCAGCACTTCTAGTAGTTATATCAATAGAATCAAAATTGCGTAAATGAAAGGGAATTGAATCGGTGTGAGCCCCAAGTGATACATTAAATCCTTTCAAATTTATTTTTTCAATTTTTGCAGCTTTCTTAAAATACTCACTTAATATTGACGAAATTTTCTTTTTAGGGATAATGCCATAAGATTTAATATATTCTATAAGATTTCTTTTATTATTTTTATCTGAAACCATATCAAAATTAATTTGATAAGTATAATTTTTAACAAATTCATCTTCATAAATATCTAAAAATTCTCGGGAACCCATAGTTCCCATTTCTTCAGCTGAAAATTGGCAAAACCATATATTGAAATTATCTAAGGGATGATTTTTAAAAAAAGTACTCAATTCGAATACAATTGACATACCTGTAGCATTATCCAAGGATCCTCTAGAATTATTTCCTATCCTAAGAAGAAATAGAAGAAAATTTGAAAGCACAGTTAAAATAGTCATTATTAAAATAAATATTTCGAATAAGAGAACTAATTGCCTTACATGTTCAGTAAGAAAATGATAATCTATCAAAAATAAAGTATAAAATAAAAATAAGAGAATTTCACTAAACAACCATAATCTAGCGAATATGATTCTCCAAAATGTTTTAAAAGTTTGCGATTTTGAATCTAGATGAGCTGAGACAATTATATTTCCAACTTTTTTGGTTGAGCCCTTAATTGCAGGTATTTTCACAAAAATGTTTGTTGCATTAATGAATTTACCAAAGTGTTTTTCCCAAAATCCTTTAAGTTCGGGGTGTTTTAATGCTTTAAACATTGAAAAAAAAATAAATAATAAAATCAAGATAGTAAAAAAAGTAAGAAAACGATACAAAAATTTTATTAGAAGTATTATTAAGACAAATATTAAATTCAGCAGTATAATTATTTTAATCATTCCTTTTGAATAAAAAGATGAGAATTGAAAATTTTGAGTATTAATTTTATTTTCCTCAAAACCAATCTCTTTAAAAGTCGTGATAGTTAAATTGACTGCTTTTTTCTCCCCTTTTGTGCCAGCTAATCTAGGAAAACTAAAATTCTCAACATAATTATATAACCGTTCTTTATTAAATGGAAGATCCTCTTGAGATTTTATATTTATCAAGTTCCTTTCAATTTTTATTGATGTTAAAGATCTGTTTTATTTAATAAATAAAATATATTTTATGAAATTCAAATGTTTTGAGAAATGATCCTTTTTATTTTTTTATTAGAATTGTTATACATTGAATAATATCAATAACCTTAAACTATAAAATATTAATTTAGGAGATCATCAACAAAATAAAAGTGGAATTTGAATTATTTCAAAAAAAACTTGTTTTTCTTGTCTAAATACACTTAATATTTTCCTCTAATAAATATAGTCAATATATTTTAATAGATAATTATTATTTTTAGTTATAAAAGTCCAAAAAGGTGATTTAATATTTATAAGAAAATATTAATTGGGATTGACGGATCAGAACATTCATATAAAGCTATATTAAAAACACTAAATTTTCAAAAATTGAGTAAAAGTGAAATAATTCTGTTTCATTCTGTAGAGCATCATGCTGAACCAACGGGTGGTATGTTACCATCACCATTGTATGGTATTCATCATATCTATAGTATTTCAGATCCAGAATTACAGAGAATAAAATTAGTATATGAAAAAAATGCCCAATCAATTATACATAAAGCTAAGGAAATCTTTAGAGAAGAAGGAATAGAAGTAGACGCGCGCTTAGTTTATAGAAATGATCCCGTTACATACATCAAAGAAACAGTAAAGACAGAAAACGTTGATCTGGTTATAATTGGCAGTAAAGGCACTCATTCTCTTCTTGAAGAAATTTTACTAGGCTCTGTTGCAGAGAAAGTCTTAAGACATGTTCCTTGTGATATTTTAATAATTAGATAATGAGTTCCTAATTCTTTTTTTTTTAATTTCCAAATATACTCTATTTAGATATTATTTTAACTACAATTTATTACTATAGATACTAAAACATTTGATTTATTACCCTAAATTTTAAAAAGAATTGAGATTTAATAATTTTTTTTGAAAAAAAAAGTTTTTATTGTAAAAAAATAGGAAGTTATTTATTAGAATTTATTTTTTAATTTTTTTGCATCTCTTCTGTTTAACCACTTTATTACTCCTGTCTTTAAGAAATTATTACCAACAAATACAAGCAAAGCAAATAGCCAAATAAAGCCTGCAAATGTCCAACCAATTGGGGCCATAAAAATCCCCACGGCAGCAAAAATAGTTGCTATTACTTGAGTTGATTCACAGGTTAAAAAAAGTATTTTTGATGGGAAAGGTCTTTTCCAAAAATTATTTTCTTCTGTTCGAGTAAGATATATTGTCATATGACCGGCAACTGCTAATTTTAAAAATATAAAAGTCTGAAGTGTTGCAATACCTAATTGAAAAACGAATTTTCCAATCAAAAATATGGAAAAGCTAAAAAGAACTCCTGATATGCCTAAAATGGAGGATATAATCAGAATTCTTTGCATTCTCCATCTAACTGGTTTTATAGCGATCTTCGTATTATCAAAAGCAATTGTCATTATTGGTAAATCATTTAAAAGAGCTAATATAACTATCATTATAGCAGTTATAGGGTATAATGCAAAAATTGTGATAGAAAGGACTAAGAAAATAAGAATTCGAACAGTTTCTGCAATTCTATATATAGCATAACTTTTCATTCTTTCAAAGATCTTTCGACTTTCTTTTGTAGCATTAATAATCACAGAGATACCAGGATCGGTTAATACTATATCAGCTGCGGATTTTGCGGCATCTGTCGCATTAGAAACTGCAAATCCAATATCTGCTTTTTTTAAGGCAGGAGCATCATTTACTCCGTCTCCTGTCATTCCAACGACATGGTCTTTTTCTTGTAGAAGTTCTACTATGTGATATTTATGTTCTGGATACACCTCTGCAAATCCATCAGCATTCTCAACCAATTTAATAGTTTCAGGGTCATCTTTTCCAATAATTCCAGAAGATACTACAATATTTGATCCTATTCCTAGTTTTCCTGCTATTTGTTTTGCAATTTCTATATGATCCCCAGTTACCATTTTTACATTTACTCCTAATGACTTGGCTGTTTTTATTGTATCCAAAGAATCTTCTCTTGGAGGATCATGAAGAGCAACAATTCCAATAAACTCCCATGTATTTTGATTATTAGATTTAGCTACTCCTAGAGCTCTAAATCCTGCTGATGCAAAATCCTTTCCTTGATTATTAACGATATTTTGAAGATCGTGATCATTTTTTACTAAGGATAAAATAACTTGAATAGCACCCTTAGAGACTTGAAATTCTTTATCACTTTCATCTTTTACTTTTGCTTCAGTCCTTTTCACAATAGGATCGAAAGGTTTGAATGATATTAATTGATATTTTGAAAATACTGAATTGATTTGTGTACTCTCCTTTATTTTATCAAAAAATGCATCATCAATTGGGTCTCTACTTTCTACTTTTGATGCTAATCCTCCATAAAGAATTACATCTTCTTCTGTATAATTCCCAAAAGGTATAACCTTTGCTACAGAAATTTGATTTTTCGTAAGAGTTCCTGTTTTATCACAACATAGAACATCCATACTAGCTGCTTCTTCAATGGAAAGCAATTTACTAACGATTGCTTTTTTCTTAGCTAATTCTACTGCACCTACTGCCATTGAAACCATCATAACAGCAGGCAATGCTACTGGGATTGCAGCTACCATTAAAACTAAAGCAAATTGGAGTAAACTGAAAAAACTTTCAGCTCTAACAAGTCCAACGACTATGACTATTGCTACAAGTGCGATTGCTAGAATGATAAGATAATTACCAATCTTAACAGTCGCTTTTTGAAAGTGGCTCCTAGTTTTTGCCTCTACAACTAATTGTGTTGTCTTTCCAAAAAATGTATTTAATCCTGTTCCAACAACAACTCCATCCATTTCACCTTGACGAATAATAGCACCTTCATATCCGATATCTGAAATCTTTTTGTCAACTGGTAATGATTCACCAGTTAATATAGATTCATCAACTGTGAGATATTCCCCATTGATTAATTTTACATCTGCTGGAATAATATCTCCTAATCTAAGATGCACAATATCTCCAGGAACTATATTTCTCGCTTCTAGTTCAATCCAATTTCCATCTCGAAGAACCTCAGCTTTTAGTGCGAGTTTTTCTTTTAACAATTCTATTGCATTATCTGCTTTATTTTCTTCCCAAAACCGAACAATACCATTTATAAAAAGCATAGCAGTAATTATCGCAAAATCATCCCAATGCTGTATGATTATAGATAAAATAGCAGCAATCTCAATCATCAAAGGAATAGGACCCCAAAAATTTTTTAGAAATTTTACTAATGGGCTAACTTTTTTCTCAGGAATTTCATTATAACCATATCTTTCTAATCTGGTTTTAGCCTCATTCTCACTTAACCCTTTATTGTTTGTTGAGAGAGTTGAATATATCTCCTCTATACTTATATTTTTTGCTTTTTCAGAAGTTAAAATATTATTGACCATCTATTGCACCTAATTAAGTTATAATCCGTAATTTTCAATTTTTTAAGATAAATTTTTAAAAGTATCATTTCTGAAAGAGAAGAATTACTTTATAAATTTTTTATATAAATTTTATAAGTAGATTTTAAAGAAACCCTTGAATTTTCTTGCATTGAATTATTTAATGCATAATTCAAGTAAACTTATTAAAAAAATTTTAAATATTGATTCAAATATAGTGGAATTTTAATAAATACTGCTTTTCCATATAGATTGTTTTACTAATTTATAAGATTTCAAAGCATATTCTTCCATCATACGATTTGTATTAAAATAAGCACCTAACTTAATTGCATATTTCATTCTTTCTTGCCATTCACTCTTATTTTGGTAAAATAGAGGGATAATTTCTTTTTCTAATTTATAATATAAGTCTTCAGCATCAAAAGAATCATCTAAAGTAAGTGCTTTCGGATCAGAAGGTTCAGGGC
>CAYPFJ010000091.1:0-15142 GCA_964409945.1 uncultured archaeon | reverse complement strand
AAAAGGGTGAAATTAAGGGAAAAACAAGAAAAGTTTTAGAACTTATTGAAGATCGCAGTAATTATCATGTTGATAAGGTTTTAGTTTATCCATGGGCACATTTAAGTAAATTTCTTAGTAATGATCAAAATGCTATGGAAGTTTGTCCAAAAATAGCTAAGAATTTAGAAGAGAGAGGTATTGAAGCAAAATTTTCTCCATTTGGATGGTATAAATCATTTAAAATCAACTGTTTGGGTCATGAAGTAGCAGAAATGTATAGAGATGTTAAACTAGCTATAAAACCTGAAGAACAAGTTAAAAATTCAATATTTAAAATAATTACACCTTCGGGAGAAGAACTCATTCTAAAATTTGATGAAGATCAGAAGATTTTGCCACCAAAGGAGATTAAAGACAAAGAATTTCATACATTTCTAAATTCTGAATTAGGCTCAAGACTGATGGAGAGAGCAATTGAACCCGCTCATATAAAAGTTATGAAGGAATTTGAATTATTAGATTTTGATCCTAACACTGATGCAGGGAACTTCAGATGGTATACAAAAGGAATCATTATGAAGAATCTCATAAAAAATTATATAGAAGATAGACTCATAGATTATGGGGCGATTCTTGTTGATACACCTGTTATGTATACTGTTAAAAATAAGAAACTGACAGCACAAACCGCTCGGTTTCCCGCAAGGAGTTATTGGGTTGAATCTGGAAGTGATAGATATCTCTTAAGATATGCATGCGATTTCCTTCTATTCGATTTATTTTCTCAAATGAATTTGAAGCCACATTATTTTCCTTTAAGAGTTTATGAATATGAGCAGTACGCGTTTAGACGTGAATTAGAAGGTGAATTAAGCGGTTTAAGAAGACTGCGAGCTTTTATAATGCCAGATATGCATACGATGTGTAAAGATATTGAATCTTCTATTGATGAATTTAAAAATCAATATAAATTAATCAAGAGTCTTGAGAAGGATTTAGGAATAAAAACTTATGTTATATTCAGAGTTACTCAAGAGTTTTATAAGGAAAACAAGAATTGGATAATAGATTTAATCAGATCAGAACAGCATCCAGCATTATTAGAACTATGGGAAGATAGATATTATTATTATATATTGAAATTTGAAAGAAATGTTCTTTCAGCACACGGTAAGAGTGCGACATTAGCGACTAACCAAATAGATGTAGAGAGTTCCTTAGAATATATGTTCGATAATGATGGTATTAAAAGGCAGAAATACAATATCTCTTTTATAGATAATGATGGTCAAGTGAAACATCCGATAATTCTTCATAACTCTCCAACTGGTGCTATAGAAAGAGTTTTATGGGGTTTAATCGAATCTGCTATTCGAAATAAAGATACACTTGTTCCAGGATTTAAAACTTGGTTATCACCAATACAAGTGCGGATAATGACTGTTAGTGATGAACAAAACGAATATGCTGAAAAGTTACTTAATATCATCAATGGGGAAGAATTTAGAGCCGATTTCGATGATCGAGAGGAAACTGTAGGAAAGAAAATAAGACAATCTGAAATTGAGTGGATACCATATACAATAATTATTGGGAAAAAAGAACAAGAAAATCAAACGATTTCTATAAGAAAAAGGTTAATTAATAAACCATTTGGTCCTAATAATCAAACTTCTGAACAATTCAACGATGTAAAGTTAGATAAACTGTTTGAAATGCTTGAAGCTGATACGAGAAATTTTCCAAAATATAAACTGCCAATACCATTTAGGAAAATGTCAACTAGAATTTATTTTAGACGCTAAGAATAAGTTTAATTTCTATTAAATAAAATATTTATTCAATCTGTTATTAAAAGCATAAAGATACTTTTTTATTCATCATGAAAGTTAAAGCAATTATTTTTGATTTAGGGGGAGTAGTTGTAGACTTAGATTTTTCAAATTTTTATAATAGGATCATAACTCAATCTCCTCTAAATAAGCCCCAAACGCCAATAATGTTAGAATTTTTTAGACAGTCTGATATATATCATCAAGGAAATATGACTGATGATGAATTTTATCAACTTGCATGTGATCTACTCCAAGTTTGCATGGTAGATCAATCTGAATTTTTTAAAGCATTCAATAGTATAATATCTGACATTAATTTAGACGTAATAAAAATAATCAAGAAAATACGAGATAGTAAAAAATTTAAATTAATCGCCTTATCCAATGTGAATTCCAGTCATTGGGATTTTATATTAAAAAAAAAATGGGCTTTTTTACATTATTTTGATGAATTAATACTTTCACATGAAATTCATTTGATTAAACCTGATCCTAAAACGTTTGAATATGCAATTCAAAAAGCTGGTTGTAAACCGGAACAAATTGTTTTTATAGATGATGGGCTAAATAATATACGTTCTGCTAAACAATTAGGAATTATTGCTATTAAATATACTAATACAAATGAACTAATTGCTGAACTTAAGAAGTTAAAAATTATTTAAATTAAGGAGGGTTTACTTATAGCTCTATTTACCAATATCCTCAATACATGCTTTTGCTATTTTTTCAAAAGCTAATTCTACATTTTGACCTGTTTTTGCTGAGGTCTCTAAATAGTCGCAATTCAATCTCTTAGCTAAATCTTCTGCTTCTGATTTATCTACTTCTCTTTCTAAATCAACTTTATTACCCAAAAGGATCATAGGTATAGTTTTTTTGACTGTTTTCTTAATAGAGCTGATCCAACCGGGGATTTTTAAAAGACTTTGGTTAGAAGATAAATCAAAAACACCAAGTGCTGCGTTACTCCCTTTAAAATAAATAGTCCTGAGTTTGTGGAATTGTGGTTGTCCTCCAATTTTGGGGTAGCCTAAGAAATTTAGACATTACTATCCCATAGAAGAAGGCGAACACTCTTCCCTTCAAGCTCCACATCCTTTATTAGAAAATTGCTACCTATAGTTTTTTTTAAATCATCGCTAAAATATTCTTTTATATATCGTAATAAAAGAGATGTTTTACCTACTCCCCCAGGTCCAAATAAAGTTATCTTAAACTTATATGAAAGGTTACTCATTCCATCATACCTTTTTTAAAATATTTAATATTAATTATAATATTTTATGAAGGTTATTTAAAAGTATTTAAATTTATAGATTATCTAATTCTTCTTTCGTAAAATAGTCGAATAAATTATATTCGGATAAGAATTTTAAAACTCTAAAATCTTGCCGTTTTAAAGCCTTTTCAATTGCATACTTTATAATAGGAATATAGTCTTGATCAAGATTTTGAAAAAAATAATAAATATCCTTAGAAATATCTCCTTGTAAGGAAAGATCATGCTTACTGTATTCAATTGTGTCTAATAAGACTTCAAAAAATTCAATCTTACTATTAATAATTAACAATAAGTCCTTAGAATCTGAAATATCGTAAAATAAATCTCTTATAAATAATAATTCAATAATTCTATAATCTTTCTGGCGAAATATCTCTAAAACCTTACTTCTTAATATATTAGGAAACTTTTTTCTCATATATTGGATAGTCTTTCGAATATTCTCTAACAGTTCAGCTCGGCAATTAAGTAAACTTTCAATAAAATTTGAAGTGTCTAACAAAAACTTAACCTCCTGAATACCTAAGTACTTTAAGTAATCTTCAATTAACAAAAACTCAAAAGTAATCTGTCTATTGGAAGAGAATCTTTTAACAATTTCCTCCTTAAACTTGAAATTGGCAATCGGATCTCCAATTTTGTATAATTCCTTTAACAAAGGAAAGGCTAAATTGGAATGGAGTAATGTTGTGTCATAGTTATGTTCATACCACGCTTGAAGGTTCGAACAATGTCCCCAAAACTCAATATCAGGAGATATTTCAAAAGAATTTATCAATCCTATATCTTCAGAGAAATCATCAATAGATTCAATTTCTGAAAATATAAAGTTCGCTTCTGAGCTGGTTATTGATAAATATTTGCACTGAATGAATTCCTTTCCCTCTATATAAATAACAGTCTTGTCATCCTCCAATTTCAATTCAATATAATCATTAATCACAAAAGTACTTGATACAAACACCATTCATATACAAATTTTCCATCATGCTATTTTAACGTGTCCACAATGCAATGAACAATTTGAGAAAACTATCTCTGTAAATCGAAACCTTACCAACCCCCTTTTCTTCGCTAGATTTGGTTACGAATCAGCTAGGCATCTCGGACAAATTAGAGATGCATACTTTTACACATTAGGGCAATTACAAGAGGATGAACTTTCATATACTCGAAAAGGATCACTACAAACCAAGCTAAAATGGGTAAAGGATATGTTTGGAAAAAATCCCGGTAACCCACCCCATCTTATCAAACCTATTTACTTTTCAGCAGTATTATGGAAAGAGCATGAAGTTCCAGAATTAAATAACAAAACAATAACCTTAAAATCCCTTGAAAAGATACTCCAAGATATAGGCAGATTAATCAACCCTCAGATTCTCAATGAAGAGTTTATGGAAATTAGCAAATCCAAATCATTAATCAAGACCTATCAAAAAATACTTAGGTTAATTGAAAAACTCTACGGAAACCTAGATTCTATCTCAGATTTGTGCTTAACTAAAGAAGAATTATTCACTCTCCAGAATATTAACGGAATCTCCAGAAAAGCTAAACAGCTTGACAAGACCTATAAGAAGTGGTTTAAATTGGAGATAAAAAACGAGAAATCTATTGAAAATTTAATTGCGTAATCCACTTTTTTGATTGTTGATCCCTTCTAAACACTTCATTTTTTGCTACTTCATACTCCATTTATTCAGTTTTCAGAAAGTCCGGATTAATTTTATTCTAGCTCTTTTTTTCCAATATTTTTAGAGTTTAAGAGTAGAGTTCGCCACCTTACGACATTCTTAGACATTTCAAGAGTAATGGGAGATAGGAACATTTTTAGCTAATCCCATTTATACTTGAAAAATTTGCTATTACTCATAAGAAATTGTTATTGAATATAGATTAAGAAGTTCTATTTTCTCCCAACCCTACACAAAGCCCTAAACTATATAGAAATAGTTCAAAATACAACCCTCATATTCTATTACAAATATTGTATTATCATAGGTCATTTCTATGAATTTATCCACGATATCACGGATATAGGGAATAAGAGTAAACGGATGTAAACTAGGTAACTTCATTAGCTGTTCTCTATATTCTAAGATTTGCTTTTCATTCAAAAGACTTTCCCACATATCCTGAAATGATGAAAAAAAACCATACATATAATCATAACTTTTTGATTTACTAATTGTTTTTACTATTTCAACGCATTTATTGATAATATCTGTTTTATGATTCCAAGATATATCTAATTGACATAGATCCCTAAGCCTATACATAATTGTATCATTCATTAGCGTTGTTCTATAATATGGATTAACATCAACTTCGATGGAATTACTCTTATTTACCATATCTATTATTAATTCGATTATACTATTTTTAGTATGATTAAATTGTTCTGATTTAAACTGTTTGTCTAAATTAGATATTTTTTTAGCAATTCTATATATTATATTATTAGTCTCATCAAAAATTCTTGATTCCGAAATATAACCAATACTCTCTATTTCTGGGAGCAACTGTCTTATTTCCCCTAGCAAAATCGTATCTAATAACTCGGAATCAAGTATTCCAATGATATAACTTTCTAAATACCATAAAAAACCCTTGTTAAAATCAGGATATTTTTTGTATAAATTCTTTACTTCTAAAACTACATTATCTCTAATAAAATTAGAACCTAATCCAAATGTATGGGGGGGTACTAGAAAACGACCAATATCATCATATATCTTCTTGTTAACTGATTTCGTAGTTTCTTGCATTTCTATCAAGATATTTAATGCATCCTGGTGTAATTGAGAATATTTGGCTTTGTCTAATAATTTATTAGATAAGTCATAAATGATCCTATCTCTGAGCATATTTTTTTCTATGGCATTAAGATTAGCCGTGAGCTTAGGCATTTCTGTATTAAAAAAAAATTTATATTCTCTTAAAAACGGTTGTTTAATTTTCTTTGCTTGTCTTATAAAGTATATTAAAAAATCCTCTACTGTTGTAGCTGATAGCATTTTGATGATAATATTCTTTAACAAAAATACGATAATAATGATGAAAATCATTGCCCATAGTATTATTGCAATAATATTAACCTGTATTTTAAATGTAAAAACAACAATATAATTTCCAATTAAAAACAACATCAATAAGAAGAATATAATGCAGATTCTTTTCATTCTTATATCAGAAACGATATATTTCCCGATAGTTTGACCGTGAGTAAGTTTTAAGATTAATGTATATATTGTAAGAGATAAAGCAAAAACAGAAAAACTAATCGATATTAATAGATTAAGAATAGTAGTATAGTCACTAATAATAATCGATTGGGGATAAGTAAGAATAGAAATATCCCCTATTATTAATAGCACTAAACATAATATCGAAAATACATAAGGTAAAATATACTTTGTAAGAGAATCCTTTACTTTTATGAGTGAATTAACAAATTTTCGGATAACTTCCTTAATTAATTGTTTATATTTCTTTTTTTGATCAACATTTCGAGGTTTCATATTACTTACTAATAATACCATAGGCTTTTAATTATAAAATTTTAGTGTGTTTTGATTTATTAAACTTGAATGTGAAAAAGAGATTTACTGCTATTTATATAATATTCTATTTGAAAAGACTTTTTCTAATCTGCATTATTGACATCCTTCGGGTGTAGGGAATGTATTTTCTTTTAATCTCCAATAATCGATCCAAGGGAATTTTTAATTTATTTGATAAATTTCTTTTTTTTTCCAGCACTTCCAATTTTCCTCATAATCCACTCAGGTGAACCAACACCATCAAAATATTTCAACCAAATGTACATAAGTAAACCTAAAAAGCCACAATACCCAACCCAAATAATTGGTAAAAAGATTATTGAAAATTGACCAGTATATAAGGGAAGAAAAGCATATTGAATTAGAAAGAGCGAGAGGCTTGTTTTTCCGTAAAATAAAACTAACCTTATGACATCATTCATTTTCTTTTTTATGTCAATGATATAAAAACATATTGCAATAAGTAAAAAAGCAATGCCAAGATTGTAGAACATATTTTGAGCAGTGCATCTAACCATAAAAATTGGCATTCCGTCAAAGTGAGCATAAATTTGCTGATTAGCAATAGCTAATAAATCAATATGTAAATATTCTGATCTTACAATAACTCCTGGAGATGGTTGAGTTCCAGGAATTACTCTTGCCAACCCAGTTTCCCAGATGTTGAAAGCAACTCCCCTCGGAACAATTAAGAATATTCCTAATAATACAAATACAATCCCATAAATGGAAAATATTCGAAATAATTTATAATAAGCTTCTTTGGTCCCTTTTATCATTGCATCGTATAGAAACTCGCCAAATATTGTAGACATGAAACAAACTGCTAAGTATGGAAAAATTGGTACTTGAGGAAGAGGAGACGTTATAATAAAATGAAATATTCTTACTAATATGTTTCCTGCTTCTTTACCCTCGTATAGGATGTCTCGAATCCAAGGGGAGAAGTAGATAACTATAAGCCCAATTACTGCTCTCCATTTTTTGTTCAATTTTATTGCATAATAAGAGATAATCTGAGAGAATCCAATAAACATGAGTATATTCCAGCCCCATAAATTTGCAGGGAAAGGAACTGCATCACCTTCTGTTAATAAAGAGACTGGATTGAATAGCACTCCTATAATCATAATCACAACTCCTCTTGTCAAAATCCCGTTACGAATTGCTTTTTCTGACATCTTGCCTTTTTTTCTTTTATAACTGAAAACGACACTAAGTGCTGAAAGAAATACAAATAAAGAAGGCCCAAGAACATCTAGAAATGCAAAAACAAGTCCATATACATATTTCCAATCACGATCCAACCAACTGAGACCTGCATGAGCTAAAATTATCCAAACTATTGCAAATCCTTTGACGTAGTCTATTGAAGCAATACGTTTCGATGTATCATTTTTGATATCATTATTGAATTCTTCCTCTATTGTTGTAGACATTCTCGATCCCACTCAATTTATCGAATAAATAAGGAACACGATAATTTCCTAAGTAAAATTTTGGTATTATTATTATTATTGAACATTTATACTATTTAAAACCTTTTTGTTATCATTATAGTTAGTACGACTTAAGAAGGAAAAGCTCTATTTTTGAAAAATGATTTTAATATATCTGCTATATATTCTCTCTAACTTGATTTACATAATATACTACTAAGCAGTAGTATAATAACATCAATAATATTAATCCTCCCGCGTTAAAAGGAAAAAATTGATAAGTTAGATAATAAATCCCCCAAAAAATGACCATTAATATCGCTATTAAGTAATGAAGATATTTGAATAGTTTATAGTATTTGAAATTTTTATTGATAAGAATAAAAAAAATTAAAAATGGCGTCAAAACTACAAGATGATGAGGCCAAGAATCAAAATATACAATTAACATTATTAGAATTCCTAATAAATATCCATTGATTAATTTAATAGGTTGGTCTGAGTGTTGAATATAAAAATAATAAATTGGTATTAAGAATATCAAGGTGACAATTATAAAAATCAAAAACCCATTAATATCCACTCTAATTAAATCCATGAAAATTAAAACAATTCTAGTAAGACTGAATGATGGATTAATTTCTATACCCCCTTCAGTAGTATAGGTATATTCTCCGGTAAGATTTACAGCAATAAAATCTGTAAACATTTGCGGATATATTAAAAAGTAGATTCCTGAGATCAATAACAAAATAGTAGGTCCTAACAATCTTATCATAGTTGTTTTTAAATTAAATAGTAATTTCTTTGTTTCCCTATTGTACTTTAAGACTATTAAAAATGGTAAAATTAAAATTAGCGTTGGTCTTATTGATAAACCTAATCCTATTAAGAATCCTCCTATCAGATTATTTTTAATGCCCTCTTTCAAAAAAAATAATAGAGAAGAGAGAATGAAAAATAAAACTATAAGGTTAATTTGCCCTAAGAAATAATTCATAAATTGTGGTAACATTATAAGAAAAATAGCGTATTGATGAAGAACAGATTCATTTTCAGTTTTATCAAAGGAATCCTTAAAAGTGTTTAATTTAGAGTAAAAATTTGAATCATTACTTACATTCTTATAAAATTGAATGATTCTATACATTAAATAAAATATTAAAATGTTAAGAGAGAAATTGAAGATCTGAAAAACAAGGTAGCCTAACTCTAATCCTAAAATTGAAAAAGGTGTAAAAAAGTAGGCAGAAAGGGGCAAATATCTAAATGGAAAGGGGGAAAGCGAAGAGTTATACAAATTAGGTAAATCTTTTAAAACATTCAAACCAGCGTGATAAAATGACAAATAATCATTTTCATCTATACTCATTAAAGGACTATCTAAAAAATAAAAGAATATGAATGTTAAGATTAAATAGAATCCATTGACAATACAAGCTATTAAAAAGAATAATCGAGTTTTATGCATTAGAAATCTTAGCTTTTCTATTCAATAAACAATTTGAAAGATTTATTCATCCTTACTCAATTTTTTCATGAAGTCTTCCATTTTTTTAACTTTTTCTCGTTTTTTAATTTTTGTATACATCTTTTTAGTGGTTTTTTTGACAGCTTGTCCTGATTTTTCTCCGATCCGACCAAGCATCACTATTAAATATTCAGGAGAGCCTATTCCTTTAGCATATTCCATCCAAATATACATAAAAATTCCTAAAAATCCAATATATGACAGACTGATAGATAGAAATTGCGGTATGTTTAACTGCTGAGAAAAAAGAGGCATAAATATAAAATGTATTAGAAATAAACTTAGGGAAACTTTACCGTAATATATCAACATATCGGTGAAATCACTCTCTTTCTTTTTAATGTCAATAAGATAAAAGAATACTGCAATAATAGTTAAAGCAGCTCCTTGATTATAAAACATATTAGCACTTGTCCCTCTTATCAGAAATAGAGGCATTCCTGGAATCTTAAAATAAATTTGATTTTGGGCGATCAATAATAATTCTAAATGGGGATATTCAGATAATCCTCCAGTCATAGTAAATTGTGTTCGTAATTCAAAACCAAAAGATGGGAGTGGTACAAATATCCCAATAATAATAAAGATAATACCCCAGACTAAAAATATACGGAAAAGTCCTACATAAGCATCATCTGTTCCTTTATTCATTGCTTCAAAAATATATTCACCAAATATAGTAGAAATGAAACAAATAGAAACCCAGGGTAAAAGTGTAAGATGAGGGGTTGGAGAGGTCACTATATAATGGAAAAAAGTTAATATTAGGTTTCCTGCTTCCATTCCCTTATAAAGAATAGCTCTTAAAGCAGGAGAAAAGACTATTATGATTAAACCAATTATTATTCGCCATTTCTTCTTAAGTTTTAAAATATAAAAAGAAAAGATTTGAGAGAATCCAATAAAAGTAATGATATTCCAACCAAAAATAACCAAAATAACTTTACCATCTACTATGGCAATTAAATTCGTTAGCATACCTATCACAATCATTACAATTCCTCGAGTAAAAATACGATTTCTGATAATTTTTGGGTGAACAATTCCTTCTTTTCTTTTAATACTAAATATAACGCTTAGTGCCGAAAGGAATACGAACAATGATGGTCCAAGAATATCTAAAAAAGCATATAAGAGACCATAAACGTATCTTGAGTTAGGATCAAGCCAGAATTGAGCAGTATGTGCTAAAATTACAAAAACAATCGCAAAACCCTTAAGAAAATCTATTGATTGAATCCGCCTAGATGAGGCATAATCTCTTATATCTTCAAGAGGAATCTCTTGTCTTAGGTAATTGAATAGCGGAGGGGACTCTGTTTCGATTTCTGATATAGCTGGGGTAGACATTTTATCTCAAATCATTAGTAATTAAGATATTTTTGAAATCTAAAATAAATTAATCTTCTCAAAATTTATTTTAATATTATTCTTTTTGAATTTTTATAATTTTTTAATTTTACTGGAAAAACTTATATGATTTGTAATGGAACTTAAGAAATATATAAATACTCTGATAATAGGTTTAATTGGTTCAATACTATTAATAATATCTGAATTTTTTTCATGGTTTTCTAATTATAACTTACTAGAGATTTATATAATCACCACTTCCGTAGAGTTAGCAGATTCATTTTTATTCTTATTTCCATTATTAAGTGGTATCACTTGTCTAATCGCAAGTTTTTTAGTTATTTATCGAATAGAGTTAAAAGTAAAATCTGTTATATTATCTTTTGTCGGTTTAGGCTTTATGTTGACATTTTTTATTGATTATATTTCCCAGGAAATTGAATACTTCTCTAATTCTGAGACTGGATTCTATTTAGGAATTGTAGGATTTCTTTTAGTTCTTTTTAATATAATTAATGTACTAATAGCATTACAAAAACAGACAGAAGGTAGTTAACTACTTCTAGAAACCTAAATAATAATGAGGATGATTCCAAGGACCAAGATGCCGAATCAAGTTATTATTATGCTCTAGGTCATGACATTCGAAGAAGAATAATAAAAATCATCGGGGATAATGAATATACAACTTTTACTTACCTTAAAAAAGAACTTAGTGTGAGTACGGGAACTATATATCATCATTTAGACACTTTAGCACAATTAGTGGAGCAAAAACAAGATAAAAAATATTATTTGAAAGAATTAGGAATATATGCATATAAATCTTTAAAAAATAACATAGATACTATTAAATCACCTGATTTTACTCATAGGGAGTTTAAATCACCTATTTTACGCAAATTGACTTGGATCTTATCAAAAAGATTTATCCAGTATGAAAAGAAAGATAAAAAATTCACTATCATAATTTCTTTGGGAATCCTAACTATAGGCACAATTTTATGTGGATTAAATGGCTTTTATTCATTCTTTTTATTTTTTATAGAAAGTAACCATAATAATTTAGATTTATTTTTACGTATTTTAATTAATCTTAGCTTTATACTAAACCTCGTTATATTTTTTATTATAATAGAAGTAGTAACTCGACTATTTTACAAAAATAGTCAAAATACCTTGAGCTTCTTAATCTCTTTCTCATTTATTCAATTTCCAATGATATTTTATCTTGTAGTACATTCGATTTTCAAATGGTCTGATCTACTAAATATTAGTATATTTAATTTATTTGATAAAGTACTATTAATAATTTTCCAGGTCTGGTCTTTATGGTTATTATCTTATAGTTTATGTGTAAAAAAAGGATTAAAAATTGAAAGTAGTTTAATAATTTCGCTATTAATTCATTATAGTGGTTTTACGATAATTTTATTTTTCTTGGTATAGAAATATTGAAGTTTAGATTTTTCATAGATTGAATTATCTCATTCACTCTAATCTTTGAAGAGAGTAAATCTTTTGTCTTTGTGGCAATAAAGCATGAGAAATATTTTGAGTTATCAAGTGAAATAGGAGGTGTTACAAATTCAGGGATCAATTTTATGAATTTAGGCATTAATTCTTCATAAAATTCTTCCCCATTTTCAAAATTACCATATAAAAAATCAAGACGGGTATAATTAGAATAATACTTCAAATTTATTTCAGGATTATTTAGAATATTGAATTTAGAATTTAAAATTAATTCTGCACAATTCATATTTATAATATTTCTTAATCCTATATATGATGTAGTTAACCTAGGATTAATTTCTATAAAACTGAATGAATGATCATGTTTCTGTATAAAATCAATACCGAAATATCCTTCGATTTTTAGAAGATTTATCTTTTTCAATATATTGAATAATTTTTTAGTGATTTCCTTATGATTTACTAAAGGCGTATATCCACCAAAATATTCGGATTTGATATTCTTGATATTAATATCTTGTGAATTAACACTTAAAACTATTGGAGTCGTATTTAAATTTTGGTTACCAATCAACGAAATACTTAAATCCTCTCCTTCAATAAACTCTTGAAGTATAAAATAACTGGTTTTACTTGAATTTAACTTATATTCTCTGAGGAAATTCAATATTTGAGATTCTTTTTCAAAATAATGAATTGATTCCGCTCCAACACCATCTTCGGGTTTTATCACAATAGGGCATTTTAATGTCTTAAATTTTTGAAGAATGAATTCTTTATCCAATTGTTTCTTTATATAGGGTATTCTGTAAGTTTTTGGAGTTAAAATCCTACTCTTTTTAAAAAGATTATAAGTCATTAGTTTTGAAGTGCAATTCTTAATTGCATAGAGATTTGTACTTAATATGATTTTATTGTAATTTTTAACGAGTTTAGTTAATTCATAAAGAATTTTTGATGTTTCTGGAGCAATGATAAAAACGTATTTACAAATTTTTACTAAATTCTTAAAAGCCTTTAGATAATTTTCATGTTCATCTATTTTTCTTATAACATCAGCTTGTAAGAATTTAGATAAGAAAAAAATTCTAAAATCCAATATTGTATGAATTTCAAATCCCAAAGCTTTAAAATCAGCAATAATAGATCTTAACATCCCAAATCCTTCGCAAAAAAGAGAGGTTGGTATATTAACTTGACTAAACCCCCCACCAGAGACGAATTCAAATATAAAAATTAAATCTTTGCTCATTATCAAAACAAAATCAAATCATTCAGGTTTTTATAGAATTGTCGAACATAAAAATGTTTTTATAGATTAATTTTAAAATGATGAATAAATTATCTTATTTAACTCAAATCTATTAAAAATTACTGATTCTGATATGTTATTTGACGAAGAAACTATAAGAAGGATTAGGTACCTACACTTCTCTATAAAAAAAATTGAGAATGCCTTAGAAAAAGAAGATGAAAGTTTTACTTTAGATGATCTAAATCTTATCCTAGAATATACTAAGATTTTAAATATAAATTATGGAACCGAAAACCATAAAGAGATATTAAAAGATTTAGATATCACTCCAATCTTTAATGATGCTATAGCCAATAAAGAAATTGAAATTCAAGACGTAATGTTTGAATGTGCACGCGCATTATGGGTTATGGGTAAAGCTTATTCCCAATTAGCTGAAAAATATGAAGAGGAAGAAGAATGGGAAAATGCAATTATAGCAATGACGGAATGTAGCAAAATATATAAGACTGCTGCATACTTTAGTGCTGCTGTTGTACATCAAAAAGAAAAAGGAGTAATTATCACTTCAGAAAACCTCGAGTTAAATTCTGAAGAATCAAGAATTCTCGCTCAGAGTATTGCTGCTTTACGGGAAGAAAACAATAATAACATTTACTTTTCTTCTAAATTATACGCGGGTCTCAGTTTATTATCAAAAAGATTGTTTTATCTTAAAAAGCATGAAGAGAAAAAGAAACAACAAATCAGAGCCCAATTTCATTATGATATGGGAAAAGCATGCTTTCTTAAAGCACGAGCTTCATTAGAATCCTCAATAACAACTATTAATCAAGAAAAAGTTCTAAGATTACAACAAAAAGCGAGATGGTATTATTTAAAAGCAAAGGATATTTGGGAAGAAATGTTAAATAATCTCTCACTTTCAAGTGAGGAAAAAGAAAATATTGAATTAAATTTATCTATAGTGGAAGATAATTTAAAAGAAATCGAAGTTGAAAAACTTGATTATGAAGAAATAAAAAAAATACAAGATCCTGAACCAATTATTATTATTCCAGAGAATCTGGCTCCGTTTGTACCAAAAAGCATTATTTATTTAACAAAATTTGTACCTAAAGACCTAAATGTTAAACGATTTAAGTCATATCAACGAAAGAAATTAGAGGATAAAATTCCTTATAGCAAAAAAGAAAAGTTAATCGATAAGAAGGCTGGAATCGTAAGAACAATCAATGAATTAAAACTTTTAAAGGAGAATAATGAGATAGAAATTGAAAAATACGCTGAACTTATGGAAAGATATTCTACCAAGCTAAAAATGATCGATTCAGCTATAGAAAAAATAGCTAAAAAATAGAACAACTAAAATTTAATTATAATAGTTTATTCTTCTTGCCCAAATAATGGGTTTTTTTTT
>CAYPFJ010000090.1:14369-15282 GCA_964409945.1 uncultured archaeon | reverse complement strand
TTTATAAATATGGCCCTTGACGGTCGGATTTTGAAATTATCTCAATTTTAAACGATAAGTGGTCTCTGACGCTGGGCTTCAAACCCAGTTATCCTGCGGAGGGATAGGGGTTCGATTCCCCTCGAGGGCCGCCATTATATCATAAATATAATTACATTGTGTTTTCAATGGTTGACTTTAACAGAATTATTGAATTTTTTGAAAGTGTAAATATTCCTAAAAATATGCTTAATAGAGGACAACTCGTGTTAAATGAGTTCTTAAATCCAATAAAAATTTTATTTGAACAAAGATCTGTACCTAATAAACCTTGGACTGATGAACAAATCGAATTCTTACTTCAAACGCTTTCAAATATGGATACAGATAAAGATATTAATGCTGCTAGAGTAGGTGAAAGAGAAGGAAGAATCGCTTCAAAATTACATTTAAGAATGTCAGCAGGATTCTGCCATGGTGTGGGAAGAAGTGGATTTTTAACAGCACCTCAACCTAAGGCACCTGGTGGATCAATAATGTATGAACTTTCTAATTACTTAGCTCGTAATATTTTAAGAAATACGGGATTACCAAACATAAAGGAGGCAATTGTAGTCCCGTTATGTACGGGAATGTCTTTATCTTTAGCATTGAGCGCTTTAAAATCTAGTAAGAGTGAAAGAGAATTGAATCATAAAAGAACAGTCTTAGTTCCTCAAGTAGATCATAAATCTCTTTTAAAAGCGATTGATTTCGCAGGTTTTAAAGCAAAAACTATCCCCGGACAGATTTTTGGAGATGCGGTTAGGATTCCAATAGATGATATAAAAAATCATTTTGATAATGACTGTTTTGCTATCATCTCAATTACTAGTTTTTTTCCCCCTCGTGAACATGATAATATTAAAGAAATAAGTAAATTCGCTCAAGAAAA
>CAYPFJ010000090.1:0-14359 GCA_964409945.1 uncultured archaeon | reverse complement strand
GTACATATCGTTATAAACGCATACGGGGTTCAAAGCCCAGAATGGATGAAATTAATTCGTTCTGCAATTGATGCAGGGAAGATAGACGCAATAATTCAATCAACAGATAAAAATTTCCTTACTCCTGTAGGTGGAGCTGTAATAGCATCACCGTTAAAAGAAAATATAACTAAAATCAGCCAAGCATACGCGGGTCGCGCCTCGGCCACACCTATTGTGAATTTCTTAATTTCAATGTTATCAATAGGAATAATGGGTTATCAAAAACTACTCAAAGAACAACAACATAATCGTGAAATTCTCGAAAGAAAATTAAGGGAAATTGCTGAAAAACTAAATGAAAGAATTCTTGATGTATATAATCCCGTTGCTGTAGCACTATCATTACAAAATCTAAGTGAAAAAAAATTGTATGCCCTTGGTGGAGCATTGTATAACTTAAGAGTAACAGGACCAAGAGTATATAACCCAAAAGAAAACCCATTTGGAACATGTTGTAGCAATTATCCAACCCCATATATCGTAATGAATGCTGCAATTGGAGCATCAGAAAAAGATATCATTTCTGCTGTCGAGAGATTTGAAAAAGCATATAACCAAATAGAATAATTTAAAACAAATATTTTGATGTTCTATTTAAACAGAAATAAAAATAAATAAAAACTAGAAGTTCTATATTTTAATAAAAATTATACGAACAATACTAAATCGACAGAAAGGGATTCATAATGGAAAACCGGCTATTAAACCAATTTAATAATGTCATTACTTCTCAATGGCTTTCTAAACAAATAGAAGAGCCATATAGTCCTTTAATTCCTCGAGAATTGTTTGAAATCGCATATCACACATGTAATTCCGTGACTATGAGAAATATTTATATAAAACAATCTTCAAGTGAAGAACAAGGTGGTTCTAAAGCAGTTTTATATTCGAATGACAAAAAATTTATAGCAATAGAAGGTTTAGAAAATTCTTTAAAAATTACAAAATATTTTAACGAAGAAACTACTGGTGATAAAATTGTAACAGAAATTCAACCGCTACTTACAAAACGAAAAGCGAATTTTACCTCTAAGGATGCAGAAATAAAAATTCAGATTTTAAAAAGCATTTTGGTTGAGAGAAAACTCGATGAATGTGCAAATTTAGTATTGTTAAAAGGTATAAATCGAAAAATATATTTTGCTATTGGGGATGCTAGAGAATCAGCAGCTGTTGTTCCAATATTTATGGAAGCCGAAGGTGCCAGTTTGGTTCAATTAGCTTTAAATAAGTGGATGGAAACAGCTCAGAGACTAGAACAAGAACATACTTTTCCTGACAATCTTGTTCCCGGTATTCTCAAAAATCTTACCCAGATAAAGAAATGGCTCCTTGATTTGATTAGTACGTTTTTAGATAAATAAGTACTTTTTCTTCAAGAATTTTTTTAAACTACATCTAAGAATAATACTACTTCAAATATATTAAGGTAATATCTAGGTATATAAAGAAAAACGTAAAATAGATGTTTCACGATCAAAAAAAATAATAATATGGGCCATCGGGGAGTTTCATGATTGACTTAACCAATCAAGCCATTTTGAACCCCGGATCTCAGGTTTTTACTAAAATACGGACACTTTTTTTTACCTTTTGTATGTCCGTAGGTCATTTATAAGACCTGCGCTTGTTGACCAAGCTTCTCTAAAACCTTGTTAACCAATCTGAGCTAATGGCCCATATATAAAATACATTTACTCAGATACAAGTTATCGATTTAATTTTTTATATAATACCTATTTCAATGGTTATGTATCTAGTTAGTAAATATAATCTAATAAAACCACGAAAAGATAAAAATTTTTTTATTGGTGTAATCTGTTATATTTATAATTGAATTTATAAAAAGAGACTTTAGATAATTACTAAAAAATATTGAAGAAGTTGATATACAATGGCTGAAATGTTAACGGATCTCCTTCAAAACATCTACAAACGGATTGCTCAACTTGGATCCGCAATACAAGAGCTCAAGACATCTCTAGATGGGCTTAATCAAAACATAGAAGATAAAATTTCAAATTTAACCGGAAAATTAGAAGAATTTTCTAATGAAATTATTGTTACTCAAACTAAACATATTGATGTAGTAAAAGAAATTGGAAAAGGAACAACTAAGGAATTAAAAGTGATTCAAGAAGGCTTAGGATTGGATGCTCTTACTAATTTAATTAAAAAGCTTGAGGATTTTTCTAAACTATCTGAAAGTGTCCTTAATCAAGATACTGTAAATTTATTATTATCTGAAGCGATCGATTCTGTTAGAAGCCTTAAAGAATCTATTAAAGAAGAAGAGGTATTAGAATAAAATATCTTAAAATCATAATTAGGTGAGAAAATTGGCAGAAAAACTACTTGAAGAAATGATTCAAAAGATAAATCAAATTATGGCTTCACTAGACGGAACAATAGCTCAAATTAACCAAATGAGGGGAGCAATTAATCAAATGAGTCAAAATTTCTCTGAACAGACAGTTGCTATGACAGAAAATATTAGATTAATCGTAGAAGTCTTAAAACAATTCAGGGTTCAATCTGGTAAAAGTCTTCAGGAACTTTCAGATGATTTTAACCGCCAAATAAAAGAGCTTTGGGATAAAAAGGCTATTGAAGCCATAACTGAAGAAGAAAAGAAGGCTATAGAGATTATGAGACAAGCTTCGAAAACAGTAGCAGACAATCTATATTTTGCTCAATTACTAAACATAATCTCCTCCATTAGAGAAGAAACTAATAGAATTATTAGTGCAAGTCAATTATAAGATTATAAAATTTTATTATCTTAGCATTTATATTAATTTAAAAAAAGTAACCGAAAATAGATGATTAAATATGCCATCAGGCTGTTTTGTAATATTGCTTCCAACTGATTCTGATTATAAGATAATGGGGTATTATTTTAAAGAAGGAAAAATAGATTTTGAAATTTCAAATGATTTGTTTCTTAGATTAAATCTTGATCACTCAAAAAATGAGTATAATTTATTAAAAATAAAGGATCTTCAAATTTTTTCATATATTTACAATTTCAAAGGAAAAATAACCCGGAAAGCATATGGAATTATAATAGGGTTATTCTTAAATGAGAGCGATAAACCAGAGAAATTTCGTTCATCTCTTAAAGAAGCGGCAGAAGCCTTTGAGATTCCAAGTCTTCATATTCTTACGAAATCAAGAGAAGAATTTGAAATAATATTAAAGGATGTATATCTGGAGCATTTAGAACCGCTAATTGATATTCTTCAACCTGAAGCGTTAAAAGATAGTATTATTAACATAACGAAATTTATGCTAAGTGGTGAGAAACAAGAAAGAAAAATCGCTCAAGATCTTGTACAGAAGATTGAAAACGGAGAACATACCAAAATTTCAGAAAACTACAAAATAGCTGAAAAAGCCGTAAAAGCTTTAGACTATGAAAAAGCAGCTAAATTTTACAATAAAGCAGCTGAAATCGCAGAAAGCCTCTATATAATGGATATAGCCACTTCACTTAAAGAAAAAAGTGATTTCTCTCAACGAATTCCTGAATTATCTAAAGAAAGGGAAAGAATTGTACAAGAAGCCAGAAATGCTCTTAGAAATGAAGACTTTCATACCGCTTATACCTTTTATAGAAAAGCAGGTGATATTTCTAAAAAATTGGTCCAATTTGATAAAGAGGAGGAATACAGATTAAAATCAAAAGCACTAGAAGATTTTTATAATATCGATCAAAAATATAGAAAAAATAAATAAATTCCAGTTTCTTTATTTGTCATAAATATTTCTTATTAAATATCTTGTTTTCCTCTTGAAATGGTAGATTTCAATCAAAAAATAATATGCTTAATAACTGATTTTGGCTTAAAAGGTCAACATTATATAGCTAGTATGAAAGCAGTTATATTAAGTGTTAATCCTAATATAAGAATAATAGATCTTTCGCATAATATTGCTCCATATTCAATAATAGAAGCTTCTTATGTATTAAAAACAACCTATAAATATTTTCCTGAAGGAACTGTTTTTATAGTCGTAGTTGATCCCGGAGTTGGAAGTTCTCGTGAAATTTTGGTGTTAAAAACGCAATCAAACTACTATTTTATCGGGCCTAATAATGGAATATTTTCTCATATTTTTACTAATAGCATTGCTGAGTGTAGAATAATTCAAAATGATTTATTTTTTAATAAACCAATTTCAAATACATTTCATGGAAGAGATATTATGGCTCCAATAGGTGCACATTTATTATCTGGGATTCCACTGCAAGAATTCGGTCCTGCTTTTGATCTTACTAACCTACAAGAATTTAAGCTTACACATAATGTTGATATTAAAAACCAAGTTATTCAATGCTCAATTCAATATATTGACTCTTTTGGAAATGGAATAACTAATATTCAATTAGTAACTAATACCATCAAAGATAGTAGATTTATAATAAATGAAGGTCAAGAGATTAATGTTAAATTTAAGGAAAAATCATATAAAGGATTCTTTACTTCACACTTTTCAAGTGTTCCCATTAAATCACTTTTATTTATTGTTGGATCAACTGGTTTTCTTGAACTTTCAATTAATCAAGGAAATGCCTCTAAGAAATTGGGTTTTTCAGTAGGAGATATTTTAACTTTAAGATTATAAAGAGAGGAGTATAGATATGGATAAAGAAATATTGGCTTGTATTGATAAAAAAAATAAAAAATTTTTACAATCTGGTCAGTTTTCTAAATATATTTTTCCAATGGAAAGAATAGAGGCTCATAAGAAAAATGTAAGCCATTTAATTACAAGGTTTTTTATTTTATCAATAGCACCAGATGGTACGATATCATATTTAGTACAAAAACGCGGAAAAAATAAAAAAGCATTCCCAGACTATTTTACTGATTCATCTTCTGGACATATAAATTGGGCGATAAATTTAGATCTAAATAAAATTAAGAAAAATGCGTTAAGAGAACTTGAAGAAGAATTTGGAATTCCTCCAAGAGAAGTTCAGAAGGTAATATTTTATGATTTAAATACTGAAAGTGATGAAATAGCATACATTTTTTTAGGGATTGTTGATTGGAATGTTCCTTTACGTCCGGATCAAAACGAGTTAGATGTTAGATTTAGTAGATTCTATACTAAAACTGAACTTGAAAAATTGTTGGAAAATGAAAAATGTATAGATTACTCAAAAAAAATTTGGGAAAAACTCTTAAATGCAAATATTTCATCTCTCTTCGAGAAAAAAATAGAACAATCTATTGAAAAAAAAAATGGAATTGCTCTGTTTATTGGAAGATTTCAGCCTTTACATCATGGACACATTTATGTTATAAAACAAATTTTAAAATCTAAAAAAAAAATTAAAATTGGAATAGGTAGCTCTCAATTATCCCATACTATAAATGATCCATTTACAAGTGATGAAAGAAAAATGTTTATCAAAAAGGCCTTACAAAAAAGAGGTATCTCCTCTCAACGGTTTACAATATATAATATCCAGGACATTTATAATGCTAAAAAATGGGTTGATCATGTTATCTCAATTGTAGGAGAATTTGATTCAGTTTATACTAACAGTGATTGGGTAAGAGAATTGTTTTTTGATAAGGGAATTAAAGTTGAGAAAAAAATAACTATATTTAAAAAGCATTTCAATGCTAACAATATTAGAAATTTAATCAACAAGAATGATAAAAAGTGGAAAACACTAGTACCTAAAGAAGTAGTTCAGCTAATTGAAAAATTTAATGGTATCAATAGAATTAAATCATTATATGAAAAAAGTAATACTCCATGACTACAACTAAATTTTTAGAAATTGATGGTTCTTTTGGAGAAGGTGGAGGTGCAATACTTCGAATAGGAGCGGGATTTTCAATATTATTCAAACGCCCAATTCGAATAAAAAATATAAGAGCTAATAGACCTAAATCCGGTCTAAGATTACAGCATTTAATTGGATTAAGAACCCTAGCAGAATTAACAAATAGTAATTTATCTAATTGTACAGTTGGAACTAAAGAAATCACTTTAAGTCCCAAGCAATCCATAAAAGATAATATACGGGTTGAAATTGGAACCGCTGGAAGTATAGGATTATTACTCCAGCCGATTCAAATTGCTTGTTTGGGATTCAATACACCAGAAAAAATTGAAATAATTGTGAACGGTGGAGGTACATTTGGTAAATGGGCTCCTGGTCTTAATTATCTTAGTGAAGTTACTTATAAAATTTTTAGAAATCATGGTTTTAAAATTGATGTTGATATTCAAAAGCATGGTTTTTATCCTAAAGGAGGCGCTCTTGTAAAATGTACTCTATATCCTTCTAAAAGTAAATTGAGACCAATATGTTTAACTGAATTAGGGAATGTTGAATTAATTCAAGGCGAAATAGTTACTGCCAATCAACTAAAAAAAAATGAAGTTAATGAAAGAATAAAAAAAACTGCTCAACAACAATTAAAGAAAGAACTCAAAATGGATATTGAAATTAATTCTAAATATGTAAATTCATTAAGTCCTGGAGTGGGGTTTTATTTATGGGCAAGTTCTGATACTGGAGCTTTTATTTCTTCTGGAACTATACTTGGTGAACGTAACATTACTTCTGAAAATCTTGCTAAACGGACTGCTATTGAGTTTATTAAATATATTAAAAAAGAGATTCCTGTGGATAATTATCTAAGTGATCAATTAATACCTTTTATGGGTTTCATTAAGGAATCATCGAGAATAAAAGTACTTGAGATTACTAACCATACTAAAACTAACTTAGAACTAATTAAATTGTTTTCAAAAAGGAATTATAGAATTTTACACGACAATAATAATTTCATAATAGAACTTCAAGAGTTATATAAAAATTAATATTTAAACAAAGTTATAATTATGGTTAGGTTAAAAAATTTCAAGAAATTTTTATAAGATTATTTTATTATATGATTATTATAAAAATTAATAAAACTTACTTATAAGAATGTCCAAGACAGTTGCAGCATTCCAACGTTGTCCAAGATGTGGAAATGAGAATACTGCTGATAGTTTTGCATGCAATTTCTGTGGTATTAGATTAAAAACCGAAAGAATTGAAAATATTAAGTTTTTTAGACGATATGAAGCAGAATGGTCTACGCCATATCCATGGTATTTCAAAATTCTCTATCTTTTCGTGAATCCTCCAAAAGCTTTTTTTGATATAAATCATAAAAGAAGTAAAGCTCCTGGATGGTTAATTTTATTATTCTCTTCATTATTATACGGCTTAATGGGTTTGGCATTTTTATCACATTTTGATTTTGTTGGTGTTAATATTTTTGATCCAATTATGGCCGCCATTAATTTTAGTTTTTTTGGTGCTTTTTTCATGTTTGGATGTTGTTTTCAATTAATATTCTTTGCAATTTTAATATGGTTATTTAGTAAGGGCGCCAATTATGCTGTAGGATTCACAGATAAATTAGAAAAACGGTTTGGAGGAATAAGAGAACAAAGAGAAAAGTATGGACAAACGGATGTAAGCCCATTTAGTATTTATAAAGGTGGGACAATGCTTCAATTAGAGGGCTCATATAAATTCAAAATGATGTTATGTGCGTTTACACCATTCTTATTAATAAATGGTATTAAAATTTTAATTGTACTTGCCGGTTTTCCACCAGTTAGTCTCACTGATTTAACATCTTTTAATCAAGCAATACTTGATACATTGTTTAATTCTAGAACTTGGGCAATATTAGATATAATTGATGCTTTAACTATAGCTATATGGGTACCTATTTTAATGACCTTAGCTATAAGAGAATTAAGTAATTCTTCTACTACTCGAGTCTTAATCCCTACAATTATTATTGGTGTTTTGGTTGCTATATTCTTCTATTTTTTGCGACCAACCCTATTTGGTTAAATTTATTAGCTTTTATTCCAAATGTTATATAAAAATTTTGATTATTTTAAATATTTAACTGTGATATGGTAGAAAATAATAAGAACAATTCAGATATGGAATTTAAAATTGAATCTGAACTATTTGCGTTAGTTAAATCCATAACAAATTTAAATAATAAATATCAAAAAGGCACAGTTAATGATAATTTTTTCAGAAAAGCTTTGAAAAGTACGATGAATAATTTTCTAAAGTTAAGTTTTATTATAAAAGAAAATAACCTTCAGTTACCAGATCTATTAAACAAAATGAACATATCTCGAGAGTACAATTCCGTGTTGGATCTTATCAATCGTATTTACACTTTAAATTTATCCGACAATAAAATAATTACTAAAAATCATAGTTTTTTAGAGTTACCTGGCATTACTTCAGAAATTACCTCCTCTTTTATAACACTTATGGATGCTTTAACTTTAGATGGCCTAACAAAAAAAGAAATAATTTTTAATTTATTTGATGAATTAAATCATAACTTGGATAATTTTCCAGGATTAGATGATACATTAGATAAAGTCAAGTCAGTACAAAAAAGTGCTGCAAATCAAATTGATTTACTAAGATCCGATGCAAAATTAAGAGAAAAATTAATAAATGAGTTATATCAAATATTTAAAGAATTTCAAAATAAATTGAATCTCAAATCCTAAGTAAAATAATAAAATTAATATTTTTTCTCTTATTTAAAATCACATAATGCCCCGTCCCGGTTTAAGATCTAAAACCCAAGCAAGGAAAAAATTAAGCACACCTGGGAACCAAAATGTCACCCATTATTGGAGAAAAAAACCCAAAAGAGCAAATTGTGCGATTTGTAAAAAACCTCTTCAGGCTGTTCCAAGATTACGACCTTCCAAAATGGTTAAAACCCAATTAACCTCAAGAAGGGCAAATAGAATGGAAAGTGGAAGGTATTGTGCAAATTGTCTTCAGACTTTAATAAAAGAGACCGTTTGGAGTCAATAAAATTTCTCTGATTTTTTTTAAATTCTTTTGCTTTAATAATAAAAATCATAAATATTCTTCTTCTTAATTGAATTAATATTTAAATTAAAATAACCAAATAATATGATTATAACAATTTCAGGACTTCATGGAACTGGAAAATCTACAATAGGAAAATTAATTGCAGAAAAGTTTGGAATCCAATATTATAGTACTGGACAAGCTTTCAGAGATCTAGCACAAGAAATGAATATGACTTTAGAAGAATTTACTAAATATGCTGAAAAACATCCTAAAGTTGATGAAAAACTAGATGATAAAATAAATGAAATTGCTCAAAGAGGAAATATAATTATTGATAGTCAATTAAGTGGGCATATTCTGAAAACTATAGCAGATTTGAAAATACTGTTAATATGCCCTTTAGAAATCAGAGTTAAACGGATGGCTGAAAGAGATAATACAAATTATGAAAAAAAGTTAAAAGAAACTAAATTAAGAGAAAAATCAGAATTGGAACGATTTCATAGTCTCTATGATATCGATTTGAGTGATCAAGAGGCTTTAAAAAGAATATATGATCTTATAATAAACACAGAAAACCTCACAATCGAAGATATCGTAGAAAAAATTCTTACAAACTTAAAAAAATTGTAAAAATCTGTTTAGTTTTAAAAAACACAAAAATTTTATTTTAATATTGATTTATAATAATACTATAAATTAATTACATTTACTGGATATTAAAAATAGCCAGTAATTAAGAATTATTTAAAAATAATTTGGTGACAAATTATATGAGCGTATATGATATTGGTAGACTATGCGTGAAAACTATGGGAAGAGAAGCAGGATTTCACTGTGTAATTGTTGATATCATTGATAAAAACTACTTGCTAATTGATGGATTAAAAGTCCGAAGAAGAAGAGTAAATTATAGACATATCGAACCAATCACAGAAACAATAGAAATTAAAAAAGGAGCATCACATGAACAGGTAGAAACTGCGATCAAAAAGTCTAAATTAGAAAAGAAAATGAATGAAGTTATCTCTATCCCAATCAAATAGTCAGAATAAAGATTAACATAAAAAACATTTTATTTTTATTTTTTAAATGCAACGGTTGCCTAGCCCGGTACGGCGCTGGCTTGGAGTGGTAAGTTTCACCCAGAAAGCCAGTGTGTGAATGCACTCGGGGGTTCAAATAATAAGAATCATCTTCTTATTGGAATAAATCCCTCCCGTTGCGTATTTTTCTCTATAGAAATATTCGACTAAACATCGGGAAATTCTAAAGATTTTGCTTTTTGCCCTGCGAACATTCCACCCATACCACCAGAAGCCTGTGACTGAAGCTTTAGCAATCTTTGTGTTAATGTATTAATTCCTAATGAACATAGGAAATACCATGAAGTAAAATTAATCCAAACTGAGCCCGCACTGATAAAATTTCCTATTAAAGGAACATCGTTAGCATTCATAGGACTAAGAGCAACTGGAGCTCCTCTAAACAACGTATTCACAATACCAAAAATTATTATCATTGGAACAAACGTAATACAAGTTGGTTTCATCCTTTGAAGTGACATTTTTTGTTGAGACTTTTTTATCATGGTATCTTTCCTTTCCCATCTTTTTCTAGCTTTTTTATAACGTTCAGGGTCTATTTCAGCCAAATCTATGATCTTTTGTTTTTCTTCTTCATGAGCTTTGGTTTGTGTTTGTTTACGATTTATCTCATTTGTATCTACCAACCACATTGTTAAAAGAGTGCTTATCAATGCTGTTGTTATAGCTAATAATAAAACAAATATCATTGATCCCGGAGGAGTGGTAATCAAATCCAAAAATGCATTTTGCAAGATTGAAAACAACATATCAATATTTATTTATATTGAAATGGTAATAAACTTTTCAGATGAGGTTCTCTTCAGAAAATTCTATTAAGAATTTTAAAATATTCTAATTAAAGGTATTTTTATCGTTATAATATTTACCATTTTGGCTATAATTGCCAACTATAACAGAAAAAATATTTTTTAGTCCATTCCTAGCAGTGCTCTCATACCCGGATACTGACTTGCTGCTAATTCTTTCGAAATCGTCTCTGCATAATTGTGGATGATTCCGATGGCAATCAGTAATCCCGTGCCTGAAGACAATGCTCTTAAAGTGTCGGCAGAAAAACTTATCACCGCAATAATGATTCCGTTTAATATTATTAATGTTGGAATATATCTTTTTAAAATTCTCTCGATTATTTTTGATGAACTTCGGAATCCAGGAACTTCCATTTTTGAATCTATTATTTGATCCGCGATGTCACGGGGGGCGAGTCCTGAGACTTCAACCCAGACTCGGCCGAGCAATATACAAAGAAAAATCAATACTACCAGATAAAAGATTGCTCGGAATGGATCTGATGCTGCTTGATCAATTCCCAATGGCGGAGTAAGTAGATATATCAACCCAGATGTAGGTATGAGTTGGTTTCCTGCAACAGTACCCGTCCCTTCTTGAATACGAAATACTCCTAATAAATTAACCCAAAAATCAGGAATGAGTCCTCCATTACTCGCTCGTACTCCTGAATAAGGTCCCGCGAACAATTGCCCAAAGAATAAAACGTTAGCATATAATGCATTAACCAAAATTACGGGAATATTTGAAACATAAAGCAATTTCATTGGATATTTCGATTTAAAACCTCGATAGCCTCGATATGCAAGAGGGATTTCAATGCGCGTAGATTCAAACCAAATTACCACTATAAAAATAATTATGGTGGTAACGATACCTAATAACGAGGGAAATGAACCTCTTAATAAAATCTGCCCTAAATTTGTCTCAGATTTTCCATCAAATAACACGGTAAAGAAAGCGATAACTATACCTCTAGGGAGATTATCTTGAGCAGGAACCCAACTGAAACAATTCCAAAATATTTGACCCGAAACACCTGCTGCTATAAACAAGGAAACTCCGCTGCCAAGACCCCATCCTTTTTGAAGTAATTCATCTAATAATATTATAATTATTCCTGCAAACAGTAATTGAAAGAAAATAAAAAAAGCTCCCTGTATGCCTATTTCTGACAATTTCCCAAATGCTCCTCCCGCAATATATGCTATAGAATTGAAAATGGTTAAAAACACTGCCATCACTTTTTGAGCTCCACTAAACATAGCTCTGTCGTATGGATCGGACATGTTTACATTAATTATTTTAGACCCTAGAAGCAGTTGCATAATAAGACCCGCTGTGACTATCGGACCTATACCTAATTCCGTTAATGTTCCTCTCTGACTAGCCAGAATAACTCTTAACCAATAGAAATAATCAGTTGAATCTGCAAGGTTTACACCGTATAGAGGAATATTACTTAATATTATATAAATAATAAGTACAACAGCTGTCCAAATAAATTTTTCTTTAAAAGTAACCTCGCGCTGCGGCTGTTTGATTTCCGGCATTGCTTTTACGAATGGTGTGAAGAATTTAAGGAACTTTCCAGCCATATTTAATCAGCAACGTAAGTCTTTTTGAATAGTTAGCGATAATTGCACTAAGTTATTAATATCAAATTCTTAAATTTGAAGTGTAATTTTAAAAAAATAGAATTTTAAAAAAAGTTTGCGATTTAATGATGTATCTGATATGATAATGATTCAAATTTTTAAAGTAGAATTATGAAATACAAAAAAAGTAAATAAAAAAATATCTATCTTTTAGGTTATAAAAACCAAAATTAATTAAATAAAATTCTAAAGATTTAATTTAAAATCGGTTAATATAAATCTTCCTTTTTTTTTATTTTTTTATTAATATTTATTATTTTATTTGCCAAATTGCTTTCTTAGTTAATGAATTGTTTCTTAGTGTCCTTAAAAAAGGGATCCAATCCCCGTAGGTTCTTCTTCGACTGCTTCTTCTTTTTCCTTCTTTTTTTCCTTCTTTTTTTCAGTTTTTTCTCCGGCAGGAGCTACCATTACCGGCATAGACCCAGCAGATTTTATAATTTCATCAATATCTGCTTGTTTTAGACCAGCAATTAATTTAACGATTTGATCTTTATCAACTTTCGCACCTGCGGCAGTTAATACTTTTTCTACATTCGCTTCGTTAATTTTTCCTCCAGTTTTATGTAATAATAAGGCAGCGTAAATACTTTCCATAATATCTAACCTCTTTTTTATTTTTTTATCTTAATATTAGTAATTTTAATTGAAATTTCAAAAAATCTTAATTTTTTATCCAAAAAGACCTCCAATACCAACTTCTTCTTCCTCCTCGGTTTCCTCTTCAGCTTTTTTTTCTTCAACTTTAGATTCTGGTTCAGCCGATAATTCGATCTCCTCTCCAAAGATCATTGCTTCTATTGTATTAACCTCAGATACAGCTTTCCGAATATATTCTTCTGTCATTTCCTCTAAATAGAATGGCATTTCAAAAAGAATTCCTAATGCCTCTCTATAAACTTTAGTGAAATCTTGCTTGAATTTTACCATATCCATATATAAGATTTCTTCAGGGATTATTTCACCGTCGTTCCAAGCAAAGTGAATTTTTATCAATGATTCTATTGGTGTAATTCCCAGCTTTTTTAAAACTGCTGCTTGTTTAACATTAACCAAATCACCAGCTTTATGGGTTCTTGTATCTTCACGAACATGTATCGTATCATTCATAATTCTCGTTGGCAATCGCAATGTCATATTCAATTCACTAATTACTTGTCCTGTGGGTAAACCAGTATCACCTGCTGGAACCCATATATCTACAGGAGTAACTTCATTGGGTTTTGCTGGTACCATCCACTCATTTTCAAGAAATATCTTTTTTAATTCAAATAGATCAATATTTGTAAATACAAGACTAGATTGGCCAGGAATATGATTTGCAAATTCATCCAAGTTTTTCTTTTTAGCTTCACTTTTAAATTGTTCTATTGCTCGTAATTGAAGTGATTTTTTAGACATTCTAAATACTGCTTTTCCTCTCAAAATTTTCCTCATTGTTTGAAATTGCATGTCGTTTATATGAGCAACATCGATTACAGCGATATTCTTATAATTTTTAAATAAATCAACTAAATGATTAATTTCATTTATCTTCCATTGTGGTATATGTTTTTGTTTAATCATTATTTCACACCTCAATACTTTTTAGGAACTCTTCTTTCACTTTCACGGGTTTTCCCATTGTAGATTTAAGATACATAGATTTAAAGTTGTTAAATTTGTGTGGCATTTGATCAGCAATGAAATTCACTACAGCTTTCATATTTTCATATAACTTTTGCCTATCCAGAGATTTTTTACCGATCTTAGCGAAAATAATGGGTTGCTTTTTCATTTGAATCCTAATTATTTTTTTATATCGTTCATAAGCTACATTTAAATCTTCTACGCTAGAAATAATCCCATATCCCGTAGGAAAA
>CAYPFJ010000089.1:15273-15635 GCA_964409945.1 uncultured archaeon | reverse complement strand
CTCCGTATCTCATCTGAGATGTAAGGGATCTTGAGTGAGTCCATGTGGTCCTTAAACATATCCATCAATCCTTGACCACTTATTGATGTAATAGCGGGATAATTCTCTACAATATGAGTTGTTGCAATTAATCCTCCAAAAGTTTTACCAACAACTAAGATATCCATCGCAAATCGAGCTGCATATATGGCACATCCTAATGCGGCAGGACCTCCTCCTAAAATTATAAGATCGTACGTTTTTTCTAAATCAATCTCATCCATATCAATATTGAACATGTATATTACCTCCGATCAACGCTCTTAATATTTCATTTGCACCAACCATTCCAACCAAAGTTTTTTGATCATTTATGATAGTAT
>CAYPFJ010000089.1:0-15263 GCA_964409945.1 uncultured archaeon | reverse complement strand
CCATAATATCTATAATCACGGTTCTTATTTTCCCCTTAGATGCAATAGCAAAGTTATTGGCGATAGTAGAGACCTGAGGGCAGTAAGGGCACGTTTCCGTTATCATTACTTTAATTGTGGAAGGTTGAATTCTGTCTAAATTTTGTTTTATTGTAGCTTCGTAATAATTTGGTGCTCCAGCAAAAGCAAATATAGCTTGAATAAACGGTTGAATTTCGCCACCTTGCGGGGCTGCTAAATATCGTATAATTTCTCTTCCCTCCTCATCAATAAATAAGATTGTAGGCACTCTCGAAATATCATACTTTTTAGTAAATTCAGGGTTATCATCAATACATAATTCCTCAATTGTTAGCATTCCATTGGAATTTTCTTCATATATTCTCAATAGTGCCATAAATTGATTACAATCCATACACTCTCTTATTAAACTCCCCGATGAAGGCTTTATTTTACATGTAAAAACCTTTAATTTAACAGTTTTTTTTAATTTAGCCATTTCTCTTATAATTATATCTTTATATCTATCATCCTGAGACATTTTCAAAAATCACCTAAATATAATTAAGCATACATTCCTCCAAAATCTCTTTCTCCTTTGGTAAGTTTATCAAGTAAATCTTGAGGTGTAAACATTCCGTAAATATGCTCCTTCTCATTTATTACTGTATGAGGGACTCCTTGAACTTGATATTTCATACCAATGTCTGGATTTAAATTAACATCAATTATTTCTGCTGAAATCTTTCCTTTAGAAACTATTGCAAATAAAGTTAGCACTGGGACAGTAGCAGGACAATATGGACATGTTGGTGTGATAAAGATTTTCATTTTTGATTTTGATATCTTTTTAAGATGAGAAATGATTTGATCCGCATAATAAGGTCTTACTCCTGAAAAATATTGTATACTATTGAGAAAAGGTACAAATTCAGATCCTATAGGGTGTGCTAAATATCGAATAATCTCTTCATCATTGTCATCAGCAAATAGAATAGCAGGTATTTTATCAACATTGAATTTCTTTGCTTCTTCTTCATTTTCTTCAGTAGATATTTCCTCAATTATTAGCTTTCCATTAGAAAGATCTTCTAAAGTTTTTAATAACTCATATGTTCCCTCACAAGCCATACACTTTCTTATTTTTGTTCCATCTTCTTTAGTTTTAAAATCAGTAAATAGTTTAAGTACAACTTTTTCTTTTAGTTTAGCCATTTCTCTTTTTATATTATTCATTTCATTTTCGGAAAATAACAAAAAATCACCCATTTGTTCATTCTAATATGAATATTTACTTTCACACTTAAAAGAATTTTTCATTTAAATTATAAAAAAAATCAGTTCAGAATTATTATGGAATAAACTCTAATGGAATTGTATTAATAGTTCAAAATGTAAATTTAATTGATCAACTTTCTGGTTTGTCAACTAATTTTTTAAAAATGTAATAAAGTGTTATCCCAATTAGAAATCCAATAGCTATATTGATAAGGTAGGAAAAAATTGCTGAGACTAATATTATTGGAAAAGTTTTCATATCAAAATCTTTCAAAGCTATTTTTCCTAATAAAAAGGCAGTATAAATAAGCATAGCTCCTAGAATTGCCATGGGAAACTTAGTAAAAAGAATAAATAGAGTATCAGAAAAAAATAATCCAAGAAATAATTCCATTATCCCCTCTAATATCATAGATCCTCCAGTTCTAGCTCCAAAAGCGTACTGAGCCATTAATCCTCCTGAACCATGACATAAAGGCATACCTACTAAAAAAGGATTAATTAAATTCATTGCTCCCATATTAAAAGCTAAAGTATTAGCATCAATCCCTGCTTTCTCGGGAAAGAGCTCTTTAATTAATACAACTGTAGCAATCATAACATTTGTTAACGTTAAAAATAACTGGGCAATTCCTGCATATACCATTCCGTATAAAAAATTATTCCATGTAGGTATTCCAAAAGATAATGTTGGAATGCTGAATTTTAATTCAGTTATACTAATAATACCTGTAAAAATCATTAGTAAAATTCCCCCAAATGTAAGAATTATTGCGGATGGTATTGGTTTATTCTTTATAAGCAATAAAATAATTGATATTGAAATGAAACCTAAAAATACATTCTCACTAAATAATAAAATTCCTGTCCACCCTAAAATGAAGGCTAACCCTAGTTGAATACCTCTTACTGCTATAATAGGAACTTTTCTCACAATGTTATTGAGTTTCTTTGAAAATCCAAGAAGAAGCCATATAACTCCAGTACCAAATCCAGTAGAAATAACAATATCTGGAGTCCAATTTTCTGAAATAGCTACTGTGCCAATTGTTTTCTGAGGTTGAACTGGCAGGGGGAGGTTAAATTTCACTCCCAAAATAATATTAGTAATTCCCAAAGTAAGAAAGATTCCTGCCGGACTTAACCCTACAATTGAAATGTATCCAATTATAAAAGGAATTAATGTACCCCAATCTCCAAAAGCTCCTCCAAATTCTCTTAAAGTGAACTTTTTATATTTTTTTTCAACTTTTTTTTCATCGAGACTTCTTTTTGGTTCCACACTAGTCAAATATTAAAAAAGTTCCAAATTTAATAAATTTCTTATAAGTTTTTTAACAAAGAACATAATAACTCGATGTAAACTAAAGTAATAACTCGCACATATTTTTTAGTCTGAACTCTATTTTCTTCTTTCTACCAAAGACTTTTATAATCCAATAAGCATCCGGACAATAAGTTATAATATAATTTGGAACATCTGGTAAAAGTTTAGATAGATTATTTAATCCCTTAAAATCTTCTATTCTTTTAAGAGCTATTGCTTCAGATACATCAGTACGTAATTGATGATCTACACCACCTCCACAACAATCTTGTGGAATAGAATCTATTAAGATATATCCACAATGTTTGTAAATTTTTTCAACATGTTCAACTATAAAAGGAATCTCTCCATTTTTTAATGGACAAGCATGTTGTATTACTAAATTTCCTGATTTTTTAAATTTTGATGGTTCTAGATATTCTGTAAAGTATCTAATTTTTATCCCATACTGACTGTAATGTTTATTAAAAACCATAAAACAGCTAGGACAAACGGTAATGACTGTATCTATCCCCTTGGCTTTAAATTTTTCTAGATTATTTTCAACCAAATAGTTATAAGATTCTAATGCTCCCGTACATAATATAGGATATCCACAGCAGTCTTCCTTTTCAAGAATAAAAGAATCAATTTTCTTAGAAAGAAGGTATTTCATAATACTACTCCCATATTCTGGAGTTTTAACAGTAGTAAAACAACCAATGTATAATAAAGTGTTACTTTCTTTAGACACTGCGTTAGGAATTTTAATTCGATTCTTATTTCTAATAAATGGCGTTTTATATCTTTCTATATTGTCGATATTTATATCTAATCCATCGATTGAATTCCCATCTGTTAAGAATTTATGCTTCAAAATAAAACGCTCTTCAGATGTACCACAATCATTACAATGAATACAATTATCCAGTCGAAAGTAGTCTTGTTGTTGAAATTTATAATTATCTCTATTTTCTATTAGATGTCTTACTTCTTCATTAGTAATGAAGTTGTCTGGATCAACTTCTTGACAGGGACATTTATAATCTTCTTTCATTTGTGGGATTTTATAGCAATAATTCGAATAAATCAATAGCAGATGGATGAATTTTACACTGTTTGCTAAATCGTCGTAGAATCCACCAGCATGAAGGACAATAAGTTGTTATATAATCAAGATCATCTCGATCAAAATCAGACATTCTCTTACGAGCAATACCCTCTATTATATCAGTGCGTCCCATCCAACCAGATCCACCACCACAACACCAGTGAGGGATATCTACCACATTATATCCACTTTTTTTAAGAGTATTATTAACATGCTTATCTATCCCCGCTTCACCTCTATTCATTAATTGACATAGGTGCTGTATCCCAACTCTGCTCGTTTTATGTACAATCGAAGGTTTTAAGTAATCAGAAATATATCTTACTTCAGCATTTAAACCCTCCATTTCATTTTTAAAAAGATGATAACAAGCGGGACACAAGCAAATTATTTCCTTAAATTTTTTTGCATTAAACAGTTCTCTATTCTCTTTTATACATGTTTCAAACTCATTTATCAATCCGCTGATTTTTAAATGCCATCCACAACAAATTTCAGTTTCTAAAATAGTGAAATCAATCTCTTGTTGCATAAGATATTGAAGAGCATGTTCAGTATAATGGGGAATCCTTATCGTAGAGAGACAACCCATAAAAAAAAGAGTATCAGATTTATTTGGAATTCCTTTTGGGGGTTTTATTCGCATTTTATTTGTAGGATATGGTGATCTATATTTCTCAAAACATTCAATCATCTCATTTATCCCTTCAAATGTATTTCCATCTTCAATATATTTTTGTTTTAATAAAATACGTTCATTTTCTGTCCCGCATTCTCCACAATGAACACAATTATAGAGTTTATCATAATCATCTGCTTTAAATTGAATTCTATCCTTCTTCCTAATGAAATCTCTTACTGTTTCATCACTAAGAAAATTTTCCGGATCAACTTCATCAGTAGGATAATTTTTTCTTCCTTTTATTCGTTCTTTCATAAATATCACACGTAATTAACAAAGCTTAATTCTTTATAAAGACTTCATTAACATTCAATAAAGCAGTTATCCTATTATAATCAATTTATCTACATTTTTATTATAAAATTGAATATCGATCAAATACAAACAAGTTTAAAAATAAATAAAAAAGAAAATTCTTTAAGATTTACTTATTTTTTTTGATTTTAACATCAGTTCTCTGTATGCCCACTTCTTTATTACTTGGCATAGGCGTTCCACAATGATCTCTTAACCTTTCACTATCTTTGAATGCTTTATCAAGTTCTTCCTCTAACTCGTCATCAGATTTTTCATTATCTGTCATAAATTAAATAGAGAAGCCCTCTTATTTAAGGGTTTTATTTATAAATAAAAAATCAATTGAAACTCTTCTAAAACAAATAAACAGAAAAAAAGAGGTGTAAAACGAGATTTATTTTTTAAAATAATTTAATACTGCTTTTTCCTTCTCTAAAGGTCTTCTTTCAGGAACAAGAATATAAGTTTTCCCAACAATCTCATAGAAATCTAGACGTAAATATAAATTGCAGTAGCATGCACCATATTCTTTTATATCTAATGGAGCATAGTCACAAGGACATATTAAATCCCTATCCAAATCTCGATTCCCGGAAGCTAGACGACATGGACATGATTGATATCCATTTTTCTTTTTATTATCTACTAAGCCTTCAATTAAATTATTGAGAGTTTCTTGATCTTTATTTAATATCCACTTATTTGTTTTACAGACTTTATTGCAGTATTCCATCATTCCTTCTTTAGTTTTCATATCCATCTTAATTACCTCTAGATTTCATAAATTCTTCATATTTATCTGGATTATACCCCACTACAACCTCATCATCACAAATCATAAAAGGATATGAAATCCTAGATTGGTAGTTTTCTCTTAAATAATCCATTATTTTTGACTTTTCTTCAAAATTAATCTGATCAACATCAACATATTTATATTGCACATCACGGTCATTCAACCAAGCTTTGCATTTTTTACACCACATACACGTAGATAATGTTAGAATTGTAATATCTCTATTTTTATTTGAACCTTCAACAGTTTTTGCAAGTTTTTCTATAATTTCAGCCATAATTTTATTTCTTCCTCGCTATTATAAAAATCTTTTTAATTTATACTGATTTAATATTTAGTTTCCATTTAGGATCGATACACTCAAACGCTTCTTCTGTTAATTTTCTAATATCGCTATGACAAGAATCTAATAATATACCTAAATGCTCGAGCGCTCTTTTATCGCCAATCTTCATAAGACTTTCTATAATTGTGAATAATCTTGTTTTATCCTGATCTTCTTCAGGTTTTTCTACTTCTTGTTTTAAAAATTCTATAATTAGCATTGTAGCTTTTGGGTCTCCAATTTCCCCCATAGCTTCAATAATATGATTAATGACTACATCATCTTTTTCAGATTTTAAAGCTCTAGCTAACATATTAATTGCTCTACCTTCTTTTAATTCACCAAGGTTTTGCGCAGCGATCGCTCGTTCTTTAAAATTGGAACTATTAAATAAGGTTTTAATGTATTTATTAAAAGCTTCATTTCGAGTTTTTTGATCCATCTTAAGATTAGAATAAGAAGAAGAAATAAGAATATGATCATAATAAATTATTAAAAATTGCTAAAAATAGAATAAAGGAAAAGAGAAAAATGGCTTTTTATTTTTAAAAAGCTTTTTAGTAATAATTAAACAATTTTAAAATTTATAAATTAGAAGATAAATATTTTTTAAAATTATTATTTATTTATAGGATAAAATACTAAGAAATAACAAAAATGAGATGATTATTTTGGCAGAATCTAAGACAGCAATAGTGATAACCAAGGAAGGCTGCCACAGATGTAAAGAGTTAAAGGAATGGCTCAATAAACACGAAGTTAGATATATTGAACGAGATATAAATGATGAGGAATTTGTACACGAGCTATTACATGATGACAATTTTTCAAAAACGTTCTGTGATGCTGATGGTTGTATAGTGAACACCCCGGTTGTTATTCATAAAGGAAAATATTGGTTTAAGGAGCTTTGGGGGATTTCTGGATTAAGAGAAAAAGAAGCAAAGAAATTATTTGGAGTTAAATAATTTTTTTATTGAATTTTTAAATTAATTTTTTATTTTTTAAATTCTACTAATCTTTTTATCACTTTTCTAGTGTTAGCTGTATGAAATTAATGATTTCAACTAAAAATAGGAGCAAATTTCGATAAAATTTTCCTCAAAATACTGATTTTTTCTTCTGCTTAATTTCATGGGGTTAATCCTCATCTCGAAAGACCATCTTTTCATTAATTCTACAGGTTTTAACCATTGTAGACCAGTACCAAACAATAACTTGATCTCAACAGCAACGAATGTGATATTTTCATAAGGGTGATAACCAAGGATTATCTTATAAGTTTCTCCAAATGATCCTAATGTCATTCCATGACGAACAATAAGTTTGCGATATAACTGATTTTCTGAAATATATTGATCAAGTATTTTTCCTCGATTAAGTTGCCAAAAAAGTAATGTACGATTCCATACCTCATCTATATTCGAATTTATTACATAATAACAAAACTTATACCACATCAGAGCTCCTTTTATTTCATAGTGTTATTTTTTTTTATTATACAATATCTAAGATAAATTAGAATATTTATTTGTTTTGGTTTAAATTTAATACTTAATATTCGTTTATAAAAATTCTACTAACCTTTTTATTACTTTTCGGATGGTTCTCAACCCTTCTTCATCTTTTTCGATTCCCTCTTTTCCCATATCTCTACTCCATAAACTAGCACCTATATTTGCTCCAAAAGCGCCACCAGATACGGGTATAATATGATTTTGTTGGTAAAAATCTAAAATACTTCTTATAGCAATCTCTTGTCCTCCGCTTCTATCTCCCCCTACAGCTAATGCAGCTCCAATTTTATCTTTAAACACATTAGGATTCTTAGCAACTATAGCACGACATCGATCCATTACCGTTTTTAGTTGACCTGATAAATTGCCTTGAAATACTGGAGTACCAAAGAGAAGAAATTTAGCTTCTTCCAATTTAGAATAAAGATCTTCCATATCATCCTTATTGACACATCCTTTTTTCTCTCGAATACAATAATCGCAATGAATGCAGAAATTAATTTTTTTATTTCTAACACTCCAAAATTCTGTGTCAAAACCAAATTTTTCAGCAGCATAGTTTAAGGCATACTCGACAGCATATTCTGTTCCTTGCTTTCTTGGACTTCCACATATCCCTAAAAGTAGATTCTTCTTTTCGACCATAATAATGCATTTAACTTGCTTTTATTAATAATTAATCATTATTGTATAAAATAAAAGCTTTAAAATCAAAATCCTAATATTAAAAGATGGATGCAAGTAGATCGAGTTTAGCAAGAATTAAGATTAAATTTCCAGACGAGATATGGATTTCCGAAATTTTTAAAAATTTTCCCGACATAAAACTGGAAATTTCCCATTTTCTACCGTATGATCTTGAGCGATCCATCGGAAATAGTCTAATTGAGATTTTACATTACGATATCGATTCTATTATAGAAGAAATTAGGAATCATTCTTCTGTTTTCGAGTTAAGTGTATTAGAGAAGGAACAAAACAAAGTTAAATTTAACGTGAAAACAAAAGATCCTTATTTATTATATGCGATAATAAAATGTGGAGTCCTTATTGACTTCCCAGTAAGAGTTGAGGATGGATTTGCTTATTGGCGGTTGATATCGAGTAGAGAACGGATAGATCAATTATTAACACTTTTTGAAGAAAAAAATATTAATTTTGAGTTATTACGAATTGGATTATCTCCATACACTATTGAAGATGATAAAAGTAAATTAACCTTTGATGAATCTAATATACTTGATAAGGCTATTTCTTCAGGATTTTTTGAAATTCCAAGAAAGATTTCTTTGGAAGAATTAGCTAGCGAATTGGGCAAGTCTAAATCAGCATTATCTGTAATGCTGAGAAAAATCATTAAAAAGAAAGTCTTATTCGAAAAATAATTAATAAAAGATATAAAAAAAATTTATACCCATTCTTCTTTTAAAATATTTCCTTGTATGCCCACGACAACATATTTTATTGGAACTTTTCTGATTGCTCGTTTAGCCCCTTCTTGAGCTAAAGCTAATAAACCAGAACAACAAGGGACTTCCATAATAGCAACTGTAAGTGTATTTATTTTTGCGTCATCAATTAAAGATTTAATTTTTTCTATATAAATTTCTTTACCTTGGTCGAGTTTTGGACAAGCTATTGCTATGGATTTCTGTTTTAGGAAGTCTCTATGAAAATCTCCATATGAAAATCCTACACAATCTGCCGAAAGGAGTACATCTGCTCCTTGGTAATATGGTGCTCGAGGATTGATTAAATGCATTTGAACAGGCCACTGTCGTAGTGCTGAAGGAATCTTTCCAGATACTTCTGTTTGCATTTTGGGTTCCTCAAAAACCATTGTTTGAGCAGAAGGGCAACCACATTGATGGACGTGCTCAGTAACAATTTCTTTTATTTGTTCTGTTTCAGCTTGTTCATTATATTTCATAGATTCTAAATATTTTTCAACAGCTTCTTCATCGAACTCTAAAGCTTCTCTTTCGATTATTTCAAGCGCGCCCTCAGGACAACCAGAAATGCACGCACCAAGACCATCGCAGAAAACTTCATTTATAACCCTAGCTTTTCCATCGATTACTTTTAAAGCTCCCTCTGCACAATCTACCACACAATTTCCGCATCCTGTACAAAGATCTTCATCAATTTTGATAACTTTTCTTTTTATCAAATTATTTTTTTCTGAAACTGTCATAATTAAAAGATGTGGAGATCAGAATATGACTTTAATTTCGAACATGTTCTTTTTTTTTCCCGATGAATTTATTATAGTTTATGATTAAATACCAGCATTATGTTTTACGAGTTGCTAGTAGTTTTTAAATAAATACATCCTAATAACTTATAAAATTAAAAATTTAAACCTTATAAATGAATATAAATAAATCAAATGGAGGAAGTCAAAATGAGTGAAGAATTCAAAATTATTGAAGTAAAGAATGTTATAAAAGCCGGTAGAACTGTTAAAGTAAAGACTTGGGAAGAATTCGTGGAAATTTCTAAAAATAATAAAGTTGATAAAGTATATAAATATGGAAAACTGCACTTTATGCTTTTATCGGACGGAATTTATCAAATAAAAAAGAAAAAATAAAATTTTTATTAATTATATACCTAATTTTTCCCTATTCTTCTCAATATGAGCTAACATTGCATCGACGGCTTGAATTGGATCAGTTTCAATATGTAATATTCCACCTGTTAAATCTTTACAATCTTCGGTTAAGAGTTTAACTAAATCGGCACCTCCAGTGACTGTAGGTACTGGATTTACATATGTATATAGACCAAATGCTAATGCGAATATTGCATCAATTGTGGCTTTCTGCTCCATATATTCTGGAGCTGCTGCAACTACTGGTAAATCTGAAATTGGTACACCACCAAGTGCAGCAGAGATAGTTCCTATCAAATCGGCAACTCTACCTGTATCTGTACATGTTCCATAACTAAGAACTGGAGGAATTCCTAGTTTTTCACAAACCGCTTTTAAGCCAGGACCAGCCATTTCTTTTGCTTCTGGTACACATAATCCTCCAACTTGTAGGCCACCATTGCCACATCCCATTGATAATACTAAAACGTCTCTTTTAATTAATTCTTTAGCTACTTGAATTGTATGCACATCTTGTCCATAGTCTCTAAGTGTAGTACAAGATATTAATCCTGCAACTCCTCGAATAGTGCCATTTTTAATTACATCTAGTAATGGATCAAGTGTTCCTCCAAGAGCAGCAAGAATACTTTCACTTGAAAATCCAACTACAGCTTCGTTCATGTCTAAACCCATAATAGGTTCCACACTCGCTCTACGTTCCTTGAAATTATCAATTGCCATTTGAATTAATGTCGCTGCTTGCGCTTCAGCTTTTTCAGGTTTATAATCCACTCGTTCAGTTATACCTTCAAAAACTACAACTTCTGAAACCGGAATTAACTTGAATTTATATTTTTCAGCATATATAGGGTCAATTGGCATACAACAATTCATATCACAGATGAAGGCATCAATGCAGCCACTTGCCAAGATTGCTTCTTGCATAATCCAATTTCCTGTAAATCCATAAAATACATCATCCATTTCCCATCTTTGTATCATTTCTTGTCCGGTCTCAATATTTGCTATAATTCTTATTCCTTTTGCACCGACTGCTTTCGCTTTTTCTTGCCATTCAGATTTTCGTGCAAGTTGGACCATTGCAAATCCTAGAAATGGTTCATGCCCATTTGGAAGGATATTTACGTAATCTGGATCTAATACTCCTAGATTAACTCTCATTTTATGTGGTCTGGGAATATTAAATAAAATATCTTGAGTAAATTCATTAACAATTTGGCTTTGGTAAGCCATGGCAATCCCAAGTCTCATTGCTTTTAGAGCTAAACTTGCATAATATCCATCTACATTTGTAAGGCAAGAGCTTGTTGAGAACATCATTTCACCATAAAGTCCCCCTGGAAAGATTCCTAATTTTTTCCATACTTCTTGTCTTTCGGGAGGTGCTAATTTCTCAACAATTTTGCTTTGTTCATCATAAGGTATAATAAAGTCCTCCTTTACAAAATAATATAATCTAAGTGCAATATCTTTTTCAGAACCGGATGTATCTAAACCAAAACGCTCAGCAAAACTTTTTAATTTCTCGGGTTCAGAAATTTTAAATGGTGTTTTGCCTTCTACCGTAGCCTTTAAGGTTTTCAAAGTTGTTTCAGTATGATAATGGTAGGTGGATGCACCCATTACATTCCTAAGAAGCATCATACGCATTGCCATACCGTCCGCAGTCATTCCGCATACGCCTCGTTTGTCTATTGATGAATCGGCTCTACAAGGTCCATTAGAACATAAGTCACAACGCGCACCTTTTAAACAAAATGGACATCGTTTATCAGGATTCCCTCCAAATCCTTGTGCTTCAAAGCGATCCCAGATATTAGTCATCCCATCTTTTTTAATTCTTTCATAAACTTTTTGAACAGATTTATGATAAGAGATTCTATCGTTTTCCATAGATAATCACTTTTATCCAAATTTTTTAAAACTATTGTATTTAAAAAATAAGTCATTATGATTTAAGTTTGTAAGTGAACATATTCATTGGGATTAGGCTTTTAGATTACAATATAAAATAAAAACTTTAAAATAAGATGAATAAACTAATTATTCTATGAAAGTTGTAATAATAGGAAATAATGTAGCAGGGACTTTTACAGCTCAAAATCTAAGATCTCTCAATGAAGATATTGAAATCGAAATCTTTACCCAAGAAAAGTATCCTTACTATACAAGGGTTAAACTACCAGAATTAATATCCGAGAAGGTAGCTATTGATGATTTAATTATATTTAAAGAAGATTGGTATAATACTAAGCGAATCAACTTACACTTGAATAAAAAAGTAAAAAAAATTGATCCCAATAATAAAATGATATATATTAAGGATGAGTTTAACCCTATTGTTTACGATAAACTTGTTTTAGCACTTGGAAGTATGCCTAATATTCCTCCTTTTAAGAACGCAGTTGATATGAGAGATCAAAAGAAGGGAGTATTCACATTACGAAGCATTGATGATGCTCTAGAAATACGAGATTTTATAAAAAAATCCACAGTTGAAAAAGCAATAATAATTGGTGGGGGTCTATTAGGCCTAGAATTAGCTAATCAAATTAAGGCGTGTAATTTGGAAACTACTGTAGTAGAATTCTTTCCCCGATTATTACCAAGACAATTAGATGAAGAATGCGCTGCTATGTTAAAAGAAGAAATCGAAAGTCGAGGAATTAATGTTGTCTTAGATGCAGTTACCGAAGAAATTTTGGGAAATGGTAGAGTCGAAGGAATTAAATTAAAAGATGGACGAAAATTTGATACTGATATTGTTTTGATTCAAGCAGGTATTAATCCAACGATAGATTTAGCTAAGAAAGCAAATATCCAAACAAATAGAGGAATAATCGTTAATGAATTTTTAGAAACCAGTGAAAAAGATATCTATGCTGTTGGAGATTGTATAGAATATAAAAATCAAATATGGGGTATTATTCCAGCGTGTATGGAACAATCAAAAATAGTCGCAGCTTCCTTGCTTGGGATAAAAAACGTTGATTATGAAGGAACTACGCCAAAAAATACGCTTAAAATTGTAGGATTAGAACTAACATCAATAGGAATTATAGATCCTACTAAGGAAGAAGGCACTGCCTGGGATATCTTAAAAAAGGCCGATAAAAAGGATTGTTGTTATCAGAAGATAGTGTTAAAAGGAAATAAGTTAAAAGGAGCCATATTATTTGGTGAAAATAAAGCAATGTCTTATGTGTATAACAAGATGGAAGAAGATATTGATAGAGATGAGTTAAAAAAATTATTAGAATTATATTCTTATGTATGTAATAATTGTGGAATGGAATATGATGAGGCCAAAATGGGTATTCTCTTTAATGATCTGCCATCTGATTGGAAATGTCCAAATTGTAAAGGCTCTAAAAAAGATTTTAAAAAAAAAAAAAATTCCTAATTGTATTTATAATGAGGTGAAAATCAATTTCTCTTTACCGGTGCAAAAGATGTAATTATATTTACGATAATGATGAAAAAGATAAACCTTTCGAAGAATTAGATGAAAATGAATTTAGATGTCCAAAGTGTAAATCTTCAAAAAATTTTTTTGTGAGAAAAGAGATGCCTAAATAATTTTTAAGCTTTAATCAATTTTTATTTCCCTAATAATACGAGGACTTAATAATCTTCTTATTTTGATTATATTTTTCTTTATTATATCTACAGATATCTATTTTTCTTTCAGTTTCTTACGTTTCATAATATTATAAACCAAAGCAATCAAGAACGCCAAAAAAAAGAATAACACTACCAATCCCCAAGTTAAGTCGATTGCGAGAGAGCCAAACAAGAGAGAATAGCAAGCAGCCCATTCAATAATGATATAAGGAACGTGTGTACTTGGTTTTGATCGAAAATCAATCTTGAAAACCTGATCAAGTAAAAACTCTACCAACAAATAAAAAAGGATCAGTATTACATATATAATTAATTTCAGAGGTTTTCCAATTACAATATAATTAATCAATATTGCACCAATTGGAAGCATTAAAACAGCAAAAATCACTCCAAATATTTTAACTTTATCAGTCTTATTATTGGCAGTTAAAATGAATACGCCAATTACAGAAGAGAAAAAAATCATGCTTGAAATGATAAATAACCAATCAAATAGTTCCACTTGTATCTCCTACGATCACTATAGTCTAATCAGTATAATTAAATAATGTCATGTTGTGTTAAAAAGTAATTCTTTTTTATCTTTAAATGCCTGTGTCTACTGAGATTAGTTATTTTTCTTCTAAATCTATATCATAGAAGTCTTTCGTAATCTCCATATTAAATTTTAATCCCTGTAGAAGTAGAGGCATTAAAGTATTTATCTTGAGCCCATTCTCTCTAATAATTGGTTTCTCCCGTAATGGTTTCCTAATTAGCTTTTATGATTTTTCTTATTATTTGGTTTTTGACCACGATTTAATAAATTTTTTAAAGTATCCGAATCCATAAATTATTTCTCTTGAACGAGTGGAGGAATATCTATATTCATATCTTTTCGACCATTGATTGCATTAATACTAATTCCTAGTTCTTGGAAAGTCATTAATGAACATCTTTACTTTATACTTTTATCCATATAAATAAATAATTATGTTAAACATAATGAACTTGAAATGAAAACAATTTTCCATTTTTGATTAATATCTCTCGATATGCTCCTACTTTCTTACGTCTTTTAAAGGATTTCAGTCCCAACGCAGGAGTTTGAACTATGAAGGGCCTATATTTTTGAATATTCTGAGTATTATTATAAATCTCAGAATAAACATCATAAAATACTGCAATCGATGAATCTTTTTCTTCTTCATCATTAGAGCTATTTTGAAAAATCTTTTTCAATCTATATTCATTTAACATGTGTGTATGACCTGATATAATAAGAGTACAATAATCATAACAAAAATTAATCAATTTCTCCCAATTAGAAGAAATCGTTCCATATCTAACATTAAATTTATCATCAATACGGGTTTTTTCTATTTTCCTTTTTAGACCAGCAAATTTAGATTCTCTGAACTGATCTAATTTTATTTTCATTATTTTTTTAAATTTTTTTTTTATTCGACTTAAAATACCTCGTTTCTCCCTTGTATTTATTGGAGGTGCATGTAAACACAGAAAAATTTGAGAATTTTTATTATACTTAGATTTAATAATATTATTTAAAAAAATTATTTGTTTCTGAGTAAGACCTGTTAGAGATGGACTTCCTGATAAAAAATCAGCCATTTTTTTATAGGAATCCGCGCCAGTATTTAAAAAAATGAATAAAGAATTACCTAATTTTAAATAGTAATCTAATGAAGCATTTATTTCTGATAAGTATCC
>CAYPFJ010000088.1:6612-15927 GCA_964409945.1 uncultured archaeon | reverse complement strand
TAACCAAAAATCATTGCCAAAAATAAGAAACATCAATGCCGCTCCTTCTCATACTTTCTAAGATTTTAATAGAGTTAGAATTAAAAGGGGTATTATATTGAATCCTTAATATTTTTAAATTACTTAAATTATCTAGTCCTTTAATTTCTGTTATCTTATTATATGCGAGGTATAATTCTTCCAGATTACTTAAATTATCAAGTCCTTTAATTTCTCTAATTTGATTAAAAGTGAGATATAAAATTTTAAGATTAGTTAGGGTTTCAAGTCCCTTAATAACCTTGATTCTATTACCACCAAGATCTAATTCCTTTAAATTAGGTAAATTCTCAAGTCCCGTGATTTCTGTAATATAATCACTGCAGGATGTCTCTAAGGATTTTCTTAGTCGCAAAACTTCTAAATTAGTAAGATGATCTAAATTTTCAATTATAGAAATATTACTATCGGTAAGATCTAAGAGCTTTAGATTTGTAAGATTATCAAGATTTTCAATTTTAGATAGATGAGGACAGTTTTTAAGTATTAAATATTCTAAATTTTGTAGGCGATCAAGTTTTTCTATTTTCCTTAGGTAAAACGCATCCTTATAATGTAATTTCTTCAAGTTTGTAAGTGTTTCAAGCCCTTCAATTTCGTCGAAGCTTTTAATTTCAAGATCAAGTGGAAGACCATGTGGAAGTCGTAATTCTCCATTTTTTATTTCTATCTTAATTCCTTTATACAAAACAAACTCTTCTTTACTATTATTCATCATTTCATGAAACCTTTTTTTATATTTAAATTTAAAGACCTTCGAGGTTAAGTGGTTTTTTATTTTCTTATATCCCACTAGATTTTTCATAAATTTGATTATCCGGATGGTGTTTCATTTTTCTAGAATCAAGATATAACGCGAGAGATATTATAAAAGTGAAAAAAGCGAATAAAAATAGCCATCCGACTAATGACCGAATAACTGAACCCGTATAGATGTTAAAATAAATGATAATAGCTGAGAACAGAGAAATAACACCTACAGTAATAAGTCCTAGGCTCCTTAGATAATACTTTTTCAGACTTCCGCTCAAAACATTATTAAGACCTCCAGGTGTATTAATGTTTTCAAATACATTTGCTCTGCTGAAGTAATTAAAGATTTTCGCAATTGTACACGTTTTAAAATAATTTTCATAGCACATTGAAAAGATAAGAAACGGTATATGAGAGTTCTGAATTTGTAAATTATGACCAAATCTAATCTCTAATGAATGTTTGAAAGAACAATTTTTAACGCTCATTTCCGAGCATTTAGATAATCCTAATACCTCAAATTCACATCTCTCAAATTTGAAGTTCTTACATTTTCTTAAAGATAGAAGATTGAACTCACAATTCCTTATCAAGATATGCAAAGAGGTATTTTTAATGACAGAACTGTCTGAGAATGAATGAGAAGATTCAATTATAAAGGGTTCTTCGGAAGTTCCATTTCCAATCCACTTTTCATTTATAGCTTTTTGATAAATATCCTCCTCAGAATAAGTAGTATTTGACGATAGCTTCAAAATTGCAATCACTTTAATTTCTATTTTTTTTCTTTATTATTTATTTTCTTATTTTTTTATATTTGTTTCTTTATGAATTTTCTTTTGACTTTAGTTTCGCATATAGGGCATTTCTTCCAACCAGTTCTACATATATAATTACAATGTGGACATTCAATTAATTTTTCATCCGATTCTTCTTTTAATTTTGCTTTCAATTTTGCCTGCTTAAGTTTAGTTGTGTGTTCCTTCCTGAGTATTCTGCCATATTGTATTTTATTAATTTTAAAATCCTTATCATCCTCAATATTAAGATTTTGCAATAATTGATTGAGATCATCGGGATGTATTATTTTAAAAAATTCTCTTTTTTTCCATTGTGAGATCTCTTCTGGAGTATAACCAAAACTTGCTTGAAATTTATGATTATAATATTTTAAATAGCCTCATATATAATAATTCCCATTGTAGAATTATCAGCGAAATGAAAAAAAACGTTATTACTTAATTTAGCAGTAAATTCCTCATTAATTTCAACTTTTAACATATTTCCCATTACCTATGCAATTCTAGTTTGAAAAAAAAAATAATATAGATTTTAATTTATAGTTTCTATTTGATGATCATGTTATAACCTTCAATTACAAAGATAAATTCTTTAAAGTAGATATAAGGTAATGCAAGGAACTCTAAATTAATTGATTCAGATGTTCCTTCATTATGGTCAGCACCAAGTTCGTCTACTCGTAAATTGTCACTATATCTTAATATTTGACTTACTTGCCCCATCGCAGAATGGATCGCTGAAATTAAAGGTAATGGTACAATTAAATTATTAGATAGTAATCCGAACAATTGCACCTTATCTATATGTGAGATAGTTTTAGGATGTTCAGTAAGTTTAAGAACATATCGATTATTAACAACTTTTGGTTCTGTATATAATTCATAAATTGTGACTATATCAATACTATCTGGGTTATGGAGATCCAACAATCCCTCTTCTACATAATCAGTTCCATTGTATACTGATAAAATTGGACAGCCGCCACCTCCACCGCCTCCAGCACTTCTACATACTAATGTATTTGGATCGCAAATAAGTCCTCTTGCTCCACAATAATCATAATGAGTCACCCATGCCATTCCAATGTTATTGCATTCTTCCCATATTAAAGTATGATAATATCCACTAGAAAAATCAGCACAATGTTTATTTCTTACAGTACCAGGAACACATACATGTCCATGACTACATGGATTTACAGCGCATTCAATTGCACATGAAATTAACGGAGCACACGCACATATACCAATACAAACGAGACATCCAACACATAGGGCTTTAGAAAATGGTTCTGGTGACATTATAGTATCAATACAGACCTCACATAGTATAAAACATACTCCAAAACATATAAGACCCCAAGGACCTGTTAACCAACCTGTTAGACAAGCAGCAAAACACCTATCATAATTGCAGCTATGATGCACTTCTCCCCAACTGGAAATTATTGTTAAATCTGACATATCAAATATTAATCCTCTTGTTTCATTTAAATGTACAGTTATTAATGTTTGATTAGTTGGAGATAAAGAAAAATTAAATAATATTGCAGTTCCCCTTGATTCTACAAAAAACATTGATTGATTATTATTATTACGGAATAATACTAATAAGTTATATTCTCCATTTTGAAATTCAATTTTCCTAGCTAAAATAAATTCAGTATAACCCAAATCATAGGCAAAATTTAGCATTTCATTATCATATATTTCATTTGTAAATTCATTTTCGCTTAATGTAATATTGGCTATAATTGTCCAATTATCTATGAATTCAAGAATTTCTAAATATCGAAAACACAGAAATTTAGCAAAATATTCACTATACGTTATAAACTGTTTAATCAGAAATCTATAGATAAATATATATCCGTAATCTTCAAATCTATTATATATATAATCGAATACTCTGAAATTACCCCATGAATCTATTATTGATTCGTTTTTTATTACAATACCACTATCTCTATTGAATAAATTTATTATAATAGACTCGGATAAATCTGTTGTAAAATTCATTAGAATTGAAGGAATAAGTCCTTTTTCAAATGATATGAGAGAGACTGCTCTAGAGAAAGTTTCATCTATTCTTAATCCCATAAAGCCAATTAAGTGCCCATTTCTTTTCTCATAGACCAACCATTTTCCAATGCACTGAGTAAAACCTAATTCATTAGCATAATCGAATAGATCTTTAAAGTTGGCGTCAGTTTCTAATTTGTTTGTTAAATAATCACTATTAGCAGCAACAATATGAAAGCAATCACTAGAATTACATAAATCACAACTTTCAAAATCTACACAACTATTACTGCAATTAGAGCAAAATTGATCAGAATTGGAACAAAAATCACAACTGTCTGAAGTTGTAGAAAAACTAATACTACTAGAGTTTTCTTCTAATTTTGTTTTAAAAGTATTATCTTTCTCAGCTTTACATAGAGATATACCAGGATTTAAAAGTTGACCAATTAGAAATATCGATACGAAAAATATTATTTTCATTTTGAATTTTTTTATCTTGATTTCACCTTCTATATTTTTAAAAATTATACTTTTTTGTAAATTATTGTCAGCTAAAAAATATACAAGAAGAGTATTTATGTTTTTGGATCATATAATTTAGTTTAAAATGAACCCTAATGAAATATCGGATTAAATTAAACTCTTAGAAATTTCAAATGTTTTTAAAAGTTTTCCGAATTTTATATTAATCCTATATTTTTGATTGCTTTATTATAATATATATGAAATCTTAAAAATTTTTACTGAGAAATAATTGTTATTATTTTAAATGATTATTGTTGGTAATAAATTATGAAAAATTCATCTAAAATATCTCATAAATAAATTTAAATAGTAAGTTGGTATTTATTACATTAATGTCAAAATTATCTAATGTAGGATTATTATTTTTCATTATTGGAACTTCATTAATTGTATTTTCAATTTTCCTTTCTATTATTATATTACCGGGATTTTTTTTGTCTATTCAAATTTCTGGTTGGGTTTTTATTGTTCTTGCAACAATATTTTTACTTTTATGGAAAGGAGAATATAATATAATCAAATTCAAAAGTGGTTTTGTTCTAAAATTAGATCATCTAATTATGTTAGTTTGCGCAATGTTATTATCTATATCTTTTCTTATTTTTGTTGATATTAACAATTATATTTATACTGGTAATTTTACATATTTTACGATTGTATGGGCCGTTTTTTTATTTGGAGGAACAATTATTTTGTATTTTTTAAGAATAAAAAAGTAAATATATCTAAGATTCTTCCACTTGAAATTATTATTATAGAGGACTGATTATTATTTTCCATATAATATTCACTAATTTTTTTTTAATTTTTGATTTGTATTGAGTAATCCAGACGCCACTTTTTGATTTAAGTAATTACTATCAAGAAATTGGAAACACTCAATAGTACCGTTGAATGGTACTATTGTGTGGTCGAAAAATATTATTTCTTGATAAGCAAGATTTAATAGATTTAATAAAGATTTATGGACTTCCTAATGAGTTTCAAGACAAAATTGAAGTTTTGGTTTAAGAAATAAGGAAACCCTGACCCTCCACTAATGTAATCATTTTCATAATTAATATCAAAAGTTTTTTTTTCTACTTTACTCCACTTCTTTTCATCCTTAGAATACTTTAATGTAGTTTTATTCATAGACCAAATTACTCCGCTTGAAAAATTAAATTGTTTTAAATTTAAATCCCTTAAAGAAATTGGAACACTTTTTCTTTTATTATCATAAAGGGCTTTAATGAAATTTATGCATTTTCGAATCCCATCTAATCCTGGTTCTATATAAAAAGCCTTCTTAGTGTTGCGTTTTTCATAACATTTCAGATTTCTAATTCTCTCTCTAGCATCATCTTCCCGTTCAACATAAAGGCCTGTTAATTTATTAGTTTCAGCTTTACTTCCAGCCTGAAGATCATATCTCGAATTATTTCTTTTCCAACCTTCATAATCTGCACCATATACATTAGGAGATTATAATTCTATATCATCCAACAAAAATGTAAACGAACCAATTCTATGTACAATATCAGATTCAAACACTCTTTCTAAAATTTTGAGTAAAATGTCGATAGATTCAGGATCTGGATATATTGTATTTGGACAAGAAGAGCAATCAACAGTATCAATATTATAAATCTTAAACTGAATTTTCATTGATAACAAATTTGAATTTTTAGAAATTCTGTCTTATTACTAATATTTAATTCAATCAATTATAAATTTATTCACCAATTTTTGTTGGGAGAAAGAATGGTCAAATGGATCATTTTTCAATTATACTATGGACAATTGCATAATTTTATAATAATTATATAACTTACTACTAATATGACTGAACAAACTAGCCTTGATAATCTTTCCGAATTAGATTTTGAAATTATAAAGAAATTAAGTGTAGATGGAAGAATTTCACTTCGACAACTTGCTAAAGAATTAGGTAATAAATCACCTGTAACAATTAAAAATCATGTTGAGAATTTGGAAAACCTGGGAATTATCATAAATTATGGAGCCAAGATTAATTATGAAAAGTTAGGGTATGGAATCATGGCTATTATCGAAGTAACCATTTCTAAAGGAAAAATGTTTGAGGTAGAGGAAAAGATTGCAGAGAATCCTAACGTTTTTGGGGTTTATGATATCACAGGAACTTATGATGCCCTTATATTAGCAAGATTTAAAACACGAGAGGAATTAAGTAAAATGATAAAAGAAATTCATAAATCTCCTAATGTAGAGCGTACAAATACTCATTTCGTATTAAATACCATTAAAGAGGCTAGTTGTTTTGCTAGTTTAAAAGAAAAAGGAGAAACGAAATAAATTAACATGTCCTCTGTTAAAAGAAGGATTTTTTTCATTAATTTACTATTTTATTTCTTATTTGAGAAAAAGATCTTTATATAATTTTTCTGAATATTGTGAATTAGGTGTTTTGAGTTCATTTTTTATTTGTTTAGTTATTTAGATGTATTTTATAACATTGTTTATTCTTGAGAAATAAAAGTTATTGATTTTTATAATAATTTTCACAAATATTAAGAAAAACTGAATAATTATTAAATTAATTTTTTAAAGTTTACAGAAATGTTTAGATTCTTCACCGATAAATTTATAAATGTATATAATTTAATATAATATAATTATAAAAAATGGGAATCATTTCCCGCGCTTATTAAAAAAATTAGCAAATAAGGAGGTTAATAGTTAAAATTACCAAAAATTACAATTTAATGGGATAATCATGACTTTACAAAAAATATATAGAACATATGAGCAAATATGTTTGGACAAATTAAAAGAAATAGGAAATTGTTCAGGTGCAGAATGGTCAATGGCAATGGGTTATAGTAGTCCTAATGGTTTGATTAAAGTAATAAAAAGAATTCAAAAAACAATGCCAAATAAGTTAAAAGTGGAGACTGAGAAAAAACCACGACGATATGAAGCGATTTAATATAAAATTAAATATGAGGGAAGAAATTAATGATAAAATGTCTTAATTGTGGAGAAGAATTTTCATATGGCAGGAAAATTTCTTGTTGTAAATCCACATATTTCGGTATGCTATTTAATGAAAATAAAAAGAATCATAAATGGAATTGCCATACTATTATGATTAGTAGTAACTCTTATGAATCATTCGCAGAAGATTTTTCAGAAAAAAGAATTGTTGATTATGAACATCCCATTGACTATAATTGGAATTGTGAAACTTCTATGAGGCTTAAAATCCAAAAAGATTTGCTAGAAAGAGATTATGTTCTACTCTATGAATAAAAAATTTGGAGGTGGATAAAAAGAAAAAGAGGTAAAGACTCAAATAAGATTTGGAGAATAGGTGGATGGATTGACCTTCCAGAGTTTTCATAAACGGAAAGCAGTGATTCTAATAAATGAAGGATCAACTCCTACACCTCAAATAAATTTAAAAAAACATTACATACCCATATTCCTTCAACTCAAACCCATAGGACATTGCGAATAAAATGCCATTTGTTCACTACTCTTGCCATGGATTTTCCCTACTTTCCATGGCAAGAGTTCCACTTCAAACAATTATTAATAACTTTTTTATTTTTCTCATAGAAAAGAACTTTAAATAATTAAATCTAAAATCTCTTAACATTTTTCATTAATGTCTAAATCTTATGTTTTATATAAAAATTTCACCAAAGAGAAGATCTTTTACTAATTTCCTTTAATATTTATATTTATAAGTTTAAAATTTGTTCAGTAAAAAACACTAAGTTTTAATACTAGTTAATACAAATAAAAAATTCTTTCATCGAATTGCATTAAAACCTTTAGAATGTTCATATTCTTTCTTTAATTTCTAAAAAAATATATTAAGAAATTTGCAAAAATTATATAATTGTTTAATTAATTACCCTAAAATTTATAAATAACATTGATGAAATATTATCAAATAGAATGGGATTTATTTCCTCTAAAAATTAAATTAATAATAAAAATTTGAGTGTAAAATAAAAATGACGAAATTTTCGATGGTTACCCATCAATCAAGTCTGATTGGGTCTAGAACAAGAGTAGAAGATTCATGTGAGAGTGGGTTATGTCCAATCTGTATAGCAGATTGTCCTATTTTTTGTGAGGTTTCGAAGTCTGCTCTCAGAGGTCGAGAAGTGCTATATCCCCAAAGGGAATATTTTGGAAACTCTACAGCTGGATCACCAAAAGATTTTGGATTTTCTTATGGTGATTTTCAAATTCAGTTTGAAGTTCGAGGGGCTCAAGGGATTGAACCTCATGAAGATAAGGTAATCTTTCCTAATGTTAATCTAACAACTAAATGGGGAAACATTAAGCAGAAGTATCCTATTGTAATAGCAGGATTAGGTAGCACTTATGTGGCAAAGCGAAATTGGGAAGGATTAGCAAAGGGAGCAGCATTAGCAGGTGTAAGTATAACAGTTGGGGAAAACGTCGTAGGAATGGATCCATATGCGAGATTTGCAAATCATAGCATATACCCAAAAGTTATAGATACCCAGGATATGAAGTTTAGAATTGAGACGTATAGAGAATTATGGGATGGCAAGTATGGTGATGTTATTGTACAAAAAAATGTTGAGGATACTCGATTAGGAGTTTTTGATTATGTAATGTCAAAATTAGAAGTGAAGTCGCTTGAAATTAAATTTGGTCAAGGGGCAAAAGCAATAGGCGGTGAAGTAAGATTAGAATCTCTAGAAAGAGCGCAATTATTACAGAATAGAGGATATTTAGTATTTCCAGATCCAACTGATCCTAGAATTATTGAACAATGGAAGGAAGGTTTGATTCCAGATTTTGAAAGACACAGTAGAGTGGGATTATCAACTACTAACGATGTTTTAGAAGAAATTGATCAAATACGTTCAAGTGGGGCTAAAAATATTTTTATAAAAACAGGAGCTTATAGACCCGCAGCTACAGCATGGATTCTACGACTAGGTGTTGAAGGGAAGGTAGATGGAATGACTTTTGATGGGGCTGGTGGAGGTACCGGTATGAGCCCTGTAAGTATGATGAATGAAGGATCAATTCCCACAACCTATTTAGAAGCTCTAGTAGTTGGCTGTTTAGATCTGATTAAAGAAAGTAAACCAAGTACAGTTATTCCCACTATAGCTATTGCCGGAGGGATTGCCAATGAAACTCAAATATTTAAAGCACT
>CAYPFJ010000088.1:0-6512 GCA_964409945.1 uncultured archaeon | reverse complement strand
TTAGGTATTGGTTTAAAGCAACTATTAGCGGGAATAAGGAAATTTAAATTGGATTTAATTGATCGCCATGATATTGCATATATCTCTCAAAGAGCAAAAGATGTGTGTGAAAAGTGGAATTTAGGGATACAATCTCAAGAATCACTCGACTACGAGATAATAAAGAGTGAAATTTATTCCGGAAATTATTAATACCTTTCATTATCTGCAATTTAGTTAAAAAAAGAATAAAATTTAGAAAGTTTATATAGGGAGATTAACTTTATTTAGTTCATTAATTTTTCCAGTTGATTTACAAAATCTTCATATTGTTTAATTCCTAAGTTCCAAAAATCTTTTTTCGTTATGTCTAGACCCACAATTTCACCAAGTTCCTCAGGTGAAACGCTACCTCCTGCAGCGAGGAGTTTCTTGAATTTTGGAACAAAAGCTTTACCCTCTTTTTTATAGGTTTGATATAAAGCATAAACAAAAAGTTGGGCATAAACATAGGGATAATTATAGAAGCGAAAATTAGGGATAAAATAGTGTGGTTTCATAGTCCATTCCCAATCCATCTCTTCAAACCATTCTACAGAATCTCCATATATTTTATCTCTTCCCGCACACCAATATTTTGAAATCGTTGTACCATCTAAATTCTCGCCCTTTTCGATAGCTTTATATAAATCCTGTTCAAACCAAACTCTCGCACTAACTTGAAAAGCAGCCTGTCCTGCATCATCTAATACATGGGCTAATATCGCCATTTTTTCTTCATTTGATTCTGCAGTTTCAAGAAGGAGATCTGTTAAGAGTAGCTCCCCAAATGTCGATGCGGTTTCTGCGACTGTGTAACCGGGATGTATATTAATGTAAGTTTGGTTTTGGATGGCTAAATAATCATGGATACCATGCCCAAGTTCGTGAATAAGAGTGAATATTTCATTCAGTTCGCCAGTATAAGTTAAAAGAATAAAAGCAGATGTACCTTTATACCAAGAGGCACAATTTGCTCCATTCCTCTTACCTCTTCTAGGACTTGCATCAATATGATTTCGCTTAAACATATCGTTTACATCTTTCACAAATTCAAAGTCAAATCTTCCATAAGCTTGAATTACAAGCTTTTTTGCCTCGTCCCATGAATATGTTCTATGAGGTGCTATAGAAAGCGGAGCACGAATATCAGCACAATTTAATTTTGGAAAACCCAAAATTTTCGCCTTGAGATTTAAATATTTGCAATATACTCCTGCACCTTCTTCAATCGCTTTCATTAAATTATCAATAATCTCCTGAGTAGTGTCATTTACTATAAGACTATCATGCATAGGGCTATCGTATTTCCGTCTTTTTGAATTATTAAGCCAATCTCCACAAACACTTCGTAGAGCCGATGAAAATACATATTCATCTTTACCTAATAAACCATAAATAGATGTGTTTGCTGAAATTCTTGTTCCTCTATCTGGGTGGTTAAGCAGAGCATTAGCTTCTCCATATGAGAATTCTTTTTCCTCACCTTCAACATTTACTACTATTTTTCTTGTATTCAACCATTTTGATTGTAGATTGCTCCATGCTCTTACCCCATATTGATCTTTTTCAAGGATTAATTGTTCCTCCACTTCAGATAAATAATGAGGGTATGCTCTTTTAATATTTTCTAATTGATGTTTATAATTAGAGAGAATTGGATCATTTATTATTTTAGCATTCTCATACACATATTTAGCAACTTCTAATTCCAAAAATGCTAAATCTTTTGAAATTTTAGTATCAAAATCCTCAACACGATTTTTTAACGCTTCATTTTCTGGAATTGTCATGTTTCCACTATACAATCTATTCGAGTAAAGTTCTATTTCACTAAAGTCCGCTAGAAATTTCTCTTGTTTTTTGAATAATTCTAATAATTTTTGAGGAGTAAAATCTGGAGTATTAATTTTTCCTTTATAGTTATTTATGAATGCATCAGCTTCTTTCGAAAGTCTATTCATATTTTCAGTGATTTTCGGGTCGTCGTAACTAGAAAAAATTTCTGTTAAATCCCACGCAATTTCTTCTTTTGTCATTTTAATCAAATTATAAAAGTATAATTTTATAGGATCTAATTTACATACAAATTAAAATCTAATAGAAAAAATTTGAAAATAGGTATTATCAATATTGAATGATTTACTCATATTCTATTGTGCTTGGAGGCTTGTTTGAAATATCATAGACCGTGCGGTTTATTCCTTTAACTTCATTAGCAATTCTAGTTCCAATTCTTTCAAGAAGATCCCAATCTAGTTTCGAAAAATTTGCAGTCATAGCATCCGTTGATTCAACTATTCTTATAGAACATATATATTCGTAAGTTCGATAATCACCCATTATTCCAACAGTCTTCAAAGGAAGAAACACACAAAAAGCTTGCCAGATTTTATCATAAATCCCTGCCTTTCTAATCTCTTCTATTAGTATTTCATCTGCATTCCTTAAAATTGTAAGTTTTTCTTTATCGATTGGGCCTATTATTCTTACTGCTAATCCAGGTCCAGGAAACGGATGACGATTTATTATATATTTTGGTAATCCTAAATTTAAACCAACTTTCCTAACTTCATCTTTATATAAATCTCTTAAGGGTTCTATTACCTTTAATTTCATATTATCTGGTAGGGTAATGTTATGATGAGATTTAATCTTAGCTGAAACTTTACTTGTAGCACTTGTTTCAACACGATCAGGGTAAATAGTACCCTGCGCGAGATACTTAATATCTGGATAAACCTTCTCTAATTCAAGAGTTTTAGTCTCAAAAACTTCTATGAATGTGTATCCAATAATACGACGTTTTTCCTCTGGATCTTCAATATTTATAAGCTTTTTTAGAAAAAGATCTTCAGCATCAACATAATGAAAATTTTTAAATTTTAGTCTCTCTCTAAAAGTGTGCTGAACTTCATTCTCTTCATTCTTTCTTAATACTCCATTATTCACAAAAATGCAATGTAATCGATCACCTATTGCTTTATGGAGAAGAACGGCAGTAACAGAAGAATCAACCCCACCACTTAATCCTAAAATGACCCTGTTATCGGAACCAATTTCTCTTCTTAGTTCTTGGATTGTTCTATCAATCCATCCTTTCAATTTCCATTCTTTTTTGCAATTAGCAATTTTAAAAATGAAATTTTCTAATATTTTATTTCCATTTGGAGTATTTGAGACTTCTGGGTGGAACTGAACACCATATAATAATTTTTCTTGATTTCCATAAGCTGCTACTGGACATGTATCAGTTTTAGCATATTCTTTAAATCCATCAGCAATCTTGGTGATTTGGTCACCATGAGACATCCAAACTATTTGTTCTTTTTCTAATGAATCAAATAGTAAATTTGGTTCTAAAATTATAAGATTTGATTTTCCATATTCCTTAGTTTCTTTAGATTCAACTTTACCTCCTAATAAATACATAATTAAATGATGACCATAACAAATTCCTAAGACTGGAATTTTCTTTTCAATTGTAAATTGAAAGAATTCTTGGTCCAATTTTGGGTCGTTTTTATCATAAACACTGCCAGGACCGCCTGAAAGTATAATTGCTTTAGGATTTTTTTTTTTCAATTTTTCAAGATTTACATCAAAAGGTAAAATTTCAGAAAATACTCCCAAATCTCGTATTCGGCGAGTAATCAAATGTGTATATTGGCCACCAAAGTCTAATACGATAATATTATCCATAATTACATAATTTTGAGGCGTTTTTAAGATATGATGCTAAAATTAATTAAATTATATTTAATAAACTGGAAATAATTTATTCTTAATATTATAAAAGCTTTTTAGAAAATTAAGTTTTTCAATTAGCCAATGACTTTTTTTAGGTAAAGCTTTTAATTACTTTAACATACAATAATAAATCACTTTAAATTGATTTCTATATTCAAATTATAAGCGAAATTGGGGAAGGAATTCCCGTAACTATCGGATATAAGAAAATATTTTTTTAAATTAAATTATACCTTCAATTAGAGAATGATTTTTTATTTAAAATTAAACTAGGATTAATACCATAAATTAAAATGATTTATAATGCCTTATAAAATTTTAAAAAAAGTCCCGCTTGGAAACAGTGGTACATTATTTGAAATGGATATATATGCACCATTAATTGCTAAAAAAGCATACGCGGGGAATTTTATATTAATGAGAATTAATGAGACAGGTGAGAGAATACCTCTTACAATCGCAGATTATAACAGAGAAAAAGGGGTTATTACGCTTGTAATTCAAGTGGTTGGAAAATCAACTTTATTACTTTCACGTCAAAATGAAGGGGATGAGATTTTAGATGTAGTAGGACCTTTAGGTAATAAAATACATATAGAGAAATATGAACACCCAATAATAATAATTGGTGGCGGTGTGGGGATTGCTCCTTGCTATCCTCAAGCAAAAGAACTAACGCAAGCGGGTAATAGAATCATCTCAATATTAGGAGCTCGAACAAAAGATCTCATATTTTGGAGAGAACGAATGGCTGATGTTAGTGAAAAAGTTATAATTTGTACTAATGATGGAAGTGAAGGAATTGAAGGATTTGTTACTGAACCACTAAGAAACATAATTAGCAAAGATAAAATCAGCCTAGTCATAGCAATCGGTCCAATGATAATGATGAAAAACGTTGCAAAACTAACAAGTGGGATTGAAGAATTACCACGTGTAAAAACATTCGTATCTTTAAATACTATTATGATAGATGGAACGGGAATGTGTGGAGGATGTCGATTTCCTGCAAAAGATGGTCAAATTCATTTTGCTTGTGTTGAGGGTCCCGATGTTGATGGACATACTATAGACTTTGATATTTTATTAAATAGAGAAAAAAGATTTGCTGATTTTGAAAAAAAATCCTATGATATTTATAAAAAGGAATGTAAGAATTTAAAAATATGATAAAAGAGGGATGTTATAGTGAAAATTCCAAGACAAAAAATGAGAGAACAAGAACCTTCCGAAAGAATTCATAATTTTTCAGAAGTTACTTTAGGTTTTACCGAAGAGATGGTTAAAATAGAAGTAGAAAGATGTCTACAATGTGAGGACCCCAAATGTGTTAATGGGTGTCCTGTCAATATTGATATCCCAAATTTTATCAGGTTAATTAAAGAAGATAATTTACTAGAAGCAATTCGCAGTATAAAAGATTATAACATTTTACCTGCGATCTGTGGAAGAGTTTGTCCTCAAGAAGTCCAATGTGAAAAAGCTTGCATCTTAAGTAAAAGGTGGGACCCCGTAGCTATTGGAGCTCTTGAGAGATATGTTGCAGACTGGGAAAGAAAGAATCAATTAAAGGAATGTCCCGACTGTGAAGCTCCAAATAATATAAAAGTTGCAGTAATTGGATCAGGACCTGCTAGTCTCACTTGTGCTGCTGATCTTGCTAAGTATGGATTTGATGTAACGATTTTTGAAGCGTTTCATAAAGGGGGAGGTGTTTTAGTTTATGGGATACCAGAATTTAGACTCCCTAAAGAGATTGTTGAGGATGAAATCGGGACTTTAAAAATGCTAGGGGTTAAGGTGGAATATAATAAGATTATTGGAAAAACATTGACGATTGAAGATTTGAAGGAAATGGGCTTTAAAGCGTTTTTTATTGGTGTAGGTGCAGGATTGCCTTCAATGAGAAAAATTCCAGGAATGAATTTAAATAGCGTTTTAACGGCGAATGAATTCTTAACAAGAACAAATTTAATGAAAGCATATAAATTTCCTGAGTATGATACACCCATTAAAATAGGAAAAGTTATCACTGTCATTGGTGGGGGCAATACTGCTTTAGATTCTGCACGCGTTGCATTACGACTCGGTGCAGAAAAAGTTATTATCGTATATAGACGAACTGAAGCTGAAATGCCCGCAAGAAGAGAGGAATATCATCATGCAGTAGAGGAAGGAATCGAATTTCAATTTTTATCAAATCCAGTGAGGTTTTTGGGAGATAATACTGGTAATCTTGAAAAAATCGAAGTTCTTAAAATGAAATTAGGTGAACCAGATGCTTCTGGAAGACCAAGACCAATTCCTATTGAAAATTCAGAATATTTAATAAATTGTGATACTGTCATTATAGCAATTGGTACAAATGCAAATCCAATTCTAACAAAATCAATCCCGAAATTAAAATTAACTAAATGGGGTTATATTGACGCTGATGAAGAAGGTAAAACAAATATAGAAGAGATTTTTGCTGGTGGAGATATCGTAACAGGGTCAGCAACAGTTATTAGTGCCATGGGCGCTGGAAGACAAGCAGCTAAAGCTATGAATGCATATTTGAGATCTAAATTTCTGTGAAAATTTAAAATCAGATGCTTTACTATTGGAACATACTTTCTGTGTGGGAAAGATCTGGGAAATCCACCAAAGTAAACTTTAATTTCTATTACTTTATTTAATTAATTATTATTTAATTTAATTAAATAGAAATATTAAATTTCTTCAGAAAAATTATATTTAATGTT
>CAYPFJ010000087.1:0-16171 GCA_964409945.1 uncultured archaeon | reverse complement strand
CTTCAGAACCAACCTTTCCTATTCTAATTTTTAATTTTCTTGCTTGATAATCTAAACAGTTGCTGCATGAAACTAATTCACGATATGTATTTGAAGCAGGAAACCATGCTTCTAAATCATACTTTTTAGCAGCATTATCATTTAATTCTCCTGAAACTATATTTACTATTCGATATGGTAGCTTTAATTCTTTGTAAAGTTCTTCAGAATTAGCGATTAATTCTTCATGGTGTTTCCATGAATCTTCGGGTTTACAAAATATAAATTGTTCAACCTTTTCAAATCGATGTACTCTAAATATTCCTAGGGTATCTTTTCCATGTGAACCGGCTTCTCTTCTAAAACATGATGAGATACCGGCATATTTAAGTGGCAATCTCTCGGGGTCAATTATTTCGTTATAATGGTAAGCTGCTAAGGTTTGTTCAGAAGTAGCAATCATGTAGAGATCTTCTCCATCAATTTTATAAAGTTGTTCTTCAAAATCAGTTAATTCTGCTGCAGCTTTCATTACTTCATATTTAGTAAAGAAAGGTGTCCACATTGGGATGTAATTTTTACTCAATAATTTTTCTAAAGCATATTTCAAAAGAGCTAAGTTGAGTAGGACTATATCTCCTTTTAAATAAAAAAATCTTGATCCGGCTATCTCTGAAGCTTTTTTAGTATCTGCTCCATCAATTTTTGAAATTAAATCAACATGAGAAATTGGAATAAAATTAAACTTTGGTATTTCTCCTACAATTCTCACAATTTCATTTTCTTCTTCAGTTTTACCAATAGGAACTGATTCATGGAGTACATTACCTACCATATAGCGATACTTTTCTCTTTTCTCTAGATACTCTTCCTTCAATTCTTCTAATTTATCAATATTTTCTTTTATTTCTTTTGATTTATTGATTGCTTCCTCGACTTTTTTATTATCCTTAACTTTTTTATACTCTCCAATTTTAACAGAAATCTCATTTCTTTTTTTCCTTAAATCTTGTAATTCTTGTAAGACTGACCTCCACTTTTTATCATATTCTAAAACATTTTCAACATTTATAGGTTCTTTAAACCTTTTTTTTTCTGATTCAATTATTTTATCAAGATTCTTTCTGAATAGCTCAATATCAAGCAAAGTAAGCCCCTTTATTATTATAGAAACCAGTTTTTATTATTAGAATTTAAAGATTATTATTAAATTAAAATGTGAAATTTATTCATAAATATTATTATAAAAATTGATATTATTCATGCTGAATCCTATCTGCTATAGTGGAACGTGCTAATGCTGTTCTAATTTTCATTTTGTCATAACCCACCATATCGATAATCTTCATTATTTTTATTCGTCTTGCTTTTCCTTTTAAACCTTCTTCTGCCATAAACTCTTTTGCAAAATCCTCTTTCTTATTTTCTTCTGTCTCTGACATAATATTAAATAATTATTTTTTCAATAAAAAATTCACGAGAAGAATTAATTAAAGACTAAAAATGAAATAAAAGAAAATATACATTAATACTTATTGAAGTCTAATCAGAAAAAATAAATTAATTCCATAATTTCATAAAACAATAAGATTTGAAGTAATATTTTAAATAAACAAAAAATTTTTGGTGAGTTTTTACAAAAAGGTGAATTAGTTGTCTGAAAGTCAGACCAATGTGAGAATAGGAGTCTATGTATGTGAGTGAGGAGTGAATATAAAAGCTTCTGTTGATTGCGATGCGGTTAAAAATGCTATTGAAAATCTCCCAAATGTAGTGATCTCTAGGGTAAATTCTTTTACTTGTAGCGATCCAGGACAAAATACTATCAGAAATGACATTTTAGAGCAGGATTTGAATAGAGTAGTAGTTGCTGCATGTACTCCAAAAATCCATGAACCCACCTATAGAGCAGTTTTAATTGAAGCCGGTTTAAGTCCATACTATTTTCAAATGGTTAATTTAAGAGAGCACTGCTCTTTTGTTCATAGAGATGATAAAAAAAAGGCTACAGAGAAAGCTATAAGATTGGTTAAAGCTGGAATTAATCGTGCACGAGAATTAGAAAATATTCCTCGGAAAGAGATTCCTGTAAAAAAAGCCGTTTTAATTGTTGGTGCAGGAATTGCTGGAATGAATGCTGCCTTAGATTTAGCCAATCAAGGAATTCCCGTCTATTTAGTTGAAAAAAAAGCAACTATTGGAGGAAAAATGGCACAATTAGATAGGATATATCCAACGGATGATTGCGGAATATGAGTTTTGGCACCAATAATGGTTAATGCATCAAAACATCCAAATATAAATTTATTTACCTATAGTGATGTTGTAGAATTCAGTGGTATACCAGGAAATTATAAGGCTAAGATTAGAAAGAATGCACGGTATGTTGATGAGAGCAAATGTACGGGATGTGGATTATGTACAACTAAATGTCCTATTAAAGTCCCTAGTGAGTTTGATAGAGGTATTGGTGAAAGAGGAGCAATTTATATTCCATTTCCCCAAGCAGTACCGAAGTTAGCTGTTATGGATAGAAGTGTATGTATTGATTGCAAAAATTGTGAACGAATATGCCCTGCTGAAGCAATTAATTTTGAGCAAGAAACGGAATATATCGATATCAATATAGGGGCAGTACTTATTGCAACAGGGTGGGATGAGTATCCAATATGGAAATCTAACGAATATAATTATGGATTTTATCCCGATGTGATTACACAAATAGAGTTAGAAAGACTGTTAAGTCCTATTGGACCTACAGGAGGACATGTATATCGAATTTCCAATGGAGAAACACCAAAAAACGTAGTGATGATTCAATGTGTAGGTTCTAGAGATGTTAATGCTAATCCATATTGTTCTTTCGTTTGTTGTAATGTGGCACTTAAGAATGCCCAATTACTCAAACAAGAATATCCCGACATGGATGTGATTATATTTTATATTGACATTCGAACAACCGACAAGGGAAATGAAGAATATTATAGAAAAATAAGAGAATCAGGTATACGAATGATTAGAGGAAAAGTAGGCGAAATTATAGAGGATAATAAAACTAATAAATTAAAAGTCAGAGCATATTCGTCTTTAACTGGTGAAATTGTAAAGATTGATGCTGATTTAGTTGTCTTGTCTACAGGAATGATCCCTTCTAAGGGAACTGAAGAAATGGTCGAAGTAATGGGGTTAAGCAAAGGTCCAGGAGGGTTCCTTTCAGAAATTCATGGATGTTTAAGTCCACAAGAAACAAAAGATATAGGAATTTATATTGCTGGATGTGCTGCCGGGCCAAAAAATATCCCTTATTCAGTATCTTCTGCTTTGGCTGCTGCAAGTAAAGTATCTACTATTTTATCTCATGACACCATAAAACAAGAATTAATTATTGCTGAAGTAAATAAAGAACTATGTATGGGATGCCATAGGTGTGAGAAATTATGTTACTATGAAGCAATAAAAGTTAATGAGAATGAAATTGCAATAGTTAATGAATTAAAATGTAAAGGTTGTGGTGTATGCGTTTCTTCTTGCCCCGCAAGAGCTATTGACTTAAAGTATTATCGAGATAAACAATTTACTCAAGAGATTAAAGGTATTGGCAGTAGTGATTTAAGCACTGTAGAAAGTATTTCTGAGAGTATTGAAGAATAAACAAAATAGAGGATAAAAATAATGACTGATAAAAAAGATAATACTTCTAGACGGATAGTCGCTTTTGGCTGTGATAAGTGAGGGTATTCTGTAGCAGATTTAACAGGTGTGACAAGAAAATCATACTCTACAGATTTTCATCTCATTAGAGTAAGATGCACTGGAAGAGTCGGAATTCATTTAATTATGGAAGCTTTCTTAAATGGTGCTGATGGAGTCGCAATAATTTCTTGAAAAGAAGGTGAATGTGAATTTGGAAATGGTAATATTAATACATATGAACATATACTTACTTTAAAGAAATTATTAAAACATGAAGGTATTTCTGAAGATCGTGTTCAGCAATATTTCTGTTCAGCAGCAGAGGTCGAAAAATTTATAAATTCAGTTAAAGATATTACAGCTAAAATTTATGCTCTCCCTCCTCTCCCAAAATATAATCCGAAATAGAATGAACTTTTCAAAAAAATTGTGGTTGAAAAGCAACTAACCCATTGCTCGGGTTTTCGGAAAAATTTAGAATTATGATAAACTAAAATGATTATGAGTCTTGAAGAAAAATTTTCATGGGAATTTTTAAAAAATATAGCAGATGCTTTAGATTCATATAGAATTCGAGCACTAATAGATGCTAAACAAGATATTTTAAAAGCTGGAATATATGATGAATCTCAATATGAGACTATCCTTTATAGAATGTTAGATGAAGAAAAGCTAAAATATTCCCTATTTAATTATTTAAAAAATAATTCTAAAAATAATTTAAAAACTCTAATTAAATTTTCTGAACTTAACTCTATTGATTTAAGTAAAACATTGAGTTTACTAGAATTACTTAAAAATGAAAAACTAATATTTCTTGAAGAAATTGTAGATAAAATTGAAGAAGATGAGAATAATCCTGATAAATTCATCTTTAAAGATTATTTAATAAAAATTAATGATGATCAAATTTTAAAATTAAAACCTATATATGAACCAGTAAAAGTGATTTTTGAGTCTAAAATTTGTTCCGGTTGTGGTTTATGTGCGGGAATATGTCCTGTGAATTGCCTTCATATTTATAATGGTTTTGGGAAAATTGATGAAGATAAGTGTATTCGCTGTGGATTGTGTTATTTTGTTTGTCCAAGAACTTTTTTACCCATGAAAATTTTAAATATGACACAAGAAAAAGCTTCTAAGATTAAAGAATATGAGAAGATTGGATATTTTCTTGAAGCCTATTCAGCAAGAACAAAAATAAAAGAAATTTCGGAAGTATGTCAAGATGGAGGAATTTCAAGTACTTGTTTACATTATCTTTTTGATAAAAATGAAATCGACTTTGCTTTAGGAGCAAAAATGAGTAATACATTATGGCGTCCTGAACCCGTTTTATTAAAAAATAAGGAAGAACTCCTTTCAACAGCAGGAACTAAATATGTAAACAATCCTAACTTGCAAATACTCAATCAAAATGAACTTAAAAATAAAAAAATCGCAGTAGTAGGAGTTCCTTGTCAAATGCAAGCAATCCTAAAATCCGAGATTTACAATATTGGAGTCCCCTCCTTAAATTCTATTAATTATAAAATTGGAATCTTCTGTATGGAATCCTTTTCTTATGAGTCACTTTTAGAAATATGTACAAAATTGAATGTGGATATTAAGAATGCAAAAAAGATGGATATTAATAAAGGAAAGTTTTTTATATACACGAACAATGGAGAAGAATTGAACATTCCAATTAAAGATATCTCACACTTAGCTCGAGAAGATTGTGAAATTTGTTATGATTTAACCTCTGAATCCGCAGATATTTCAATTGGATCAATAGGGTCTCCATCAGGATGGAATACGGTACTTATTAGAACTGAAAAAGGAAAAAAACTCTATAATAAATTGATTGAAAACGACTTAATTGAGTCGAAACCGATAGCAGAAGTGAAACCCGGCTTACCATTATTACAAAAAGTCGCTGGTTCGAAAAAAAGTAAAAGTATAAAACACATTAATTCAAAAAAAGAAGAAAATGTAAGAGTACCGAATTACTAGGTAATTTTATTTAAAGAAATTTGCTAATTCTACAATTTATCCTTAAGTAAAACCAAAAATTTAATATTAAATTCTGTATTTACTAACATTAGATCATAGAAGAAAATATAATACTAATTAAATGAGTTCATATGAGTTCCATATCTGCGGTTCGACCTAAAAATTTCCGCGAAAAGGTGTTTTTTCGTAAATTAAGATCCCAAGTAGATGGAAATGCTAAAGTTGAACATGGTTTAACACAAATTAGTGGTATTGGTAGAAGGTTCGCTCAAGTCATCACTAAAGTGGCAGGAGTCGACCCAAATTTAAGGATAGGGGCAATTTCTGAAAAAGATTTGAATAGACTCGAAGAAATTATCTTAAATCCCATTGAAAATGGTGTTCCTAAGTGGATGGTAAATCGACCAAAAGATTTACGCACTGGTGAAGATCTTCACATCATAGGAAATAAATTAGAAATTACTGTCAAAAGAGACATTGACAGAATGAAAAAAATTAAAAGTTATAAAGGTGTTCGACATCACTTAAAATTGAAAGTTCGTGGACAACGAACTAGAAGTACTGGGCGTCACGGATTAGTTATTGGTGTCGTACGAAGGAAAAAAGGTCAACAACAATAAAAGGTGAAAAAATGGGGGATCCAAGACGGTTAAAGAAGAAATTTAAGAAACCAAAACACCCATTTCAAAAAGATCGAATCATAGAAGAACTCGAATTTTTAGGTAAATATGGACTTAGAAACAAACGAGAATTTTGGAAAATGCGTACAATGCTGGGAAATTGGCGTAATATCGCTCGACAATCTAGATCATTATCTAATGAGCAAGCTGTAGAAGTTCAGCAGACATTAATTCGTAAATTAAATCGGTTGGGAATTATTGGACCAGAAGCAGAATTTGAAGATGTATTACTGCTTACAGTAGAAGATTTATTAAAAAGAAGATTACAAACTCTTGTCTATGAAAAAGGATACGCAAGTACTGTATATCAAGCAAGGCAATATATCACCCATGGGCATATACAAGTTGGCGGGAAAAAAATTAATGCCCCTTCCTATATTGTAAAAAAGGATGAAGAGGCTTTTATTCGCTTCGCTCCTAAGAGTCCATTTACAGAAGTAAAAGAAAAAAGTTAATGGTGAAAAAAAGTGAGTAGAGAAGAAACTAAATGGGCAATCGTGCATATATTCAGTTCTTATAATAACACTCTCGTAACTGCTACGGATCTTTCGGGTGCGGAAACGCTTGCAAAATGTACTGCAGGAATGGTTGTTAAAGCTAGCCGAGATGAATCATCTCCATATGCCGCTATGCAGTGTGGCTTTAGAGTAGCTAACGACCTAAGAGATAAAGGTATTAAAGGGATTCACATTAAAGTAAGAGCACCTGGCGGAAATAGATCACAAACCCCCGGTCCTGGAGCTCAAGCTTGCATTCGCGCTCTCGCACGAGCTGGTCTACAAGTCGGGAGGATTGAAGAAGTAACCCCTAGATCGCATGACCACTGCCGTAGAAAAGGTGGGCATAGGGGCCGCAGGGTTTAAAAAAAGACAACCATTTCACTGATCTGGTAAAGTAATTTATCTATAATCCTTTTATCTTTATTGAGATACGTTTTAGCAAATTTAAGATTTTAAGGTTTCAAGAATTTCGTCAATGTGACCAAAACCAACAGAAAGATGTCCATCATTTGGAAAGAATTTTCCCTTACAATTAGGGATTAACTCACACATTTTGCGTCCCATTGAAATAGGAACGTTCACATCTAGCTCACCATGCCATATATATACCTGAAGATCTGCAGAGATCTCTTTTAATTCAAAACCCCATGGTTTTGCATATATCTTATTTTCAAGTGCTGAACCATCTGGTCCGGAACGGAAAGCTTCTTTGAAATCTGCTATAATTATATTTAACCATTGAGGATCCTGCAAGAATTTTCTATCTGGTTCGGGAAGTTTTTTAGCCATATTTTCTATAGATTTTTGCACTTTGTCTGGGTCTCCAAATGCTTTCATTTCTGCTTTTATCAGCGGTTTTACGAGGAATGGAAATCTTTGTGCGATAAAAAGAACAATGCGATTCGATCGCATCATCCCTTTCTTAGGCATATTAATTGGTCCCAACCCAGCAATTATACCACAACTCGTTAACCTTTCTGGGATTTTATAAGCACATGCAGCCGCGTAAGGTCCTCCACCTGATATCCCCATAACAGCAAATTTATCTAGTCCTAAGTGATCAGCGAGTTTAACAACATCATCTGGCCAATCTAAAAGTGTTCGTTCAGGCTGGAAATCAGAAAGGCCATATCCTGGACGATCAACGGATATTATACGAATTCCATATTCCTTTGGCTTATCACCAAAAAATCTAATTTCAAGACGAGAACCGGGATCTCCATGGAAATGAAAAATTGGTTTACCGTTTAAATCTCCACATTCAGCATATCCAAGCTTGCGATCGTCTTTTAGTTCAAAAACTTGACTTTCCTTATTGGATTCAACCATAGATTATAATTAGAATTTTGAAGTTTATAAACTTAAGTGTTTTCTTTGTTTTTTAGAATCATTGATGCTAATGAATTTTTAACATGTAATTATCTTTAACATCGGAAAGAAATATATTAGTGAAATGTTTTTAAATACTTAAAGAGATATTTTAAGAGATAATTAAATTAAATCATTCAAGTAATCCTTCATGAGTGAAGAAGAAAAGTTCGAATCTATTGTTCAAGAGATTAAGGATATTTATTTATACTTGATAAAAGGAGAGCCAACTCCCGATGATGAAATCACTGCTCGAGTGAAGCTAATTGAGAAAATACAAACTCTTAAAACTGTGAATTCATTTCAAACAGAATCTAATATGAGTCTTATTGAAGAATCTTTGAATAAATTAGACAGTTGGGACACTTTAGAACTTTGGTTTGTCGAATCTGAATTGCCTGATTATATACAAAAAATTATTAATATCACTGGTGAAGCTCCTGAATTTCAACCTGAAGACGAAATCAAAAAATCTCCAACTGCTCGTTTACATGAAGATTTAGACTCTGCTAGTATAGATATTGATGAAATCGTTGGTAAGGTCTCTGAACAATTTAAAGGAGAGATAGATGATCTTAAACATGAGATTGATGGCTTAAAACTCGAATTAGAAAAGAAAGATGAGACCCTTAAGCACGTTTCTCAAATGAAAGTAATAAAAAAGATTACACCAAAAAAAGATGTATTGTTACCTCCACCAAAAATTAAAATTCCTGTAATCAAAAAACCTGAAAAAGCTCCTCAAATAAAAGCACCTATTAACCATGAAGCAAAAAAACCTATAGAAAAGATCGGAGTAAAATCTATGAAACAAGTACAAATGAGAATTGAAGAGGAGTTAGAAAAATTAAAAGTTCCCTCTACTTTTGAAAAAAAACCAAAGATTGAAAAAGCAGAAATTCCAAAATATGAAGGTTTAAAACCTATACGAAGATTGTCTGAACCAAAAATCATTTTAGAACCCCTCAAAGAACCCGAATCAATTTTGGGCGTTTTTAAAGAATCAAATAAACCTCAAGATAAACTAATTTCAAAAATGATTTCAGAACTGCCAAAAAAACCTGAATCAATTGTTAAAATCCTTAGTGAGTCTGAAAGATCTAAAAAACTTCCAGAACCTCCTCCGTTTACTACTATGCCCGTAAAACCAAAAAAAAGTTCATTAATCTCTGAAATTATAGAGATAGATGTCTCAAAAGAAGAAAAGGAGGTACCTTTTTCTATTAAAAAGCCTAAAGTTGTTGAACAACCCGATATTCCTATAAAACCTAAAATTACTTCAGTAAGCATAGAAGAAGTTGAAACTGAAGAAATAAGATCAACAGGTACAGATTTATTCAATGTATTCTCCTCGGTTGGAGAAAAAACAACAGAAAAATTACCTAAGGTAAATGAAGTCTTTGAGCCTTTACCAGTAAAGCAAAAGAAAGAGAAGGATGAAAAAAAGAAGAAAAAAGAAGAGAAAGAACTTGTAAAGAAACCTGAAGCAAAACCATTTATTGAGTTTGGTGGATCTAAACCAGAAATAATAAGTTACAATGAATCTGAGACAACTATTACAGAACAATTACCTAAGGATAAGGATTCCTTATATCAAGAATTAATTGCTCTTGAGGGTAAACGGTATTCATTAGAAAAAAACTTTAATGAAATAGAAAAAAGTTATAATGCAGGCTCCATCAACGATTCTGAATATCAAAATCAAAGTGAAGAACTTAGGGAGAAATTAGAAAATATAACTTTAAGAATAAATAAGATAAGGAGAGTTATCTCGAGCTTATAATTCTTTATTCTTATGATTATTTATTTATTCTGTAAAATGGAGGCATCTTATTTTTATGTTGTGCTGATTTTATCATGCCTTTAACTCTATTTACATCATCTTTGGTTAAATCATCTAAATCTAATTTATTATCAATCTTAAAAATAATTTCATCTAAAGCATCATATGTTATTCCAATTTCGCCTTCATCTGTTTGACCTTCCCATAATCCAGCACTTGGTGGTTTTTTAACGATTTCTTCAGGAATATTTAATAATCTAGCAACTTTTCTTATTTCACATTTATAGAGTCCTCCTATCGGTTCAAAATCGACTCCTCCATCACCAAATTTGGTGAAATAACCAATGGCTAATTCGGTTCTATTACTTGTACCCGCAACAAGGAATTTCCCTAAAGACTGCCCTACAAAATAAATCGTCATCATTCTTAATCGAGGTTTTAAATTTGCTACTGCCATATTATTAGACTCAAAGAGAGGTTCTGTAACCTTAATAAATTCGTCATAAATGCTTGTTAAATCTATTTTAATAAACTTTATTCCTAATAATTTGGCTAGTTTTTCTGCATCCTTTAAATCTTGTGGGATTGATGAACAAGGTAGACCTAATCCAATAACATTCTCCTTTCCAAGAGCATTAACACATAACGACGTGGTAACAGCGCTATCAATACCTCCACTAATCCCTACTACGACACCTTTAACTTTTGCAGAATTTACATAATCACGTATCCACTTTTGAATTTCAGAAATAGTCTGTTTATAATCCAGTTTTCGCATAATCTTTTTCAAAAATGTTTTTAATTAACACCATTTTATTTTAGCATAAACTTAAAAGATAAAATTATAATAAAAATTTTATAATTATAAAAATAAAAATACTAACTTAATTTATTCTACTAAAAGAAAATTAAATTTATTTTAATGATTTAGAATGAGTGAGGAATTTAAAACAATTGTAGATTCATCTTACGATAATGGAATACCATTATGGATTTATACTACAGATTATATTTATGGTATAGTACCAACTAGCGGTGATAAATGGTTAGAAGTATCTTATACATTCGAAGATCCTGATGAGCCTTTAATGAAAGGAGAGAAAGGTGCAGATTTTACTTATCAATTAATGATGGAAGAGATTTCCAAAGGTGTTACTTTTTATATTGAAGATTTAAAAGTACCTTTACTAAAAGAATTTGCTGGAGGCACTGGAAAATCTGGTTCTGATTTAATTACCGCAGTAATTGAAGAATTAATTAAAAATACTTCAAAATATACGAGCAATACTGATTTTCTAATTAAAAAGAAAGATGAATTAGGTAAGTTAAAAGAGAAAGTATAGAAATATCTTTTTTTTAAATATATAAACCACCGCGTTGTGGATGCTTTTTCAAGAATTCCTTATCAATCCGCCTTCCTAATGCATTTCCTATATTAGGATCTCGTTCTTTTATTAATTCTTTTAAATAATTACCATGTTCTTGGGAATATTTTTCAATACCAGAAGCAATAATGTTCTGATCTTTCTTTATTGGGACAACCATTCCAAATAAGCGAAACATATCGTTTGGGGACATTTTTTTCCCTATAGTTTCGTCAATATCCTTGTCTAAATTTCTTACAACTGTACCCATGCTCAAAGCAGAATAAGGACTCAATTGTTTTGATTTTAACCAAAAAGCATTGGGTTTCTTTGTTATAAAAGTATCAGAATTTCCTTTATCATCCTTTGATCCTATTACTCTCCAATCCTTAGGGTCATTATCATACTCCTTTTTCATTTTTTTTACAACTGAACTTATTGGAGCAACTCCGTAATAGTCTTTTTTTTCCTTTTTATCACTCGTCATAGTCTCTATTATATTAAGTTAATTTAACTATAAAAATATAACAAAAATACCATATAAAGAATAAAATATTTTAAATTGTAAATTATAGATGATATACAAAAGAATTTTGAAAATAGTGAAATGGTATATCAAAGAGATTTTAACAAATTCAAGGAATTCATTAGATTATTCGATAATTCTATAAGGACTAATGATTTTCAGCAGTTAAATAAATTATTTCCTTTAATTGATAAAGTTGAAGAACAATTCTTAAGTGGTTACCATAAGCGAAAGAAAGAAGGTACCTTCTATACAAACAAAAAAATCTCAGATTTTATTGTATCTGAAACATTACTTTGTTTAATTAATAAAAAGTTCAATAATTATGGTTTGGATTCTAAAAAGATTAAGAATATTAATGAGATTTATAAATATGACATTGAATTTAAACAAAAATTAAGAGAATTGTTATTAAATATTAAAATTTGTGATCCAGCATGTGGTTCGGGTGAGTTCCTATTAAATTCCGCTGATATCATTTTTAATATTATCAAAAAACTAAATTCAAACCTAAATGTAGCTAGTATTAAGATTCAAATACTGAAAAACTTATTCGGGTATGATATTAATGAATATGCGATTAAATTATGTATATTGAAACTTCTCAAATGGTATCAAAATAACTTAGATGATAGTGTAAAAAAATCAATATCAATATTGAAGTCAAATTTAAAATTACAAAATAGTCTTATAAATTCGAATTTTCCCAAATTTGATATAATTATAGGAAATCCCCCTTATGGGAATATTTTAACTAAAGATGAGAAGGAAATCCTAAAAAAAGAAAAAATTTTCTATAATGATATTTATTGTGCTTTTTTATTAAAAGCTTTAGAGTGGAGTAATGAAGTTATAGGCTTCTTGGTTCCAAAAAGTTTCCTCCTTCGACAAGGTTATATTAATTTTAGGCAAGATTTTCTTTCTAAAGCAAATATCTTAAAAATCTATGATATTGGTTCCAAGATGTTTAAAACAGCAACAAACGAAGTACAAATAGTTCTATACGAAAATAAAAATGGGTATAATGCTAGAGATTTAGATGTCTATGATTATCCAAAAACTAAGATTACTGCTTATCCAAATCAAAATGTAGATTCATTAAGAATTTGCTTTAGTTTGAATTGTCCTTTAAGCTTAAAATCTAAAAAATTATATGTATATACATTTAAGAAAAATTGTCCCTTTTGTGGATCAGATACGGTCGAAATGAATCGGATTAGAATTAAACCAAATGCGCAAATATATGAGTTAATTGAAAAAGTTGAAAAGATCGGAGATTTAAACTATTTAAATCCTGTAGATTTTCCAAAAATGATTAGAGGAGAAGAAGAAAAAGGGCTTAAGTTAATAAAAAAAAAATTAAGAAAAGATACAAATGACTCTTGCTTCTTTATTAGTGCGAGAAACGATTTCAATTATTATATTTTCAGAAAGATTAAATCATTTAATATTGAAGAAGTGGATCCAAAGATCTTAAAAGGTAATAATTACGAATACTATAAACAACCAAAATTGTTAATAAAGCATAATAATATTATCCCAGAAGCGATTTATACTGAAGATAATGTGTGTTTTACATCATCAATTTATTCATTACTTTATAACGATTCTGATGAGTTAAAGTACCTATGTGCTGTTCTTAATTCAAGCTTAATCCAATTTTATTGCATCTACGGAATAAATAATCAGAAAAATACCACTATTAATTTAAACCAATATATGATAAGGCATCTACCTATTATTAAACCAAATAATAAAGTCAAAATGGTGATTACTCGAAAAGTAGATGCTTTAACTAAAATGTTAAATTTGTCCAACAAAACGGTTAGTGAAGATTTAAAACAATTAATAAGAGATATCGATGATTCTATTTTTATTCTATATTCTATATCTGAATCTGAAAAGAATAGAATTATCTTAAAAGTATCAAAACAAATTAAATACTTCAAAGAGATTTACCAAAATTAAAAAAAGTAATTATTAATCAATAATCTTGAAACAAAAATCACATATATTATCTCCTAAGCCCATAAACTTATTTCGTTCAAATATTATTTTTGGATTAAATTCTTCAAAAGCCGCTTTATAAAAAGGATGACACATATTTTTGCATACTAAAGGAATTCTATTTTGCCGCTTTGGATTCCTATCCATTATTGCTTTATAAGGACACTCTTTTATTTCAATGATTATTTCCGTTTCCGAAATGTGCTTAATCATATATTTCCAGCCTTCTATAGACCATCTAAATGTGATTATATCAATTAAATCACTTAGGGTATTTGTTTCAATTTTCAGATATTTCTTTATCCTTCTAAAAATGATTTTCATTAGTCTAATCCAAACAGCTTTATCGATTTTTAAAGCAGTATCCCACCCTACTTCCTTTTCAGTTTCTAGCATCCACACGCCATCCATAGTAAAGAAGTTCTTTTCAAAGTAAAATAATTTATCAATATCAGTTACTTTTCTCAAATGACAAGCCCTAATTTATCTTAATAATATTAATAAAGAAAAAGATATCATATTATATATAATCTTAATTAAACAAAGATTTTTATTAAGATCTTCCAATTAAGCATTATTTCATATTTCTCTAATTTTTTTTATAAATCCTTAAAAATTATTAATAAATCTTAGGTAAATCGTTTTGCTAATTTCCTTTAATGATCTCACAATCTTTAAATAGGAGATATTTTTTAATTATTTAGATAAAACTAATTAATCAAGTTTTATAATTTTAAATATTTTGATAATATTATTATATATTAACAATGACATGAACTATTGTTAAAATATATCACTAAATAACTCCAAATAATCATTTAGATTAAAACCTTAAAAGTGATCTTATATATGGTAAATCCTTTTCTTGCATTATTGTTAAGTCTAATTGCAGGATTGTCAACTTCTATTGGTAGTGTTATCGCGATTTTTATGAAAAGACCCAACCCAAAGGTACTTTCTTTTATTATGGGTTTTTCTGCAGGGGTTATGATTTTAATTTCATTTGTAGAACTTCTGCAAAATAGCATAGAAGCAATCGGGTTTTTAATGGGAATTTTGATGTTCTTTATAGGAATGATAATTATGTTTATAATTGATGTAGTAGTTTCCCATGAATATGAGTTTGAGGATTCAATTGAAATTTTAATAAATAACAGCGGAGAATGTAAACCACATTTACATTATGGACATCGTCATCGTAATCGTCATCTTCATCGTGATGAAAAAAGGAATAATAACTTAGTAAAGACATCTATCTTTATAGTTTTTGGAGTATTTATTCATAATTTCCCAGAAGGAATGGCAACCTTTATAGGTGCTTTAACAGATATTCACCTTGGAATTTTATTAGCTGTAGCTATAGCTTTACATAATATACCCGAAGGAATTGCTGTAGCGGTGCCAATTTATGCCTGTACATTAAATAAAAAAAAAGCTTTTAAATGGTCTTTTATCTCAGGGATGAGTGAACCTTTAGGGGCTATATTAACATGGTTAATCCTTTTTCCTTTTATCAACGATTTTGTGTTAAACGCTTTGTTAGGAGCAGTTGGAGGAATAATGGTTTATATTTCGTTAGATGAATTATTACCTATGTCTCGTTCATTAGCTAAAGAACATTACTCAATAATAGGAATTATTACAGGGATGTTTATCATGGCTGTTAGTCTGGCAATTTTATGAATTATTTGTAAGCTAGGTGAAATGCTAATCAAATATTCTTTTTGCATTATTATAAAAATTTCTCTATAAAACTTCAGTCCCAAAGAATATGAAAAAGAAATGAGAAAAAATGGTTAATTATTCCGGTTTTCTCAAAAGCGAGCTGAGTTCAGTTTTCAGCAAATCGCGTATAGCAACACGAATTACTTCTGAACGATTGGGATAAAGGTTCATGTTAACTAGTTCTTCTATTCCACTTAGATATGCTTCGGGAATATGACATGTTATTAATTTCATTTTTTTTATAAAACCCCTTTTAATATTCAAAACTTATTGTTTTTGTTATACTTTACAAAATTTGACAATATAATATATCAGTATAATACTACGATAATATATCCCTGTTTTGTCCTGAATTACTCAAATTTAAATGAAATTATAAGAACATACTAAAGAAATTTTTAATATTCTTCTACTTTAAAAAAAATTAAATTTATAGTAGAGATATAATAAATTTAAAATTGTATTAAGTATGAATAAAACAGTACTAGTTGATGGTGCAAAAGGACATACTGGCACATTTCTTATAAAAGAGATATTAGAGACAAAACCAG
>CAYPFJ010000086.1:0-16268 GCA_964409945.1 uncultured archaeon | reverse complement strand
TTTTCACCATCACCTGTGAAATATCATCGTCTGAAATCCCTTTTTCTCTTAAAAGATTATAAAAAAGCGTTTGTAACTGCAAGAAATCAAGAGAAATTTAAATCTATTAAAGTTAAATTTTATTTTGATTAAAAATCGGAGTATAAATTCATATGAATTCAAAAAAGGAAAATGGTTTCATCCCTGCATTAATATTCGAATTAAAAAAATTCAAGTTATTAAAGTCATTTATCAGAGGAAAAATAAATCCTAAAGGGTTTTGGAAATCGGGAGGACCAGTATCTCTAAAAAATATTCCATATCCAAAGTTAATTGCAGAAGACTGGGTTATTGTTAAAACCGTTTTTTGTGGAATTTGTGGTAGTGACATGACTGAATTAAAACTTAAGGGGTCACTTGATAATCCTATACGTTCTTTTATTTCTTTTCCTCAGATAATGGGACATGAACCTGTCGGTATTATAGAAAGTGTTGGGCTTAAAGTTAAAAAATTTAAAAAGGGAGATCGCGTGGTAATCAATCCGTGGTTTTCATGCATTCCTCGAGGAATCGTACCCATATGCTCAAGATGTTCTTTAGGTGATTTTAAACATTGTCAAAATTTCCAGAAGGGAAATCTTCCGGTAGGAATGCATTTAGGTGTTACAAGTGGATATGGAGGGTTTAGTCCATACTTATCAGTTCATGAATCTCAATGTTTTTTGATACCAGAAAAACTATCATTTGAACAAGCAGTTTTAGCAGATCCTTTTTCTGTTTCTTTTCATTCCCTATTATTGCTAAATCCTAACCCTAACTCTCAAATTCTTGTTTATGGTTTAGGTATTATAGGTTTGCTTACAATACTTTCTTTAAAGAACATTTTTAGAGTAAAACATATAATAGGGATTGGACGATATCAATTTCAGAGAGATTTAGCTATAAAATTAGGAGCTGAACATGTTTTTTTAAGCTCAGGTGATTTATTAATTGAAGAAATAGCTGCATATAACAATGTTGAATTATATACACCTAAAAGGGGTCTTAAATGGACATTAGATGGCGTGAATGGTATAGTTGATACTATCGCTTCAGCAGAGACTTTTGAAATTGGAGAGAGAATACTTTGCACTCAAGGTAAATTAGTGTTTTTAGGTGCAAGTCCTCCAAAAAGGTTTGAAAATACGCTTCATTATTTTAAAGAACTCGAAGTTATTGGTTCAAATGCATTTGGGATAGAAATATTCCGTGATAAATCGTTGCATGCATTTCAGCATTATTTAAATTTTTTATCAGAAGAATTAATAGATCCTCAGATGCTAGTTACTCATAAATTTCCACTTAATGCTTACAAGGATGCATTTGATACATTAGCTAATAAATCTGAATCTCATGCTGTCAAAGTTGTATTCAAGTTCTTAAATTCAAAAGATTAATAAAATATTCATTACTGGACAATAATTTAAGCTATAATATTTACAGAAACTTTAAGTAAATATAATAATTAATAATTTTGATTCAATTAAATCGTTGAAGGTGATTAATATAGTTCTTGAATTAATTGCTTCATTATATACAATTATAATAGGAATCACAATGCTCGGTATGTGGTTTCTTTTATTAATAAAAAGAGAAGTACCAGACCTTAAAACCAAACCAACTCAAATATTTTTTCACTTAGTTGCTGAATTTCTTACAGCTGTTACGCTAATAATCGGAGGAATTGGATTTATAATGAATCAACCTTGGGGTATGGCTATATTCTTTATAGCTATTGGAATGGTAATCTATTCTACGATAAACGCAGCAGGGTTTTATGGACAGTTAAAAGATTGGCCCATGTTTATTATATTAATAGTATTTACCATTTTTTCTCTTTTAATTACATCTATGATATTACTTATCGAATTCCACATATTATGATAAAAACTTAAATAATTCCCTTTTTTTTGAAGTCTCTGATGTCATTGTCTAAATAGCCTAGGTTTTTAAGTATCTCTTTTGTATTTTGTCCAATTTTTGGAGCAATGTTTTTGATTTTTAAAGGAGTTCGTGAATAATTTATAGGCGAAGCCACATTTTGGACATTTCCAAACTTGGGATGTTCCAATTCTAAGACCATATTACGTGCCTTAATCTGAGGGTCATTACAAGCCTCCGCAAATGAATTTACTGGCATAACACATGCATCTAAGGTTTTAAAAATATCCATCCATTCTCTTTGAGTTTTTTTTAAAAATTCTTTTTGTAACTCTTTAAACAGATCTTCTCTTTCCTTTCCTTTAACAAATTGTTTTGGTTTTAAATCCTCACGTTCAAGACCTACACAGAATTCTCGCCAGAATTTAACTTCAACAATACCAATAGATAAAAATTTATTATCTTTTGTTTTATAAACATTGTAAAAAGGAAAATCACCATGTAGGGGATTTTGGGTTTCGACGCCATCATTTAAATTCTTAGAAAAATGATATGCAGCTACAAGAGGCATAAAAGAAAACACACAATCTGTCATAGATATATCAATAAATTGTCCCTTTCTATCAGGATTCTTCTCTCTTTCAATTATTGCGCCTAGAATCCCTATTGCTGATACTAATCCTCCCCCAATATCAGCAACTTGAACACCTGGATTCAACGGTTTTCTAACCTTATTTATATCATCATATACTGCTCGTTCTTTATTTAAATCCAATATTCCACATATTCCTATATAATTGAGATCATGACCTGCTATTTGCTCATAGGGTCCATATTGGCCATATCCTGTCAAGGAACAACAAATTATAGATGGATTAATTGAAGCTAATGTATCATAATCAATTTTCAGTTTAGATGTTACCTTAGGTCGAAAAGTATCAAGAACAACGTCAGATTTTTTAACTAATTCATAAAAAATCTCTCTTGCTTTTTCCTTTTTAAGGTTAAGTGTAATAGATTGTTTATTTCTATTAAGAATAAAATTAAAAGCACTTTCACGATATCTTCCTTTTTGAAAGAATGGAGGTGGGTGTCCATAGAAGTAATAAGGATCTTCTATTTTAATGACATTAGCACCAAGATCAGCAAGTATCATGGAACAATATGGTCCAGGTAGCATTCTCGTTAGATCTAATACAATTTTCCCTTCTAAAGGTAATGACATAATATTAAAAAAATTAGATAAAATAAAAGTATAGAGGAAAAGTTTGAGATTATAGAAATATATATCTTTATTTAATACTATTTAGCGAAAATAAGTTTTCTTACTTCTTTGTATCCATTTAATATCTCCTAACTTACTTAATTTAAATATTTCATATTCATTATTATTCCAGATAACAATCCAAGATGAGTCTGTAAAAAAATCTACATGATCGCTAGCATTACTTATTACTTCAATAATGAACTGTGAATCAAATTTTTTATTGATAAATTTAATGTCTCTAAAAAAAAAAAAAATGAATTCTATAATTCAATAATTTCAGATTCCATTTTATCAGTATCTATAATTGCAAAAGTCGCTTTTCCTGTTAAATAACCACATAGTTCCCCAGGGTTAACAATTAAAATACCATTTTCTAGTTTTTTATTTGATAAAGAATGTGTATGACCAGATAAAATTATGTCAAAATGTCCTGAATTTGCCAAAGCTTCGATCGTTTTTTGTTTTGGCATATGGGATACAAAGATTCTTTTTCCTCCTAATTCTAAAATCATTTCATTGCCATTTTCAGCAAATTCACATATTTGTCCCAAATTTTGTTTTAAAAATAATTTCTCTCCATCATTATTCCCAAAAACACCATAAAAATTCTTTTTTATCGAATTATTTAACTTATCAAACCATCTCTTTACGAATGGAGCCACATAATCTCCACAATGAATAAGTGCATCCACATTTCTTTGATTTATTATAGATACTGCTTTCAATATATTATTCATATGATCATGACTATCTGATAAAACTGCTAACTTCATCGTCTTTAGTTTAAAATTTAATTGAATTAGATATAATTAAATTACATTATTATATGTTTTATATTAATAATGAACTTTTTGTGAATTAGTTATGATCGAAGATTTCTTTAAAACAGAAATAACCTTTGTTAACAATGAATTGAAGAAATATTTTAATCAATTATACAAAATAGAAAAAGACATACTTCTTCAGGATTTTATAACTCAATTAGAGAAATTCATTTTAAATGAGAAAGCAAAGAGAATTCATCCAATTCTGTTAACAGCTGCTTTTGCTGGAATTGTAAATCCCCTGTATTTAGAAGATCAAATGAATCAAATTCGCGAAGTATCCATAGCAGTTGAATTATTACATAATGGACACTTAATTCATGATGATCTTTTAGATAACGATATGATGAGAAGGGGTAAACCTACTTTCCATATACAATTAAAGAATGAATTAGAACAGGTTTATAAAGATATTGATCTCCCAAAAAAAGATGAAATAGGTGGATTGTATGGAAGAGATATGTCAATTTTGGGTGGAACGCAAGGATATCTCTTAGGTTTGGATATATTAAAATCTTCTAAATTTCCAGAACAATTAAAACTATTAGCAATTAATGAGTATACAAACGCAATGGACTATTTATTGAAAGGACAATTAATAGAAGAGTACATGAGTTATAATAATATTACTATGACATTAGAACAATATTTAAATATTGCGGAATACCAAAGAGCAAGAATATTCGAGAAATCTACAAAAATTGGAGCTATTTTAGCTAAAGGAAATCTTCATTATCAAATTAAACCTTTAAGTGATGCTATGTTAAGTATAGGACAAGCTCATTCTATTCGTGATGACATTCTTGATTTAGAAAAAGATATTAAAGGAAAAATGAAAAAAATATTATATATTTTAGCTATTAGCAATACGGATGAAGACCAATCTAAAAGAATGAATGAAATATATCATAAAGATAAATTAACTAAGAATGATATTGAAGAAGTTAAAGATATAATTACTAAAACCAATGCTTTAATAATCGCGGAGCACTTAGCTAAAAATCTAGTAGAGCAATCTAAAAATACTTTAAAAGATATTTATCCCGATTTAAACAAAGAACAAAAAAAATTCTTTAACGAATTTTCAGATTTTGTGATTCAAAGAGATTACTAAAAAATTTCTTCCGCTTTTACACAACAATATATGGTTTATGTTGTCTTTTTAACATCAAATTATTTAACTCTTTAAAAACCTCTAAAACATTATGATTCTTTAAGGCAGATGTTTTATAAAATCCTTCTAATTTTCTCTCTTTTACGTAGTTATAAATTAATTCCTCAGCAATAATTTCAGAATCGGGAGTATTATCTATTAGATCGCTTTTACTTCCAACTAAAAGAATAGGAATCTTTGAATCGACAGCATTCTCAATTAATTTATCATACCAGAAATCTAACTGATGAAAGGAGGGGTAGTTAACTAAATCGAATACTAATAAAGCTCCATTAGCGCCTTCTATAAATTTAGGAATCAATGGGACAAATCTTTCTTGTCCTCCAAAATCAAAAATGGAATTAACTATATAATTCTCTTTCAATATTTCAGATTCTTTTTCAGTATTAATCTCTAAATATACAGAATGAAAATTTATCCCAATAGTCGGGGATGTGTCAAAATTAAATGAATTAAAACAATATCTGTTAAATAAACATGTCTTGCCCACTGAACTGGCGCCACATATTACTATTTTAAAACTAAATACTATATCTTTTCGATCATAACCCATAGATTCATATTCTCTTTAATTATTTTAAATTCAATTCAATTTTATTATGATTTACCAAATAAAATTATTTATTCAATAGATTTAATTGAGAAAATTATGTGAACCTTAAATAATTTGCTTGAAATGTCGATACTCTATATTATTAATAAGAGTTTCAAAAGTGGAAAATGTTAATACTTTTTAATTTAATAAAATATATTTAAGATCCGACTGCTTGCCCATCTTTACGCCAGTCTGATGCTCCCAGATAACCATTTTCAAATTTATATATTATTTGGGCTCCTCCAAATTTATAGAAGCGCTCTTTAGATACTTGATGTCCTAGTCTTGATAGATCTTTATAGATATTATTTTCAAATCCCGTTTCAAGGATTACTTTAAGATCATCCATTACTCTCCAACGGGGGGCATCTATTGCCGTTTGTGGATTTTGACCGTATTGAAATATCCTAATCATCATTTGAGCATGCCCCTGTGGTTGCATTGACCCGCCCATAACGCCAAATGACATTAAGGGCTCTCGATTTTTTGTTACAAATGCCGGGATTATTGTATGAAAAGGTCTCTTATTCGGACCTATTTGATTTGGGTGACCTTCGATTAAATTAAAACCTCTCGCTCGATTTTGAAGACTTATTCCAGTTCCGGGAATAACAATTCCAGACCCAAAATTCTCATAATTTGATTGTATATATGAAACCATCATTCCATCAGCATCAGCAGCTGTTAAATATACAGTATCACCAAATTTTGGCATACCTGCATCATATTGTTTAGCTGTATTAAAATCAATCAAATTAGCTCTTTCAATTAAATAGCTTGGTCTTAATAGAAAAGAAGGATCAAACTCTAAAGTTGTGGGATCAGATATATATCTATAAGCATCAGCAAATGCTAATTTCATCGCTTCGATTTGTAAATGTAAGCATTCTAGCGAATCTGATTCATACGAGCTTAAATCAATATTTTTTAAAATTCCTAACATAATTAAAGCTGCTAATCCCTGTCCATTAGGAGGTATTTCATGAAGAGTAACTCCATTATATTTTATTGTAAGAGTTTCTTCCCACGTTGCTTTATGATTTTCTAGATCATCAAGTGTAATTAAACCTCCTGTATTTTTAGCATATTCTACTATCTTTTTAGCTAAAACTCCACTGTAAAAAGCTTCTCCCTCCGTTTCTGCAATAAGTCTTAATGTTTTTCCTTGGGCGGGAAATTTAAAAAGTTCACCAGGTTTTGGAGCTATTCCATTTGGCATGAAAGATTTATGAAAATCAGGGAATATTTGTCGTTTAAACCTTTTTGAGAGAAAAGGCCATATTTCTGCCACAATTGGTGAAACTAAAAATCCATTTTCTGCATATTTAATAGCAGGTTGAAATAATTCTTTAAATTCTAGTTGTCCATATTTCTTCGAAAGCTCAACCCATGCTGAAACTGCTCCTGGTATGGTTACAGAATCCCATCCGTTTATAGGTATTGAATTATAGTGTGAAAAGTGTTCTAGTGTCCATGCTGATGGTGATCTACCAGATGCATTTAGGCCAATAACATTCCTACCATCCCACAAAACTGTAAAAGCATCACTACCTATCCCATTAGAAATGGGTTCTACGACAGTTAATGCGATTGCTGAAGCAATAGCCGCATCTATTGCATTTCCTCCTTTCAGAATCATTTGAAGTCCTGCTTGTGAAGCTAAAGGCTGAGAAGTTGCCACTATATTATTTGCTAAAATAGGCATTCGTTTGGAAGGATATTTAAAATCCCAATTGAATATATTATTCAAAATTACTCTCCTTTTTCATTGATTAACTTCTTGTAAAATATAATAATAATATCTAAAAATCTATTTTGATTTAATAAAATAGTAAATGTGATATTGCAATTTTTAAAGATAGCTAGTAAAAAGTGTTTATGACAACTAAAATCCCTCCTTCAGAAATTGTCATTAGACCTCCAGTAGAAGCTTATTCAGTTTTAATACCTGTAACTGGTGGCTGTTCGTGGAACAAATGTCGTTTTTGTGGCACATATAAAGGCGTTTATGGTGTTACTCAAGATTATGCTATAAGATCCTTAGAAGATGTTAAAAAAGATATTGATAAATATGCTCAATCGAATTATCATGGATTTCCAGTTTTTTTAGCGGGAGGGAATCCTACTTCGGCACCAACCAAATATTTAGCCGAAATCATTAAATATGTAAGAGTTAAGCTAAGAAATGTTCCTCGAGTAAGTTGTTACGCTAAATCATTAGATATTTTAAAAAAATCTGATGAAGAATTAAAAACATTAGCTAACGCAGGATTAGATATTGTCTATATGGGCCTAGAAAGTGGTTCAAATACAATATTAAGAATTATGAAAAAAGGAACTAATGCTGAATCTATGATTAAAGCAGGAAAGAAAATTTTAAAAGCTGGAATTAAATTATCATTATACATCATTCTAGGGTTAGGTAGCCATAAATATTCGGAAGAACATGTGAAAGAAACTGCTAGAGTGTTAACTGAAATTAACCCAACCATTTTTCGCTTCCGAACTTTAAATATTTTGCCTGGAACTCCTCTATGGGATGAATGGAACTCTGGAGTATTTGAATTGTTGAGCCCTTTAGAGAATATAAAAGAGGAAAGGGATATCATAGCTAATCTAGGTGAAAATGTTATTTCTCAAGTCTTTAACGACCATGTATCTAATTATTGTACAATAGAATCTTCAAATATAAAACAAGATCGAGATATGTTTATAAAGACATTAGATTCTTTTATTAATGACCCAAGAATCCAAAACCTGCCAAGAAAAAACTTAACAAGAATGTGATTGTTTGAGGATAGAATTAAAAACGTCTATTTCAACCTTCAAGAACTTTATCCAAAGTATCAATGAAAATCTTATAATTAGATATTGAGTCTATAAGGAACTTATTTATTTTGTAAATCTGGGTATAGCCATTTAATGTTTCCAAATCATTTTTATTATCTTCTAATTCTACTCTCATTTTTTTTAACATATCATTCCATTTTGCAAATCTATTAATCACTGATCTAGAGAATTTTAATAGGATCATTCCTGCGGATTCAGCACCATATGTAATTTTGCCATTAGGTGAAATCTCTGATTTTTCTACTAATCCATTTTCTAAGAGTAAATTGACTTCTTCAGAAATCTTCCCTACAGATAAACCTGTGATCTTTTGTATAGTTTTTTGAGTAAGATATTTTCTTGTAATAAAATATCCAAGAATCCTAACAAACATAGGATCTCGACTTGAAAACATTGGAGATACTACGAGTTGATTTAACATATCTTCCTCAACTAAATAAACTTCTGGGTCAAAAGAAATCTTTTTCACATGTTCTTCCCTTTTCGCCAATTTGAAAGATTTTGAAGTTATCTTTTTTAATGTTTCATTGCTTGAATTATTTATTATCAATGGGAATAAAATTTTATAAATTTTAAAAGTTTCAAGCAATTCATCAATTCTTTTTAAAAGATGTTGTGCTCCCTTTTTAGATTGTTCTATTAGTTTTATTAATTCTTCTTTTTTATTTTTCAAATAAGTTCCTAAAGGATCAAAAGAACTCAATGCGATTTCAATCCCTTTAATCGTAAGATCTTCAAGTTTTCCAGTAAATGAATATGTAAATGTATGAGTATGAGGGATACGTTCTTTTTGAAAAACTCCTGTACCCGTCATAACTGATAAAAAGGTAGAAATTGATCCTATCGAAAACCCAGTTAACTCTTTTAATTCTTTCTGAGTTAATTTTTCATGAATTAATAAATAAGAGGAAATTGTTGAGATCTTGGGATTAACATGTTTACTTTTAGCAATATCCAAGAGTAATTCCACAAGTTTATCTTCATATTTTCGTAGTTTATCACTGAAAAGATGACCATTAGTTTCAGAATCTTCTTCGACTGTCATTTTTTAATTAAATTAGGGTAAACAAATATTTAAAAGTTTTCATGAAATTTGAAATTTAAAAATTAATATTCATAAAAAAAATAAGTATTTTGGCTTAAGGTTCAATAAATAAATGGAATTATCTTTTTAGTACGCTTTATATAATTTCTATAATCATCACCAAGTGTCCCTATCTTATGTTTATTTTACTGCTTGGAAGTTTTTAATTAACTTTTTCGAAATCATCTAAAAAGAGAAAAATCTCTAATCCTCCAAATAGGGTTCATTTTCATATTTTTTTTTAAGATCTTCCCAAAGTTTAATTACAACCTTATAGCCAGAAAATCTCATTAAATTTACATCAATAAAATCCTTTATTTCATCATACCCATTTAATTTTGTAAGCTCTGCTCTATTCACTTCTAAATCTTTTTTCATTTCGAGGAATTTTGTTTCCCATTTGATATTTGTTTTTAAGAGACCAATTGCTCTACTAAAGGTTTCTGCCACAACTGATTCCATGGAGTAAAGCCAAGGTTTTGATTTTTTAGAAATCTTTATTAAATTAAGCTCCAGAAAATCATTAAGCTCTTGAGAAATTTTTCCAGCAGAAATCCCTGTTAAATCTTGGAGTTCAGATTGAGTTAAATATTTTCGAGTTATAAAATAGAAAAGTATTTTTGAAGTTATTTCACCCCGAACAGAAAAAATAGTATATTTTAATAATGTTTCAATTATCTCATTCTCTATCTTTATAATTTCAAGATCAAATTTCTCTTCTATATTCATTGTAAATTTTCTTCCTTTTTTTGTTTAAATATGAATTCTATATCAGACCAGATATTTTGAACTGTTTCAAAAGTTTTTATTAAGCTTTTTATTCGTTCAGAAAGAAATTTAGCTCCTTTTTTATCTCTATGTTTCTCGATCTCAATAATCTTTTTTTTAAGAAATTTATTAATTTCTATGAATTCCTCTAGTGTTGCTTCTGCTGTATCTCCGTACTTTTCGGGCGCATTTAAATATAGATATTTATTTGTTTTTGAAACTTTTTCCTTTCTTATAACACCAAGAGCTAATATATCTCTCAACTTTTTTGAGATTGTGCCTGCAGAAAGCTTTGTTAAATCTTTTAACTGTTTTTGAGTTAATTTTTTGTGTATTCCAATATAACCAAGAATTAATTGAAGATTTGGATCAACACTCTTCGATCTTCCAGAATCTAATACAAATTCAATTAGAATTTGCTCATATTCTTTAATCTTTCCTTGGAATTTATGATTTCCAGGTAAAAGGTTCTTATCTATCATTTCTTAATATTATTAATGTGCGAACAACTATTTATAATTTTTCATCTTTCATGAAGAATGAAGAACCTTTTTATATACAGTTTCATATTATTTTATTAGGTTTTTTATTATTCATGAAAAATAAAAAACTCTAACGGTTGATAAGTATGAACGCAATAGAAATAAAAAATCTCATAAAATATTATAACAAGGGAAAAGTTAAAGCTGTTGATGGTATTTCTTTTGCAGTCCCAGAAGGTTCTCGATTTGGTTTTCTTGGACCAAATGGAGCGGGAAAAACTACGACGATTCGATGTTTACTTGGATTTTTAAATGTTGATGCAGGTGATATAACTATTCTTGGACAGAAAATTAATCCCATAAAGGATGTAGAAATACGAAATCGAATTGGATATTTACCTGGGGAGCTTGGAATCTACAAGGAGATGAGTGCTACTCAATTAATTAGATATTTTGCGAAGCTTTACAAAATCGAAATTGATTGGAGTTTTGTAGATGAGGTGGCTGACCGCCTTAAAATCGAAATGGAGCGAAAAATGGGCATTCTTAGCAAGGGCAATAAGCAGAAAACAGGAATTTTAGTAGCATTAATGGGCAAGTTCGATTTATTAATCATGGATGAACCAACTTCAGGACTTGATCCATTAAATCAGAGTGAGTTTTATCGAATTATATCTGAGCGTCAAAAAGAATCAAATTGTACTGTCTTTGTATGTTCTCATGTCCTTCCAGAAATAGAAAAATTCTGTGATAGAGTGGCAATCATTAAAAAAGGAAAAATTGTGGAGATTTCAGATGTAAGGGATCTTAAAGCGAAGAATTTGAAAAATATTGAATTAATCTTTGAAACACCGAAAGGTGTAGAAGTATTTACTAACTTTTTAGCATCTGAGGTTCCAGAAGCTATTGTGAAACAATCCTACCATGTCGAGCTTCAATTTCTTGTCCCCCCAGAACAGACTCGAAAAGTTTTACATGAAATTAGTGAGAAAGACTGGGATGGGGCTCCTATAAGAGATATTTCAATTACACATTCCACTTTAGAGAATATTTTTATGCAATATTACAAAGATAGTACTACAGAAGGAGGTGATGCTGTATGAAAGTGATTAAAATTATGCAGAAAGAAATTACGTCAAGCAAGAAAGGTATTATTCTCTATACAGCATTAATGGGACTATTTTACATGTGGTTCGTTTCAATTTTTGATCCTGTATTTTTTGCAGACTTCGAATCTTTGCTAGAATCTTATCCAGAAGCAATAAGGCAGATGATAGGTGAATTTTATTCATTAAGCACTATTGGAGGTTTAATGAACATTTATCTCTTTTCGATGTCTTTATTCTTTTTTGGAATTTATTTTATACTAAAGGCTTCGCAAGACATTCCAAGAGAGATTGATAATAAAACAATCGATCTAATCTTGTCTAAACCTATTAAACGATGGGAATTTTCGCTTGGGAAATATTTATATCATATTATGGGAGCTATTATAATCCTATTAGGAGTAATGTTGGCAGTAATTCTAGGTATTTTTATCATGCCAAATGTTGCTGCTAATGAAGTTCCATGGACAGAATTTTTGACAGCTTTTCTTGTAATGATTTTATTAAATTTAGGCATTGTTACTACTGGGTTTTTCTTCTCGACATTCATGGATACTAAGAAATCTCTTGTTTTAAGTTTTGGTACAATTATCTTTTTCTATGCAATTGGTCAATTCTGGCAGAGTTTTGGCGAGAGTATGGAAAGCATTAAATATATTAGTATTTTCTACTACTCTGACATGTCAAATCTCCTTGTTAATAGTAATTGGGATGCAATACCTATAAAAATCGTGTTTCTTTCCAGTTATACTATTATATTAGCCTTGGGGTCATTAGTAATCTTCAATAAACGGGATATTCCCGTCTAAATTTATATTTTTTTCTATTTTTTTAAAATTTTCCAACTCATACATAGTTTAGAACTACTAATTAAATAGGCAATACCAAAAATTTATAAGTTTGTCATAATACGAATATCTTTAATATTATAATTATATTTTTACGTTATAATAAGAATGTAATAAGATCTTCAACGAGGCTAACCAATATGTCAAATTATTATCGTGAAAAAATACATTCAAATGATCTTATAGCTACTTTCGACGATATATTAATACTACCAGGATTCACGAATTTCTCACCTAATGAAGTTGATATATCTTCAAACTTAGGAAAATATCATTTGGAACTTCCTATATTATCATCAGCTATGGATACCGTCACGGAAGAAAGTATGGCAATTAGTATGGCTTTAAGAGGTGGTCTTGGAGTTTTACATCGCAATTGTTCTTATGAAAGGCAATTAGAAATGGTAAGAATTGTTAAGCGAGCTAGATCTTTTGTAATTGACGATGTAGCAACAATTAACCCTAATGCAAAAGTCTCTAAAGCAAAATTTATGATGGAAAATTATAATATTAGTGGAATTGTCGTAGTTAATGAAGCAAATAAAGTATGTGGCATTTTCACTAAGCGTGATATTCCTTTCTTTGAAAAAGACCTTCAAAACGGGACAATTAAAGATTATATGACCAAACAAGTAATCTCAATCAAACCTGGAGCTTCGAGAGAAGAAGCACTGAAAATTTTATATGAATCACGTAAAGAAAAATTACCAATTATAGGTGAAGACGGACTTTTGAAAGGATTAATCACAAAGAAAGATTTAGCCCCTGAATTTCCATTTGCTTCTAAAGATGATGAAGGACATTTATTATGTGCTATAGCTTTGTCCCCTAGATTTCCAGAAACTTCTCAAGCTCAAGCTCTTTTGAAAGAAATTGATAAATATGTAGATATTTTCTTTATAGATGTAGCTGATTTTTATAAAAGGGATGATATTAATGGTACAATGAAGTTAATGAGACTTTTGGAATCTGATTTTGTTTTAGGGAATATTGGGACTTATCAAGCTGCTGAATATTTGATCTCAAAATGCGATTTTGTAGAGGAACGGTTTATTGGATTAAAGGTGGGAATGGGCTCTGGGTCAATTTGTACAACTTCAATACAAACAGGTGTAGGTGCTCCAACATTATATGCTACTGCACAAGTAGCTGATGCTATACAAGATTATAATCAGGAACTATCTTTAATTGCAGATGGGGGTTTCACTAAACCAGGTGATTTACCAAAAGCATTTTCTGTTGGTGCAGATATGATAATGTCAGGGCATTTTCTTGCTGGTACTGATGAATCTCCTGGTTTTATAGATACCATTTCTGGAAGAAAGGTAAAGGTTTATCGTGGAATGGGAAGTAAAGATGCGAGAGTGTCAGGATATATCGCAGATCGTTATATAGAAGACTCAAAAATGTTAACTGAAGGTGTTAGCGATTATGTGCCCTATGTGGGGGATGTAACTAGAGTTTTAGCAACCCTAAAAGAAGGGTTAACTAATGGAATGATTTATGCTGGTGCGGGATCTATTGAAGAGATGAAAAAAGCATCCCTTGGAATTGTCTCAATTGTTGGGCAGCGTGAAACATCACCACACGATCTTATTGGAAAATTTTAAATTGTTGTTATACATTTGTGACGATATTTAAAAATAGTAGATCTTTTTAAATTCTACAATCTTAACCCTAATTTCACTTATTAAAGCTCTATTAATTAAGTATTAACCACAAAAAACTTTTCTTTGTAACAATTATTTTTATTATTTAAGTAAATTAATTCAAACTAGATTTTTATGAAAGCTATAAAAAGAGTTCTTATTAGTGTTTTTGATAAAAGTGGGATTATTGGGTTAGCTAAGGTATTAAAAAACGAATTCAAAGTTGAAATTCTCTCTACAGAAACAACTGGAGCCCTCTTAGAGAAAAATGATATTAAATATACAAAAATTTCTGAGTTTACTGATTCACCAGAAATGTTTGATGGCAGAATTAAAACTTTACATCCAAAAATCGAAGGTGGTATTTTATATCGTAGAGGTTTGCAGAAAGATATTGATGACGCGAATAAATATGATATTAAACCAATTGATATGGTTGTGTGCAATTTATATCAATTCAAAGAAGCAATTGAAAAACCAGGCATAGCTCTTGATGATGCATTGGAGATGATTGATATCGGAGGACCGACGATGATTCGTGCTGCAGCAAAAAATTTTCCAGATGTTATCGTGGTTCCAAGCCCTGATTATTATGGAGAAATTATTGAAGAGCTAAGAAAAAATAAAGGAGCTATCACTGAAAACACTCGGTTTCTCCTCGCTCAAGAGGTCTTTTCAATTATGGCAGATTATAATGCTGCGATTGCCAATTATCTCCAAAAATATTACAATCCAAAAGCTTTGTTACCCAAGACAATTATAAAAGTATATGAAAAGGTACAAGATTGTAGATATGGAGAAAATTGGGATCAGACAGCAGCATTTTACAAAGATTCTTTTGCAAAACATGGTCTTCATAACTTAAAACAAATTAGTGGAAAGGAAATCTCTTTTAATAATTATCTAGATATCGATTCCTGTATGCAAATTCTTCTGGATTTTGGAACAGAACATTACACAACGGCAATTTTAAAACATACAAGTCCTAATGGTGTAGCAATTGATAAAAAGGATCAATTATCATCGGTAAAAAAAGCATTCAGCACAGATCCATTGTCAGCATTTGGAGGAATCTGGGGTGTTAATAAAGAATTAACAAAAGATATAGCCGATTTTATTGTAAATAAAGAAAAAATATTCGTGGAAGTATTAATGGCACCTTCATATGAAAATGAGGCTCTACAGATATTAAAACAAAAAAAAAATATGATAATAATTGAATATCAAGATTTCCTTGATAAAAGAAATGATATCTACAAAAATCTTGAAATTAGAAGTGTTTTAGGCGGAGTCCTTATTCAACAATATGATAGTAAATCTATTATTAAAGAATGGAACGTTGTAAGCAAGAAAAAGGTGAATAATATTGAAAAGGAGGCTTTAATCTTTGCATATAAAGTTGCTAAATGGGCTAAATCGAATTCGGCATGTTTTGCTCAAATCTATGATAATGGAATTTATTCCATAGGAATTGGAGCTGGACAACAAAGTAGAGTTCATGTAGTTAAATTAGCTATTCAAAAAGCGATAGAATTTGGCCATAAAGATGAATTAAAAGATTCTTTTATGGGAACAGATTCCTTTTTTCCATTCCCTGATGGTTTAGAGGTTACAGTCGAAGCTGGGGCAAAAGCTATTATTAACCCTGGTGGATCCATTAGAGATGATGCTGTAATTAAACGTGCAGATGAATTAGGCTGTGCTTTAGTATTTTGTGGCAAA
>CAYPFJ010000085.1:0-16310 GCA_964409945.1 uncultured archaeon | reverse complement strand
GGGCAATTAGTCCTTAGTAGAAATTTGCATAAAAGAGGGATATTTCCACCCTTTGAAGTTTTAGCTTCTATATCACGACTTATGAAGGATTCGATTGGTGAAAATACAACAAGGGAAGATCACAAGGATATAAGTTCTCAATTATTAGCTTCTTATTCTAGTGCTCTTGAAGTTAGAGATCTTATTTCAATAGTTGGTGAAGATGGATTAAACCTTAATCAGAAAGCTATATTAAAATTTGGAGAAATCTTCGAAAACGAGTTTTTAAATCAGGGAAGAGATGAAAATCGAGACTTTACAACAACCTTTGATATAGCATGGAGAGCTTTATCTGCTTTACCAAAAACTCAATTATATAGAATTCATCAAGAACTTATAAATAAATATTATAAAGAACAGGTGTAACAGTACCATTAGTTTTAGAGAATTTAAGCCCACAAAGACAAACCTAATGAATTTGCAGAAAAGATTAAACTTTGCCGTAAAAGGTAAGAGTTTTTTAGAATTTAAACAAGAACAATTGATATTTGAAATTAAAAATTTATGGAGTGACTATAAAAAACAACGTAAAAAATTCTTAAATCTATTAAAAGAAGTTATGATTAACTTGCACCAGACTTATAAGGAAATGGGAAAGTATAATGTTAAAATAATTGGTAGTTTGAGCAAGATCCAATTTAAACCAACGATTGATGTTACGTACATTAAAAAGATTGGGAATTTGGTTCCAGATATAGACTTCGAATTGATAAAAGAAGAGACACTTCCCGCTTATTCTTTTGAATACACCAGTCATTACCTTGACGAATTGATAATAAACTTAGCGGAGTTTTTTAAAATAATTATTAATTTAGCACAAATTGAAGATATTATGTTAAAACATTCGCTTAGTTTTAAAAAAATAACACGAAGGATCCATGGATTAAACAATATTATTATCCCCGCTCTTAGTCAAGAAATTAAAAAAATAAAAGATATATTAGAAGAAGTTCAGCGAGAGAATTTTGTAAGATTAAAAAATACAAAAGATTTAATTTATAAAAAAAAGTTTATTGAAACGTGATTTAGATGGTTACAAAGACAATGATGTGTTTATTTGATATAAATATACATAATAAGTATAAGGATTTTCTATTACAAGAGTTAGCTCAAATAAATGAAGTTCATATTAAACCAAAACAACAAATAAGTGGAAGTTTAGAAAAAGGAGAATTAACAATTGAAAAAATAAAAAAATTAAGAATTGAGTTAGAAGGATTATTCAAAATGCTTAAAATTACAGATACTGACATACAAAAATTAACTATTAAAAAAAATGAAAGAAAAGAATTTGTAGTGAAAAACATCCTTGAATTAATAGACTATATTTTAGAGGAAATTAATTTTTATAGTAATCGTGTAACAGAATTAGGAAAGTTTATCGCAAAAGTTGAAATTGAACTAAATAAAATGAAAACAATTGAAGAAAGTTATAAATTTTTAGAAAAAATAAATTTTTCTCGAGATAATTTATCAGGCTTAAAACAAGTTTCCTTCAAAGTCTTCACAACTTTTTCAAAAAACTTGATTAATATAACAAATCTTTTCGATTTCCCGAATTTTCCAAATTTTTATGAAACACAAGAAATTTCAGAAGATAGAATAATATTTTTCACAATTTATCCTAAGGATAAAGAAGAAGATTTAAAAGAAAGAGTTCGCGTTACGTATGCTGAAGAAGTGCCCATCTTAAGAAAATATTTACTTCCCGATGGTATAAACTTTACTAGGATAGCAAGTGAGATTAATTTTATTAATAGTACTTTAATTAAGTATGAGAAGGAATTAGAGAGACTCAGAAATGATAATATCTTTTTATTTGCTGCTATATTCGAAATAGTTCAAAATGTTGAAGAATATAATTGGGCTGAACGGCAATTCGAAGAAATATCATCAAAAGTTTCGAAACTTCAATTCTTTGTTTCTGTGGATAAAAAGGAAGAAGTTCAAAGAACATTAATAGAAACTTTTAAAGATAAGATAACTATTCATTCAGTAGAAATATCAAAAAAAAAATTTAATAAAACAAAAGAATTAGAAAAGGATGCTCATTTAAAAGAATTATCTAATTCTAAACATAAATCTAAGATGGAAGAAGTTGTCTCTACCGAATCAGATACAGAAGAATATTTGGCAGATGAAACTCCACGGATTATGAAAAATAACTTTTTTGTAAGACCTTTCGAAACGTTAACAAGAATGTATGGTACTCCCTCCTATTCTGAAATTGATCCAACACCCTTTTTAGCTATTATTTTTCCTCTTTTATTTGGCTTGATGTTCGGTGATATTGGTCACGGGATAGTTTTAATAATAGCAGGTTTAATCGGAGCAATTGTCTTCAGAAATAAAAAAGGAACTGATTTTTTAAATTTTTGTTGGATAATTTTTTATTGTGGGGTGGGGTCAATTTTATTTGGTTTCTTATATGGTGAATTTTTTGGAATGGAGGATATAAGAATTGGGGGGCAAGTAATTCTACATTTAAGTCCAATAACGATTCCTTTTATAAATATTACATTACATAATCCTTTAGGAAATATTATGACGATTTTTATATTTGCAATTTTAATTGGAGTCATTCATATTAATTTAGGTTGGTTTATACAATTTTTAAATTATTGGAGACAATCAAGGAGATATTTAGCATTTTCAGATTCTATGGTTAAAATATTATTATTGGTTGGAGGAACAATTTTAATTTTTTCTTCTCAATTTAATTTTAATGCATGGGTCGCACCACCATATCCAATTTTATTACCTTTAATTCCAGGTTTATTATTACTTATTCTAAAACCTCTTGGAAAAGTATTTGGAATATCATATATGAAAGCTGAATCATATAAAGACCTAGTAAGTGAAGGATCAATGGAAACATTTGAAACGTTATTATCAATAATAAGTAATGTTGCATCTTACATACGATTATTAGCATTAGCCCTAGCTCATATCTCCTTAATGATAGCCATTCAAGCAATGGCTGATTTAATCCAAGGAGAAGGTATTCTTGTTGAAATAGTAAAAATAATAGGTTTAACTTTTGGTAATATAGTAGTCATTGCTATAGAGGGATTATTGGTTTTTATAAATGCTTTAAGGTTGAACTTTTATGAATTTTTCTTCAAATTTTATAGTGGAACAGGAACTAAATTTTATCCTTTTTATTTAGATAATAATTTTTCAATCATAAACTTTAAATTAAGTGCTGAAAAGGATATTATCTCAGAAGAAATAGAAAAGGAAATTGAATCTAAGAGTATTCATGCGGATATTATTGAGGCAACAAAAGCAATTTCTAAAAAATATTTTTAACTTACATTATTGATTGATTAATGAATCATGGAAAATGTTAACAAAAAAACTGCCAAGAAGGATGGCATTCGTAAATCTATTAGTTTGATCTTTCTGTTAGTTATACTTTTAACTCTTTATTATATTTTAATTAAATTCAGAACAAATCTAATAATTATCATTCTAGTTATGAGTTTTATTCTTTTAACCTTTTTAGGGCTTATCTTTAAAAATCGGAGAAAAAGATTCTATTCCAGATTGTTCCCCGATAAAAATAAAAGAAAGAATCAAACTTATCGCCAAAGGGAAGAGTTTAAAATAGAAGTAGAACCTAACATACAAAGACTATCAGATATACATCTTAATTTCAAATATCGTAAACCTCTAATTAATAAATGTATTAAGTGCGGAATGATTCTTCCAAGTTATGTAAAAAAATGTCCAATATGTGGTACTCCAAATAAGTAATTTAAATGTTAATGAAAAATGAGAAAAATTAGAGAACTGGAAGTTAATTGATGACATTAGAGGATTCTTCAAAATATGGTGTAATTACAGCAATTAAAGGCTCATTAATTGAAGTAAAAGGATTAGAAGATAATATAAAACTTCATGATTTAATCAAAATTTCTAATCATAATATTTTAAGTGAAGTCATTCAAATATATTCTAATTACATTGTAGCTCAATGCTATGATAATACCAATTATTTAAGGTTGAATGAAAAGGTCGTTAATCTTCAAAAACCATTATCCATGGAGTTAGGTCCTGGATTAATGGCAAATGTTTTTGATGGAATTCAAAGACCTTTAGAAACAATTTTTAATATTTACAAAGATGGTTTATTAGAAAGAGGAATTGATTTTTCACCATTATCAAGAACAAAAATATGGCATTTTGTACCATTAAGAGACCAAAATGATGAAGTAAGTAGTGGAGATATCATTGGAACAGTGCAAGAAACTCAAGTAATTACCCATAAAATAATGGTTCCACCTGGAGTTTTTGGAAAAGTAACTTTTATTGCAGAAGAGGGAGATTACAATATAATTGATAAAATTTATTGTTTAAAACAAAATGGACGAGAAACTTCTTTCTCTATGCTGCAAAAGTGGGCAATTACTAGAAGAAGGCCCTTCAGTGAGAGAATTAAACCTTATGAACCTCTATTAACGGGAACACGTATAATTGATTTGCTATTTCCAATAGCAAAAGGAGGAACTTTAGCTATTCCTGGGGGATTTGGAACTGGAAAAACAGTTATTTTACAAACAATTGCTAAATTTTGTAATGCGGATATAATTATTTTTATAGGTTGTGGTGAACCAGGTAATGAAATTGCTAATCTTTTAAAACAATTCAAAGAAACTTATGATGTTAAAAATAGAAGACCATTGTTAGAACGCACAATTATTATTGCCAATACTTCAAATATGCCTGTTTCTGCTCGTGATGCAAGTCTTTTTTCAGGAGTAACTATTGCAGAGTATTATAGAGATATGGGATACGATGTTGCAGTTCTCGCGGATAGTACCTCAAGATGGGCTGAATCCTTAAGAGAAATCTCTGGATTATTGGAAGAAATGCCTGCCGAACAAGGATACCCTGCATATTTACCAACAAGGCTTTCGAGTTTTTACGAACGAGCTGGAGTTATTAAAACTTTAGGACAAAATCATTCTGGAAAACGAAATATTGGTTCTATAACAATTATAGGATCAATATCGCCCCCCGCGGGAGATTTTAATGAACCAGTTACTACAGCTACTATACGGGTTGTACAAGCATTATTAGCATTAGATAATACTCTATCGTATCAAAAACAATACCCTGCTATTAATTGGTTGAAATCTTATTCAAATTATCCTGATTACATCTCAGAATGGTGGATCAATACCGATATTTATTGGTCAGAGATAGATATTGATTGGTTAGAATGTCGAAGACAAGTAGATGAGATATTATCAAAAGAAAATGATTTAAAATTTATAATTCAATTGATTGGAAAAAAAAATTTGCCAGATGATCAAAAACTTGATCTTTTTATGGCAAAATTAATTCAAAATAGCTTGTTAATCCAAAATGCATTTGTAGAAATTGACAATTTTACTGAATATAAAAAATTAATAGGATTAATTAAGATAATTCTTTTATTTTTCAAAGAAGGTAAAATTCTGTTAAAAAAAGGTTTTAAATTTGCTGATACTAAGGAAGAGGAAGTCTTGAATAGTATTATGAGACTCACACATTCTGTACCAAATGAAGATTTTAACCAAATTGAACAATTTAAAAATAAGATGCTAAGTGATTTAATAAAATTGGTTTTTGTAAAATAACCTAAAAAGAGAAAAATAGGAAATCAGAATTTGGTTTGTAAATAAATTCTTATAATTATTATGAAATTAAAAATCTCCTTAAACAAGAATCATAAATTGATGGTATTTTTAACACTATTCTTCTAGTTTTAAATTAAGAAATAAGATATAATGTTTTAAAAAAATCATTTCAAAACTTTTAGATGAAAACGGACTTATAGAGAAATTTAGAATCTCTCATATATAAATCAGTAAGTTAGTATTGTTACATATTATTTTATGGTTTAAACCACTCAAAGAAATAATAGCTACATGTAAGAGGATTAGCAATTACAAATTTTTTTCTAACAGAAGTGGCTAGACGACCAGCTCTTACCATATCAATAGCGGTAATTTCAGAATCATGGGGTAAGACATGAACCATGAAAAGGGAATGTTCAAGGCCAGGTCCTTTTTTATACACTACAAAATCAGCCCCAAATTTAAGTCCAGGTCTGGGTATATATCCTTTTTCTCTTAAATCTTTATAAATTACATATTTTTCTTTAAATTTATGATGAATTTTAATCGCGATTTCATAAAATGTCTCAGAATTTAAGAATCTCTTATCTTTTATATCATAAATAGTGATTTCATCCTTTTCCAATAAATAATATGCTTCTATTAATGATAATTCGCTTGGCTTAGAAAAATATTCTAATCTAGGCTTACTTATTCCTAATGGGGAGCCAAAAAATCCTTTCTTTACATATAAATATGAAGCATACAAGGGATTAAAAACAACTACTCTTGAATTGACAAATTTAGTAGGGATTTTATCTGGTACTTCGATATCATCAAGAGAGATTTCATCATCCTTTACTTGGTTCATCATTAAAGAGGTATTAAAACTAACTTAATAATTCTTTTAAATTTACAATTAGTAGATGACATTATATAATTTTCAATATTAATAATTTTAATAGTATAACAAAAAATACGCGTGTTAAAAAAATGGTTATTAGACGAGCTGCTGTTGCGGGTAGCTTTTACCCCCGCTATAAACCAGATTTACTTAATATATTAAAAGAATCTTTTACAAATACGGAGTTTGGACCGGGTCAAGAACCAAAAAGTTTAAATCAAGAGCAAAGATCTATAATAGGTGGAGTATCTCCTCATGCTGGATATATCTACTCAGGGTGTGCTGCAGCATTTACTTTTCTAAATTTGTTCTTAGAAAGAATACCCGATACTGTTATAGTTTTAGGTACAGATCATATTGGTTATGGAAAAGTCGCATTAATGGATGAGGGAGAGTGGGAGACACCTCTAGGAAATATGGTTATTGATAAAGAATTATCTGAGAAAATAATAGATAATAGTAATATAATTATTAATGATGAGTCAGCATTCATTGGACATCCTTTTGGAAGAGAACATAATATAGAAGTGCAATTACCATTTATTAAATACTGTGCTCAAGAAAAAGAAGTTAAATTTATTCCAATAATAGTGTCTGTTAAAGATTTTAATAAATTGAGCAAACTATCAAACGATATTGCAAAAGCAATTGAATCTTATGACAAGGATGTGGTAATAGTTGCTTCTTCTGATATGACTCATAAAGAGGTCTATGATTCAAAACAATTAGAAAAATTCAAGGAAATAGATCAACAAGTTATTGATGCTTTTATTGCATTTAATCCAGAAAAAACACTTGAAGCTGCTTCAAAAACGACAGTATGTGGTTCTCAAACAATAACTTCTTTAATGATGATAGCTAAAAACTTAAATGCACGTAAAGGAAAATTATTGAAATATTATACAAGTGCTGAGAAAACTGGAAACATAAGTGGGTATTGTGTCGGTTATTTTTCAGGAGTGTTAATGAAATAAATCACATAAACAATACAAAAATTAGAGTAAAAAAAAGTTTTGAAGTAAAATGCCAGAAAATAATGAAAAGGTTGAGGATTTCATAAGCTTATGGAGAAAAAAGATGGAAAGTGAAATTAAAAAACCCAGTGCCATCGGAGAAACAATAGATAGAATTAAGGAAATAGAAGAAGAGAATGAACAACTGAGAAATAAAATTAAAGAGAATATAAATTTAATAAGCAAAACAGAAAAAATTGTTAAGAATACTATTGATGAGAATGTGAGACTGAAAGAACAGCTAAAACAAGCAGGGATGAGCAGTGGAATAAATGTAGGTGATATTCAACAAGACAATATTAAACTTAATAATCAAATAATCAGATTAGAAAAGAACCTCACTGAAAAAGAAGTGGAATTAAGAGCAAGAAATCATGAAATTACTGAATTACAAACTAAATTAGAAGTAGCTTTAAAGATATCTCAATCTATTAGCATTTCTACCCCTGAAACCGATTCTACAGTAACCACAGAGTTGATTGATAATTTGAAATCCGAATTATCGAAAAAGAAATCTCAAATTGATGAATTAGATAAGAAAATTGATGAATTAAAACAAGAAAATGACGCATTAAATGAACAATTGATAGAAAAAATGAAAACATTACCGATAGATTATGTTGTTCCAGTAGAGCCACCAAAATCATCGGTGATAAAACCTCAATCGGACCAGCCCTCATCGCAAACATTAGAAATTTTATGTCAAGATCTTCAATCAGATTTAACAAAGTATAAGCGAATGGTGGAAAAATTAAGTAAAGAAAAATCTGAACTTCAAGTAGCAATTGAAAGTGGAGGATTCAAATTAGAACCAGATGAGATAAAAGAACTTAAGAGTGAGAATGAGGAACTAAAAAATGAACTTTCTCAAATACAAAAATCTCTGAGAGAGAAATCAGAGGAATCCGCTTTAACACCCCAGATTAATGAACTTGAAAATAAAATCTCTGAAATTCGAGAGCAATTAAATCAGAAGGATCACTTGATAGCAGAATTAAAAGCAATGGAGAAACCACTACCGATAATTCACAAAGGACCTATGTCAGATTTAGTAGAAGATTTGCAAAATAAAATAAATAAGTTAAAAATAACAATAGATGAAAAAAATAAAATAATTGAACAATTAAAATTATCATAAATGAAAATTCATAATAAAAATCATCCCTCCATAATTTTTGCTGGCTCTTTCTCGATTGATCACATAATACGTTTTAAACGCTTGAATAAGCCCAGTCTTGGAGGAAGCGTATCATATTGTTCATTAGCACTTAGCTATTATACCCAAGATGCTAAAATTGGCATAATTTCACATATAGGCCAATTAAATTTAAAAAATTCCCTATTAGATAAAATACAGAATAAAAATATTGATCTAAGAGGAATTAAATATTCTCATGTAAAAAATACGAATTTTGTATTAGATTACTTTGATCATGCAAGAACATTAACGCTAAAATCTAAAAGCCCCAATCTTAAGTTTAGCGATATTCCGTCAGAATATCTTAATTATCCTCCAGATGTATTTGTACTTGTTCCATTATGTAATGAAATTTCAATTGAATATGTGACTCAAATTTTAAAAAAGTTTCCCAATACTTATATCGGTATAGATTTACAAGGTTTTATAAGAAAAATTGATGAAAATGGCAAAGTGGCATATATTCATGACAATGAAATCATCTCTAATATGAAAAGAATTATTAATTTAATTGGAGACAAGTTGATATTGAAAGGTTCAGAGGAAGAAATGAATCTACTTGCCGGAATTTGTAATGATTTTGATAAAGTCATGACTCACTGTAATGAATATAATAATAACGGAATTTATATTATGACATTAGGAGAAAAAGGGTCTATGCTCACTAAAAAAGGAGAAAAAATCTTAAAAATTCCTGCATTTAAACCCCGGAGAGTTATAGATGAAACTGGGGCAGGAGATGTGTACCTTTCAATCTTTTTATTTGAATTTATGCATTCTGATAAATCTTGGAAATCTATCGAAAAAGCTGCTTATTTTGCATCATCAGCAGCTTCTTTTTTAGTAGAAAAAAAAGGACCCTCTGGTTTTGAGACGAAAAAAGCAGTTTTAAAAAGATTAGAGAAAAAAAGATATATCAATTAAATAACAAACTCTAATGAATAATGTATTATGCATATTAATAGCCATTTTTCAATTGGAGTGATATTTGCTTCGATTCTAAACTATTATTTCAATTTTAATTTATTTGATTTTTCAATTATTATTTTATTTTCATTTATATGTGATTTCGATGTATTTTTTTCGAAATACGCAAAAGATTACAATCATAGACTTTTAATTAGTCACTCAATAATTCCAAGTATAATAATAATACTTTTGGGATATTTAATGAATTGGATAGTACTAATCATTGGTGGTATTAATTATTTTATTCATATAATTATTGATACTATTGATTGGGGCACAAATTTATTTTATTTTCAAAAAAAACAAATCGGTTTAAAATTATTACTTTCTAAGGAAGAACATGAAAATTTGCCTAACTATTTAGCCAGATATAAAAATCCTGCATCTTTTTTTGATGAAAAATATTATAATAGTAAGATATGTTTGGCAATAGAAATTATTCTATTTATTCTGATGGTAGTATTTATCTTCTTATTCGCTGTTCAATATAGTTTTATGCTCCTATTATATTTTCTTGGTTTATATTTTCATTTAAATCGTCATTTTACCTTAAAAAAAAATGAGAAAAATAATATAAAATCTAACTTTTAATTGAAAAGTAAAAGATTTTTGTAAAACATTTAATTATTTACTCTAAAGTAGATAAAAATTATCGTCTTTTAAAGTGATACTATTGAATGAGAACGACACAAAAATATTCAATTGTGATTTAAATGATACTAATTTATTTAGTTGTATTCTTGAAGAATTAAATGAAAAAGATCTAAACATCTTATCGACCAACGCCCCAATAGTACATGATAAGACATTAATTAATTGTTTAAACGCAACTTTAGTTAATTGTTTAAGAAACAATAAAGAAGAATTAGAGTTCCCGCAAGTTAAATTACAAATTATAAAAAATGGAAGTAATGATTGGGTAATTGAACAAATTAATATTATAGTTAATAATCTATTTGATGATGCTATAATTTATCAAAAAGTGAATCAGTGCCTAAAATTTGTTAAAAATGCATGTAAAATCGATGATTCTATTCAATTATCAATTATTCAATCAGAAACCAAGGAAGAACTAAAGTTTTATAAAATTAAATTAACTGAAATAGATCAATTACTTCATGAACTTAAAGATGATAAATCAAAGAAAGAGAAATTATTCTCACTTTTAAAAAATATGAATACTAAATAATTTTTTAACCCGATGTTGATTGTTTTGGATGAAATTAAAACTAAAGTTGGATTAAAATTAGATGAATTTGAGTCTCAAATGATCTTTAAATGTGATTTAGGTATTATGAAAGTTAAAGATTGTTATATTGATGAGGAACATCATAAAGAAGTTGATATGTTGGGACCTAATCCCTCAAGGATGCTAGCATTAGGTGTTTTGGGTTGTTTGAGTGCAAGCTTTATATTTTGTTTAAAAAAAAGAGATTTTAAGGTTGATGACTTTAAAGCTGAAGCAGAGGTTACTATTGCCAGAAATGAAAAAGGCTTCTTGAGAATTCAAAAAATTGATGTTAATATTGAACCAAAAATAGAAGATCCAGAAACACTTAAAAGAGCAAAACAGTGTTTAAAATCTGCGAAAGATGGAGTAAGCTTTTTTGAACAATATTGTATAGTAACACAGTCCGTACGTGCTGGTATCGAAGTAAATGTTAATCTTGATATTTAATTCATAATTGTTATTTTTTTTTAATTTATGGTGATAAAAATTGTCAAATAAATATATATCTGAAGTTGGTATAAAATTAGAAGAAGAAATGATATTCAAGTGCGATCTTGGCCAAATTAAGATGAATGATCTATTTATTGATGATCAAAATAAAAAATCAATTGACAAAATTGGACCCAATCCATCAAAGTTACTAGCATTATCTGTTTTGGGGTGTTTAGCTGGTAGTTTTACGTTTTGTTTACAAAAGAAAAACATTTCATTATCCGATATCGAAGGTAAAGCAATTATTACTAGTAAACGGAATGAAAAAGGATTTTGGAGACTTAAGAAAATCGATATTATATTAAACCCAAATATTGATAATCCTAAAATGCGTAAAAGAGCAGATCAATGTCAAAAAAGCTTTGAGCAGTTCTGCGTCATCTCAGAGTCTATACGAGAAGGCATTGACATAAATATTAATATTAATTATTAATCTTCTATAGAAATTAATCTCTTATACCATCTTCCGTAATTGAAAATATTGTATCACTTTCAGGAATATTTGGTGCGTCTACAACTTTAGCTACCCTTTGTTCACCTTTTCCTTTTCTCAAGAATATTCTTATCGTCGCACCATGCGCAACAACGTGTCCCCCCGTATGCGTTAAAGGATTACCATAAAATACATCTGGTTTAGCAGATACCTGATTTGTAAATACTACTGCTAATTCATCATAAATTTCAGTTAATCTTAATAAATCGTGTATATGCGTATTTATAATTTGTTGACGCTCTGCTAGAGTCCCTCTACCAATATATTCACTACGAAAGTGGCCAATAAGTGAATCTACTATAATTAATTTTATATTTCTTTCTCCTATGATTTTTGGAGCTTCTTTAGCTAATAAAATTTGATGATCACTATTATAAGCTCTCCCAATGGTCACATTTTTCAAAATTAAATTATGATCTAAATCTTTTGCAAGTGCCATTTGAATTAATCTTTCTGGTCTAAAGGTTCCTTCTGTGTCAATATATAAAGCTCCACCTTCCAGACCTCCTTCTTCATAAGATAATTGTACATTAACACATAACTGATGAGCTAACTGTGTTTTTCCAGTCCGATATTCTCCAAAAAGTTCTGTAACTGCTCCTGGTTCGATTCCCCCCATCAATAAATCATCAAAATTTTGACTACCAGTGGTTAATTTATTTAATGTTTTCCTTTTTTCCCATATTATGTCAGCAGATTTAAATCCCATTTTTTCAATATCTTGCGCTACTTTAATTATTTTTTCTGCAGTTTTTTCACCAATTCCTGCTTCATCCATTAACTTTTTCAATGGATACACCGCAAGAGTTCTAATTGATAAAATTCCTGCTTCTAACAATTTTTTTACTGTTGCATCACCGACACCCGGTAAATCTTTTAAGCCATAGGAAGGTTTTGATTCAAAATTTTCATTTTCCTTTGGATTATCGGATTGATCTTTCTTTTTTGCCATTATATTATCCTAAATCTAAAATCTTATATGAATTCCTTATAATACAGATATAAAAATAATAATAAAAAGTTATTAGAAGAATAGAAAATTTGAGTTATTTTATTTTGTCTCCTTTCCGCGAGTAATTAAAAGCATAATAATAAATAAGATCACTGAAAATAGAAATGTTAATAACCCTACAGGGGTGGTAGTACCCCCAATCCACACGTAATCCAAATAAAGAAAGGGAACAACGAATATAGCAATAAATACGATAACAATAGGCAATGGGATCTCTTCATCTTTAACATCTAAGATTAAGGGGACGATTACTAAAGATATTAATATCGTGGCAACAATTTTAAAAGCTAAAGCCATTGATGGTTCTGCTAAATGAACATTAGGCAGCCAGAAAAACCAGAATTTTTGAATAGGAGGTGCTTGCAAGGAAGTGTTAGTTTCTGGGATAATTGCACTTATAATCAATTGTATTAAAACTCCAAGAGCGAGATACAATAATATTTCGTTTATTTCTTTATCTTTTTTACGATATACCCCAATTGTATCGCGAAGTATTGTAACTATCCATAGAATAAAAAGAAGGATATAAGCGAAAAGTGGGTCCCCTCCTATCACCCAAAAATAGTTAACCGGTATCACAGCCATAATATAAGCTAAATAACCGTAATTCTCATTTCTACCGAATAAATCAAAAACTAAAAATATTAGATATATAATGCTTAATGTTATCAAAATTATTATAGTGCTTAAGTCAAACGCCATGATTATATCAACTTTTTTTTTGCTTCTAAAGTTATTTTTATATTATTATATAATTGATTCTATTTATTTTAAATTTTAATTCCTTATTAGACATAAAATGTAATTCTAAAGTTTAGATATAATCTCTTCTAATTCAATAATCATTTTTTGAGCTTTCTCTTTATCTTGTGATTCAGCAGATAGAAGTAATGCATTTCTATATAATGCTACTTTAATAGTTGTATATGTTTCGTCATTGATTATCTTTAATTCATTTATTATATCGTGATATTTATATCCATTTTCATCTGCCATTTCCCGTAATCGATTATGTATATTATCTATCAGTTCTGATGAAACTGGAATTGTTTTATTAATTTTGGTACCCTTTGGAAATCCCCTTGTTAGTGAACTAAGAAGGTCGTTCTGAGCAGTCATAATTTCAAGGATCTTAAGGAGAATGAAGTTACCGTCTGAGAAGGGAGAATATTCAACAAAATAAAACTTTAATGTATCTGCAGCCGCAAAACATGCACGTTCCTCTCTTATTTGTCTTGAAATCTCCCCGGGGTAGTTTTCAACTTGTTTTATTGGAAAACCACTATCCTCGATAAAATTTTTTACAATAGGAGATATTGAAGGTGTTGTAATAATAGTATTACCTTTCGATCTTTGTATTCTTTTGTCAAATGTAATAAAAAGCATTAATAAGTCTTCGAAGCTTATCTCAAGCCCATTCTCATCTACCACCAATATTCTGGAACCATCCACATCAAAACACACTCCAAGATGGCTATTTGATGCCTTCACAATGTCAGCAGTGTTTCGAATAGTATTAATGCTAGGCACTGGATTTGATGCTCTTTCACGATAATGCGTGTTCAAAGCAATAACTTCAACTCCAATGTCATTAATCAAAAGTGGTGTTATTTTACCTGTAGGTCCGTAAGAACAATCTACTACGATCTTTAAATTCGCTTTCTTTATCTTTTTTTTATCCACAAATTGTTGAAGAGATTTGATATAAACATCGGTAGTCTGAGGTATTGCTGTTATTTGACCTATCTCATTTGGATCCACTCTCCTCACCTCTCGAGGGTAGGTATTGTAAGACTCAATTACTCTCTGAATTTCTGATTGTGCTAACTCAATTCCTCCCGCATCCAAGAACCTAATTCCAACATCTTCACTATATAAATGACCTCCTGAGAAATAAACCCCTCCACTCGCCCCAAAGCGTCTAATTGTGAATTGTAATAATGGAAAAGTGCAATCCGAAAGATTTAAGAGATTTATCCCTGTAGACATCAAACCTGATGTGTAAGCTCTTTTTAACATTCGGCTATCGTTATGATAATCTCTCCCCAGCACAACAGATTCATTTTGTTTGAACAAGCTACCATGAATAGATCCTATCGAGCTCGAAATCTCTGGGGTAAATACATAATTTGCTTTCCCTATAATTCTTCCGTCCTTTTTTAACTCATTAAGATTTGTTATTGGAATATGACTCATTAAGAATTACTTTTTAAAATCTCGATATTATTTTAATTGGAAACTATATATGATTTAAAGCTAAATGAGAATATATAACTTTAACGATTTTCGAATATTTAAGATTCTCTTTAATATTTAAGAAATGAAAAATTATATAACAATAACAAATTTCGATTAATTAAACTTTCATTAGATATGGTATAGATTATGACTGAAATTTTAGGATCTTTTTGTTTAGTACTTCATTCTCACCTACCTTGGGTTTTAGGTCATGGTGTATGGCCTCATGGAATGGATTGGGTTAATGAAGCGGCTGCAGAAACATATATCCCTCTTTTAATAGAATTATATAAATTAGTTGATGATGGATATCATCCAAAACTAACTATAGGTATCACACCCGTATTATGTGAAATGCTTCGTAATCCTAAATTTGTTGAGGGATTTCAAGGTTATTTAGAAGAAAAATACAATGCTGCTTTATACGATTTTGAAGATTTTACAGAAAATAAATATGAAGAGGGTAGAATCAGATTAACAAAATGGTGGCAAGAGTTCTATAACCGAGTGAGAGATAATTTCATAAATAGATACAATAAGGATATTATTGGCGCATATAAAAAACTACAAGATATGGGACTTGTAGATATTATCACTTGTGGGGCAACTCATGGATATGCACCATTACTTTCTAAAGATTCATCAATAGATGCCCAATTTAAAATAGGAGTTGATAATTATAAACGGCATTTTGGGAGAGCTCCTACTGGTGCTTGGTTACCTGAATGTGCATATCGTCCAGGATATAGATGGAAAAATCCAATAACTGGTGAAGAGTATAATCGCCCAGGTGTAGAATATTTTCTCGCGAAAAATGGGTTGAAATATTTTTTTATTGATACTGCCTTACTTTTAGGAGGAAAATCACAAGGAGTCTATGCTGCTCGGTTTCCTTTACTTGCCGAACTCTGGAAACAATTTGAATCACAATATGAAGAAATTCCAACTTCTTTTGAAAAATCTCAATATGAACCATATTTAGTTTCTACTGATCCCAGCACCCCCGGACCAGTTGGGTTTTTTACAAGAGATGAAAAAACAGGGATTGTGGTATGGAGTGGAGAACATGGATATCCAGGTTGTGCTGAATATCTCGATTTTCACAAAAAACATTA
>CAYPFJ010000084.1:0-16798 GCA_964409945.1 uncultured archaeon | reverse complement strand
CAAGGATTTATTATTATGATTTTTGCTGAGCTGGAGAAGAAGATTTAATTATTGCTATAGCTGCAAATAAGCAATGGTTAGCGGAATCTCCATTAGGAGCTAAATATGGCAATTTTACATTAATTGGAGAGTCTATGGATGCAAAAATATATAATCTGGAACAAATTAACGTTCTTAGCAATTGGACTTTAGATGTATATGTAGATGGTCTATTAAAACTTTCTTTACAACCTGATAATATAACAGATGTTTCTTATCAATATGATTATATTTATTCATATGATAGAAGTGATGATTGGAATCTTAATAGACATTACTGGGGAATTAACATCTCAATGATTTGTGATTGGGTCGGTCTTAATGACTCTGTTGATTTTGAATTAAAAGCATTAGCTGCTGATAATTGGGCTGCTCCTCATGGGAAACCGTCTAAACGTGGTTTAACTGAAACTGAAGTATATCATGGATTAGAATTTAATTCAACTTATTGGGATTATATTAATGAAACAGAAGCTAATCCTGATGGAGTTCCATTGCCTGATGATTATGATGGGTTACCTATTCTTTTAGCATATGAAATTCAAGCCTTGGGGGAGTATGATTTAATATCAGGTGATATTAATCCTGCATGGTCTTCAAGTAAAATTTGCGGTTTTGCTCATGGACCTTATGTAGTAATAATACCTGGTAGAACAAGATCTAATCAAATAAGAATGATAAATGCAATCGATATCATAACTAATCCATAAATATTCAAATTATATTTTTTTTTATTTTTGATTAGAAATTTTAAAATTTAATACTAAATTCAAGATTAATATGTTTTTAATGAAACGAATAAACATCTCATCGATATTAATCGCAATTTTAACCTTTTTAGCACCATTCATATTTATAAACAATACTATAGCGTATCCTGGTGAGGGTGATTGTGCGGGATATCATGGGATAACATATATTGACATTCCTGTTGATAATGATGCATTGATAATACTAGATGGTGACCCTTCTGAAAATTTTTGGACAGAAAATAGTAATCAAAAAGGAAAAGTTGAAATTAAATTAGCTGAGATTAAAGTAGGAGAGGAAATTCCTGAAATTTATACGTTAAATGCAACATTCATTATGAACTCTGAATATTTATATATTTTGTGTCAGTGGATAGATAATACACCACTTTATGATTATCCTCCAGAGAAAGATGGAATCGCATTTTGTTGGAATATTAATGCTCCGAATTTTTCAGCCTATTATGTTGCAGACATGAACACAATTCATATGGGAGGTGGACGTGTAGATGCGTGGAGATGGGTTTATTCAAATTTTGTCTCTTCTGGAGAAGAACACTTATGTGGAGATGACTGTTTTGATGAAAATGGATGGGTTGATGGAAATCCTGAAGCAAACAGTATAAATGTTGCTTATACCAATACAGGAAATTTATATACTTTAGAAATGAAAAGAAAATTAATTACAAATGAATATTATGACGTTCAATTCGATGAAGCAAAAATCTACAAGTTTAATATTGCTATTTTAAATGATAGTTATGGAGTAGATCATGCTATATCATGGACTTATGCTCTTGATCTTAGAGAACCATCTAACATAATTCCCTTTTTCCAACTGAACTTTATAATAATATTATTATTAATAGCGATAATTTTAACTAAAATTAATTTTAAAAAGGTCTCTAATAATATTGATAAAAACTAGGAATTTTTATATTCTAGTTGTCTCAATTCTAATAGGTTTAACCACGGTTTGGTTGTCAATATTAGCCATAATTGAATTAGATATTGAACCATTTCAAGCCCCCAATAAGATAGAAATAAAAGGAAATGGTGTAAATAGAGAAATAACTTTATCATTAAATGACTTAAAATCTGATCAATACCTTCAAATCGAAGATAAAGTTTATCATATTATGAATAGTTTTGAAACTGAATATGATGTTATATATTCAGGAGTATCTTTATGGAGTATATTAGAAATAGAAGGCATACTAAATGATAATCCAATAGCATTAACTTTCCAATTTTTTGCTCGTGATGGTTATCGTTCTCCAAAACCACTTAATTTGTCTATTGCTCAATTAAATCCTGAGTTAGTTATTTTAGCCTATGAAAAAGATGGAAATCAGTTATTTGATGAAGGGCCATTGAGATCAGTTATTGATCAATCTATTATACCTTCTGGTGAATATAGTTCTCAATACTCTGTCCAAATGTTAAAAGAGATTATTATAAACGAATAATAGGTTCTTATCAATGGATATTAAAAAAGATGATAAAATTATAGATGATGAATTGAAAGAGATAGAATCTCATTCAAGAACAGGAGATTTCAAAGAAACTGGATTTATACAAGAGGGGAAAAAAAAAATTGTCCTATTAGATCTTTTATATTCTACTATAATTGGTGTTATGGGAGGAATAATTTCAAGTCTTATACCATTTAGTTTATTAATAAAAGTTTGGTATCCATTAACGGGAGGCACGCAGTTAGTAAGTGGACATCATGTTATATGGGCATCAATAGTATACGGATTAACTAAGAAAAAAAAGAATATTCTTCTAACTATGCTTTCTAAAGGATTTCTTGAATTTCTTTTTGGAGATGCCTGGGGTCTATTAATTATTTTTGCGAATTTAATGGAGGGCTTCTTCTTAATAAGTGGTTTTGTATTAATGGAAAAGATTGGAGAAGGAGAAACTAAACTTGGTTGGGCTATTGCGGGAGGATTTGGTAACTTTTTTCAAGCTCCATTTTTCTGGATTATTAATCAACGCTGGTATTTACATTGGATACTTTGGGTCTTAGCTTTTATATTTGCTTTTATATCAGGGATGTTAATAACAGGATTATTAGGTAGAACAGTGAAAAACTATTTGATTAAAGCGGGTGTACCTACTACTTTTTGAAATGAGGTGTTGCATTTTCTCTCTAATCAAAAAATAGCCATAGCTTTTAAAAATTTTTCTTTTATCTATGGCAGAGATAAAAATCAGGAACCTGCTGTTTCTAATATCTCTTTTGAATTGAAAGAAGGGAATGTCTTAATCTTAGCAGGTTCAAGCGGAAGTGGTAAATCTACTATATCATTTGCTATTAATGGGATAATCCCATGGCGTCAAAAAGGGTTTGTTAAAGGAGATGTTGAAATATTTGGAAAAAGTATTTGGGATTATGATTTTTCAGAATTATCAATGTTAGTGGGATTAGTAAAACAAAACCCTGTTGATCAGCTAGTTACATTTAAGGTAAAAGATGAAATCGCATTTGGTCTTGAAAATTTGAATTATACTCCAGAAATAATTGAAAAGAAAGTTAAAAATATCTCCAATTTGATGGGTATTAATCATTTATTAAATCGAGATATAGATCAATTAAGTGGAGGACAAAAGCAACTTGTTGTATTATGTTCCTTTTTAGTAATGAATCCAAAAATACTTGTTCTTGATGAACCAATTGCTTTTTTAGATCAAAATTCGGAAAGTTTTTTATTAAATCGATTGAAAAAACTCATCAAATCAAATAAAATTCCTTTAACATTAGTTATAATAGAGCATAGATTATCTAGAGTAATGGATATAGCAGATAATTTAATAGTTTTAGATGAAAACGGAAAAATATCCATGAATAATAATATTAAACAGATTATAACTAATGAATTTGAAATATTACGTTTAAGCAATGTACGAGTCCCTTGGATTGTAGATATATTTCATGATTTTAAAAAGAATAATGTAAAGTTTCAAAAATTTAAAAATCCAACAAATTTTAAAGAATTGCTTGAAATTCTTGATCAATTAAATAAAGAAGATCTAAATGAATTATATCAGATTTTAATTGATAAAGAAATTAATCCTATAGAATTACGAAAATATGAGATGTATAATGAATTAATAGAATTTAATGATACATATATCGAATCATTAAAACACTTTAAAGATAAATATGGAAGAAATGAAATTAAGGATGAAAATCATGAATATAATATAATTTTAGAAACCAAGGACCTTAATTTTAAATATCCAAATAGTGGAATTTTAGCGGTAAATAATTTATCTCTGAAAATAAATCGAGGTGATTTCATAGGATTAATAGGTTCTAATGGCTCAGGAAAGACTACTCTGTTATATTTACTTGCGAATTTATACGAGCCAACATCAGGAGAGATTCTTTACAAGAATAAAAATCTAAAAGAAATTAATCAATATGAATATGCGAGAGAAATTGGATTTATATTCCAAAATCCTGAAAATATGATTTTCAAATCTTCAATTAGAGAAGAATTATTATATGGACCTAAAAATTTTGGAATCATTAATGAAATAAAAGAAAGTTACATCGCTAGGTTATTGAATCTAATAGGAAAAAATAATTCTGAGGAAAATCCATATAACTTAAGTTGGGGACAGAAGAGGAGGCTGAATCTAAGCTCTATTTTTGTATATAATCCTGAAATTATCTTATTAGATGAGCCATTTATAGGTCAAGATCAAAAAACTATAAACTCTTTGATCGAGACTCTTTATATTGAAAACAAAAGAGGAAAGACCATAATTATTTCTTCTCATGATTATCATTTACTCCTAAAATATACAAAAAGAATAATTGAACTGAATAAGGATGGTACGCTACGGGATTATGATATTAGTGGTAATTATTTTCAAAAACATAGAAATTTAGGACCTATAATTTTATTGGATGAGATCAAAAAAAATATTAATACGAAATTAGATGCCGAATAAAAACAAAACTTTAGATCATAAGAAATATTTATTTGCATATGTTCCAGGAAACTCTTTAATACATAAATTAAATCCCATTTCTAAGATTATTTTTCTGGTTTTACTGACAATCATAACTTTTATGGTTAAAAGTTTAATTTTATTAACAATAATTTTTATTGCAATATTGGGATTAGTGCTTGTCAGTAAAATATCTTTTAAAAATTTATTTAGAAAGTTAAAATTCATAATTATTCTTCTATGTTTTAGCGTGATTTTGAACATATTTTTTAATGCCATTCCTTCTGGAAATGAAACAGTTATATTTTATCTTTTCAATTTATCTTTCCTACCTATAAGACGATTAGCTGTGTATTATGCCTTAAAAGCATCTTTAATAATCCTAATATTATTCACATCAACTATAATTTATAGTAACACAACTTCACCAAAAGACTTCCTATACTCACTTATAAGATTAAAAGTGCCATACAGATATTGTTTTTCATTGATGGTTGGAATCAGATACATTCCATTGATTGAACAAGAAGCTAAAACAATAGCTTTAGCTCAAAGAGCAAGAGGTTTTGGACTTGAAAAGGCAAACTCAGTGAAAAAAGCCTATAAACTGATTTTTGAAAGATTAGTAGCAACTTTAATTTCAATCCTGAGAAAAGGGCACATAACTTCAATTTCAATGGAAAATCGTTGTTTTGGTATTCATAAAAAAAGAACTAATTTAAAAATTATAAAATTCAGACTAATTGATGGCGTTTTTATCTTTTTCTGCATATTTGCTTTTTCGTTTTTTATATTGTATTTACTTCAATCACTACCGATTCCTCCATTACCTTCTTTATATCATTTGTTTTTGATAATATTCTAAGAGTACTAGGATAGATACTGAAGAAGTTTAATTCAATTATTATAATTAAACTCTTATAATTTATAGCAAGGAACTTTTAAATTTAGGAAAACCTAGTCGATATAATAAAAAATAGTACCAATCTCTGTTATTACTCTTATAAGATATTACAAACTTTAGATTCGAAGTAATTTTTATGGATAGAAAGAGAAAGATGTATTTAAAATACATTGGAATTTTAATTTTATTATGTCTTCCCTTATTTGGACTGATGGGGCTCGTATTGAGCAGAAACATTATTACTCCTAATGATGAGTTTTTTGTAGTGTCCAAGGGGGAATCTCCATCTATTCCTGTCAATACATGGAGTTTAACGATATATGGCCATGTTAATAACACTTTAATTTTTACTTATTCCAACTTTACATCCTTACCTTCAAAAGAAGTTCTTGCAACACTACAATGTGTTGATGGACCATCTGGTACTGCGATATGGAAAGGCGTTCCCATTAAGGATTTACTAAACTTAGCACAGGTACAATTAGGTGCAGTTGATGTTGTTTTTTACGCCGCCGATGATTATTCCTCCTCATTAACTATTGAAGAGGCAAGTATAGAAAATGTTCTATTAGCATATGAAATGAATGGTGAACTTCTTCCAATTGATCAGGGATTTCCAGTCAGAGTTATTGCTCCAAACCACTTGGGATATAAATGGGTGAAATGGGTTGTTAGAATGGAGATTGTAGATTACGACTATATAGGTTTTTGGGAGAGTCGGGGGTGGAGTGACAATGCCTATCGTACACCTGTCACTGATTGGATTTACCATGCTGGATTATTGGCGATTTCTTTTCTCTTGGGGGGGATTGCGTTAATGTCAGGATTAAAAAAGTCGCCTGTTACTGATTTCTTTCATGATCTTCCTAAGTTTGTAAATAAGAAATTCCATATTGCAATTGGAATTGGATATTTTCTCACAGCTCTAAGTATTTTCTTCTATTGGGTTATTTCTACAATATTGAACAGAGGAGCTATTTTTTATACAATTCATGGCATTACGGCTTTAATATCCATTATTCTTATAATACCTGGTGCTATTACGGGTTTTAAAAAATCAAGAAAAAGAGATTATGAAAAAAGAACATGGCATTACAAATGGAATTTATATTCCTTTTATTTCTTTTTAACTACGATTATTCTAGGATTTTTATTGATTTTTATTAGATGGCTTTATTTATACTAACTTGGAAAAGTATTAAAGAAGCATTCCATATTCATCATTCATTATTAAAATTCGAGCAGATTTTTAAATAATTTATGGCTTCTTGAAGAGCCTCATTATTCATACTTATTAGTAATGTAATGAAAAAATGGAAGTAGAAGTTCTTTATTTCGCTGAATTTAAGAATATAACGGGAAAAGAGAGAGAAAAGTTTAAATTATCCAAGTTCACTTTAGCAGGATTACTAAGTATATTATTTGAAAAATATAAATTGAGGACTTTAATTTGGGATGAAAAAAATCAAAAATTGCATAATTTGGTTTCAGTCATAATTAACAACCAAGCTACACATGAGAAAAATCCATCATTAATTAATTTAAATGATAGAGATACAATTGCCTTCTTATTACCAGTTTCAGGAGGATAGACGCAAATGAATTCTAACGAGAAAATAAAATTATGGAAGAGAGAAGCTTTTAATAATTAATTAATTAAAAATGGTCTATTGAAAATTAATTAATGAAAATTGATTATTTTTAAATTAGATTAGAAAAATAACTTCTAAATAAATTTTATAGAACTATTAATTCGTAGATTAGAATGATAAAAAAATCAAAAATTTCCGAAGACCCCAAAAAGATAGTTCCTAAAAAACTTAATTTGGCTTTAATCATCGTAAATTCAAGTCAGTTTCGCGAGTTAAAGGCGAAAAAAAAACCTTCAGATAGGATAATTCATAAAGTGGAGAAATTATTGAAGAATAATCAATCAATTTCATTAAATTTTTCTGAAATAATAACAGAATCAGAAGAGCATATCAATAAAGTTTTAGTAGAATTAATGAAAGATGATAAGATTGATTCTATAATCTTTAGCGGTGGTATGGGATTATCAAGAAAAGAAATTACATATGAAACGATAGGACCTCGGTTAGAAAAAAAAATTAATGGTTTTGGAGAACTCTTCAGATCTCTCTCGTATAATGAAATTGGTACTCCAGCTATGTTATACAGAGCAACAGCAGGTATTTTAAGGACTAAAAAAAAGAGTAAAGCCGTCTTTTTACTTCCAGGTTCTCCAGATGCCGTGAGACTTGCTCTTCAACTTTTAATAATTCCCGAATTAGGACATATTCTCTCTATAGCCAATAAAGAAGAGTAGAATATCGTATATGAGACCATAGAACGTATATGAGACCATAGAACCTAGTTTAGAAAAGAAAATTGATGGATTCGGAGAACCTTTTAGACACCTTTCCTACAATGAAATTGGAACCTCTGCTATATTATTTAGGGCGACTGCTGGCATTTTAAAAAGTAAAAAGGGGAAAAAAATTATCTTCTTGCTTCCTAGTTCTTCAAATGCTATAAGATTAGCTTTACAGCATATAATATTACCTGAATTAGAAAATATCCTAGATTTAATCAATAATGAAGAATAAGAAGTATTATGATAATTTCATAGTATTGGATATATAGTGACTACTTTATTCGTAGATTCTTTAAAAATATAATGTGTAAAAATGAAATAAAAACTTTTAAATATGTTAGTTTTAAATGAATTTTTATTCTCAAGTAATCTTAGGAATTTTAATGTTATTATTTAGAACCTTCTTTTTCGTTCAATTTTTTCTTTAATTCTTCTTTTTCCTGTTCAAGGCGTTCAATTTTTTTATCCTTTAATTGTATTTTTACTCCGCTAATAGTAATTCCCTGTAAATTTAGTAATTTTTTAATAAAGATGAATGCTGCTAAACTAATTCCAACTAAATATAGAACATCTACAGACCAAAAATAGGGATTTATCGTATTCCAAATTTCTTCTACATATGGAAAGCTTAAGAAGGGTAAAATTATAGCAATCAATCCAATCCATATCATTCCAATTAGCAGGAGTGCTTTTTCCCATAATCTAATTTGCAATCTATAAAAAACATATAAATGAAGCCAATACATTACACAGATAAATCCAATAGGCATGAATAAAACTGATCCAATTGCTAAAATCAACAATAAATTAACAGCAAACTTATTTCGCCATAAATCTAAAATATCTTTTACAGCCATTTGATCTTGAACTTGGGCTTTTGCATATTCTTTTCTTAATGAAAAATACTCTTTTTTTATTTTCCTGGCAACTTTTTTTGCTCCTTTCTTCCAGAAAGAAAGTTTACCTATTTCCACTGCTTTATGAAATTGTTCACTCGCTAAAGGGATAATGTAAAGATTTAGCAAAAGGGATATTATTCCATAAATGTAGATAATATTATCAAACCATAACCATAAGCCTGTTTGAGTAACTGCAGCTGCTTCAGTATAACTTGAAATAATTTTATAAATCGCATAACCGATTAAAAGTGCGGGAATGATAATCTCTAATATGATTAAAACAATAGTGCCTCGCTTTTTTAATTTACTGCTTAATTTATCCATAAGTAATAAGAAACCATTTGATATACTCAATAATAAACCAAAACCCGCTAAAAACTTTACAACCCAGAAGAATATAAGAAATGTAAAGTTTAATGATGCATCTCCAGTAAAAAGTAATAACAACATCAATGCTAAAGTGATGACTAATCCAATAATATAGATAATTTTGTGTGTTTTTTCCTCCATGATTTATCAAAAAGAAAGAGTTTATTTAATTTCTTCTTTTATTTTTTGTAAAATCTATTCTGAATTTAATATTCCCTAACTATATTTTTCTATATCAACAATCTTATACAATCTAAAATTATTTTAGAAATGGTTAATTCTTAAACATATGGTTGATACAACCAGAATAGTAAAAGAAATACAAGAAAAATATAATATTATTGGTAGAACAGAAGAACTAAAACAAATTGTTTTAGCTCATGCTGTAGGTAAAAATATATTATTGGAAGGAAACGTTGGAGTAGGCAAAACTACATTAGCGAAAGCCATTGCTGAATATTATGGTTCTGATACTTCTAACTTCTATAGAGTAGACTGCAGTGAAGAATTACTCCCTCATAATCTTGTTGGATACTTTGATCCACCTCTAGTAATTGCTAAAGGTTATGTCGAAGATTCTTATAAATACGGATCTTTAACCTTAGCTATGATAAATGGTGGATGCTTGTTTATAAATGAAATTAATAGAATGCCAGAGAGCACTCAAAATTCGTTGTTAACATCATTAGATGAAGGTATTCTTGAAATATCAAAATTAAAAACTATTAGAGCTCATAAGGATTTCTTTGTTATAGCAACTCAAAATCCAGCAGCACATGTAGGAGTTACAGTATTAGGCGAAGCACTAAAGGATAGATTTATTTGGATTAACTTAGATTATCAAACACCTGAAGAAGAAATCTTAATAATTAAACAAGAAGCAAAGATGAACAGTAATAATGCTGATAAACTAGCCAAAATCTCTCAAAGTATAATCCAAATAACGAGAGAAAGTACTTCAATTCGAAGGGGAAGTAGTATTAGAGGAGCAATAGACTTAGCAACTTTAGTAAATCAATACGATAATAGTAACAGCTCTAAAAATTGGGTTGAAGCGACTGTAATGGCATTATATAACAAGATTGAACTTGAGGATGGTTTGACTCAATCAAAAAAGGAAATAATCACGAATATTGTCTTAGCTGTATTGAATAAATCGGATTTTCAATAATCGATGATTTCTCTGAGGAAGAATCTGAAGAGATTGAGAAAAGGCTGCATGTTAGACTAACCAAAAGTAAACCGGATAAAGAAATTTTAGAGTATGAAATAATCCGAAAAAAAAAGAAAAAGCCTGATTATTATAAACACCTTGCCAACACATTAGATTATAAGCAAATAAAGGAGCTAACGTATCTAGCAATACAACATAAAAATCTTGAAGCTTTAATGGGACTACTTAAAGCAAATGTTTATGCTTCTACTGATGCTCTGGATACGGAACAAGGAGTACAATTTTTCTCAGAAAAAGCCGCGGAGTCAGGAGATTTTATGCCAGAAGTCTATTTTTTTATAAGACGCCCTATCTCTGATAAATATAAGTCAGTTTTTAGACGTTTAGCACGGCAAAGTATTTTAAAATTATCTTTAAAAATAACAAGTAAGGGAATCAGAGGGGAATTTAAAAAAACTGTTCCCTATTATCAAATGGGTATGCCCGAATTTAGTATGGATGAAACTATTCAACATAATCCACTAAAAATTTATAAAAAAAGTTTGAATTATAAAGATATTTATGGAATTGAGAGAAAGCGACAAAAAAGAAAAGTAGTATTGATATTGGATACAAGTGGCAGTATGTATGGTCGTTTGTTACTCAATGCCGCTCTTACAACCTCAGTTTTAGCTTATAACATGGAAAAAGAAGACTTTGCTATTATTTTATTTAACTCCACTGCAATGATTATGAAAAAGATTGACCAAAAAAGACCTATTATTTCAATTATTGATGATATCTTAGATTCTGAGGCTGTTGGCTTCACAAATATTTTTATTGGTTTAGAAAAAGGATTAAAAGAATTAAATAAAATTAAAGAAAAGAGAAAAAGCCTTTTTGGTATATTAATAACTGATGGTAACTATAATCGAGGTGATGATCCTATAACTTTAGCAAAAGCTTTTCCTAAGCTTCACGTAATCGGAATACCATCAAATAATGAAGCGGATCAAGGGATTGAAACATGCCGAGAAATTGCTAAAGCTGGACGGGGTAAATTTTACGCAGTAAATGATTATAAGGAAATTCCAAGGGCTTTAATAGAATTACTATCTCAAGCTTAAATTAAACTTGGCTTAATTTTTACAATTGAGAGATTTAATTAAACATTTTTTCAATTCTATAGTCTTAAAAATATAAAATTTATTATATTTATAAGTTAAAAGATAAAAAAATAATAATCAAAAGATACTTTTATTTTAAAGATTTATATGAAATATCTAATTTTATAATGGTGATTTGTTATTTTTAATCAAGAAGACTATAGCTATATCTTTAAGGTTTGTTTGATTGGGGCTGGGGGTGTAGGAAAGACTTGTATTGTTCGACGATTATGCTATGATACATTCAGTTTAAACACACAATTAACTGTTGGAATAGATTTTTATACACATGATATTTCTTGTATAGTAAATGGAAAGGAATCTAAAATAAGACTTTCTATCTGGGATTTTGGAGGACAGGAACGTTTCAAATCACTTTTTAGAGATTACATTAATGGAACAAATGGGATCTTCTTAGTATTTGATTTATTACAAATGGAAAGTCTTATTAATTTAGACTGGTTTTATGAGAAATTGGTAGAAAATAACGTTGCGGATCGTCCGAAAATTCTTATAGGCACTAAGCTTGATTTGGCTGAAGGTGAGAATAACTTAGTTAAAATTGATGAATCCCTCATTAACGATTTTCTTAAAACACATGATGTAAAAGATTTCATTAAAACTTCTTCTTTAGACAATATAAATATTAAGCATATTTTTAACGAGATCGTTAAGAAAATATTAGATGTTCATGAATTCGATTATGAAGAAATACGTTAACTTTCATTTTTAAATTCTTTACGATCACTTAAAATTAAAAGATATTTTTGTACTAGAATTATATATAGTAGATTTTTTTTATAGAATTAGGTATAATAAAATAGTCTATTAGAAATTCTAAAAATTCAAAAAGTAGTTTTATCATAGGTTTATATGTGAGAATAATATGGCATTCAACCAAGAAGAAAAGCCCGCTTACATTTTCAAGCTTGTTTTAATAGGTTCAGGCGGTGTAGGAAAGACTTGTATTGCTCGTAGATTATGTTTTGATAGTTTTGATGCAAATACTCAAATGACAATTGGAATTGATTTTTATACATATAATATCCCAATTATAGTTAACGGTGAGGAAAGTTATGTTAGACATACCATCTGGGACTTTGGGGGACAGGAACAATTCAAACGGCTCTTCAATTACTACATTGATGGAGCAAATGGTATATTTTTAGTTTTTGATTTATTAAACATGGAAACCTTAACTCGGTTGGCATGGTGGTATGATCAGGTAAGAGCACACAACCTTCATGATCGTCCGAAAATCCTAATTGGAACTAAACTTGATTTGATTCAAGAGAATAATAAGAAAAAAAAGGTTGATGCATTAATAATTGAAAAGTTCCTTAAAACACATAATGAACAGGAGTATGTTGAAACTTCTTCAAAGGAAAATATAAATATCCTCCATTGTTTTAAAGAAATGACTAAGAATATCCTTGATTGTCATGGTTTAGATTATGATAAAATCCTATAATTCTCATTATTTTATAACTTAATTCTTTATTATTGAATTCTGAATTATTCAGTAATTAAGTATTCTTCTGGGATTTTTTGTCCATACCCTGCCTTTTTAAATTTTTGACCATTTTTAACGTAAAGATTAGAACTAAATTCATTTAAGTTCTTATTAGGGTATGTTTTCTTTTTAATTGCTGGTATCCCCGCATATAAACTAAAATCTTCTGTTTTGTCTCGTAAAACTGAACCTGCCGCTAAAGTGCTTCCTATTCCAAGTCTACCTCCCTCTAAAACAGAGGCATGTATTCCGACTAATGAATAATCTTCGATAACGCAAGGGCCATGACACATACATGAATGTCCTAACCTTACATTATTGCCAACTTTACAAATTTCATTTGGTCTGGAATGGAGTACTGAATTATCTTGAATGCTTGTGTTTTCTCCCACAATAATCTTACCCCAATCTCCACGAATTTTCGCTCCAAACCATATATTTGTATAAGCGCCTATTTCTACATCTCCAATTATTACAACGTCCGTAGCAATGAAAGCCGTAGGATGGATTTTTGGGATTGTACCATTGAAAGGACTTTTAATTATCATTATTTGACCACTCAAAATAAGAACATCTAAAATATATTATGTATATCAGATAAAGCTTATGATGATAACAATATCTGGTTCAAAATTTCTATGAGAAATAATTCCTCATTTTTTTTTAAAATATGTATGTGTGACGATATCACGTTCATTCATTAAAAAAGATTTTATTAATTAGATAAAAATAATAATAGTTTCATAGGCTTTTTTCTTCATTAGGTATAACTTTATAATATTCAAATTATTAGTAGAATAGGTGTATTTCAACTGGCTAGAATATCAAATTTCTTAACTCAACTAAAAAACGCCAAGAGATTAATTCGAATGACGATAGTAGGAGATGGAGCAGTAGGAAAAACAACATTAGTACAAGCTATGCTTCAAAAAACAACGGAATATAATCATAATCATTCTGGTCACAAGGTGGTGGAAGATAAAAAAGTTACACGCACTCCATTTATGGAGATTGAATCATGGACCTATAAAGATTTAGTTTTTCAATGTTATGATTTAGCTGGACAAAGAATTCCTGGTATGCATCCATTAGATTTATTACAGAGCTCGGTTTTATCATATATCGATATTTATGTCTTTGTTTTTTCAATAGATAGATATGAATCTTTTGAAAATCTTAATAATTGGCTTCGATTAATGAATCTAGATTCTAGATTCAAACATAATAACATTGGATTTATTCTAATTGGAAATAAAGTTGATTTAGAAAGAAATGTTTCAAAAGAATTAGTGCATACTCTAGTTGGTGAGGGTAAATTTTTTGATAACTATTTTGAGACCAGCTCAATTGAATCATATATAGGGATTGATTCAGTATTAGAAGAAATTGTTAGCATGGGTAAGAGACTCCTTAATTTGTGTGATTAGGGCGAATATATTCAATATTAAAAGACTCTCATCTTCTAAACAAAACAAAAGATGAGGTGTTAAAATGACCGAGATTAACTGTAAAATATGCAATAAACGAATTAATTTTGATCCTCAAAATCCTGATACTTATATTTCCCGATCAGAATCAGGTAATTTAATGATTGGGAGACTCTACACAATCAGATTAAGTCACCAAACAGATTCAGGATCATCACATATTAATGTAGTTGTTATCGATGAAAATGGAGAATATCGAGCTCATAAAGATTATTATGAAGAAAAAATAAGTGCTAAAGGAGCTCCTGATATATGGAATAAACTTCAGCGTTTTATTCCTTTAGAACTTCGGTTATACTTATCTTTAGCAAGTGATGAAGAAAAAAATGAGATTTGTCGGTCGATAGAACCATTCAACAAAACGCCAAAAGAGTGGTATGAATGTTTAAATGAATTAAGACGCAATAATCCTAATAATCAATTGGTTACCTTTTTAGCGGCAAAATGGGGCTTTATAATAGGAAAAGGTAAAGAACTTCTAAATTATAAATATGAACCAAGCTCTTGGAGTTATCCAATATATTTACGCTTACAAGCAAGGTTTGCACCCTCACGAGAATTAATATTGATAGCCAAAAGAATTGATTTTAAATCTTTTCCATTAATTATACAATTAGAAGCAGCAATTGCAAAAGCTGAAGTTTTTCTTCGATTAAGTTCATATGATCTTTTAGAACAATTATATGATAATTGCCAAAAAGAATGGGGTGACCAGACTTCTATTGAAGTGAAAACAGGATTAATGCTTTTGCAAGGATATTATGGGTTTAGATTATATTTTCTAGGTAAAATAAATGAAGCTATAGATCTAATAGAACCAGTTTTTAATTTTGGACAATTATTGGGCAATCGAGAAATAATAAGCGTTGTAGGAAATTTTTATGCTGCTGTTAATCAATCTAGTGGAGATTTAGAAAAAGCACTAAAAATCTTCGAAATTGTATTAAAAGTTAGTGTAAATATGGGTGATGAAAGAACTCACGCAGTTATTTCTTCGAACATGTCTGTCATTGAATCAAAACAAGGATTATATGATCAAGCTCTAAAACGCCAACGAGCTATATTAGAATTACCAATTGTCAATGAAGAGTTTTTTATAAGAAGTTCTTTAATGAGTATTATTGCTGAAACACTTTTTATATCTGAACGGTATGATGAATCAGAAGAATTATGTAAAAAAGTTCTTTCAGAAGAAAACTTACCTACTTATTACAAACTTGATTTACTTTCTACTCTAAAAAGAATTGCTGGTAAAACTGATTCTCTTGAATTGATAGATTTTGTAAGAAATAACCTAATAAATGGTCAAGACTTTTTAGCTTCGCCGGTAGGTAATATTTTTATGCATGATTTGCAAGCAATAGAAGGAGAATTGCGTAGTAACTGGTTAGAATTGATTGAAAATCTGCAAGAAGAAAGAGAAATTATGTTTAAAAATCAATCTATAGAAAACGCGAGCGATATTGAAATTAGGCTTGCTGAAGGTTATTTTAAATATTTTCAAGAAACTGAAAACCTTGAATACTTGAATCATGCCTACAACCATTTAGATTTGGCAAAAACGATTGCTATTGAAAATCAAAGTTATTTAGATCTCTGTAGATTGGTTCTACTTAAAGGATTATTGGCAGCAGAAAGTAATTTACCCGCACAAGCGAAAATATATTTTGAAGAAGCACTAAGAACCGCACAAGAATATAATTTATCAGGTTTAGAAAAAGAGATAAATGAAAATCTAGAAATGCTAAATTCGGGTATTATTGAAAGATCAGCTGATTCTGTATTGCGCAGAATGTTTCAACGGCTAACATTCAGAAAATCTGAAGACAAAAGATCAAAAAAGAAAAGTGTTATTTATTCTCTGTTTATAGGGACACAAGATTCTGCCTGGGAAATAATTTTAAAAAATGAAAAGAGTGGGTCTCTTAATGATACTATTTATCTTGTAGGAATTCATGATCTGTGGAATAACATACGGAAAATTATGAAACAACAACAGGTTAATTATTTCACAGTTCGAAGAGGTGCTGTGTTAATCGAAAATTCAGCTCATTTTCAGTTATGTGCTTTATGTGATCAATTGGATTATCTTACTAGATTAACAATTCAAAATCTCTTACCGGAATTAGAAGAGTTCTCTTTTAGGCATATTCCAGAAGAATTAGAAGATAAAATA
>CAYPFJ010000083.1:0-16940 GCA_964409945.1 uncultured archaeon | reverse complement strand
TTTTTTTGTCGCTCCGTCTTCTAATTTTTTAAGATCCTCTAATTCCATAATTTTATCTTGGAGTTCTTCAATAATATCATCAAGATGTTCGATCTCTTGATCTTTTTTCTTTAATTCTAACTCTAATTCTCTGATTTTATTTTTTAAAGCATCTTCAGTCATAGAGAAGAATCACCATTTTATTAGAAATTAATTTATTAATACAATTTTAGAAATTAAAATTTAACTTATTCATGTTGTATCCATATTATCATTTTCTAATAATCTAAAAAAATTCATTAATACATATTAAAATCTTTAATAGAAAAATTGTTTATTTTTTTTATAATCGGAAAAAGACTTAAAAAGTTAAAGCTGAGAAATATTACAAATAAAATCATGAAAACTATGAATGGAATATATAAGGGAGGTAAATAGGCTCGGCTGAACAGAAATAAAGAATTTATTATCATTCCTATTGCTAAACTTATAAGTAAAGATGGTAATAGAATAAATAATGACTCTAAAAAAAGTATCTTTTTCAAGGATCTTGTTTTTGAGCCAACTGCACGCATAATTAGAAAATCTTTTGCTTTCTCCATTATCCCTGCTTTCTGATAATTATATAATGATAATATAGTCAGTATTGAAATCACTAGAATTAACGAAATTGGGTAGATCGATAAATAATTAAAATAATTTAAATTCTTTTGGAACGTTTCATCTAATTTTAAGTAAGTGAAATTTTCACCAATGCTATTTGATATATTTTCAAGTGTATTTCTTATTATATTATATGCTCCATCTCTTAATTTTAATAATACAAGATTAATTTCTGTTGACAAATTAAGTGCTTGCTGGATAATATCCAATCCTATATAGCCAGCCCATCCAGAATAAAAGCTATCAATGACAACTCCACTAATATGGAATGTTGGTCCTAACGAAGTAAGTCTTAAACTCTGATCTAACGCATGCTCGAAAAGATTGTAAGCCAAGCCATCTCCTATAGTTATATTATCGTAAGCATCCTCTTCAGTAAAAAACCGTCCTTCAATCTCAAAATTTTGAATTACACTATCAGGATTAATACCAATTATAGGAATGTTATCTCTTCTATGTTGTCCAACAATTGTATATGAATCGTCATCGTTAATATGAATCCCGGGAATTTCTTCTACATCATAAAAATTTATTAATCGTTCATCAACTTTTTCGATTTCTTCAATATCATACAATTCACTAAGATCACTCATATTAAATAAATAATCTGAAGCTGTAAAATCAATATTACTTTCATCTATTAATATATTAGGATCAGAAAACATCTTATACATTAGTGAATAATTATGAATAACATCTTCATGTCCAATTATTACTATATTTTCACCCTGAGACTTATAAATCCAATTTTGAGATGATGTCTTTAAAACAATTGACCCCAAACCTAACGTAAAGATAATCAATCCAATTATAGAAAATAGTATTAAATACCGCTTGAATTCTCCTTTTTTCCTCATTGTATTAACCACAGCAATTTTAATATTAAATCCTATTGAGATTAACCATTTTGGAATAATTGAAAATCGTTTAGAAGCATCATAATTATAAGGTATATCCTTTGAGAAAGTCTTGATTATATTTTGCTTCCCTATTTTCCTAAGAGTATATCCAGTTATAAAGAAAATTCCTATAATACAAGAAAAAAATAAAATAGGAGTGTATACTAAATCAATTTGTATTACTAAAGGAAATTTTAAAAAACTCATAATTAGAGCAAATATACCAAATGCTATTAATCCCAGAATCAATCCAAATAAAAACCCAATAAAATATAAAACATAGACTTCGAGTAAATAAAAACTATATAACTTTTTGGGGAGAGTACCTAATGATTTCATAATAGCGATGTCTCTTTTTTTAGAAATAACTAATGTGGTTGTTACAGTAATTACTATTGCGATTGCTAAGATTACTAGTAATATCTGAATTAGAGTATTGAACTGTTTATAGACTATGCTAATTCCTCCAGAGAAATAATAGTTATTCACAAATGTTGTTTGAATAAATATATTTAATCCTAAAGATGATGTAAAATAAATTAAAAACTCTGTAAGTGCTATGATAATTGATATTATTAATAGAAATGGATAATTTGTCTGTCTTTTCCGGTAAAGGTCTTTCAGCGCAAAATCAAGGGAGGCCATATTGTTTTCTAATTCCTAATTTTCCTTTTCGGACATTATTTCTTCTTTAATAATTTTCCCCTCATCAAAAGTAATAACTCTATTAGCTAAACTTATTAAAAAATCATCATGAGTTGCGATGATAATTGTTCTAATATTATTTTTTAATTCTCTAAAAAGATCTCTAATAAACTTGCTAGTCTTTTTATCTAAATTTGCTGTTGGCTCATCAGCAATAATCATAGGAGGATCATTTGCTAATGCTCTTGCTATTGCAACCCGTTGCTGTTCACCCGCAGATAATTGAAACGGTAAATGCTCCCTTCGATCATCAAGACTCATTTTTGACAATAATTCTGTTGCACGTTCTCTTTGTTTTTTAAAAGCAACACCTGAAAGACTCATTGGAAACATGACGTTTTCCTCAGCAGTAAGAGTGCTAATGAGATTGTAATTTTGAAATATAAATCCAGAATTTAATAATCGCCAAGTTGCTAATGATTCTTCTTTCATATTTGAGATTTTAATACCAAAGTTGTAAATTACCCCTTTATTAGGTGAATCTAATCCTCCTAATAAATTTAATAGTGAAGTTTTACCAGCCCCGCTAGGACCTTTAATAACTAAAAATTGTCCATTTTCTATTGATAGAGAGATATTATCAACGGCTCGAACAATAAAGTCCCCAATTTCATAATCTTTAACTAACCCTTTCGCAAAAATGGCATATTTATTACTAATCTTTTTTAAAAGATCATGATTTGCTATATTTTCTAACTCTTCTATTGAATCTTCTTCAGTTATTTCCTCTGAAGAATTTTCTTTTTCTGGCACGATGTTTATAATAATTTTTTATTTATATTTTTAGTGCCAATAATAGTTAATTACAATAATATCTTAAAAATTAAGGTATATTAATCTCAAAAATAATAAGTAAAAGTAATTAATTTTTTACTCATAAATATGGCTGGTAGTTATTACATACATATTTAACCCCAACTCATTATTAAATAATTTTGCAATGATAATTTTAGAGTGATTTTTGAAGGATTTTTAGAATTTTAGTTTATAATTGAATTAAGTTTAAATATTAAAGGATCATAATTATACCCTAGAGGGAAGATTGAGAAAATACAAATAATATCCCCTAAAATTACACAATTCGAGTAATTGAGGAAATTTCCTAATTAAAATGGTAACTATCTAAATTTTGTAAAATCTTAGACTTTCAAGATTTTAATTTTTCTCATCTCCCTCGCTTTCTTTTTCTGTATTAAAATCTAAAAAATTTCGATTTATGTATCTTTTTATTAAAATAAGATTTAAAGGATAATTTTAATTTATTTTAATAATAATTACTATTAGATTTTCTTAAAGGAGAGAGATTTTTATGGATTTTGAAAAATTAACAGAATTAGTAATCGAATTAGAAGTTGATGATATTGCAGATGCTGTAAAAGAAGCATTAAATGAGGGTAAGGATGCTTTTGATATATTAAATTCTTTAACAAAGGGTATGGACGAAGTTGGTCGGCGTTATGAGGAAAAAGAGTATTACTTAACTGAACTTGTTCTTGCTGGAGAAACTATGAAAGAAGCTTTTGCCATTTTGAAGCCTGTATTAGCTGCTGCTGGTAAAGCAGAGGATAATGTGAAAATAATTATTGCTACAGTGAAAGGAGATAATCATGATATTGGAAAGAATATACTAGGTTCTCTCCTCTTAAGTTCTGGTTTTGAAATTCATGATTTAGGGATGGATGTTGATGAGAATACTATTATTGAAAAAGTTAAAGAAACTGGGGCTACAATTGTTGCTTTAAGTACTTTATTAACTATGACAGTAGAACATATAAGAGTTGTTCATGAAGCTTTAAAAGCCGCAGGACTCCGTAACAAAGTTAAACTAATTGTTGGAGGTGCTCCTTTAAATATGGAACTAGCAAAAAAACTTGGTGCTGATGATTTTGCAGATGATGCTGTTGATGGAGTGAGACATATAAAAAGTTTAGCTGGAATTGAATAAATATATCTTTTGATTTGATATTTTTAATTTTCTCTTTTTTACCATATTCAATTTAAAAACTTATAAAATATAACTATCTTTTTTTATTGGTTTTATACAATTTTCTCAGTTAGGATTAAAGTTTACTAAATTATAATGAGAAGATTTATACTCTTTTTGAACCGTTTATATCTTAAGAGAATCTTTTAAAGAAGGTTTTAAAATTGAATAATGAACAAAGTGAACGAGTAGAAATTAAAGAGATTTTAGATACAAGAGGTCTATATTGTCCTGAGCCATTATTTGAAGTGAGGAATTTAAGTGAAGCTCTAAATATAGGACAATGTTTTAAGGTTATAGCTGATGATCCCGCTGCAGAAGAGGATCTTAAAAGATGGGCTAAAAGAACAGATACAAAAGTAGTAGAATTTAGTAGAGATGGCGATGATTTAATATTTATATTTAAGAAAATGAAATAATAAAAAAGGTAAAAGTATTGAGTGCGTATTTAGATTACCAAGCAGCAAAACCAGTAGATCCTCGTGTTTTTGAGGCTATGAAACCATATTTCACTGAGGAATTTGGCAATCCATCTTCATTACATAATTATGGATATCATGCTACTAATGCTTTAGAAGAATCTCGACTTAAAGTAGCTGAGTTTATTAATGCTCCAAATCCAGACAACATCATTTTTACTTCTGGGGCTACTGAATCAAATAATTTAGGGATAATTGGAGCAGCTCTCCGAAACAAGAGACAAGGAAATCATATTATCATCTCAGAGATTGAGCATATCTCGATATTAAATATTGGTAAATATTTAGAAAAAGAAGGCTTTAGAGTGAGCAGAGTTCCCGTGGACAGATTTGGTATCATTAATCTCGAAAAATTAGAGCGACTTATGACTGATGAGACAATTCTAATCTCAATTTCTACCGCTAGTAATGAAATTGGGTCACTTCAGCCTGTAGAAGAAATTGTGGAACTTGCTCAAAAGAAAAGCATTTGGTTTCATTCTGATGCTATTGCAAGTGAAAGTACAATACCTATTGATGTACAAAAAGTTCCTTTTGATTTATTAACTTTATCTTCGAACGACATCTATGGTCCAAGGGGTGTAGGTGCTTTATATCTTAAGAAAGGAATACGCGTAAATCCTGTCATTATTGGAGGGGGTCAAGAGAATGGGATGAGGTCTGGATCTGAGAATATGCCTGGGATAATAGGATTTGCTAAAGCAGCTGAAATAATGAAGGCAGAAATATATAAAGAAGCTGCTAGATTAAAAATTCTTAGGGATAAATTAGTTAAGGAAGTTTTAAAGATACCTAAATCGTATTTAAATGGGCATCCTAAGAAAAGGACGCCAAATAATGCTAATTTCCGGTTTGATTATATTGAAGGCGAATCATTGCTTCTCTTCTTAAAGGATGAAAAAGTGGAGGTAGCAACGGGTTCTGCCTGTTCTTCAAAGACTCTAGAACCATCCCATACGCTTATGTCGTGTGGTCTATTACATGAGGAAGCACATGGGAGTTTATTATTAACTTTAGGGAGATTTACAGAAGAAAAAGATATTGATAAAATTATAAAAGTATTACCTGGAATAGTAAGAAGGTTAAGAATTTTATCACCACTAACGCCTTCAGATTTATTAAAAAAACTACAAGAGGAGGAAAATTAAATGAGTGTACATAAATATACCGATAAGGTAATGGACCATTTTCGGAATCCACGAAATGTAGGATCAATTGAGAATCCCGATGGATATGGAAAGGTAGGAAATCCAGTATGCGGAGATTTGATGGAAATATTCATAAAAGTAGGGAAAAATGATAAAGGGGAAGATATTATTGATGATATTAAATTCAAAACTTTTGGATGTGGGTCTGCAGTATCAACTTCATCAATGGTAACTGAGATGGCGAAAGGAATGACCCTTGATAAGGCTTATAAAATTACTCGAAGCGATGTAGCAGAGGAATTAGACGGTTTACCTCCAATCAAAATGCATTGTTCAAATCTAGCCGCAGATGCGTTAAAAGCTGCGATAAATAACTATCGTGAGGGAACAAAGCCAGAAGTAGAAATTGTTACTTCATGTCAGCTGGATGTGCGAGTAATACTCGGTGTTGATGAGTTCAAGGGGAAAGGAGTCTATACGGAAGTTCCTAATCTTGAAGAACTAAGGGAGAAGAGAACATTGATTGTTGATACAGGAGATGATTCTTTAGAATTAGCCCTCAAATTAACTGAATATACAGGGAGAGTAATAGTGATTACTTCCGCAAAAGAGATCCCCGGAACTGTGGAAATCGCAAAAAAGTTGAAACAATCTGATGTAAAAATCTTGCGTCTATCAGAACTTAATGAAATTAAAGGTGAACTAAGTGAAGTTGAGAAGGTTATTATCCATGATTTCGATGAAGACGAGAATTATGAACTTTTTGTTGACGCTGTGGTAATTTTAGATTATAGAGGTTAATTTTTTTTCTTTTTCTTATTGATTATCCAATGTAATGTTTATTTATCGTTAATTTTTATTATGTTTGTTCCAACTTTCATCCCAATTTACTTTCCATATTTCCCTCATTTTTGGATGGATGTGAAAAACCACTCTACTAGCATATCTTGATTATCTTGAAGTGTTAATTAGCAAAAATTCAAATATTGCTAAAATAAAATTGAGGGGCATTAGCATTAGAGGGTGATAGAAATGGTGGACAAGAAACCGTTATAAAAAATATTTTAGATTTTTTTCAACATAAATATGTTTTAATTGTATCTGGGGGCATTTTTTAGTAGATTTAGGTACAAGTATATGGGTACAAATTTAAGATTGAAATGTATTAACTCTGAAAAACACGGTTTAAGATCGATTAGGAAATTTATCAAAAGAATGATAGAGATTTAAAGATTAATAATTCAAGAAATTATAACGCATTATAAATTAAGTAGAAAACTTAAAGAATATTAAACAATTTTTTTTATGAAATTAGCATAATAACGAATATTAAATGAAAAATAAAACTGAATGGGATTGGAGAGATGATGCTCACCCTAATTCCAAAAAGAAAGTTCGTAAAAGGAAAGACCCACAAGTTACTTTCAAAAAAGGTATAATAATCGCGATTTTATTACTTTCTATAGGAATAGCTCAATTAATATTTGTCATCTCGGTACGTTCAAAATTGATCTGGAGGTATGGAGGTGGACCAATATCTGGTGAAGACGTCATAAATGTCCCTCCTACTTATTTGTATTCAAATAGATATATCATCATGGTTATAGGATATTTTCCAATGGTTATAGATGATAATGTAGTTGGTAATATTACATTCACACATCAAAATTCAGGTAAAACTTACACTTTTAACTATACGATTGTTGGATATTTAATGTACAAGAATATGATATTCGATACAAGGATATGGACTATGCAACCCGGTAAATATAACGTATCATGGGATAATAATGATAAGCGATATGAATATTATTTCACAACATATGGATTATTTAATTTTTTTCCTAATGATGATAAATATCCAACTAATATGGAAACAATTATATTAATTATTTCAATTTTTGGTTTCATAGCGTTTTTAGTTGCTTCAATAAAAAAATACCTTAGGGTAAAACGAGATATTGCTTACTATCAATAAGTATTCGATAATTGTTTTTATCATTTATTAAATAATTTTCTATTTTTTTAATGACTCTAAAATATAATCCGTTATATATTTACTATCTTTATCCATTTGATTCTTATAGTTAACATATCTAAAATTAAACACACATAAAGGACAAGATGTAACTATTTCTCTAGATTCGACATTATTAAATAATTCTTTACCTATTTTAATACAAATACTACTATCAACACCTCTAATTCCGGAACCCGCTCCGCAACAAGGACATTCTTCTGGGTTTTCGGAAAGTTCTTTAATTTCCAAACCACATTTTTTTAAAAGCTGTCGAGGTTCAGAGTATAGAGGTCCACTTTTATATTTTCTACCAACTCGACATGAATCATGATAAGTGATTATTTTATTCAATGGCTTTAATATAATTTTATTGCTTTTTTCCAACTCATAAATAACATCAATTATGTGTCTCACATTTAGATTGAAATCTTTAAAATATTTTCTGTATACTTTATCAAAGGCATACAAACAACCTCCACATGTAACTATCAAATTCTTTATTCCTACCCTTTTAAAGAGTTCAATATTTTCTTGAAACATCTTCTTAGCAAGATTAAGATTTCCAGCGGAATATATATATTCTCCACAACATGGTTCTTCTTCTAAAATTTTAAAATCATAACCAGCAAGTTTTAAAATTTTGTAGGGCGCAAGAGCACTTTCTGTTACACGAAATGAAGACATGCATCCTAAAAATAACAGAGTATCTGAGTCTTTCTTTTCAAATAACTCTGTTGTTTTATAACTTTCAGTTAGCCAATTTAATCTATCTTCCGGATTTCCCCCAACAGAGTTGCCTTTTTCAATAATACCTTTTATGATTTTATTGTGTATTTCTAATGGTGCTTTATTTTCTTCTACAAGCCTAACTTTTGATGAATGAATAATCTCCGATATTTGAATTTCTTGTTGACAAGTTAAATCACATAATCCACATAATGTACAAGTATACAGCCCTATGAGTTCTTCTTCTGTAATCTGACTATTTGAAAAAACTTTTTCAGCTATTTTTAATCTTCCGTTAGGTGATTTAAATTCATCGTGAGTAACTTTGTAAGTATCGCATACTTCCATACAATCCTTACAGTCTATACATGAACTTATTTCGGTTAATAATTTATTATCATCCATTTTAATATCATTTTTTATAATATTAGATAATATACTAATTTTTCTAACTTATAATAGCCAAATTTAAATTAATCGCTTTATAAAAATAGTTAAAGGAGTTTTAAACAAATAAAGAATGTGGTTACTTTTATGAAAAGAGTAGTAATAGTTGGTGGTGTGGCGGGAGGTGCTTCTGCTGCCGCTAGATTAAGAAGATTAAGAGAAGATTTCGAAATAATTATGTTAGATCGAGGTCCATACGTATCATTTGCGAATTGTGGATTACCTTACTATATAGGAAATATAATAAAAGATCGTGAGTCTTTAGAATTGGTAACACCAGAAATATTCCTCGAGAGATTTAATATTGATGTTCGAGTTAATAATGAGGTAATTTCAATAGATAAAGACCAAAAAAAAGTTAAAGTGAAAGATTTAAAAAATTTAAATGAATTTATTCTTGATTATGACTATTTAATCTTAGCAACCGGCTCAAAACCAATAGTACCTTCATTTCTTGGGCTTGATAGCGTTCCTTATTTTACAGTAGGGACCATTCCAGATGCTGTAAAAATACGCGACTATGTTGAAAAATCTAATATTAAAAGGGCAGTTATTGTAGGAGGAGGTTTCATTGGATTAGAAATGACAGAAAACCTAGTAGAGAAAGGAGTGAGGGTTAAAATCGTTGAAATGTTAGATCAAGTCATGCCACCAATAGATAAGGAAATAGCGCAATTTATCCACCAAGAATTAATTTTAAATGGAGTTTGTTTGGTTTTAGAAGATCCTGTTGATTCTTTTGGAAGAAATGATAACGATGAACCTTTTGTTAAAACAAAAAGTGGTCGAATGATAGAAACAGATTTAGTTATTTTATCTATTGGTATTAGACCAGAAAATAAACTGGCTAAAGAGGCTGACTTAGAAGTCACTGAAAAAGGATATGTTATCGTTAATAATAGAATGCAAACTTCTAATCCGAGTGTTTATGCTGTTGGTGATATTGTTCAAGTTGATCATTTTCAAACTAAAAAGCCAATATCAATTGCATTAGCAGGTCCCGCAAATAAACAGGGAAGAATAGCGGCAGATAATATTGCTGGAAGAAATTCAGAATATAAAGGGGTTTTAGGAGCATCTGTTGTTAAAGTTTTTGATCTAACAGTTGCTTCTGTAGGATTAACTGAAAAACAATTAAAAAATCTAAGTATTGATTACAACAAAATTTATATTCATCCTAATAATCATGCAGGTTATTATCCTGGAGCAGTACCAATAACACTAAAATTAATTTTTGAGGTTCCAAATGGGAAAATTCTTGGAGCACAGGCGGTTGGAGGGTCAGGTACAGAAAAAAGAATTGATATTATCTCAACAGTAATAAAGTTTAACGGCACTGTTTTTGATTTGGAAGAACTAGAATTAACTTACGCCCCTCCTTACGGTTCTGCTAAGGATCCTATAAATATGGCTGGATTTGTCGCATCTAACTTTCTTAGAGAAGACATGCCTATTTGGCAATGGCATGATTTTATTAGCAATGTAAATAATGGGGCTCTTTTATTAGACGTTAGGACCAAAGAAGAATTTTCTGCTAGAGCCATTGAAGGCTCAACAAACGTTCCAATTGAGGAACTTAGAACCCGCCTAGATGAAATTCCTCATGATAAATCAATCTATGTTTACTGTGAAGTAGGATATCGGAGTTATTTGGCATTAAGAATTCTATTACAAAGTGGTTTTAAAGAAGTGTATGAACTAACTGGGGGTTTTAAAATTTATGAAATGGCAAATGCGACAACAGAAGAAATAATGGCAGCATGTGGGGGATCCGAAAATGTTATTGAAGAATTTGTTCATGAAAAGGCTATTGAAAGTGAAGATTACATAGAAGTAGATGCTTGTGGACTTTCATGTCCGGGTCCTTTAAATGCACTAATTAAAGGGCTTGATACATTACCGGAAAATAAGAAATTAAAAGTATATGCAACAGATCCAGGATTTAAATCTAGTGTTGAGGCTTATTCTAAATTAAACGAAGCAGTAAAGTTATTACATCTTGGAAAAGAAAAGGGGATGTTAGTTGCTACATTAGAAAAGGTTCAACCTATTGAAGTTATAGCTCCTGTCAAAAAGAAAACTAGAAAAGAACTAAGACCTCCTGATGCACCTCCAGTTTCAGATATTAGTGCTGATGAGCTTTTTGAACGTATTAGCACTAAAGAAGAGCCTCCTCTTATGATTGATGTTCGAACACCCCAAGAATATCTTGGTCCACACGGTCATATCAAAAATACTAAATCAATTCCTTTAGGAGAGTTATTAAATAATCCAGATATTATCAAAGATTATAAGGATGAGGAAATTATTGCAATATGTCACTCTGGTTCTCGCTCTATGATGGCAGCGCAAATACTAGCCCAAGCGGGTTTTAAAGATATTAGAAATTTAACTGGGGGGATGATGGTATGGCATAGAAAAGGTTTTCCCGTAGAATTGGAAGAAAGTAGAATGACAGAAACTTATTATTAAAATAATTTTTTTTTTCTTTAAATTATAAGTAAAAAAGTTAAAAAATAGGCGAAATAATATAAATCCAAATATATTCATATAATACGAATTTCCAATTTAAAAATGGAGGTTAAAAACTATGAAAGAAACTGCTAAAAAATTATATACCGCATATGTGGGAGAATCTCAAGCCCGTAATAGATACAACTATTTTTCTAAAGTCGCGAAAAAAGAAGGATTTGTGTTGATATCAAAAATTTTTGATGAAACATCAGATCAAGAAAAGGAACATGGTAGTTGGTTCTACAAAATGCTCCAACAATTTAAGAAGGAAGAAAAGTTTGATGAAATGAAAATCATCCCGGATGCAGAATTCCCAACTACCCTTGGCACTACAATAGAAAATCTGAAATCCGCAATAGCCGGAGAAAATATGGAATGGCAAACACTTTACCCTGACATTGTTAAGACAGCTGAAAAAGAAGGATATCCTGACGTTGCCAAAAGAGTCAGTGCAATTATAAAGGCTGAAAAACACCATTCCGAGAGATATGGAAAACTTTTAAAGTTAGTCGGTGATGATGCTTTCTTTAAACGTGGTAAAAAAGTCGTCTGGGTATGCATGGAGTGTGGTTATGAAGTTGAAATGGATGAATTACCCAAAAACTTTAAATGTCCATCTTGTGACCATCCTCGGGAGTACTATAGAAAGAAATGTGAAGATTTCTAAAAAAAATAAATCAAGTTTTAATTTAAAATCAAAATCATTAAATATTAAATTAAATAATTTAACAAACAAAAGGTTAAAAGTGAGAAGAAAATTGAAGCAAAAAGAAATCTATAGATGCTCTATCTGCGGAAAAGTAATCGAGATTTTACACCCCGCTTCTCCCGAGACAATCTGCTGTGGAAAACCAATGATGTTAATGGAGGAACAAACTAAAGACTGGAAAACAGAGAAGCATGTTCCTAAAATCATGATTGAGGGTAATAAAGTCACTGTTGATGTAGGTATCTCAATGGGAACTCCTCATCCTATGACTGACGAGCACTATATAATGTGGATTGAAATAATTTGTAAAGATGGATGCTACGAAAGAAGATTCTTGAAACCTGGCATGGAACCAAAAGCAACTTTTATTGTTGCTAAACCGGAAGGTCTCTGGGCTCGAGAATATTGTAATATACACTTTTTATGGAAAAGTTAAATTTTAAATTAATTAAATATCTTTTTTTTAATTTTTATTTATTTTTTAACCATGAAGTTTTAAGCATCAGAAACACAATTGTATATATCAAATCAATTAAATCATTATAATTTATTTCATATTCTAATAGGAATTGGTTATCTTGCTGTAATTACTTTCTTTTTTTATAGATAACTTTTTTAATTTTAAAACTTAATTGAGGTAATAAAAGTTGGTAAAAAACAAAGCCATTATTTTGGATAGAGATGGCACATTAATTGAGGATAAGAATTACACTTATAAAATCGAAGATTTTGAATTATTGCCTCGAGTAATTGAAGGTTTAAAATTACTCAGAAATTATTTTCTCTTTTTTATTGTAACCAATCAATCAGGTATAGGAAGAGGTTATTATACTATTCAAGATTTTCATAATTTTAATAATCATTTATTAAAGATATTGAAAAAGGAAAAAATTAACATTCTTAAAACTTATTTTTGTCCTCATTTAAGAGAGGATAATTGTGAATGTAGGAAACCAAAGATTAAATTTGTTGAGGAAATCATTAATGAATTTAACGTTGATATTAACAATTCGTGGATGATTGGTGATCACCCTTCAGATATACAATTTGGAATAAATGCAGGCTGTCGTACAATTTTTCTTACTACTGAATACGGCGATAAACATATAGACGAATTAAAATCTCTTGGAATAAACCCAACTATAATATGTGATAATTTTATGGATGCTACAAAAGAAATTTTAAAGTCTCTTTAATTAAGAACTAAGAATAAAAAATTTAAATTTTTAATATTTACTTTTTGTTTCTCCTTTTGCCGAGAAAAGGCATTGCGTGCTCGTATCCTTTCATTACAAACCGCGAGATAACAATTCTCTGAATCTCACTGGTACCTTCATAGATTTGGTATAATTTTGCATCCCTAAATAATTTTTCAACGGGGTATGTTCTCAAGTAACCATAACCTCCAAAAATTTGAATTGCTTCTGTCGTTACATTCATAGCAACGTCTGAGGCGAAAGCTTTGGCAATAGAAGAACTTAAATTATTGTCCATTCCTTGATCAGCTTCCCAAGCGGCTTTATATGTTAATAAACGTGCAGCTTCAATATCTTTATACATGTTAGCTATCTTTTCTTGAATTACTTGATAATTTCCAATTAGCCTTCCAAAAGCTTCTCTTTTTTGAGCATAATCAATAGAATATTCCATTGCAGAACGAGCACATCCAATTGCAAATGCACCAATGGCGGGACGAGTATGAGCAAATGTTTGCATAGCTAAAACAAACCCTCTTCCAGGTTTGGCTAGAACATTTTCTTTAGGTATCCTCACATCTTTTAAACCAACTGATACTGTATTTGATGATCTTTGACCTAATTTAGGGATATGCTTGCCTAATTTAACTCCTTCGCTTTTTGTATCTACAATAAATGCAGCTATCCCTTTATGCTTTTGCTCAGGATCTATCGTAGCAAATACAGTAATATAATCAGCATATCCTCCATTCGTAATCCAAAACTTATTTCCATTTAAAATATATTCGTCTCCATCTTTTACTGCTTTACATTTCATTCCAGCGACGTCAGAACCCATCATTGGTTCAGAGGTTGCAAAAGCAATTAATTTAAACTCATTAACTAATTCACTCAAAATTCTTTGCTTTTGTTCTTCGTTACCACCAATAACAATTGGTTCAGCACCAAGGTTATTATCAAAGATTGAAGTTGCAATTCCAGGACATGCAGATGATATTTCTTCAACAACAATACAGGAACTTAATAAACCAAAACCTGAACCTCCATATTTCTTAGGGATTACTAAGTTTAATAATCCTTGTTCCCAAGCTTTTTTAATAACGGGTAAAGGAAATTCTTCAGATTCATCATATTTTCCTGCAACTGGTAAAACTTCACGAATGGCAAACTCTCTCGCCTTTTTTTGTAGAGCTTTTAGTTCTTCAGTTAGTATAAAATCCATTTTTTTGCCTCTTTTACTCCATTTTTTTAATTAATTTGTCCACAATTTCCTTAAAATCTAAATCTTCTGGTCTTGGAACAAACTTAATTTCTATTGTATCTTCCATTACATCAATTTTAGCAGCCTTCATTAATTCCATGATTTCTTTTACAGCACCTCCGCCCCAACCGAATGAACCAAAAGCTAATCCAACCTTATTCAAAGGCTTTAAACCCTTTTGATAAGATAAGTATTCTGCAACAGTTGGAAATAGTCCATTATTTAGAGTAGGGCTCCCAACTAAGATTGCTTTTGCTTTCATAGCTTCGGTTATCACATCTGAATAATCGGCATTAGTCAATCTATACCGTTTTACTGGAATTCCTCGATGCTTAATTTCATTGGTTAATGCTTTTGCGATTTTTGCGGTGCTTTCCCACATTGTGTCGTATACGATAAGGACACTTTTTCCATCAATTTCGCCTTTACTCCATTTAGTATATCTTTCTAAGATTTCAGTAATATGGTTCCTCCAGCAGATCCCATGAGAAGGACATATAATTTCGATTGGTAATGCTCCAACCTTTGGTATTGTCTTTGCTATCAGCGCAGAAAGATGAAGTAAAATGTTCGCATAATATTTTTCTGCTTCTTGAAATACTTCAGCAAGATCATTTTCATCATCCCAACGCTGGGATGTTGCATAATGTTGTCCAAAAGCATCATTAGAAAATAATACATTTTTCCCATTCTCGTCAGTCATAAAAGAAACCATAGAATCGGGCCAATGAATCATTGGAATAGGCACAAATGTAAACTTTTTACCATTTCCAATATCTAAAGTATCCCCTTCCTCCACGGCTCTAATTTTATTAAATAAATCTTCATCAACTTCCTCATGAAAATGAGCTTTTAAAATTTCAACCCCCCTTTTTGAAGCAATTAATTCAGCATTAGGAAGATATTTGAGAATTAATGGAAATGATCCAGAATGATCCATTTCAACATGATTTGTAATAAAGTAATCGATTTCGGAAGGATCGCAGACATTCTTAATATTCTCTAAAAAGTAGTCAAAATAAGGACGTTTAACAGTATCAATAAGTACAGTTTTCTCTCCTTTAACTATATATGAATTATAACTACTACCTCGGTTAGTAGAATATCCATGAAAATTCCTTACCTCCCAATCTACATAACCAACATAATAGATATCTTTCATTAATTCTAAATGAGTAATTTCAATTTCACCTTTTTATAATAGGATTTGATTATTATTTCGTATTATTAATTCAAATCAAGTTAAAAACTTATATTCTATTTATTATAAAATTTTTCAGAAATTAACCAATAAAAAAAAATTAAAAAAGAAGTATAATTTTATTCATTATTCGATTTTTTCGAACATATCCTTCCCAACACCACAAACAGGGCAAGTCCAATCATCTGGTAAATCTTCAAATTTAGTTCCCTCAGCTTCTTCATCATAAACATATCCGCAAGCTTGACATTCCCATTTTCCCATTTTAACCACTTTTTTTAATTTTAAATTGTATCTTTTGATTTTATGGATTGTAATTGAATGTGTATAAAAAATATTAATTTAATATTTTATAAATATAAAACTATTCTAAATGGTTTAACAATCTTTTGATATTTAAAGAGTTTAATAAATTCAATGTTATTTCACCCTTTTAGTTTATTTGTTGTAACTTTCAATAATAAATGAGATTTTTGCAGGAATAAATAAAACCATTTATAATTGATTTCTCAAAAATCTCTTTTAAATTTATCTCAAATAAGTAAATCTCTCATTTGATTAAATCTATTTATTCTTATATACCTAAAGTACTTTTCATGTATATATCTTTTTCTTAGGTTTGAATTTTCAATTGGAGAATTAGAAATTAAAGAAAGAACCATAGATTTATGTTTCAAAACCACTTACGGTGCAGATATTTTTAGATTTATTATATTTGATCACCTACTTATTGATTCTTTTTATTTTAAATTGAAAAAAATCCAAGGATATAAATTGTCAATTCTCCAAAAAAAATGTAAATATATTTGATAATTCCTTTAATTACATGAACAAATTATTTAAATAATGAATATCGAACAATAAGCACTAAAATTACTGAAACGACTTTAAGAACTAGAATAAAAAATATTAAAGAATTATCAAATTTAAACTAAGAGTGTGATTATGAATTCGAAAGGCTTATTTTTAGTTAGTCCAAACTTTGGGCATCCCAGAATATTGAATATTG
>CAYPFJ010000082.1:3086-17215 GCA_964409945.1 uncultured archaeon | reverse complement strand
TTTTTATATTAAAGATTTTTCGAATAATACGACACCAAATCGTTCGTCTTTATAATAAATAAATCCAATTTTTTTAAGGAGTTCAACTACATCAGATTTGCAAAAAATCTCAAAAACTATAGATTCTTTGGATTCTAGCTCATTTTGAATTGTATATTGAATCAAATCCCTCGCTGCTTTAGGTTTGCCGTACACAATCATCCAAATTTCTTGTTCTGAAGGAAACTCATAATGATGAGATGTTCCAAATTCTATTTTTTGTAAAATGGCATCTTTATTATATACCCATGAGCCATGTTCATCAGTAATATATTTTAATGGAATATAAGACCAACCAATGCAGATTTCATCTCCAGGACCAATGTCAAATTCCTTATAAAACTTTCTTGCATCTTTAGCTAAAATTTTTTCAAATTCTGGAGCTATTTTTTTAGTTATTTTAATTTCATCAGAAGATGCAGTAATAAGATCCATACATTTTTTACGTTTAAATCCGAAAAACTTTGCAAGTGAAATTGAAGCTAAATTTTTTGAAGATGTATCATATTGGGCTACTTTCACACTAATTTTTTTTGCATATTCTATAGCATAATTAAGCTGTTTTTTACCTATACCTTGACTTTGATATGAGACTTTTATTCTCCCGCCTTCTAGCCATGCTATATTCTTGTCATACAGCTTTACTCTTCCAAATCCTATTAATTCTGTTTTGTTCTCATCTTTGAAAGTCCCATAATTCATACAATACTTCTCTTGGAGCCATTCTTGGATGACATATGGAACGTAATCATCACCTTCCCAAATATCTTTACTAATCTCTTTTATAGCGGGAATATCTTCATAGGTTAATTCTCGGAAATAAACTTTCAAGCTAATTCTTTCAAAACTATAATTAATTTTAAATATAGAACTAACAATACAAATACTATTAAAAGTAGTTAAATTTGCTTAAAAAAATTTTTAAAAATGATCAAAAATGACAGAAAAAATGATGGAAAGCAGTCCATATTCAGAAAAAATATGGCTAAAATCCTATGACAAACATGTAAAGTCAGAAATTGATATTGAAATATATTCTTTAGCAGAAATGATGCGAAGAACAGTAAAAAGTTATCCAGATAGTTTATGTTATGATTTTCAAGGTTCTTGCGCAACCTTTCACCAAACCGAGAAATACATCAATAGCTTCGCAAATTTTTTAATTCAAAATGGAGTAGAAAAAGGGGATAGAGTTGTTATAAATTTGCCAAATCTTCCTCAGTTTATTGTAGCATTATTTGGAACATTCTATGCGGGATGTACTGTATCCGGGATGAATTTCCTTTTACAACCAAATGAAATAATTTATCAATTAAAGGATTGTGGTGCGGTAGCAATTATTACTCTTGATTCATTTTACGAGGAAAAAGTCAGAGAGGCCATTTCATCGGGAAAAACCGACGTAAAAATAGTGATTACTACTAGTGCAGGTGATGTCTTAGATTTAGAGCCTAATATGAAAGAACAATTAATAAAAATAGGCACAATTCCCTATGGAAAAGTTGAACCAATAGAGGGAATTAAATATTTTACATATAATGAAATTTTAGATAATTATTCGGGTGATAAATCCCCTGACGTAAAAATTGAACCAGATGACATTTTATTGCTGCAATATACGGGTGGAACTACAGGACCTCCAAAAGGAGCTATTTTAACGCATGGTAATTTAATCTCAATTATTCAAATTGTAAATCATTGGTTTGAACCTGCACTTAAACCAGGAGAAGATGTTTATATCTCGGGATTTCCATTCTTTCATCTAGCTGGGTTGCAATTTTGCCTACAAACAATTTCTCAAGGTTGTGCTCAAATTTTAGTGCCAAATCCGAGAGACACAAACTATATGGTAAGCAAACTGAAAGAATATGAGGGTAAAGTATCCCTTATGTATAATGTTCCAACTCTCTATCTAATGCTTTTACAGAACCGGCGCTTTAAAAAAGTAGATTTAAGTTCATTTAATGGATATATATCTGGAGCAGCTCCATTTCCTACTGAAAGTATAAATGAGTTTGAAGAAGTCGTAGGCAAAGGAAAAGTTGTAGAAGCTTATGGAATGACTGAAGCATCTCCAGGCGTCACTATGAATCCATATCTAGGAAAAAAGAAAATCGGAACCGTGGGAGTTCCTTTTCCGAACACAGAAGTAAAGTTAGTGGATGTTACAGATAGAAATCGAGAAGTTCGGTTAGGAGAAGCCGGTGAGATTGCAATCAGGGGACCTCAGATATTTAAAGGTTATTGGAATAAACCTGAAGAAACAAAGAGCGGGCTTGTTGACGGGTGGTTTTATTCTGGTGATGTAGGTGTTATGGATGAAGATGGCTATATTACAATAATAGACCGCACAAAAGATATGATTATTGTGAGTGGGTATAAAGTATTTAGTGTAGAAGTAGATGATAAAATAAATAAGCACCCCGCAATTGAACTATGTTCATCCGTAGGTATTCCCGATCCAGATCGTCCTGGTTCTGAAATGGTTAAATTATATGTATTATTAAAAGAGGGATATAAACCATCTGAAGAAATTAAAGCAGATATACTAAAATTTGCTCAAGAAAATCTAGCTAAATACAAAATACCAAAATTTATCGAAATCCTCAAGGAAATGCCACTAACTTCAATAGGTAAAGTAGATAAAAGACTCTTAAGAAGTAAATAATTTATTTATTTTTTTTAAATTTTATGCTTGATTTTTTTTTGATAATATAGTCTATAAAGGTTATAATGCATAATGAATGCTATAATATAATGTACAATAATACATGAAGGAAACCCAAAAGAAAAAAAAATGTATCCAAGATATAATCCCATTAAGAATGGATAAATCAAATTGATCAAAAGCAATTTTAAGTTCTTAAACGAAAACCAGATATGAATATGATAAAGAGAAAAAGCTATACTTGAAATAAGGATGGTAAAAAAATAATCCAAATTCAACAAAGAATTAAGTATACCAAATGAATAATATCGGAAAATTAATTCTTCCATTATCATTGTGATTGAAAAGAAAATCAAAACAAGTACTCTATTGTTTTTATAAATTAAAGCATCAATTACATCGTGATTTTTAATTAATTCAAAAAGATGACTGTCATAAGCAAAAACTTCTATCAAAATTCCTATAAGAAGAAGACTGGAAATACCAAAAACTAAAATTACGATTGATACAAAATTGATCATTTTAATTAGAAAAAATTCAATAAAGACACCAAAAAGGATTGGAATAATCAAAATTATTGTTATAATACAGATAATAATATATTTTCTAATATCCTTCACAATTTAAAAGACCCAATCATTATTAAAAAGTAAATTAACCAGGATAATCGTTTTTAGAGCCCATAAGTGTAGTAGTTTCTTCAATCCACTGAGATAAATCTTTATCTACTCTACATAAAGTGACTATTTTATCTATATCTCTTAACTTAGAAAATGAACACTCAACTATAACATCCCATCCCCCATATATTGGAGTAGCATACGTAATTCTCCAATCCTCGTCTTGTTCAGTAGATTTTAAATTAATTAATTTTTCAACAACTTTCCATTCTGTACCAATTGCTTTTAGACGAATTAGTATGTATCCTCGATAATAGATTTTTAACACCTTTGGTTCTATATTTGTTTAGATCTATGATTTTCTTTCGAAGAACTCACTATAATTTAAGGTGGAATATATTTAAGTAATTTAATGTTTCTATTATAAATTATTCTAATAAAATGTAGATATGGTAATACAATAATGTCAGATCTATTTAATAAATTAGAGAAGATTGTTTCTGATAAGTACATATCCAATGATATTTATGTACGCCACGCATATTCACGAAATGTAGATATTGTTTTACAAGGAGTTCCTGATATTGTTATAAGACCAAAGGATGCTCAAGAAATCTCAGAGATTCTTAAAGTTGCTAATGAGGAAAATATTACTGTTATTCCACGTGGAGCCGGAATTTGTGAGTTTGGGGGAAGCAAGCCCATTGGAGATAACGGAATTGTCTTGGATATGAAAAGAATGGACAATATACTAAACCTAGACGAAGAAAATCTAATAGTTACTGTTGAAGCAGGAATTTCATGGGGTAAATTAAATGAATACCTCTGTCATTTTGGCTTATATACGGGATCTATGGGTCCGGGATCAGGAATGAGTGCATCTATAGGTGGGGGAATCTCACATCATTCAGTAGGTGGGGGTGGATGCGCTAAATATGGAGCATGTACTAATCAATTAACATCTTTAGAGGTAGTTTTACCCACCGGAGAGATCATTGAAACTGGCTCTCAAGCAAATAAATATTCAAAATTTCCATTCAACAGATTTGGGAATGGTCCAGATTTGGCAGGATTGTTTTGTGGTGATAATGGAATTTATGGAGTAAAAACTAAAATATCACTGCAAGTATTCCCAAAACCAGAATATGCTGAATATAAAACATTTCAATTACCCAGAAGAGAAAGAGAGGTCTCAGCTAAGATATTAAATGAAATTCGACATAGAGGAATTGATGTGTATGACGCTATGTATATTATGGACCTTCTTGTAAGATTAACTACACAGGAAAGATTAATGCCTATGTGGAATCAATTAAAAAAGAAAAGAGGGGTTATTTTTTACACAATAGAAGCAAATACGGAGGTGGAATTAGACGAAAAAGTTAAATTACTAGATAAAATAATGTTAGATAATAAAACAGAATACCTAGGATCAGAAATTTCTGATGGAAATATAGCTAAATGGCACTATACTGAACAAGGGCATTGGCAATTCTACCATAATTTGTGGGGTATATTTCCTTCAATGCAACCATTAACCGCAGAATGTTTTTGTCCTATTAAAACATATCCTAAAATTATGAATGATATTGATCAGTGGGATATGGAACATGACGAAGAAATGCGAAAAATATTTGATGTTGCTGGTAGTCGTCCTATTGCAGGAAGTGGTCCTATTGTTTTGATTGACGGAAACAATGTGGAAATTACTTGTGGTTTCACTAGTTTTTCGAGTTATGTTGATGGTAAAATCCATGAATTTATTGATAATTTAAATCTTTCACTTTGGAAATCATTATTAGAAAGAGTAACTAAACAAGGGGTGCAATGGTATATGATGGGAGAATTTATGTCTCGTCTGATGGTAGATATTGGAGCTTATTCAGAAGAATTTTATACACTAATGAAGTCAATAAAAAAAACCATCGACCCAAATATGATTTTAAGTAGAGGAAAGTTCAATTTTTGGGGTGATAAATGAAATGAGTAATTTGAAACATCTAAAAGAAGAATGGAAAGCAGTATTTTCTTGTATGGGGTGTGGTGATTGTGGATATGCGATAAGACCCGCTGTAGGAAGATACTTAACATGCCCAGTGAAAGAAGCAAAAGGAGAAGAAGGATTTGAGATTTACTTCTCGAGAGGGAGGATGAATATTCTTAAAAGTCTTTTAGAAGGTAAGATCCCTTTAAGTAAAGAGCTCGCTAAATGGGTATACCAATGTTCAGAGTGTGGTAATTGTACTGAAGTTTGCCATATGACACATAATGAAAATATCATTCTTCCAACATGTAATTGGATAGATCATGTTAAAGTATGGGATGCGTTGAGAAAAGATTTAATAGAAGCTGGTTTTGCCCCGCTCGATCGTCATGAAAATCTAGTTGATTATATGAATGATGATCAAATGAAAAATCCCTATGGAGAGGAAAAAGTAAAAAAATTTGAATGGACAGGAGAGTTTCCATGGATAAAAGATAGAGGAGAATTTGTGTTCTTTAGTGGCTGTACAATGCCTTTAAGACAAGTGGATACATTGAAAAATATGATGAAAATTTTACAAGTTGCTGGAAAAGATATTGCAATGTCGAAAGATGAGTGGTGTTGTGGTTCTATAGCACTGCGTATAGGAGATGAAAAATCTGTCCTTGATTTATTAAAACACAATGTTGAAGAATTTAGGAAAATGGGTACTAAAACTTTATTTACTGCCTGTGCGGGATGCTATAGGACATGGAAAAAAGACTATCCAGAGTTGTTAGGCGAAGCTTTACCTTTTGAAGTGAAACATATCACAGAAATTTTAATTGACATGTTGAATGACAACGAGATTCCATTTAAAGCAGAAGAAGGTGAGAAATTAAAGGTAACATACCATGATCCTTGCCATCTCGGTCGTCATATGGATCTTTATGAGATTCCTAGGGAAGTTATAGCACAAATTCCTGGTGTTGAACTTGTTGAAATGAAAAGGAATAGAAAAAATGCTTGGTGCTGTGGAGCGGGAGGAGGCGTAAAAAGCCAATTTCCAGATTTAGCAAAAGACATTTCAAAAGAAAGAATTAGAGAAGCCATAGAATCTGGAGCTGACATACTAACAACTAGTTGTCCTTTCTGTACCGGCAATATGAATGATGCCTATAAAGAAATGGGTCCAGAGGTTCAAGAAAGAATAAAACTAATTGATATAATAGATTTAATTGCTTCCAAAATTTAAATGATCAAATCAATTAAAAGTAAGGCTTTATCATTTACTCATACTCAAGTTTAAATATATTTTTTATTATCTCTTATAAAAAGAACTTATTATTTGTTTAAAAAAAGAGGTAAAACAATGACAACCAAAATTTCTATGGTTGGAAAACCCGAAGTAGGAAAAACAACCATCAAAAAGGTAATTCTCGAAGGAGAAGACCCTAGCAAGTTAATAATATTCCCCCTTGAAGCTACAATAGGGATTCAGTATTCTGTCCATGATTTTATGGATTTAAAGATTAGTTTATTAGACACTCCGGGTCAAGCACTTCCATTATTATTAGAAGATGAAGAAAAACAAATAATGATATTTGGAGATACGAGCGCGATAATTTATATTTTCGATTATCCTACCTGGATCGAAAATTCTCAAGATATCATTGATGATATTAAGAAAATCTATGAAATTAAAAAAAGAATAGAAGGGGATGCGAAGATTATCTTATTTCTTCATAAAATTGATCTCCTAATTAATAAGAAGATAGGTCATATGCTTGCTTTAATTAGAAGACAAGTAATTAAGCAATTAAACCTACCCGAGGAATTACCGGTTTATTTTACTAGTCTACATCCTAATTTAATTTATACTGTTTATAATGCTATTTCAGATATATTTAGTAACTTTTCAAAAGATACTTCAAATCTAAAAGAAATTATTAAAAAAAACATGAATAGTTCATCGAAAACAATGTGTGTTGTTTCTAATCAAAAAAATAACCTAATTATTCAAGTTTCTACTCCTGATTTTGATGCTAGTACACTTTATTACTTATATGAACTAATTTATCAATTTAGTAAATCAACAGAAGAAATACATTCTAAAAGCAAGTTTATAAATGCAGGTTCTAAAATATTGTACATGTTAGGAGATAATATCAGTAAATTTAATTCAAATTTCAAGAATATAATATTTTTCTCAGAGATTTTAGATGAAAACGAGTTAAGAAAGCTATTAAGTAATGTAAAAGAAAATTTAAATCAAATTTATAATTAAATGAGAAATTATAAGGAAATAAGATATGTTAAGACAAGTTTATATAATTTTAAATGATGAAATAATCTATCAACGGAATTATGCTAAAGGTTTAGACGATTCTCTCTTTACAAATGTCTATATGAATGTTAAACAATCAGCTTTTGGAAAATTTTCTGAAGAAACTGCATCATATGAATTTTTTAAGGTAAAACTTTCATATATTGTTGAGAAAAGTTTTTCTCTAATTATTTTATTTGTAACGGGATTAGGGGATGATTTTAAGAATATTAAGCCCCAATTACATAATTTTCAAAAAGAATTTTTAGATTTCTATGGTGATAACCTAAAAAATGGAAGTGTTTCAATAATCCCTGATGTTTTTAACCCAATTGTTGATAATATCCATAGAAATTTAAAACCAAAACTATCGATTGTGGGATTTTCTGGAGTTGGTAAGACTACAACGACCAAATTAATAAAATCAGAAGAGATTCCTATGCAGCATATTCCTACAATTACTGGTGAAGTTGCAACTATAAAAATCGGCAAATTACACTTTTTTCTTTGGGATTTTGCAGGACAAGACCAATTTGATTTTCTTTGGGAGAAATTTATAAGAGGAAGTGATGCTGTACTCTTAATGACCGATTCAACTTTAGAAAACTTAGAAAAAAGCAAATTTTTCTTTGAATTAGTCAATAAAACAATCCCATACGCTCGCTTAGCAGTAATTGCTAATAAACAAGATCTCCCCGAAGCAATGAAGATTGCAGATATAGAAAGATTAATGGGGCAAAAAACATATTCTATGATTGCTATCGACCAAAATAATAGACCAAAAATGATCCGAATAATAGCAGATCTTTTAGATATGGATGCAAAAGTATCACCATTGCTGAAACCTATTTTTGAAAGAGATTTATTGATGGATAAAGTTCAAGAAGCTTTGGAACAAGGAGACTTTAATAAAGCTATAGAAATTTTTGAAAAAATTAGTACTATTTGCCTTGAACTTGGAGATGATTCGCTTTCGAATGAACTTCAAGAAAAAGCCCAAAAAATAAGAAGCGTTTTAGCATCGTCACCATGTTCTAGTTAGATTTTGAAGAAATATTAAAACCTCTTTTTTTCCAATCGGGACAAAATTAGTGCGAAATATTATCTGATTACCTTTAAATGGTAAAATAAATTTCATTTCTAAAGTTTCTTGGGTTTCATGGGCTTTTTCTATGATAGTCATTGCTTCTTCAGAAATATATTTTGGTAGAAACTCGTGTATGCTTTTTCCTATGAAAGTCTGAGCTGAATTTTTCAGGTGAAATATTTGTTCTAATTTTTTATCTAATTTGATTTCTTGAAAAATACCTTCAATTGAAATTTTAAAAATTGAGAATGGAATATGGTTAAGAAGAATAGCATTTTGTGCTTCACTATGCTTTAAATCGTCTTGATGTAGCAATTTTTCTAAAGCAGTTCCTATTTCTAATCCGATCGTAATTATCAATTCCATATCTTCAACGGTAAGAGTTCTTCTTTCCTTTAAAAGCATATTTATGCTTCCTATTATTTTAAATTTAGAAAATAATGGAATAACCGCTCCAAAAACAGAGTCAAATCCTTTAAAAAACTTTTTCAGAATATCAGGGAAGTTTTGATTGAATAATGCAACTCCTTGTGCAAAGACAATTTCATAAGGACTTACATTAATATCTAGATTATCATTTTGTTCAATAAAAAATCCCGGAAATCCTTTATGTGCCATGATTTTAGCAATGTTACTTGCTTTATCTAATAAATAGATACAGCACCCTTTTAAATCTAAAAAATCAATAATACTATCTATAGTTTTTTTCAATAAATCTTTTAAATCATCAGTTTGATTTGCGATACTTATAAATGCATTTAAAGTGTCAATTTTTCTGGCATGCTCCTTCAACTTTTCCTCATTTTTTTGTATATCAGTAAGATCATGAAACAAATATTGAATAAAAAAATCATCTCCAAGTTGAATCTCATTAATATTTACTTCAAGATATAATTGGGAACCCGAAGACTTTTTTATCCTTGAGATAATCGGTGGTGGTTGATCTATTAAATGTTTAACCATATTTGGGTCAACTAATCCCTCATCGAATAAATCAAGTTTTAATGCTTTAATACCCACTAATTCCTCCTTAGGTAATTCCACTAATTTTTCAGCTTCTAAATTTACATCAACGACAGTACCCATATCACGATTTATTATGAAAATTGCATCCCGAGCGGCCTGAAATAAAGCTTGATATCGATGCTCTGCCATTTCTAGAGTTTGAATTACAGGTTTAATAGACTCAAAATAGGAAAAAAAGAAGGTCTCAATTTCCTTAAATTTATTTGCATCTGCTTTATGATCTTTAGGCTCATAATCAAAAGCCAGGTACGCATCTTCAATATTTATAATGTAATTAGCAAAACCTTCAAGAAGCTTATTTGCAAGCATTAAACTTATCTCCGTTTTAATGTCAGTGATTATTGTGATCAAAAAGCTTTCATACCCTCCCCGGGCAAACTTATTAGGTTGTTTGAAAAATAAATTTGCGGTTTTAATTTCCTTAAAGATATGAATAAATACTCCTTTTGTTGGAAGTTCTATTAATGAAGGAATATTTTGTATGAGCTCATCATTTAATGATTTTGGTGCTTTCAAAAAAATACTCGGTCCAAAAAGAGGATCAAAACGTATCAAGAGTAATCCAATCAAGCAACTTCACGACTGTATTCTTATAATCACGATTTTTAAGTAATAATAGAATTATAAAAATTCGTTGTTATATATTTATTTTTAAAAAGTGCTTACATTAATTTTGCTTATTAAATTTTAAAGCTAATAAAAAAATTTAGTCAATATGGTTGATGAGTTAATTTTAATTTAAGCAATACTCCATTTTAAGAAAATTAATCTCCTTTTATAATTTTGTACGGAAATATTCTAAAGGGATTAATTTTTTTCATTATCATGGAGGATTTGAATATATATCTGCAACCAACGGAATTTTTTGATTTTAACAAAAAAACCGTGAGTAGAAAAGCTTTTGAAATCACTAATGGTCTAACAACGGACAAAAAAAAAGCTATTGCTCTATTTTATTGGGTAAGAAATGAAATTAAGTATAATATGTTAACGTATGTGCCTAATGTACCAGCTAATTTTAGAGCAAGTGTAACTTTGCGAAGAAAGAATGGTTTTTGTATTTCAAAATCCATACTTTTATCATCTTTTGCTAGAGCAATTGGAATTCCCGCCCGTATTCATTTAGTAGATCTAATTAATCACTTAATTTCTCAAAAGGTAATTGATTTTATGGGAACTAATGTAATGTATGTACATGGTTATAGTGAATTCTACTTAAATGGTAAATGGATAAAACTGACACCATCTTTTGATCCTAAAACTGCAATAAAAGGAAAATTCCTCCCAATGGTTGAATTTGATGGAGAACATGATGCTGTTTTTCCTAAATTAGATAATAAAGGTAATCAATTCGGAGAATATATAACTGACAGAGGCGTACATGCTGATTTACCGCTGAAAGAAATTGATGAAATTTTCGAAGAGAAATACCCTTCATATGCTCTCTATAAAAAAGGATTTAATCCAAATCAAATAAACGAGAAAACCTTAACATATAAGAAATAAAATGAAATTTCTATCTAAAGTAACTTTCTTTTAATCCTAATTCTCGCAAAAAGATTTTATATTTGCCCAATCTTCCGCCATAATTTCCAGCAGAAATTTTAATTAAACCATCTATGCTTACAATCCCATTAATCACTTTTAACATTGTCTTTTTAATAGTATCCAGATCTAAAGCATTAAATACAATTTCAGGAATTGAGTGGACTTCATCTGGCACCTTAAATTCTTCAGAGGGTATTCTATTCTTTAATGTTGGGCAATATGGATGATTTGTTGAAGGTCCAATTTCAGGAAAATTTGTCTCTATTTTAGACCCCGCTGAACATACATCAAAAGTAGTGCATACGTTATCAATTTCAGCGATAATTTTAACAGCTTCACGCCCAACTTTTATACCTGAATCGACTGAATCACAAAATAAATATAAATTTCCTCCCATAACGCCTTTAGAATAATTAAGTTCTTCTTCTATTAAGAAATCATAACCCATCATAAGTGGAATAGAAATCATTTTTCGATCAAATTTATTTATAATATCCTCATAACCATCTCCACAATGACCCACATTCTTCATCATATTAAATTTCACTTCAGTTTTATATGGATAATAATCAAAAACAGCTGTAGTTGGGACTACTAAAATACCTTGTCTTAATCGTCTTCCTAATTGGTCATAAAACTTAGCTGTAGCCTTTTTACCGGTGCCAGTAACCCATAATTGTACTATTGCACCCAATCTACCATCAATAGTCTCCCTTTCGGAAAGCCACCTAACAATACCTCCTTCAGCGTCCCCAAATACTGTTGATGGTAAGGCAGTAAATGCATTAGCCGCTCTATTTAAAAACTCAGCATCTTGAGCAGTTAATATAAGTTGACAGCATAAACCCTCAAATGCTTCACAATAAGTATCATCTACAATAACCATAATGTTTTCACATTCATTTCTTAACTCAAAAGATAAATACTTAGTTTTATCATAATTACTTATTAAGTCTAAAAAATATATTTAATTACTAAAATTAAACTATCAAAGATTTGATAAAATGCCAAGAGCCATAATATTGTATGAAATTGATCCTTCATTCGGACCCAATATTATCGCAGAATATTATTTAAAACAAGATGATAAAATTCCACCAGTAGTGCTAAAGGAGTTTTCTGAAAAGCATAGTAAAAAGGAATTGGCAAACATAACTGTCCGTACGGAGTATGACCGATTTTATTCTAGTAGAATTAATGCGGAATCTATTGATAAAGATAATCTTTACATAAGCTTTATTTTACAAGAAGGAGAGGATCTGGTTTCGTTAAAAAGCTTCTTTGAAAATTTTGAGGAAAAAATTGTTCTAAATTTTTCTAGTGATAAAAAAAAGATGAATAATCTTCTACAAAATGCTTTAAATTCAATTTTGAGCTTGAATCAGAAATTACAAGAACCCAAAATTATAAAAGAGACTATTAATGAGAGAACAAAGAAAATGCTTGATAATGGAAAACTCACTGAAGCACGTGAATTGATAGATCTAGGAGAAGAAATTCCTAAAAAACTTGCTGCTGAAGTAAAATTTGCTGAACAATTATTAATAGATAAATTTTATAGAAAAGCAAAAAAAAGTTTTTTAAAAGCAGCCGAATTAGCTGTACTGGTACAAGAAGATGATATTGCTTCATTCTTAGAAAATAAAGGAGAACAAGTAGGATTGTTTCCTGATTTAATAAAAGAAAGTGAAAATCTATATAAAGAAATTGTAAAAATTTCTAATGATTTAAATAACATTAAATTAAATTTATATAATGATTTCATTGAGCCAATAGATAGATTAATTGAAATTTCACATATATTTGAAGAACATGAGCAAATTGATGTTTTAACAAAATTAAAAAACAATACTCAAAGAGCTTCTCGATTAGCGAAAGAAATAAATGACTTAGATGAAAAAATAAAGGATCTGATAAAAAAAATTTGAATTTTTAGATTCAATAAACTGTATCTTCTTCAGAGGGAGTTTCTTCGACTGAGGGAGGTTTATATTCTCCAATATCCTTGAATATTATTTTACATATATCCCAGCCTTTTTCCGTTGGATATTTTAATGCATGTGCAACTAACTTCTCTCCAATCTTATTATCTATCTCAACCTTATAAATCTCTGGTGTATTATTCAACATTGATTCGAATTTTGCTCCACTGCTACCACTAGGAACAATTAAGATTCCAAAATCAATTGCTTTTACACTTATAGCATCTTTTAATCGTTTAGCAGCATAATAACCAGCTACTCCTGCACTTCTGTCAAATGTTTTAATCGATGGAATCTCTAGACCATATTTTTTACCTCCTGTTTCGATTGAAGCTGCTAAAGTTTGACTTCTTTTTCCAAGCATATATTTAAATTCCATCTGAGTCTTGAATTTTTTACTTTTTTCTTCTCCTACCATATTTATATACTTTAAAGTAGCTCCCGCAACAGATTGAGGATTTACATCTATCGAATATTCTTCTTCTGCTAAAATATCTTCAATTGTCTTCTTAATAACTTCTCGTGGCTTGGAAAAATCAATTACTTCTTCTTCTTCCATTTCTGATTTGGGTTTTGCTGTTGCAATTATATCCGCCCCAACTTCCAATAATTCGTCAACCGTCATTTCTTCCATAACCACCTTATCTATAAATCTTCGGCAAAGTTTAATAGAGTTCCTTGGATTTCCTTGCGTCTTTTCAAATATCATTTCAATTAATTTTTCATTCAATGGGAATAATGGATACAAAGGGGGATTTAGATTATTATCTTCCCAGAATGCTTCCATAGATTTTGAGAAATATATTTTTAATTCATTTAGGCTATATGGTGTTGATTGTTGTTTCGGGTACGCTCTGGTCGGGTTGGGGG
>CAYPFJ010000082.1:0-3076 GCA_964409945.1 uncultured archaeon | reverse complement strand
TTAATTCTTGTTCCGGTTCCATTCTTGATCTGAGTGGAGCATCTGCAATCTCTATGATTCTAGGCCAAATTTCTTTTAAAACTGCAATTGTAATAACTAATCCTTTAACTTCATTGTATAATCTCTTCAGAATCTCTAAAAACTTTCTTTCAGCAGATTCTCCTAACATACGATAAGGTGATTCAAGTTCATCAAAATAAAGAATAAGTACTTTATCTAAATTCTCTGTTATGATCTTAATCATTGCAAGGCACACATCATCATCCTCTACAACAGAGTTTATTCCCAATTCATTTAATTCCTCATCATCTAAATCCTCGCCAAGAAGCCATCTTTCTGCAAGTGCTTTTTTGTTTTTATCTAATTGATAAGTCACTAAAGCTTTGACGCAATCGGCAAACACTCCCGGGAATTCTCTAATTCCTTGTTGAATTACTTCCTCAATTTTGGGTTTTTGGAAAATTCCCTTTTTCATTCCACCCCATCTTCTCATTAATTTCTCAGAAACAATATCAAGTAATTCTGCACCAAGCTCTTCAATTATACAGGTATATACATGGAGTAAAACGCGAATACTTGCTGGAGGGCTTGGAACATAAACAATAGTCCAATCAGTAGAAGTAGCAAATTTACTTGCATCAATTTCTTCTGATTCTTCTGCACCTTCTAATTTTTTTCTGTTTTCTCTTTCTTTATCCTTGAAAGAATGATAGGCATGTGTTTTACCAGTGCCGGCTGATCCTAATATAGGAATTAATCTACTTGATCTGTCCCTAAAAGTTTGTTGTACCAGTCTATACACTTCTCGATCAATATAACTTCGAGGTCTTGATATATCAACTTTATCTGGTATATCCCCTCTCGATACAAAATTTGAAAATGGTAAAATTGGACTCTCACGTAACACGTCAAGATACATCTCCTTATCATCATCTGAAAGTTCAGAATAAATTTTAATCTCCTCTCCGTTTTTTAGTTTTTAATAGTATAGTTTTTATGTAGAATAAATTTATTAATCCAAACAATTTTTTCTAGAATATAAGCTAATTAGTTTTTAGCTATTATAATATTTAATTAATAATTTTGCCTATTAAATTTAATTGATATTTATAGTGTCATATACATTTTAGAGAATAGCAAGTATGCCAAAAAAAAAAAGATATAAAGATGAGGATGAGGATGAAGATAAGGATGAGGATGAAGATGAGGAAAAAAAGGATTCCTTTGATTTTTTTAAATTCTTTGAGGACCCAAATAAGTTTTTCAGTGATCCAAATAAATTCTTGATAGATCCAAATAAACTATTTCAATCTAAAAATTTTCGACACATGTTTAAAGAAGTATTTGAGAAAATCATGGAAAATTTACCCTCGGAATTTCAAAACCTATCTCCCGAAGATATCTTGAGAGAATTTAATAAGAATAAATCCAGATTTGGATTTCCAATTACTTATGGGTTTAATATTAATATTGGTAAAGATGGTAAACCAACTATAGATTCTTTTGGGAACGTTAAAGCAAAACCTTATTCAGGAGATTCAGAAGTTAAAAATGTTAGAGAACCCATGACAGAAGTTAATGAACAGGGTGAGCAGATAATAGTAATATGCGAAATGCCGGGTGTTACAAGAGATGAGATTGAATTAAAAGCAACTACGCATTCTCTAACAATATCCACGGAGTCTAAAGATAAGGGTAGGAACTATTATAAAGAAGTCGAGTTACCTTCAGCAATCAACTCAGATTATGCGCGAGCTAGATATACAAATGGAATTTTGGAAGTAAAATTAAAAAAAATTGATGAAAAACAAACAGATATTAAGATTGAATAAATTTTGTACTTTTAGCGATATTGTTGAAAAATAATCTGAGTTCAATTTTTAGAAACTAGTTATATAAAATTGAATTACTTTACATAAAACTTTATTAATCTATATAGCAGATAGAATTTTAATCAATTTTAGTTTGGTTAAAAAAAATGGCTGAAAAAAAAGAATATTTGTCAAAAAGAGCTCTATTGATTATTGGAATTATTTCCTTAGTAATAATAATAGTTGGTTTGATTTCACTGATCCCTGAAGTTAATCTAGCTTTTTATTCAAGTAGTTCTACTGTGCAAGCTATATTTAATGCTCTTACTTACCTTGGTGAACCTATTGTTTTTATAGTTATCGTAGCAATATTATACTTTGGTTACAATAAGAAACTTGCTAAAAATATAACTTTGAGTCTATTATTTTCATATTATTTAAATGGATTAGTTAAAGAAATGTTTAAGGATCCAAGACCAACTGCTAATACAGATCCAACAGAGGAATTAGGAGTTATTGAATCGTCTTATGGATTTCCATCTGGCCATACTCAAAATGCAATTGCTTTTTGGGGATACACTTCTTATGAATTTAAAGATAGAAACAAGTATAACGAAATCCCGATAATTCCAATTATTCTTTCTGTAGTAATTTTTCTTGTCTCAATTTCACGGATAATAATTGGTGTACATGATCTACAAGATATGATTGGAGCATTATTGATAGGCATAGGGTTTTTATTAGTATTCATCTATTTAGAACCAATTTTAACCCCACAGTTTAATAAGCTTAGCTTTATTGCGAAAATTATTTTAACTGCAGTTGTTTCTATTGCACTTTTCCTAATTGGAACATTTATGTTTCCTAGAGCATATGTAGAATTAGCAACTCAAAACATTCCACCCGATTATTCAGATAATGGAGCTTTTAGTCTAGTTGGAGGCGTTTTGTTAGGTTTTGGTGTGGGATATCTTATAGAACAAGAATATGTAAAATATGATCCTTCAGAACTTACAAATAAAAAGAAAATAATTAACGTAATAGTTGGGTTAGTTATTATTTTTATTGTATTTTTACCATTTGAATATCTAATAAAGATAGATAGTGCCTTTTATAGATTCTTTAGGTACGGTCTAATAGCTTTCATATTGGCTTATGTAATTCCATTAATTTTCACAAAAATTAATAAATAATCTTAATTTTTTTTTTTTCATTTTATTAAAAATTGAATAAAAAAATCAAAATTACGTAGAAACTTTTATTCC
>CAYPFJ010000081.1:0-17282 GCA_964409945.1 uncultured archaeon | reverse complement strand
GACAATTTTAGTAGCATTTGCGATACCTGTAAAATGATTTCTATTTTCGGTATATACTTCAGGAAAATAAGAAATTTTTGAATTAAATGAGAAAATTGGCTTAGCTTGAAGCAATTTATGGTATTTTATATATATATCATAAACACCCATGTTATCTAATGTAAGTGGATGGTTTATTGTATAATTGGTATCTTGAATTTCATTATGAGAATAATTAACAAGCGTATTATCATAATATAATTCAACCCAGAAGTTATCTATTCCACCATCTTCCAAATTCCATGATGAATTTATTATAATAGTTGAACCTACTTTTGATGCATTAAATGAAATTATTTTTAGAGTATAATTTTTTGAAACTGAATATTCATCAAATAATTCTATGTGAGAATAATTCCCCTTAATTTTGATTGTTGAAGGATAATTTGAATCATACTTATCCTTACCAGTCCCAGCAATAACAGATGAGATAAAAGTTCCATGGCCATTATCATCTGATATCGGTTGTATGTCAACAAAATTTTCCCAACCAACAATAACACCACTCAAGAAATCATGATTTGGGTTAATTCCTGTATCCAATACTGCTATAGAAGAATTAGTATTACCTTTTAAGCCATTCAAATACCATGTAGTATTAATAGCTCCTGATTGAACAGATGCATAATTCATTTGAGCCTCCAAAATCTCATCATTCTCTATTTTAGCTTCAGGAAACTCATTTTGAAACCCAATTAGATTTATTTCAAGAGGCATATAACCAGCAAATCCTGAAATCGAGTCGAATTGATTATTCCATTCTTTTTTTATTGTACCACCATAGAACTCAAAACGATCTTTTACTGTATCACTATAAGATGGTGAATTGAAAAAAACAATAATATTCTTTTGATAATTATTTGAGACTTTTGGATTAGACTCATCAATCAAATTTTCTGAAAAATCGATTGAGCTCTTTTTTGAATTTATTTCATTAAAAAATAAACCAGATATTGACATTGAAAGAATCAACAATATTAGAATGCAATATGTTTGTTTTCTTCTCATTTTATATCCCCATTATTCATTTTTATATAATGATTTGTCAATAGGTTCATTTACTTCAATATCAAATGTTTTTTCTTTAGATTTGTCGGATAAAATATGTAATCTTTGTCTTAAAGTATATTCTTTTTTGAGGATTGTTTCTCTTGAACTGAGTTCAAAAATTGACATCTCAGATCTTTGAAATTCGATTCTTTTCTTTTTATATTTTTTAATTTGCCAGATATATAGCATCAAAATTAAGAAGACAATTAAAATTGGTAAAGTAATATATGAATATTGTCTAAATTTAGGAGTAATAATCTTAACTAAGATTTTATTAGAAGTATCTTCAAGTTCATGTAGGTAGTAATAATTTATGAATGCTGGGTTTAAACTGACAAGAGCTTGCCTTTTTGCCTTTAGAGAATAATTAATAGTAACTTTCTCACCTGGATCCAAAGAAATAATTAGATTAATTAATTTTCCTTCTGATAACGAGAAATCTGACTGTGAATAACTAATCATATCATTAATAATTATATTCTCAATGCTAATAGTCCCTGTGTTTTGCACTTCGATATTCACAGTTATGATTTCTCCAATCTCAATTTGATCTTTACTTACATTTTTAACAATTGAAAAACTGATTTTTCCTAATATCTTGGATAAAGAACTATAAATCTGTAGTGTCCTACCTTCTGAACTTTCAATGAAGTTTATAGGAGGATAATAATATCCTTTCCACCCTCTCTTTTTAAAAGTAATATTAAAAGAAGAGGTTTCATTATAGGCAATATTTATTAAATCTATTGTGTTATTCTCTATTCCTTTTAAATCGCCAAATTGATCATTCATGGTTATTTTAAGATCTGATATATTAAATCCAATTGGTCCTGTGTTTTTAATATTTACAGTAAGATTAAATATATCCCCTACACCAGGAGCAATATCATTATCTCCATAATATATTTCAATAGTTCTGACAAGGGGAAATAAATCTTCATAATCAACTGGAGCAGAAATATAAACCTCATTAGATAAACTTTCAATTCTGGAAGAATTTTCCCCTTCAATATTCATTGGATTATTATAAAAAATGGATACTTCACTAATAGAAATCGAATTAGGCACATAGAACGTAAAATATACAGTTTTTTCTTCAGAAGGTGCTAGTTTTGAAAGATAATAAGTTAAATTACTATTTTTAAGTGTAAAATTATTCAAATTTTCCATTATACCTGGAGTTAACAAAGAAATACTTACATTTTTAGCAATAGTAGAACCAATATTCTTAAAAGTAAGAGTATATGTATTTAATTCTCCTGGTTTTGCATTGTATTTGGTTAGATATGATGAAACTATTATTGAAGCTGCGTTATATGTACAAAGAGGAATTGAATTAGATTGACTTTCATATTGGACATATCCCGTTGAAGAACTATATATAACTCTAGATCCTGAATCTTCATTAAAATTAATATCTCTTGTGGAAAATTCAATATCCAGATTATTGATTGAAATGTTAAACGGTTCTGGATCAATGCAGATGATTTTAATTACAGCTGTATAATTTTTATTATCTAATGGATAAAAAAGCCAATCAAGACTTTCGTTAAAGCTAACAATTGAGAAAGTCTGAGTATCATTTATAATTGAATCTAAATATGGACTCAAATCTTGAAACTCTTCAGCATCAAAATTAAAAATTTCAAAATTAATAGAACCAATATTTTCAGACACATTAAATTCTATTATTATAGAAACATTTTCTAAGGCGTTATTAACAAAATCAATAATTGTATTATTTTTAAAAATAAAATCAATCTCAATTTTTTGTTCTAAAAATTTTTCTTCTGATTCGATTATCCAACTATAGTTATCGGCTGTTAAAGCCATTTCTGGAATTGTTCCCGCGAGCTGTGTACCTGAGATAATTTCAGGGGTTTCTAGAGCTGTATCAATAGAAAAGTTATTTCTATAAAAAGGAGTAAAAGAATCTAAATTTGAAATCGAATAATTATCAATATGATATGATATTATTTCTCCGGGATCTAACCTCCAATTATCATCATTCCAAATACTATTTTCATTCATAGTAAATTCTTTAACAACATCAGGAGGCAATGTAAAATAAATAGGGCTTTCGCTATAGACTATATCAATAATCTCACCTACATCTTCATTATAAGGCCATAAATTTGTTATATTAAGAAGATCAGGATAATAATTATCGTAAGTACCTACTCCAAATGAATCAAAGTAAAAAATATGAGGATCTTCATCAAAATTGAAAAAATCCTCTAAAGATTCATATTGATTTGGATATTCAATTTTGATAACATTCCACATATCATTTTTAAGATTTTCCCAAAAAAATGGACTTATTATTTGGAAGAAGTAATCAAGGTCTAAAGCAATTGGGGTAGGTACACCCCACGCCGTCTTACTTCCAACATTTTCAGCAGAGATATTATATGAAAAATCTCGAAACGCGCCATATGAAGCATTTCCTCCAATTAATTCTTTTTTGAGTAATAAATTAGGTTCTGAATTAGAAATATTATAAGTTATAATCAAATTTTCTATTGGATTTACAATACCAGTGGGAATATAGGAAAATCCTTGAAAACCTAATTGTTGCAGCATATTTACAATGTCTGAAGGATTTTCCCTATTTATAGGTTTAACATATGATTGTTTAATTCCCTCTTCATTCAACCATAATAGTTCAAAGGAGTAATTCTCAAGGCTTTGTGCATCAAATTCAATACCAGCATAATAAAAAAGTAACCCTATTTGTTCTAGAAGATACTCATAAAAATCAAAATATTTTGGAGTTATATTAATGACATCTGTACATAAAATATTTATTTTAATTTCACTCATTAAAGCTCCCGTTAATGCAATATATATCTTTTTACTAGGGGCTAATGGACCTCCTTGATAACCCATTGCGTCCCATAAATTGAACTTATATTGATTTTTTCCAATCTTTTGGATACCTTTATTTAAGCCTTCATATTGAATTGATATACTTGTATAATGTGAGTTATTTTTAAGGGTAAATGAGCTAAAAATATTAATGAATTGTTCTAATGCATCTTCTGAAATTGTAGCGTTGAATAAATCTCCAAAATTTTCTAAAGCTGAACCTAATTGTTCAACTAGATTTTCTAATTCCAAACTTTCTAAGAAAGATAGATCTAAAGATTCAGTATTAAAATTAACTTGATCTGTTTCAATATTAAAATCCCCTTCAAAAAAATCTAGTGAATTTAGAAGCATGAATGTTGAGGAAACATGATAATTTTCTAGATATTCTTGGTTAGTTAAGCGATTAATATCCAATGCTTTCCAATACCCATCCATAGGAAAATTTTTAGTGAGTTCCTCGTAAAAACAATTCCAATTGGGATAAGATCCAATAAATGGGAAGAAATTAGGTGCTGTTACATTAATCATAATAAGATCAATCATAAATTTTCTTCGAATTATCTCAAGCGCTCTTTCTGCTCTCAAACAAGCATCCTCGTTATCCAAATCTTCATCATAATAGAGAAATCCTACAAAATTATTGAAACCAACAACAAACTGAGAAGAGATATCACTCTCAGTAAGTATAGTTGGAAAAATCTCTGGATTAATTCCATTTGAAGCACTAATAATTATATTGCATTTATAAAACGCGGGATCATTTGAATCAAATTCTGAAAGTATATTTGTATCATTTGTGAAAAGTGACTGCTTTATTATAGATTTATTACCCGCTACAAATGCATTTATTTTTTCAGCATAAAGATCTGATCCAGCAATATCAGAAGATTTCAAATAAGTTTCATTAAACGGCGATACATAATCTTGTTCTGTAAATACATTTCTATTATTTATATCTATAATTGAAACTATAGGCGTAAGAAAAATCATACTAAATAACACAAAAATCATAATCAAATTTTTTAATTTAATTTCTCTTCCCCTTTAAATTGTTTCTCTATAAATCTCAACTATTTTCTGTTTTCTGGCTTTTCTTAACAATATTATCATTCCGAAAAAAATCATGATTACAGAGAGTAAATAGATCAGTATTATATTAAACCAAGGAACATACAATACATTTGGCATCCCCACTAAGGTACCCAACAAATTCCAAGAAACCAACCAACTAGTTACCCATCCTACAACTATTCCTATAGTTCCACTACTAAGCATAATTATTAAGGATTCAATTATAAATAAGCGATTAATATCTCTACCTTTTAACCCTAAAGTTCGAACAATACCGATTTCTTTCTTCCTTTCAATAATAGTTGAATAAGATGAAGATAGCAATCCAAAAATACAAATAAATACTGTAGTAAGAGCTATAAGAGTAAAAAGAGTATCTAATACAAAAAAGGCAGATTCTTGTTGTGCTATCATTCTCGCTAGGTTGGATATTTCATAATTATAATCAGTTTGATAATATTCATCAATTAAATCCTCTATATTATGAGCTTCCGATAATTTATCTTCTCTAAGTTTTATGAAAATTCTATCCAAATAAGGGACAGGAGGAATATCCATTATTTCGATATATGTTGTTTGAGAGATTAACACCCCTCCATTCGAAGCCCCCGCACTTGATCCCCTAAATTCTCGAGAAAATCCCGGCATACTTTTCGCGGTTCCAGCTATTATGAAAGGATACACTTCTAATTCGTCTCCTCTTTGGATTACAATTCGAACTTTATCACCAATTAATAAAGACATAGCTAAGGCTATTGCTTCAGAAATTATGCAGGTATACGTTTGATTATTATGAAATAGATCGTTAAAGGAGGTAACTACATTTCCAGAAGTCATTTCTATGTACTCACTTTTCACTGTGAAAGGATATTCTTCATCAATTCCTATTAAAGTTATCTCTTGGGTACTTAATCCGGCAAAATCCCCAATTTCTGCCACAAATTCTTTATCCTCTCCCGCATAAATTTGAGTTAATTGATAAGGTCTTGCTAACACAGATGACACTTTCTCAATGCCATCCATAGCTAATAATTCTTGTCCAAACTCCGTTGTAATGATTCTATTTGGATTAATAGAATCAAGATATATTTGAGTGCTATACAAATTTAAACCGGATTGTTCTGAATCCTCGCTAGCAACCATGAAACCAAAACCACCCCCTCCAAATCCATTTTCAAGTTCTTCCCATCCCGTAGTTTCAATTAATATATCTGATCCATATCTTAATTTAGTCGAAGCACCAACTTGTGCTGATAAAGTATTAACAAGAGATGATGTAAAAATAACAAAAGAGAAAGACAATGCAAAGATCATGATCGTACTCGAATTTCTACGTTGATATCGAAAAACAAAAATCTTAATAATATTATGCAATCTTCTTGATATTGGTCTGAATAATTGAATTATTAACCTTAATATCAGAGGAATTAAGCCTAATCCAGCAAGAGTTAATCCAATATTAAATATAAGTAAAATTGCCACCAATGTAGCCGCAAAGAGAGTCATATCACTCGCGACCATAATTCTCGGTATAACAAAAAACACAAATATACCATTGAATGCTAAAATTAATCCTGCTAAGATTAATTTGTAATTTACTGATGCTTTTTTTTGTAGATGATATAATGTATCTTCATGGCGATATGGATGAATTGATTCAATCAATTGAAGACGCATCACTTTTAAAGCAGGAGCGATACTCACAATCATCCCCACACTAATACCCATGATATATGATAGTATAACAGACCACCAAGTGAAAGAGAAAGGTATTGTACCTAGACCTAACATACTGCCGGAAATCACAGTATTTGCAAAAGGTATTATTACATATATGGAAAGAAAAAATGCAGTTATTATTCCTGAAATTGCCCCAAAATTGCATAATAAAAAGCCTTGCATCAATACTATCATAAGATTATATTTTTTATTCGCACCTAACGTTCTGAATATCCCAAATTCTCGAATTCGCTCCTCCACTGAAGTTTTTAATATTCCATTGATGAGAACACCGGAAATTAGCATAGCTACAATTGAAACAAAAACAAACACTATTACTATAAATACGCTTAAAAATTCAGCATATGATAATGCTCTTAGTTTAGGTAAATCAATATTATATTCATTAATTCCTATTGCAATTTGAATATCATTAACAATATTCTTTACTTTAATCGTAGCTAATTCAATACTCCTAATATCGTAGAGTTTACTAGATTCTTTAAAAGTTAATATCAAATCGCTACATTTACCCTTAAATTCCTCATAACCAAAAATTTGGTATAGCGTATTAATATCTACTATAATTAAATTCCTATTACGATACTCAGCAGACCATTTTAAATTGAAATCAAAGATTTTATCAATTATTAAAGTTTTTGTTCGATTTATTGTTGTATTTCCATGAGTTAATTCCATGAATATTTTAATGGTATTACCTTCAGAATATTTGATAATATCATTAAAACCATAATAGATTGCACAATGATTTGAAGGTAATTCAGTTAAATCAAGTAATTCATTAAATACTGGACTTACAAATGTCCCAAAATTTATATCATTTTCAAAAGAAAAATTAATTGCTGATATTGTACACGATTCTTCTTCATCTAGTAGATTTGTGGTATGGAATCCTTCGGAAATATTAACAGATCCCGTTATTTCCATTCTCGGGATAAAATTCTCTACAATACTAGTTGAAGATTGAATGGTCTCAATTAGGGGATCATAGTCAAAATAGGATGATCTATTACTTGGTTCTTCGTAATAATGTCTTACAGAGATAACGGCATCTTGATTACCTGCTTCAATTGTAAGATAATCTGCATACCCCATAGAAATCGAGTCAGATAAGAATAAGACGACAGTTAACAAGCCAATGGAAATTAACATTCCTATTATTGCTAGTAAGGTTCTAATCTTTTGTTTACTTAAATCTTGGAATGCATATTTAAAAATTAGCTTTATTTGTGTCATATGACTTAAAATAATTTAGATTTTTATTTAATCCTCATTTATGGAATCTTATTTTAAAATCAAAATTTCTCCTTCAATTTTGCCAGAAAAGTTATTCTCTTCAATAAGTTCTTGTAAAATGTCATTAAAGTGTTCTGGCAAATTCATAACTATAGAATTTGGAATGCTGCTTTTAATATCACTAACTGGAATTTCAGCTTTACCTTGATTTGCATAGAGATATTGAAAAATTTTACTTTTACATTTCTCTTTATTTATTTCTGTTTCTTGTCTTCTCTTAAGTTGCATAATCTCAGTTTCTTTTAGGCCTCCTATTTTTCCTTCATGAGTAAGTTTTCCATCTTTCATATGGAAAACTCTAGTCGCAAATTCCGACACCGCGGCATCATGGCTTACCGCAATAAAGGTAGCACCTCTTTTGTTTAAATCTCTAAGAAGATTTAGAACCATTACACCCGTTTTAGAATCCAAATCACCCGTAGGTTCATCAAGAACACAGATTGCAGGATCATTTGCGAAAGCCCGAGCTATCGCTACTCTCTGCTGTTCACCGCCACTCAATTCAGAGGGAGTATGATGTGCTCGTTCATCTAAACCTACTAATCTCAAGAGATCCATTGCTTTTTTCCTTTTACCTCGACGACTTAATTTCCCTGAAAAATGTAAAGGCACCATAACATTTTCCATAGCTGTCATCTGTGGTAGAAGGTTATAGAACTGAAAAACAAATCCAATTCTCTCACGTCTTATCTCTGCCAAATCATTATCTGAAAGCATTGAAATATTACGCCCTTCTAAAAAGATTTTCCCTCGAGTGGGGGTATCTAATCCACCGATCAAGTTTAGGAGTGTTGTCTTTCCAGAACCAGAAGGTCCCATAATATCAACAAAATCTCCGTTATCTATTGTTAAATCAATACCCCGAAGCGCGGCAACAGCTGTGGTACCTAATAAATAAGTCTTATGAAGCCCATCAACCACAATTAAATGTTCATAACTCTTACCTGCCAATCGATCCTCTCTGAATTCTTTTTTCATCTTTTTCTTTTCTATACGAGACTGAGAAAGAATATCTTCTTTCATTTGTTTTATTTCATTTTGTTTCTTTTTTTTTTCCCACTTTTTAAAATTTTTTGATAGTTCCCCCTTCCAAATTGATACTTTTCCAGTTTCTTCTTCAAATTGTTCCATAAGGGGAGTTTTTTCTATTACTGAGGATTTAGACATTTGAAATTCTCTCTTTTCTATTTTTTTCTTCTTTATTATATCATAATGCTAAAATAAAATAAACTTTTTTAGAATATAACTCTTGTACAGATACGGAAATATAGCACATTTTTTAAAAATTAAGGTTCTATTTTATTAGAAAATTCAATATCCTTTACTGTCTTTTAAAAAAATCTGAGGCTAAAAAAGATTGGTCAATCTAAAAATCTTATTTTTTTTTCTTTTCTAAAAATTTAAGGATTTTTACGTAAAGATCTTTTTCTGACATTTTTTTTGATTTACTCTTTGTTGATTTTAGACTTCCAGGTATTTTAACTAGTTCCTTTCGACTTTCTTGCTCTAAAATTCTTGGATTTTTTGCGATCCAGTTAGGATTGTGCTCCACTCCACTTTTTTCATATTCAAGTTCGATAATTATGTTTGTTTTAAATTTCTCCTGTAAAAATTCTAGTAATACATTTTTACTAGAAATTATCGACGTCTGAATGATTACATTCAAATCTTCATAAAAAGGATTAATCATTTTTTGTTCAACTAAATCCAGATTATATTCAGAATCAAGAAAAATAGCACCACATAATGCTTCAAAAATATCTGCTAAAATACGAGTTCCTTTAATTCTCTGTTTTTCCGTCTTAAAAATATATTTTTCTAAACCTATCTTACTTGCGATATTTTTTAGAGCATTATCACTTTCTAGAGCTGCCTTTATTTTTGTTATTTCCCCCGAGTCTTTAACTCCCTTCTTATAAAGTTGTAAAATAAGTATAATTTTAATTACGGCATCTCCTAATATTTCTAAAGAATTATAACTAGGTTTTCCAATTTCATTTGCTAACCTTGGAGTTGTTAGGGCTTCAATTAAAAGTGCTTCTTTATTAAATTCATATCCTATAAATTCTTGGAAATTACGCAATTTTTCTTTCTCAATAGCATGCATTTTGTAATTAACTATTATTTTCAGTTAAATTTAAAAATTTAGACAAAACTTTAATATAATATGGAAAGAGAAAATAAGGAAAAAATTCTTGAAATGATAAAAGCAATTGAAAGTAAGAACTCAGAAATGGAAGACTTCATTTCAAATTTATCAATACCTACAAGAAATGATATGTTAAAAGAAATCTCGCGGGAGATCATTAGTAATAATTCTTTATTACAAGAAATTTTAGGAACTGAAGAAAAAATCGTTATAAGTGAAAATCAAGAGATAATTTCTTTTGATCATGTAATTAATGGATTTATTACTAAAATCCAGCAGAATCCTTATAAAAAGATTATCTTTTTAAGAGAATTTCTTGAATTATTTCAAGATCGAGTATCAGAAACAGATAAAGATGTAATTTTACAATCATTAAAAGATGAAAAAAATGATGAAAAATTAAGAGAAGAGATGGTATCTTTAGCTAATATTTTTAAAATTAATTTATAAGTCAAACAATTGTAGTAATACTAAAACATGTTTTATTCCCCTAATTTTTATTTTGCGTGTTAGGATCTTTTTAATAACTTTCCCAGTTGAAAGTTCGGTGCCACCAAAAAGCTGCAAAAATATATTGGTGGTTGTTTGTAAAAATCCATCCCACCCCGCGTTTTTCTTATTTATGTTTTCTTTTGGGTCATTTTTAATACCTTCTACATATATTTTACCTTTATCTATTATCAACATTGCGGCCCATTTTCCATCCTTTGCATTTAAAAGAACTTTAACTTCAGTATCCTTAAATTTTTCTTTAAACTTTTCCATCTCATTCAACGGTTCCACTTGTTTGGATAAAATTCCAGCGAAACCATGTAATCGAGTCTTTTTTTCTTCAGACATATAAATCTACATTTGATGTGTTTTTTAGTTATATTGTGAAATTATTTTTCTAATTATAATTTATTTACTTCTCAGATAATTTAAAACTTTAAATATTTTGGATTAAAAAATTTTTTTTAATCAGGTAAAACCAAGGAAGAATAAGTGGTCTAACTATACGTCCTCTAAGTAGGACACTAAAAGTTATCTGATTCAGCACTTCCAAAGAATTCTTCAAAAGCCTTCCGATCTTGAGCAGAAATTCTTTCGCTTCTTAGCCCTTCTTTTATAATAATTGGAGCACTTTCTTTTTCATCATGTTTAATGGATTTAGTTATTTTATAATCTTCCTTTTTTGAAGTGTCTAAATCAAATTCTTGTTCGCATGCTTTACAATATAATTTTCTATTCTTTGGGATTAATATATTGTCGCAATTAGGGCAAAACTTCATCATTTCTATATTCTTTTTTTTGGTTGGTTTATATATTTAAACTTATCGATTTATTCGGTTAGTTCTTATGTTTTTTTAAAATTGTCAGAAATATAAAAAATATTATAGCTTTATAAATTTATCGCATTACTCAAATAATTGTTATCGTATCACAGATATATAAACCTCTAGTTTTACTATTAATAAAATATTCAAAAACTAGATGATCACATAAAAGAATTTTGGAAAAAAAACCATAGATTTTGTGATCAAATATCTATTTGAATAAAAACCGATTCTATGAAATCTTTCTAAATATGATTTAGAAAAAAATCAAACAAAGATAATTAATCATCTAATATTTGTACTAGCAGGAAAATTTAATAAAAGGAAATAAAGATATATTTATAATAAAAATGAATAACGAAAAGAAATTTCTAATAATCGCTCATAGAGGAGCTAGCAGTATAACACCTGAAAATACCTTAAAAGCCTTTAAGAAAGCTATAGAATTAAAAGCAGACTGTATTGAATTTGATGTTCATAAATCTAAAGATGGGGAAATCGTAATAATGCACGATGCTAATACATTCAGAACAACAGGTCATCTTGGTTCAGTAAAAGAAATGACACTTGAAGAGTTAAAACAACTTGATTGCGGAGATGGTGAGAAAATACCTACTTTGCGAGAATTAGTTAAGCTATCAAAGGGAAAGATTGGCTTGAACTGCGAGGTAAAAGTTAGAGGTATTGCTGAACAAATTATAAAAATTCTCAACGAAGAAGATAGTCTCGAAACAACGATAATTAGTTCATTTAAACATGATGTTTTGTTGAAAATTCAGAAATTAGAACCAAGAATTAAATTGGCATCGTTGGAACCTAATAAAACTGGATGGATAAGAAGTTGGATATCAAGGAGAGAATTAATAAAGGTAGCGATTAATAATAATTTTTATGCTATTAACCCTTTCTTTAAACTTGTGAATAAAAATTTTATAGCTAAAACTCATAATAATAATCTCAAAATTTTTCCTTGGACTGTGAATTCTGATTCTGCCATAAAGAAACTGATTAATATTGGTGTTGATGGAATTATTACTAATGATGTTGAAAAAGTTAGAAAGCTTTTAATTCAAAATAATTAAAAATTACCTTTTATTAAAATAAAAAGAACAATTATGAGTAAAAACAAAAATAAACCATTAATTATTGGTCATAGAGGGGCATTTGATGAAGCCCCTGAAAACACTTTAAAAGGTTTTAAAAAGGCTATTGAATTAGAAGCGGATTATATCGAATTTGATGTACATAAATCAAAAGATGGAGCCTTGGTAGTAATCCACGACAATGATATTCTCAGAAGAATGGGATATAACACAACAATAGATCAAATGACATTAAGTGAATTAAAAAAATTAGATTTTGGAGAAGATCAAACAGTCCCTGAATTATGGGAAGTATTAAAACTTGCTAAGGGGAAGGTCAATTTACTTTGTGAAATTAAAGCAAAAGAAATTTCTCATGAAGTAATCTCTCTCCTTAGAGACGAAGATATGTTAAATTCGACAATTTTTCAGTCATTTCATATTGATGTGTTATTAGAAGTTAAAGAACTTGAACCAGAATCGGATTTAGCACTAATTCTTCCGATTACTGAAGAATATTTGCCTGAGTGGGATAAAAGAAAAGAACTTATTGAAACTGTAATTAAATTAAACTTTCCTATTATAGAGACTAGATTCAAAAATGTAGATGAAGTATTTGTAAATTATTCTCATAAACACAATTTAAAGGTATTTGTTTATACGTTTAATACAAAAAAGACAATAGATAGATATGTAACTATGGGAGTTGATGGAATTATCGTAAATAGTATTTCAAAAGCAAAAAAAGTCCTTGAACAAGAAGATTAAAAGAATTTTAAATCGCAATTAAAAAATACATTTTATAAATTCTTATGAAAAGAAATAACGATTTTTTGGTAATAGGTCATTCAGGAGGTAAATCTATGGCTCCAGAGAATTCCTTAAAGGCTTTTCAAAAAGCAATTGAATTAAAAGCAGATTTCATTGAATTTGATCTTCGCTTATCTAAGGATGGTGAAATCGTTATCATGCATGATGAAGATGCTATTGACATTACGGGTCATAATAGATTAGTATATGAAATGACATTAAAAGAATTAAAACAATTAGATATTGGAGAAGGTGAAAAAATAGCCACTCTCATGGAGTTGATAAACCTCACTAAGGAAAAGATTGGTCTCTTGTCTGACATTAAAGTTCCAGGAGTAACTCTGGATTTCGTAAATATCTTAAGAAAAAATGATCTAATTGAAAGTTCTATAGCTAGTTGTTTTGAAGTCGTAGAGCTTTTAAAAATCAAAGAAATAGAACCTACCTTAAAATTAGGTTATTTAATTCCTAGAGCCTTAACTTATAAACGGATAGTAAAACGTTATGTTCAAAGAGCAGGTAAAAATGAATTCTACGCAATTCATCCCAATCACCGGGTAGTTGATAGAGAGTTTGTGGAATTAGCTCATGACAATGGTTTAAAAGTTCATGTATGGACAGTTAATGAAGAAAGTTTAATGAGAAAATTAATTGATTTAGATGTTGATGGAATTATGACTGATGATATTGCTTTATTAAATCAAGTCTTAGGGAGATCTTATTAATAAAGTATTTTAGTTCAGAGCTATTATTCTATATAATTAAGTTATCTATTTTATATGTATTTTAACATGTCTACTATAGAATCCGCCCAAAATATTAATTTTGATAAATTATTTTTTCCTAAGTCTATTGGGATAATCGGAGTTAGTAGTGATCCCGGTAGTGGGGGCTTTTTTTTACGATGTATGAAAAATAGATTTAAAGGACCTATTTATTTATTTAATCCACGGTTAAATGGTCAGAATTTATATGGATATAAAATTTACGCTTCTATTTTAGAGATAACTGAACCAATTGATTATGTGATCTTAGCAGTTCCTGCTCGGTTATGCCCTATACTAATGGAAGAAATCGGTCAAAAAAGTGTACCTTTTGTGACTGTTTTTGCTTCGGGTTTCCGTGAGGTAGGAAATGAAAACCTAGAAAAAGAGATTTTAGATATTGCCAAACAGTATAATATTAGAATTATCGGACCAAATTGTATTGGGGTTTACAATCCTAGAGCAGGATTATATTTTGCTTTTGAACAATCTAAAAAAGCGGGGAATTTTAGTGGGGTTTTTCAATCAGGTGGGATTGCTCAAAATTTATCTCATTTAGCAGTCTCTTATGGGTTATATGTCTCTAAATTTATATCAATTGGGAACGCTTTAGATCTATCTCCCGCAGATTTTTTAGAATATTTTCTGGATGATGAGTACACAAAAATCATTGGATTATATATTGAAAACCTAAGATCCATAAACCAGGGAAGAAAATTTATGAGAGTGATCAAAAAATGCAATTTAAATAGGAAACCGGTGATACTTTGGAGAGCGGGATATGGAGAAGCAACAAAAAAAGCAATTCTATCTCATACTGGGGGTCTTGCCGGGAAAAACGAAATTTGGAAAGCCGTTTGTAAACAAACAGGCAGTTGTGTAGTTAACAATTCAAATGAACTTACTGCATTAGCATCAGGTTTCAATTTAACCCATTTACCAGAAACACGTAATGTGGGTATCATTGGAATTGGTGGAGGTTCCACGATCGAAGCAACAGATATACTTGAAAAATACAACTTAAAAATACCCAGTTTAACAGAAAAAACCATTAATAAAATGAAGAGGTTTTTACCGGATGTAAATACAAATATTACAAACCCCCTTGATCTCGGTAGTGCTGGTATACAACCTAATATCTATTATCGAACTATCTTGGCTTTAGATAAAGATCCAAATATCTCAGCAACCGTCTTTATAAAAGATCCTGAAAGATTTGGAGGTTTTCAAGAGTTATTAGAAGAAATGGGCTATAAAGACATGGATCTTAATAAAGAATTTATCAGGTATATATCTAAAGCAAAAAGAATCTGTACAAAACCAATGTATTGTGTTATGCTTAAAATTAATGAAGGTTTTGAAGAATATAAAAGCCGGTATAAATTCAAATTAAAACTTCTAAATCGTAATGTGCCAGTATTTGAAAATTTGGAATTAACTGGAGCTGTTTTAGATAAAATAAATTCTTATAGAGAATTCTTACAAAAAAATGGAAAATTTCCTAAGAAATAATTTTAAAACCTAATTTTAAATTCTAGTTAATCTCACTTTTGGAGCACTTTTTTTGCATCTTGGACTATTCTATTTAGATCTTGTAAGACATCATCATCAAGTGACTGAAGTTCATGAGATGCTAAGATCTCCTCCTTGCGTTCATGACAACGTTGTTCCATACTTTTACCTCCTTTATCTCTCCAAATATCATAAAAATCTCTATTTAATAGTGAAGGAACCCATAATTCTTTTCTAAAATGCTTACGAGTGTGGGATTTTTCAAGAAAAGAACCTTTTGGCTCTACTTCTTGGATAATATCTAAAGCAAAGGTATCCTCATCAAAAATTATGTCTCGATTAAGGCTCTCTACATAAGAAATCACTTCTGATTGCATAATAAGCATGTCTAGTGAACTTGCTTGATCAACTCCGGAAATTCCCATGTGTCCAAAAATATCAGCTCCTGCAGCAGCTCCCATAGCTAATGTTAATCCACATTCTAGACCTGCTTGGGCATCGGGTCTTTTTGAATCAGTGAGTCCTACATTTAGATAGACTGGAAAACCATAATATTTTCCCATCTGAGCCATTGCAATACTGAATATTGCTTGTTCTGGACCTGAAAAAATCATTTGTATTTTCTTCATGTCAAAAGCATGACATATACCACCATAGCACACGGGAATTCCTTCTCTAATAAGTTGAGTAATGCATATGCCAGCTAAAATTTCAGCATTTTCTTGTATTAAAGTTCCAGCTATTGTTGCTGGTGCCGTCATACCCATCTGAGCCATTGGACCAATCATAACTGGCATATTGAGCCGAGCAGTTTCGAATAATAGATCAATACCATTAAAAGGAAAACTTAAAGGACTTATAGGTTCAAAGAGTGGAAAAAATATAGGGTACTTACTTGCTTTTTTTTTATCTCCTCTAAGAGAAATAACAAGATCTACTAAAAATTGCGCTGAAGCTCTGTCATAAAACCAAAAATAAATTGGTTTAGTGGTATTTTTAATCATTTCAGTTGCTATCTTAATACAACGCCACTCCACGGGAAGTTCATGAGGATCTGCCATAGCTCCAGGTATTGTAATTTGGTCCAATGCATCAGCGAATTTAGCGGCAATAGAAACATCTTTTAAAGTAGTATATCTTCGTTCATCACTAATATTATCAATCCAAAATGCTTGGCCGGCTGTTGTGTTATAATTACGTTTATTAACGCCAAATTCTGCCTTTTTTGTGAGATCACGACCATAAATAGAAAAGTTTTTCCTTGCTTTTGAGAGTAGTTCTACAACTAAATCTTCTGGTATTCTAACACGATTTTCCTTAAAATCAACATTTGCACCATTATATTCGAATCGTGCCAAGATTTCCTCATGTGGAACATTTATCCCAACTTTATTAAGAATTTTAAGAGATTTTTCGTGAATTTTATAAATTTGTTGATCAGTTAAGATTTTTACTATCATTTAATAATCTAAATCTTTGTTATTAATTTAAAAATTTTAAAATCACTTATTCTAATATTATTAAAAGATGTGATCCGTAATCAAAAAATGTCACAAAATCTGTAATTTATTGCCATTTATTT
>CAYPFJ010000080.1:0-17362 GCA_964409945.1 uncultured archaeon | reverse complement strand
CAATTGATTTATTAAAAAAATATAAATTAAACATTGTTCCTCATATTTGTGTTGGTTTGCATTATGGAAAACTCAAAAAAGAATTAGATTCTATCAAATTTATTAAAGAAACCGAAATAAATCCATCTTTGATAGTTGTTATTGTGCTAATTCCTCCCAAAAATTCTAAGATAAAGTTTGATACTCCAAAACCGGAAGATATTGCAAAAATTATAGCTTTATTAAGATTTATTTTTCCTAAAACAGAAATTTCATTAGGATGCATGAGACCTCGTGGAAACATAAAAAGCAAGGTTGAAAAATATGCAATTAAAGCAGGTATAACAAGAATCGAAATTCCTTCTAAAGCCTCTTTACAATGGTTAAAAAACAACAATCCTGAAATCCAATTCAAGTTTTTTTCTGCTTGTTGTGCAATTCCTGAAAAATATGAAAATTTAGCTAAAAGTAATAAATTGGAGATAAAAAGATATATAAATCTCTAAAGTGGTTCTATTATGAATTTTAAAGAAGACATTAAAATTATAGGGATAAAAGGAATTCCATTAATAAAAAAGGGAGACAAAATCACAGATATAATAATAGATGCTTTAAATAAGAATGAGATTTCTTTAGAAGATCGAGATATTATTATAATAGCTCAATCAATAATATCAAAAAGTAATGGACGAATCAGAAATTTAAATAAGATCAATCCAAGTGAGAGAGCTATTGAAATCTACAAACATCTAGATCCAAGTATTAGAAGTCTAGGATTGCCTGAAAAGGATCCTAAATTAATCCAAGCCATTTTAGATGAGTCAAAGAATATTATAAGAAGTGAGCATGTTTTAATAACTGAAACAAAACACGGGTTTATCTGTGCTGATGCGGGAATAGATAAATCTAATGTAGGTGAAAAAGGAATTATAACCTTATTACCAGAAAATCCAGATATCGATGCTGAGAAAATTAGAATTACACTAAAAAATAAAACCAATAAGGAAATTGCAGTAATTATTTCCGATTCCTTCGGAAGAGCTTTTAGAATAGGAGCTATAGGAACTGCTATTGGAGTTTCAGGGATAGATCCAATTTTAGATATGCGAGGTAAGAAAGATTTATTTGGATATGAACTCCAAACAACTATCATTGGTCAAGTTGATAGTCTAGCTGCTGCAGCACAGTTAGTCATGGGTGAATCAGATGAGGGGATTCCAATTGTGTTAATAAGAGGATATAATTTTGAATTTAATGAGAAGACTACAATTAAATCTATTTTACGAAAGAAGGAAATTGATTTATTTAGAGAGCCTAAAAATGAAAAATTTCTAGAAATCCTTAAAAATCGAAGAAGCTACAAATTAGATTTTGCATCCAAGGATGTAGATGAAAAAGTTATTGAAGAATGCATTAAACTCGCGCGTTGGGCTCCAAGTGCCCATAATGGGCAATTTTGGAGGTATATTATATTACAGAAAAGTACGCTACGTGAAAGCCTGGTAGATAAAATGAATGAAAAATTAAGATATGATTTGCAGAAAGATGGAAATGGTGAAGAAGTCATTAAAGTGAAAATTGAAAAAACAAGAAATACATTTTTGAAGGCACCTTTTTTAATATTATTATGTTTAGATCAGAAAGAATTAGAAAAGTATGAAGATATTGAAAGAGCACATAATGAATTATTTTTAGGTGTACAGAGTATTAGCAGCTCAGCAACTTATCTACTCCTTGCCTTTGAAACAAAAAAATTAGCAGCGTGTTGGTATTGTGCTCCATTGTTTGCCAAAGAGATTATAAAAGAATCCTTGAAACTTCCTAAATCTTATATACCAATGGCATTTTTTACAGTAGGATATCCTCTTAAAGCTATAAAAGCTCCAAATCGCAAAAAATTGAAAGAGATAATATATGAACCGAGAGTATTAGGTTAAACCTATGACTGAAAATTATATTGTAATTTTAGCAGGAGGTATCGGAGCTGCAAAATTAATTAAAGGATTAGCAAAAGTGGTTAACCCTGAAGTACTTAAGATTATTGTAAATACTGGTGATGATATTGAATTGTTTGGACTCAAAATCTGTCCTGATTTAGATATTATAACGTATACATTAGCAAATTTAGTGGATGAGGAAAAAGGATGGGGATTTGCACATGAAACTTTTAATTGTTTAAGTTCTTTGAAGAAATATTATAATACAGGATGGTTTAATGCGGGTGATAAAGATTTAGCTACTCATATCTATCGAACGGATTTATTCAATCAAGGTTTTAATAAAGCAGAGATAACTAATTTGATATGTAAAAATTTAGGAGTTAAATCTCATGTTTTGCCTATGTGCAATGAATCTGTTGAAACATATATAACCACACCCTCAGGAACAATGCATTTCGAAGAATTTTTCATTAAATATCACTGTAAACCAGAGATTTTAAAAGTAGAATTTAAAGGAATTGAAGAGGCAGTACCAGTTAAGGGTATATTAAAATATATACAAAAAGCTAAAAAAGTCATCATCTGCCCATCAAATCCTATTGTGTCAATAGGAACAATTCTACAATTAAAAGGAATTAAGAAAACACTTTCCCAAGTTAAGGAAAAAGTTTTTGCAATAAGCCCAATCATAGAAGAGGCATCAGTTAAAGGTCCAGCAGATAAAATGATGAAAAGTAATGGTTTGGAGGTTTCATGTGTAGGTGTTGCTAGATTATATAAAGATTTTTTAGGTCATTTTATTATAGACAATAGAGATTGTGATTTAAAACCTAAAATTGAAGAATTAGGAATCAAGACTTACTTATATGATACAATAATGAGTAATTTAAGAAAAAAGATTGAATTAGCTCAATTTATAATAAATTTAAAAATTTAGAAATCAATTGTATTTAAGCTGATTCAGTTGCAACCTCTTCAGCTTCTTCCTCTACTGGAGCTTCAAGTTCTTCTTTTTTAACATAATCTCCAACAGATGTTAAAAGTTCTTTTATACGCCCTTCTTGTTGTAGTCGAATTATTAAATTTCTATGTTTGATAAATGATATTAATTTAGAAATTACTGGAAAAAGCAACATGATTGGTCCTAGTAAAATTATGATAACTTCAGGAGAATACATTGCAACACTTTCAGTAATTGCGGGAGGTAATTGTAATATTGTTTTTAAAAACCAATGAGGGTGTATAATAATGAAGCTTATAATTAACAGTAGACCTACACGATAAATAAAGTTGATTATTGTAGATGTTGCTAAATTTCGAGCCTTAGGGGCTGACGATCTTGCAGTTAGTGTATCTCTTGCTTCAGAATCTTCTCGAAAAAGGCGATCTATATACCTCCCTAGACGTCTTGTTTTTGATGCTGCTGTAACTAATTTTTTTTCTTCTTCTTCTAATTTTTTCCTTTCTATCATTTCTTTTATATATGAAAACCGTTTACCTGTCTTGGCGAAAAATTTTCCGATGACTAATCCTTCTTTTTCTTCTGATTCCAATTCTTTGCGCCTTTCTTTAGCTTCTTGTTTTATTTTATCAATATTAGCTGTAATAAAGTATGATTCTCTTGAGAGAATATTCAACTGAGCTTCGAGTCTATCACTTCTTTCTAAGGAGGGTTTTGTTACAGTATCAGTATAATTAATTTGGAACGCAAGTTCTAAATAAATATAAGAGATAATAGCGAATGAGATAACAGGATTAGCTATAAATGCAAAAAGATCATCGAGTGGAATTTGCGTTAGACTGGGGTCGACTGGGTTAACCATTTCATCTAAATAAGTAATTTTAAGATTGATTAAATTCAACATGTTTCTTAAACCTTCTACCATTAAAGGAACAATAATCATAAGGACTATTGATCCAATGGCAACAAGTGAATGCTTTGGATCCATTTTTAAAAATGCTCTAATTGCATATATAATTGAAATAAGGAATAGAATTTGAAAAATAAATAAATAGAAATCACTAAATAATACTGAAGTTTCGCCCATTATTAACTTAGGAATATTTTGTAATCCTAGATCTTGTAATTGGAATGTATCGTTACCTAATAGCTCCCGAATATGCTCTAGATCAAATGAAAACCATGAAATTAAATATCTCTTAAAAAAGACTTCAATAAGATTAAAGATATACCCACTATAAAATCCTGTTAATATGGCGGCTGCGAAGGCTATAATCATACCCCCACCAAAAATTATATAAGAAAAAATATTACGTATTGCCCCAAAAAAGGCTAATATAACTAATTGATTATCAGCAGTACTAACTACTTCATTGAAATCAAAAATTGATGTTAAAAAGATAATAAATAACCAAAAAAATATTGCTAGATTGATAATTTTTAAAATTAATAGATATCCACGAGCCATTTTTTAATACGCCTTCCCCTTTTTCTTTGCTTCCATATAATTACTTAAAACTTGCTTCATCATATCGTCAGGTCCACACGTTATTATACTTATTCCCAAATTTCGAAGTCCCTGCCTAATAAGTAGGATATGTTCCATCATTTCTTCACTAATAGCTTCTGCTAAGGCTTTATCTGTTGAAGATAAATCTATTTCATGAATCTCAAACCATGGACTAAACGGGTTAATGACTATAATTGTATGATTAAACGGAGCTAACTTTTTTATAGCTTGAGAAATATCTTTAGGATTCGCTTCTAAGTCAGAAATAAGGAAAACCAAACTTCGCTTTTGAAAGCGTTTTGTAAAATGATCCATTGCCTCAACAAATTTACATTTCCCCTGTGGTTTTATTCTAGCAACAAAATCTAGGACTTGATAGAAGTGTTCTTCTCCACTATTTGGCTTTAAGAAATTTAAATTTTTTTTATCTGAAAATGTAAAAACACCGACATTATCCCTTCTTGTTAATGCTACTTTTGTTAAAAGCATGCAAGCTCTTATAGCATATTCAAATTTAGTATTTTCAATTGCTCCACCTGCCATTGTTTCTGAGGAATCTACTAATATCATTACAGTTACATCTCTTTCGGTTTCAAACTCTTTAACGATTAATGTTTGAGATCGAGCACTTGCTTTCCAATCTATAAGTCTAAATTGATCTCCAAATACATATTTTCTCATACCATAAAATTCTGACCCTAGCCCTTTCTGCTTGGATCTTTGGACTCCATAGTTAAGTTGTAAAGATCTTTTTGACCCTAATATTTCAATTCTTTTAATATCTTCATAAGGTGGATAGATAAGAATATCCGTAACGCTATCCGGTACAATTCTTTCAACCGAATTAAAACCTAATCTATCTTTAACTGTTACTGATAAAGGTCCGAGAGCATATTCACCTCTAACTCTTGGTTCAAGAACGTAGGAAAATTTAATTGTACTCTTCGGTCCAATTCTAGTAGATATAAAATTTTCCCCTAAAATTAATCTAAACAGCTGTGGGTTGTAAATATCCCTAATTTCAATAAAATCAAAGCTATTGCGACCTGTATTTTCAATCACTACTTTAACATGAACAAAATCATCTTTGAATACTTTTTCTTTCTCTAGTTCTCTATGTACTCGTAATTCCTCTATATTCATTTTGTAATAGAAAATTGGTAAACTAATGATCGTACTAAATAGCAATAATATAGCAAAATAGATCAAGAAATAATTTACAAATGCAAATCCCGCAGTGAGAAAAAACACTGCAAATAAAATTACACTTCTACCTTTACCTCCTAAAATATAAATCCACCACTTTTTTTCTTCTAATTTTTATTAACACTATGACCATAAAAAAGAAAAATTATTGGGTTAAATAGGGACGGCAATTTCTTCAACAATTGATTTAAGAACACTCTTTGAATCAAGACCTTCTAATTCAGCTTCTGGTTTCAAAAGAATTCTATGATTTAATGCTGGTACGATTAATGCTCTTACATCATCTGGAGTAACATATGAACGACCTAGTATTGCTGCACGAGCTTTAGAACATTTCATTAATGTCAATGAGGCCCGAGGGCCACATCCGAGAGCAATTTGCGGATGATTTCGCGTTTTCAGTATAACATCACGAACATATTTTAGAATTCTATCATCAATATATACTAAATTCATAATTTTCTGAGCCGCAAGAATTTCTTCTCCAGTTGTAATTGGATCAACTGATGGAGATTCACCTGAGATTTGTCGACGCATAATCTCGACTTCTTCATCTTGATCTGGATAATCTAACCAAAGTTTGAATAAGAATCTATCAACTTGTGCCTCAGGTAGTGGATAAGTTCCTTCCATTTCAACTGGATTTTCAGTTGCAACAACAATGAATGGCTTTTCCAATATTAGTGTCTGCCCTTCAATGGTTATTTGACGTTCAGCCATTGCTTCTAGTAACGCAGATTGTGTTTTAGGAGCAGCTCTATTAATCTCGTCAGCGAGAACCATATTTGCGAATAGGGGGCCTCTTTGAAGTACAAATGCACCTTCATTTTGATCAAATATTTTAGTGCCAGTTATATCAGCTGGAAGTAGATCAGGTGTGAATTGGATTCTACGAAACGATATTCCAAGAGTTTTTGCAAAGGTTTTTGCCATTACCGTCTTACCTAGTCCTGGTACTCCTTCTAGGAGTACATGTCCATTTACAAGGAGTGCTATGAAGAGTTGTTGTAGGATTTCTCCATAACCGACAATTACACGACTCACTTCACTTAATACTTCTTGAGCAATCTCCCTAATAGGTGTAACATCTATTTCTTCATGGTCATAATATTTTGCTTTATCTGGAGCTTCCATTTATTTATAACCTCTTTTTTTTAATTAATTTTTTATTTATTTTATTCTTTTTTTTGATTTTTAAACATGATTAAATATTATTAACTGCCCAACCCATCTCGAAAAACAATTCTTCGAAATCTTGTTCAGTTTTAACTTTAGATTTTCCTTCTTTAATTAACAAAATTCTATCCATAAATTTACTTAATCTTCTTGTTTTTAATTTTGTAGTTGATGGATTTTTTGCTATTACCAAATCTATCACCTTTTGGGTCGTAATCTTTACCCCTCCTAATTGACCATGCAATCTTCGTTCTAATCTTCTATAAAGTAGTTTTAATGCTTCTCCATATTTCATTTTATCTCTATATTCCTCAATCTTTTGAGCAAAAAAAGAAGATGTTCGAAATCGTGCCATTTCTTCTTTCTTTTCTTCTTCTTCCGCGATTTTTTCTTCTTCCTTCTTTTTATCCTTTTTAGGAAGGTATTTCTTTAATGAGTAATACGCTAGAAGTGGATAAATCCATAATGTGATAGGATTTGTGGATAAGTGTACTATATACTGCATAATATATCCAAATATTCCTGCGGATGTAAGGTCTCTTGAACCTTCTGGTCTTAAATGTGCTTCATCAAACACTACAATCCAATCATCCTTACTTTTTCCTTCATTTACATATGTTAACCATTCAATGATATTTAATCCAAATTGTAAATTATCATATGAAGCATCATTAATTAATTCATTATTAAATAAACTAGCATCCGCAGATACGAATGTTCGCTGTTTTCCGCTATCTTTTGCCAAAAATACACTTTGGGCATAACCTCCAAGGGGAAGGTTAGCTAAGGGAAAATCTTCGAATCCTGCTATTGATGTAATAGCACTCATGAAACCTAAACTAAGATCATCATTGGGAGAATCATATCTTCCATTAAATGGAGCTTTATCAATAAATCCGTAATCGGTTGTAGAACCTATAGAAGTCCAACCAAAAGCCTCAATAAAAGGTCCACCCACAGCACAAGATGCTCGTGAAAGAATTACTTTACTTATTCCAGCTGTTGTTGGATGAGTAGCAAAATTATGAATAACTGGAAATTCTGGAGTCGTATCATAGGAAGCATTGTCTCGCAATATCCCATTGGGAAAAATTGTTATTGGGATTTGAACCTGTGCAATTGCACCTGCTATTAGAATTTCCCATAATAAAGTACTTGTAGATCCATGGTCGTGACATATTAGAAGGGAATTTGTACCATTGAAGAAATTAATAAAATAAGGCACTTCAAAAATTGGATCGTAAAATTGATTTGGACCTAATAAAATTAATAAGATTGATTTATCCAGCCGTTGTGTAGCACTTAAACTAGATTGTACTGCCATTACTTCATATCCGTCATTTTCAATTGCGAGTTTAAAGTCTCCAGCACCATTCCAGTATTTAATATTATATATTGAGTTGTATTGATTGTTTGTACCTCCGTCTATCAAAGGAGAAAATAAAGGAATGAACACAAAAATAAATATAACAACAAACAGAGCCTGCTTATATATTGATCCAGATTTAATTTTCTTTCGCGATTGAGTTTGTTGTACTCTTTGTTTTGTAGTATTTCTTAAAAATACAATAAAAGTGATACCACTAAAAATTGAGCCCAAATAACATAACATGGGGATATAAGTTACAATAATAGGTAAAACTTCCGGTTTTTCTTGTTGGAAAGTCACAGTAAAATCACTAATAATTATTCCAAAAATGATTAGATATATTGTTAGAAACGTAAAAATTATCCCTTTGGAAATATTAATGCTCTTTTGTGTTGCTTTTCCCGGTTTCACCATTGCGATTTACTTTTAATTATTCTTGGAATTTTAAAATACTAATTTTACTATTTGAACCTAGAGTTTGAATGTAAAGGATTTTCCAGTAATTTCATTGTATAAATTAGTGAATAAATCAATTGTATAATTCAATTCTTTAGTTGTTGGTTCCACTCCACCATAGATGATATCTTCTATTTTTTTTATGAATGGATACACAGATTCAGGTTTTAAATTCTTTTCTAATTCATTGACACACGCTATTGCATATTCACGAATTGTTTGATGTGCTAGCCTTGGCTTTTTAAACTTAACATCGATTATATTATCATAAACAAGATAAATATAAGCGATTGCCTCTTTTGGTCTATTGGACTCCACCAAGATTTTAACATTATCAAATCTTTGGTTAATATTAATCTCTGGTTCTGGTTGCTTTTTTTTCTTTTTTGCCATTTTTTTTTACCATTTTCTTTATTTTTTTAGAAGATCTATTTATTAATTTTTTTTCAATTTATATTTCTTTTTACTTTTTTTTTTAATTTTAACTCTTGATTTTTTTATTATATGATGAATTTAAAAAGTTAATACAAAATTATATCCCGTTAATTGATAATATATTGGTGAAAATAAACCACAAGTATTATAGAAATCTTTTTCAGTTATACCATAGGGTTTTGCGTATATTATTTCTTCAACTTTTTGAATAAAAGGGTATATTGATGATGGAGTTAGTTTTAATTCTTTTACGGATATAATAGCAAAATCTCTAATTGTTTCATTTTCTTTTCTCTTTCTATTATATTTAGCATTAATTAAATCCATATAAATTGCATTGAATAAATATGATATTGATTCTTCCAACCGTCCGGTATCTTTAAGAATTTTAAGATTTATAATTTTTGATTCAAGTGGAAGAGAAACTACCCGAGATTCTTTTTCTTGTTTTTTATAATATCTATATCCGATTACAGCTAGTACTGCAATAATAACGGCTAAAATTGGAAAGAAAATTACAGAAAATAAAAAAAATGGAGGTAATGATGGTTGTCCTGTAATTTGTGAAGTAGCGGGTTCAACTATTATATGCTTTAAAGATGAAGTAATAACTTTTCCAATAACACTATGTATTAATTGCACCTGAATTGATGCATTTCCACTTGGAGCGATAATTGGAAAACTAATTAAAAATGTGCCGACAGAAGTTGTTGTTACTCTACCCTTTGAAGTACCATTATAAAAAATTTCTATTTCTCTATCATTTATTCTTAGAGAGGGATTAGTCCTAGAATATAATGTTCCAGTTAAGGTATATGTGTCTCCTACAGTAGTAGTGTAAGCAATATTTAAAGCCCATGTTACATTCGAAAATACTTTAATATTTATTATAGAAGCTTCAGAGTAATTAACATAAGGAGCATTTGAGTAATTGAATTTAAGAGTTAAATAACTTACACTCGTTAGTGGAACTTGAAGATTCGTAAGAGAGCCCGAAGAACCAGTAAGAAAGGAACCCTGAGAGATAATTGAAGAACCAGCTAACCAATAATAATTAACACTCACAGAAGGGATTCCATTTCCATTATCATAATATAAAAACCCATTTAGATTGAAATCTTCTTCGCTCAATTTAGGGATTGAGGTATCATCATGCGAAACTATATTAAAATATGATGATGCATTTACTTCAATTGTATAGAAATTGAGATATTCAATTTCACTCCCAGGACCTCCAGGTGCCGAATCGGTCACAATTACTTCTATTTTATGACTTGAATAAATATCAAGTAAAGGATCAATTATATAATTTATATTAAATCTTCCCCAGGAATCGGTGATATCCGTATAACCCATATCTAAAACATCATTGACTTCAATAGCCACATTTATTCCCGATTTATTACTTCCATCAATTTTATTGTAAAGATGACCTTTTATAGAAACAAGTGAATTATGATAGAATCGCTTATTGTGTACCTCACTTGGGTTTGTAAGCTCTAGTGTTGCCCAAAACCAGGACATTTTTGGATTATTTTTTGTATTAGGGTAAGTTGCTTTAAAATTAAAATTAGTAAATGAGGCAAAATTAACTAATATAATTAGAAATATAATTAAAATTCCAAAAACTTTCAACTTTTTGTTAAAATATTGAGGAACCTTATATTTTTTCATTTAGCTTAATTTCACCCTTTTTTTAGGTTTGCCTATTTACCTCTTGTTCCGTCGATATTATATATAATCCATCAAGAATTCCAAAATTATCTGGATCCTCAGGATAGAAATTTACCCATACTTCAGTATCATCTGGCCAATCTCCAACAATAAAAGTTATATTGAAAAATCCGCTGCCATCAGTAAAGTCTGTCTGAGTAGCTAATATGGCTCCAGTTCCATCTCTAATGGTTACGTTAATTTCCATTCCCGTTATTGCGGATCCATTATCCCAATAAAGATATCCATGGACATAGCAAGCATCGCTATAATACCAATCATTTTTAACGACTTTGGTTTCATAATTCCCTATAATATAGGTATCTGCTAATATATTTATTGAGATAAGTAAACTACTATTATGAATCATATAATCTGATAAAGATATGCCTGGTGCATTAATACTTCCATTAAAATCAATTCTTATATAATATTTTCCTTGAGGACAACCGAGATCAATAGAGTTATCAAATTGATAATGGCCTAGAGCATCCGTTGTTATTGATGTAATTCCATTTAGGTAAAACACAGAGACATCACTGAAAGTGTCATCTAATAATCGAATATTAACAACTAAACCTCTTAATAATTCTCCATTATCTCGAAGTGTGCCATCAACTATAAAATTGTCAATATTTCTAATTATAGAAGCTTGATTTATGCTAGCAAATATATTTGCTGTTTTATTAATAATGACATATGTATTATTCGTAGCAACAGATCCTGACCACTGGACCTCTATTCGATGGAGACCTCCATGCCAACTTGTAGTATCCGCTAAAATTGAAGCAAATCCATTGCTTACGGAGGGAGTTCCTAAGGTTAAACCAGTATAAATATCAGTGAATGTAACAGTACCAGAACTAACTGGAACTGCATATTGAATAACATATACGGAAAAATTTATTGTTTCAATTCCAGAATATCTTTGAGGAAGGTTCCCATCCGAATAAAATATTTTTGTTGGGGTTCCATCAATGAAGAAGTATATATTAACATCATCAGGATCAAAAACTCTTAAATTATAGAATCCTAGTGCACTATCAGAAAAATTTGCTATGTACGATAAATCAAAAGATTGAGGATAGTTAGGATTTGTATAAGTAAATATACCATTATAATCGACATGTAAGGTATAATTCTTAGTTGGAGTCGAGTCTGAAACAGAATATGTGAGATCTATTATTCCTGAAGTTCCAAGCTGTAAAGATCCTAATTCTAAATTTAGATAAAATGATACATCAGTGGGTCCATCATACAGATGGACATTAATACTTCCGTATTTCACAGAATTTCCATTAAGAGAATCATTTAGATATCCATGAATTAAGAAATTTCTACCAAACACGCCGCTACGGTTGATATTCCTAGGTTCAGGACAGATATCAAGATTAATAATAATAGGAGCATCTAATATGAAATATGAGTAATTATAATTATTATTCCATGTGGCATAAATTAAATGCGGTCCCGCTGTTGTACTCCAACCCGTTGAATAAGTAACTTGGGCCAATCCTGAATTAGTTTGATCTGATCCAATAAAGAGGTTGTCTTGTGTCACATCATAAAAATCGACCCATTCTCCATCATCAATAGGAATACTGTCGTATTGTATATAAGCTGTGAGATTGAGATCATCATAACGATTAATAACTGGGCTGTAAACATTATCAGACGTAGTCCCATTAATCCAAAAGCTGAATTGTAACGTAGCTGGGACCTTTATTTGTAGATCACTACTAAAAACCGCAGAAGTGTTTAAAAATGGTAAATTGAACGGAAAAGGATAAGGATAGGAGAATAAATTAATTGTTCCATTAAAATCTAATCTTAACGTGTAATTTCCTGGTGGGGTGGTTGGAGTAACTCCAAAAGTGAGATCAAAAGTACCAGTTGAATCAGTTTGATAAGGATAACTTTCAACTGGAACTAAATAGGAAGAATAATCTGTTCCACCTTTTAATAATAATAAAGTAATTTCAGAGCAACTTATTGGTATAGAGTTATTAGTACTATCATAAATTTCTCCTACAATATTGAATTGTGTGGCTCCACCACCAGTACGATTGATAACTCTAGGTGATGGTCCAGAAATAATATTTATTGTAGGTTCTTCATTCAGAACAAAATATGAATAATTTTTTTGTAAACCTATTTGAGCATATAATAAATTGGGTCCTGCAACACAATAATCACCTACAAAATAATTTATTGAGGCAAGTCCATTTGCATCTGAAATATCAAATCCAATGTAAGTTCCACCTCTGGAATAATCATAAAAAGAAACGAGTTTATTTGGTACTGGTCCAAAACTTGCTGAAACCACTTTTACAGTGAGATTTAGATTTATGTATCTAGAAACACGAGGATTACTTGGAACATTTGTTGGTACACCATCAATATAGAACCAGGGTGTTAGATCTTTAGTAATATTTAATTCTAATCTATTGCTTGAATTTGTAATGCTGGGAGTTGTAAAATTTATAATCCAATATCCATCAAAATCGGCTCTTACTTCGAATTGCCCAGAATTAACCACAGTTAAATCCAAGAAATCATCAAAATCGCCATTAGAGTCTGTAATAACCACAGGAGGATTAAATGCACCAATTATTTCATTACTTGTACCTCTTTCTAGTAGAACAATTTCAACTACAGCACTTTTGACTCTTTCACCATTTAAAGGATCATAAAGATATCCTTGAACGTTAATTCCATCCGGTAGAGCATCAGAGAGATTTACTACATTCGGATAAATATTCGATAAAATAACTGAAATATTCCCTAATACACCAACATAAGTATGGTCAAAAATCACATCATCGTATTTCGCTTCAATTACATGAGCACCGACAACATGAGAAGCATTTAAATTATATTTTATGGAAGTTTTACCAAGCGAATTTGTGTAATTTTGACCAATAACTTCATCAGTTGTTAAATCTGTGAAGGTTATACGTTGATTATCAACTGGCTTGCTTAAACTAGCATTGATTTTTATTACATCTGGTCTAGAATAAGTTAATCTATCTGTATCAACATCTATACTAAAATTGCCTCCTAATACATTTAATGGTTCAATATCAAATTGGACCCATTTACCATTTCCAGATATATCTGTTGGGACATAAATTTCTGCCCAACTATAGAGGTTTTCATATTTTATCGCAAAGCAGTCTTGTCCTTCATTTTTATCAGTAAATTCTTCAATCCCAAAACTATTGAACCCATCAACAAATCTGCTCGCTACTCCAAAAGCTCTTGAGAAAGCACAAAAAGCTGATGCAAAATCAGAAAATAATCCTGTTTGGGTCTGACAAAACCATTCAACAACATCCGTTCCTTCTGGAGCAGGTTCATAATCATAAATTTCCTCCATAGTCATCGGAAGGTTAAAGTATGTGTTAAGATAATCCTTGATCTTATTAGCAACTACAAAAGCATTATCATTGGGATTTATGATAGTATTTAATATATCATAGTGAGATTTGAAGTTGGGGTTATTAGTTTTATAAACGGTGATTGTTGGAGGCAATTGTAAATATTTTGTTTTTATATATGATGGAGTATAAGTAGCTTTAACAGCACTACTATTTATTTCTTGATCTGTAGGTAGGTGCAGACCAAACATTTCGTATGTCATATTTACTCCTTCAGTTGAATCAAAGTAGAGATCTAGTGTAGTGCAATTATAATCATTTTTATGAAGAGTGGTAGAACCTAAATTTAAGTTAGGAGCATTTACGCTTCCTTCCATCACAAATGGAGAAGGGAAAAGAGTTGGTATACTCATAGAGTTTATTCCAATTTTAGGAGATGGAACTTCTTTTTTTATTTTTAAAAGTTCTGGATCTGGAGCATACTTAGAATAATAATTACTATATTTATAAAAATTATATGTACTTAAACTCGCTGTAGAATGCCATCCATCTCCAGTATATTCATCAAAACATTCACTTTTCCATAAAGCATCTCTCATATTATCTAAGGAATTGTAGTCAAATACTCTAAATATTTCTATATCTCCAGCACCAGCTAAACCAAGTAAGGCCAATAAGGGGAGAAGTTGACCCATAGAAAAATTCCCTAAATCTAGATCACTTAGATCTGCATCAAGCAGGTCAGCTAACATATCAGCAAGAGTTTGATTATCTATATCTAAATTGTCTAAAAGGCTAGGATCAAAATTATCTAAAAAATTTTGTAAAAGATTTTTCCAAAAATCTTCATCAAAGGGAAAAGGTGGTTTTATTAATAAAGCTTCCTCTTCATCTGTATTAGCTTTTTCTTTACTTGGAGTCGGTCTTTGACTACCAAAGAGAAAACTATAAAAAGTCATTGAGAAGGCAAAAATACCAATTAAAAGTATTGCTATTAAGACTGTACCAATAATTCGCTTTTTATTAATACCTCCTCCTAATATTTCCTCTCTTAATTCAGACATATTAGACTAAAATAAACCTTTTTTTTCACCAAAAAGAGTTTAGAATATTAATTAAAATTATTATATATATAATTTTCCACATACTATTTTAATTTGTTAGGTTCTTTAAAAATAATTTTATGAATAACTTTCTTGTAGTTAATTATGAAAAGTTATCAATTATAACTCAGTTGGTATACCCATTAATCAAACTATTTGAAATGAAGGCTAAAAGATTTATCAATAGTATAAAAGAAAAGATTAATTATTTTAAAATTCGAAACCACATTTAGTACATACCAGTTTTTTTGCATAAATAGGTTTTGGAATGTAACTGATTATTCGCGTTTTATCTTCAACTTCCTTTACAGCAAAACCACTTGCACCACAGTTAGGACAAATTCTTCTCCCTGCGCCCATTTGAGCAGAGAGGCTAGGTGTGGATGTTGTTGTAGGTATCAAAGATGGACTGGTACTATAGCTAGATGTTTGATCTATTATACCTTGTGCTAAGCTAGAAGGCATTACTGCTTTTGGTTCTTTCAATTCCTGGATACGCTTTTCTTTGTACACAACTTCTTCCTGCAATTTAGTAATTTGTGCTTGTAACGGCCCAATTTGTTGTTGTAACATAGAATTATGTTGTTGAAGTTCTTGAACTTGTTGTTGTAATCCAGGAATATGAGCTTGTAGTTGAGCATTTTCATCAGTCAATTGTTTAACTTGTTGTTGATAAGCTTCCGTTGAACTCTGAAGAGATTGTAATTGGTTTGTTACTCGATTCACTTGATTTTCTTTTTCTCGAATCAGAGCATTTAATTGTGAATTTTGGGTATTTAAATTATTAATTTGAGATTGTAATTGATTTATACTGGAATCTTTTTCTTGGAGCTGTATTTTAACTGAATTATATTCCTCTTGTGAAGGCTCTATTGAAATTGAAGGTGTGGAATCAATAGGAGGGGGGGTCATAGGTCCCCTAATAGGAGGGAGAGTTGGTTCAAGTGCAGGTGGAGAAGGTGATTGTGGGATTGAGGGCGCAGGAGGGGTTGTTAAAGGTAGGGGGGTCGTAGATGGTGTAGCTGTAGGAGGTGGCATTGAAGGAGGGGGCGTAAGAGGGGTAATTGAAGGTGGTGGCATCGATGGTATTGAAAACGGCTTTTTTTTCTTTTCCTTATTATTATCATTTCTCTCATATTCGTCGGACATAATAATCTCTATCTAATTTTTACTAAATAAAATTTTAATATACAATAATTAGTGTAATTATAATAATAGCATAAATGTAAATATAAAAGTGTTTTGTATGTAAGTAACTTCCTAAAAGCATTCCCAATATGGTTTTAATTTATCCTTTAATACGGGAATTAATTTATTGTTGAAATATTCTAGCAATTCCGCTCTAGAAGATCTTGATTCTTCTAGTATTAGATTGTCATCCTCATTATTAAGAACTTTTAGACAATTATAAACAGCGCGAGCTTGTTTATCTAATTCATAACCTCCCTCTAAAGTTATAAGAATTCTATCATTAGCATATTTTTGTGCGACGGTTCTAATTTTCTTTAGATAGTTTGCAGGTGCTTGATATGTCCAATTCATATTTGTTAATTGATCTGTCCAATGTGTATCAAAACCCGCAGAAATTAAAATAAATTCTGGTTTAAACTCTTCACATATGGGAGCGATTATTTCATCGAAAAAAAGAGGTATAACATCATCAGCTGAACCAGCAGGCATTGGATAATTAATAATTTTTCCTGCTCCTTTCCCCATGCCAATTTCATCATAATTTCCTGTACCTGGATAAAAATGTCCGTATTGATGAGAATTAAACATTACTAAATCGCCAGAATCTGATTTAGAACCTTGATAGAAAATATCTTGAGTACCATTACCATGATGGCAATCCCAATCAACAATAACTATTTTTTTTATTCCCTTTTCCCTAAAAAGATATTCTGCTGCGATAGCAATATTATTAAATATGCAAAATCCAGCAAATTTATGTGAATTAGAATGGTGTCCAGGAGGTCTTACCAATGCAAAAGCATTCTTTACATTATGATTTAATATCTCATCTATAGCTTGCAAATTTCCACCGACTGAGAATAATGATGCTTCATAGGTTTTAGGGGATGCGACTGTATCCATATCAATAGACTGAAGACGGTGCGTTTTAGCACTTAATTCA
>CAYPFJ010000079.1:0-17382 GCA_964409945.1 uncultured archaeon | reverse complement strand
TAGGGCATACTTTCGTGCCAAGCCCAATTCATGCGGGAGGATTAAGATATCATGGAATGGCTCCTATTATTTCAATTCTATACAAAAACAAATTTCTCAATACAGTTATGCACCATCAAACTGAAGTAATTAACGCCGGTATTCAGTTCGCTAGAGCTGAAGGTATACTTCCTGCTCCAGAAACTGCTCATGCCATACAAGAAACGATTAATCAGGCATTGAAAGCTAAAGAAAACAATGAGAAAAAGGTAATCTTGTTCAATTTTAGTGGTCATGGATTTTTTGATCTATTAGCTTATAAGGAGTTTATGGCTGGAAATTTAAAAGAATTTGAATTACCTACTAAGGAGATCCTAAGAAATTTAGATTCTGAAGAAATGCCCATTATCGATGAAACCAAATTTTAACAAATATTTTTTTTTTTTTTTAAAAATACTTGTTTTTTTAATAGATTAATTAAAACTGAATTTGTATTAAAACTAATAATTTCATAGAAATAGCCGAGCTATATGTCTTTCATAAATGTTTTCAATAACATTTGAAGCAATTATATCTTCATATTTTTTTAGAACCTCTATATAGCGTGAACCCATTTCTGCTGCAATTTTGTATCCTATATGAAGTAATTGTCGAAAATCTGGATTAAAATCTTTACAAGTATCATCATGGTGCAATGTTCTGACAAATTCTTCACCTGTCCATTCATTAACAAGTTTTGGAGGAGGTAATTTAGACTTTTCGAAATTTATCACAGTTTTATAGGGGAAATATAGCTCTTCAAAACGGTTATAGGCCTCATTATAGATTTCTTTAACTATCTTTAAGCTCTCATCTCCAGCTATAGCTAAACCGGTTAGTTCTTCTAACCATGTAGTTCCAGATGTTTTTAAATGAACTCCCGTGTTAAATTTTTTAATAGCTTTATTAATAACTTCATAAATTGAGAATTTATCACTTCCAGAATGAATACTTAACTTTAAATTATCTGGTAAAGAGAATTTTTTTATCGAAAATTGAATAATCTCTATTAGATTCTCAAAATCCTCCGCAAACTGCTGATTGTTTCCCTGATAATCAATTCCCTTATAAAGGTTACCACAAAATCTAGGAGCAAATGTCTGAATGGGGATTTTTTCAGCGGCTATAGCCGCCAATATAAAAAATACTTCTACTGGTGTTTGAGGTTTACTCGATTCATCCATAGAGATTTCAATTATAAAATTATTCTTACCCTTTTTTTCCTCAATTTTACGATAAATTTTCCCAGCTTCTTTTATTGCGAGGAGATATTCTTCAGCAATAGAAGATAACTGCTTCTCGTTGACATTTAAGGACTCTTTGATATTTGGAATTAATATTTTACCAAAATATCTTTCATATTTATCAATAAAAGCTTTTAAATCATTACTCGACGCTTTTTTTCCTATAAACTCTGCTACATCTAGAGTGAAAAAATTACATGAATCAACATACAAATCCACATTAGAAAATCCTATGTGATCAGCATCAATATAATATTTACCCTTCCATTTTAATTCCTTTACGGCCTCTTGAGCTTCATTTAAAACATCTAGAGGTGTTGTTTTGGTGATTAAATGTTCTCTATGAGATTTATTCCACACAGCAGCAAGGTCTACACCATTTTCTTCTGCTTTTATTATTGCTTTTAGTAGAGCTTTCCCTTGGCATCCAAATCGATCCCCTATGCCAATTGAATATTTTTGTAATTTCATATCAATTTGATAGGTAGTTAATTTTTTTAAATGTTTACTCTTTCATGTAGTAAGAGCAATTTTACTTAATTTGTGATCTCTTTTTTCTTTTAATCTGTAAGAAAACCTTTCAAGATTTATAAGAATATTTTTTAAATTATATTTTTCCATTCTTTCTCTAATTGTACAAAATCCAGTACAATTTCCCCAATCAAACGGGGATTCACATTTATAACAAGTTTTTAAAAAACCATAAACATGATATAAATTTAACGAGGTTAATAAGAAATTTAAAATGATAAAACCAATTAGTAAGTTTGTTCTTCTTGAATTTGGAAGTTCCATTATCCAATAAAATAATAATGCCGCTCCTATCCCAATAATAAATTTCTGTAAAATCTTTAATTTTTTTCCTTTTATTAAATTTAAAGGGCTTAGAAAAAATGTTGTTAAAAAAATGAGACTTATTGTAATAATACTATTAGAAGAAATTATATTGCTAATGTTTAAAATTCTAAATACCATGAATGCTAGAAATGCTGTAGGATATCCAATGAAACATCCGATACATAATCCTTGGTTTCCACATTTAATCACGTGGTTTTTAAATTTTTCACATTCTGGATGATGACTTAAAAAGAAAGGTAAAAAACTTTTTCCATATAATATTAATTTTTTCAATTTTCCTCGGTTTTTGCTCAAATTTTTTACTCCCTTTTAAATTAACAGTATCTATGTGCTCTCTTTTATAATTAAAATTAACTTATTTCATCTTTAATTCTATGTATTTTTTAAGAGGGTCTTTACAAAAAATAAAGATTAATAAAAATATGCATACTTTTCTAGAGATAATTAAACCAATTAAACCAATTAAACCATTGAAAGAACAAGAAATAAAATAACAGGAAACAAACGAAATCAAATATCCCTAAAACTATTCCTATCATTGCTATTGCATTATTCTCATCTCTACTTATTCCAAGACCACCTAAAATTATTGCAGCTATTCCTAAGACGGGAGCAATGTAAAGAGTACCACAAAAGATACCTATTAATGCGGAAATTACTGCTGCTATTCCATAGTTATTATCTCCGCCAGAACTAAAAGCTCGTTGATATGGTCGTGTTTGAATTGTTTGTGGCGGGCTCACTATCCGTGGTTGCTGTATAGGCTGTGATTGTGGAATTTCTGTTTCCTTTAGAACCTGTCCGCAATTTGGACATGCATTCCATAATTCTTCTACTTCACTACCGCAATTAGTACAATATGGACTCATAATCTTCTACTTTATTGTTATTCTGAATATAAATATTTTGTTTTTTTATAATTAAATATTTAACTTCAAGAAAAGTTTTTCTAATAGAATGATTTAAAATTTGTATTATTTACATTTCATGTCCTAATTCTAAAGTTTTATCTCTAATTTGAGAATTACTACTAATTTTACAATTAGGTGCAATTATTGCCCTCTCTAAGACAACGTTATTCCCAATTTCACAATTATTACAAATGATACTTTCTTTTATTAAACAACCCGCACCAATTTTAATTTCATCCCAGATGACACTTTTCTCAATTACCGAATCTTCACCTATGGTTACATTATTTCCTATTGATGTTAATTCTTTAATTTTTACCCGGTTCTCTAACTGGACAAATTCTCCAAAACAAGCGGGTTTTTCAATCATAATATTTTGTCCAGAGTTTATAATTCCCATCACATAAATTCCATCATAATCAACACCGTTAGGTAAAATAGGCCATACATATTTACGTAATAAGTCCCAATTTGCCCATAAATAAGTAGTTGAATTTCCAGCATCCAGCCAATAATAATTTTCAACAAATCCGTATAGATCATATTTATTTTCGAGAAGATACGGAAAAACTTCGCTTCCAAAATCCATTAATCCTGTTTCGTGAAGGATACTTCCAATGTCTTTACTAAAACAATAAATGCCTGTATTAATTATGTTGGTATGTAAAAAGAGATCTTCTCGTTGAGCCATACTACTTAAGTACAATTCCATTGGTGCTGGTTTTTCTAAGAAAAGATATATTTTTCGATTTTTATCTAACAATACAACACCATATTGAGAAATATGACTCTCAACAGTTTTCATTGAAATTGTTGCTAACCCTCCTTTTTCAGAATGGAATTCCATGAACCGCTTCATGGGGAGATTTGTTACGATGTCTGCCATCGATACAACAAATTTTTCAGAATCGATACGATCAGCTAAAAGCCTATACGCGTCTGCTGTACCTTTACTCTCTTGAATCTCATATTCTAATTCTACATCTCCTAATCTGTCTGGAGTCCAAGTTTTTTTGATATGTTCTCTCATTTCCTTTCCCTTGTGAGCTAATGCTAGTACAATATGCTTAATATTTGCGTATACTAAATGTGCAATCGCATAATCAACCATAGGAACATTTGTAACTTTTACAAGCGGTTTTGGAATTAAAGATGTCAAAGGCATTAATCGATTACCTTTACCTCCTGCTAAAACTATTGCAGACCATTCACGAGTCATATTACTCTAATTTAAAAATTTATAAAGGAAAAATATGATTTTATCGCAAAATTATTCATAATTAATAACATAATCAATAGATCTAAATTAAATTTTATTTGATTTAAAAAAGTTATTAATTTAAAGTTTAAAGAACCATTGTTAATTTTTATTAAAGATACTTTTCCAATGATTCCCTGACTTCTTTTGCTGCTATATGAGGTAATTTTCTTGCAACTCGCATGTCTTCTGCCATTTCAGCACCACCAATTACCTCATGAGGAATTATATCCGCAAACAAATGAAAATTAGCATAATAACCATATGGGCAGCTATTAAACAAAATATTACGATTTTTATCGATTTCAATATCATCTAATGCTTGGAAAATTAATTTTAAACAATGAGCTAAATCTTGAATTTGATTACTTTTCATTTGTGAAAATCTTCTTATATGTTCATTTGGATGAAATCGAATATGATAATTTCTCACAGGACTACCTGTAGTGTAAAATGTCCAGAATTCCGTTTCCAATATGATTCGATCAGAACCTCCATGAGTAGTTTCACATAAATGGCATCTATCTCCCATTTCTTTAAAAGCCTCGAGATATCCTTCTAATCTGCTTCCATGACCATCCATATTTAAATCAATATAAACTTGGCTATGTATTCTTGGTTGAGAACCACCAACTTTAGTACCTATATTGAAAAAGGGCATAACGGGAATATCATAATAATCTTTATCAATAGATTCTTCAATACAATATAGAATTGCTGCTTTCATTGAGAGAAAAATACCTGCTAACACATCCTCGGGTATTAACTTGAAACATAATGAAGGATAAAAATTACGCGAAATAGTAACTAAATTAATTCCTTCTGATAGTTTTATATGTGGAGGTAGGTTTTTCATTATATGCGCTTCAATATCTCGATCTATAATCCGTGCCATTGAAGGGAATCTATTTATTAGAGTTATTGCTTTACAAGTATCTGGAATTCTTTCTATTCGATGTGGAGTTTCTGAGAAGGGGTTATCTCGTTTTAATTCATCTTCAGTTATAATCATTGTAAATCCATCTCCAATAGGCATTCCCCAATCATCATGAGCTATCTTACCTTCAATTATTGAAGAAAAAACATCCTTAAATTTTGGTACCATTTTCTCTAAGCAATTATAAAATTGTGTTTCCTGTTCATCACTCTTAAATCCTTTTGGTCTTAAACCTCTAATTGGAGATATATAGGAATAATGACCATAAAATCTCATATGTTCTTTTCGAAGACCAAAAGCTTCTGATGTAATTTTTACTGTAGAAAGAGGATCCCATCGTTTAACTGGACAATCATATGTTGTTTTATCCTCAAAATTTTTTTTATTTATAATGCCCCACTCCATAAACTTGGGGTTGTAATGATCTGGGTTTTTATTTTCTTCAGAAATTGAAACCTACCACTTTACTTTTTTCATTTAGATTTTATAAAATATATTTCAATGGTATTTATTTTTTACTTAATTCCATAATTATTAGGGCACATATAACTAAAAAAAAATAAAAAAAAGAAAAGAGTTTTGTTTAGCTATAATATGTTTAATTTTAAAAAGCCATAAATTGAAAAATTCTTAATATTCTAACTTTTTAATTATCTTATATGTCTTAAATTCTCTTACAGGCTCGTTGGAATCATTTAAACGCTCAACTGGAACTCTAACATAATTTTCATCATCAAATTCTTCAATCTCAGCCTCCTTATATTTAGCTATATTATCAGCTAGTTTCAACTCTCTAAGCAAGAAGTCTCTTACAGCTACTCTAATTAGTTCTGATCTAGAGGGATATAACCCATTTTCACCCACTAATTTTTCAATACTATCGATATAGGATTCTGGAATGTTAACAGTAACAATTTTCATTTTTATACACCTTATAATATCTTAGATATGCCAAATTTAAAAATCGGCAAAATGACTAAAGCTTTTTTTAAACCAAACGCCTTAAACCACAATTTTTTTTATATTTTATTGTATTACACATTAATATTTAAATGTTTTTTTTTATCGGATTAATATGTTTTAAGAAAGACTAATTTGTCATGTCTTAAATATTCCAAATATTATATTAATGTATTAATTTTTAAAATGTTTCTATACTCCTCAAATTTAAAGTCATTTTTGAATTTCATTTTCATATATAAAGTGGTTAAAAAAATTTTATTTAGTTTCAAATTAAAAATAGAAAAAAATTAAAAAATCAAGCAATTTATTAAACAAATTTTATTTATGTACATAATCATTAAAATTTCCTTAATTTAAATAACAAAATATTTGAACAAATTTTTATTCAAATATATTTTAAACGAATATTGTAAAATTATTTGAATTTTCAATTGAAATATTTTATTTAATATTCTTTCCTCTAAATTCACAATATGAATAAAATCTTTACATGCTTTGGCCATTCGAGTAATATTCTCAATAATTTCATTTCATGTTAATAAGTCATTAAAACGGGAATAACCTCTACATGGTGATATTATAATATTATGATGAGGAATAATTTTATTCATAAGAGCTTAAAGCGCTACTGCATATTGGGCTACAAAATAAGAATTGCCATGACAATTGATAAGAAGCACTTTCCTTTCTCTATTAATTTTTCGAAAGAGTTCTATAAGGTGTTGGATTTCTGCTCTATGGTTAATGAAAACTTTTAGCTTTATAGCTGTTTTTACACTTTTCTTAGATGGACGCCAACCAATTAAAATACCTGTTCGTGATACAAGCTTATGTAAATTCTTTTCAGACGAGTCTTTTCGATATATTATCTGCCCATTATTAAAAGATTTTAATTTCTCAATTAGATATTCTCTTATTTATTCAGGTATAATAGAAATAAAACATACAGTAATAATTTTATCTAACAAAATTTCTTGGTAATCAAACTCTTTCATAGCCATAGAAAGCTATAATATTTTTTAGCAAAATAAAAGAACGCCTTTAACTTTATTCCGAATAAATAATCTTAATTCAAATAAATTTTTATATACAATCCATTGATATATTTATAATTGTCTATGAATCAAAATTATTAACTATAAAAAGGGAAAGATATTGTCAGAACAGAAATTATTTCAAGTTTTCGCTAATAAAATAGAATTTGATCCCGCTGAATACTTAGTATCAAGTAAAGAGCATGAGCTTACTGATTTTCAGAAAAAAACGATCGAAAATGCTACTTCTATAATGAAAGAAAATATAATTGGGGAAATTCAATCATTTGGAGGAAATCTCAAAATAAATGAAGAGAAGTTAAAAGAACTCGAAAATAAGGTGAACGAAGAATTAAAAAACGAGGAATATGAAGATTTAAAGAAAGAATTGAAGAATTACAGTAAATTATTACGGGAAATAATTGAAAAGACTTGTGTCGTAATAATTCCTGTAAAAGAAATGCCATGGGTTAGTGTATTATTTCGGACAATTCCTCGAATAATTTTTAACAAGAGATTAGAGCTTTTAGATAACGCAATTGCTTATTATGGCGAAATTAAATGTGTAATTTCACGCCCAACAATCTTTGGAAAAATGAAAGATGAAAAACCATTATTTGCACCCATTATGGGATCTATTGATTTAGGAGGGTACAAACTGGATGAGTCCCAGAAAGATCCAAAATCACAAATTTACTCCTATATAAGTGCAATAATTAATTCTTTTGATTCAATAATAACAAAAAACCATCTCGCAAAATATCATGAAGGTTATCAAAGACATGGCGATCCTATTTGTGATTTCTTAATGAGAAATGATGAATTAATGAATTCAATGGAAAGAATCACTTCTGGTATCGAATCAAATCGCCTTACATCAGATATTGCTATTTTTAGCATAGCAATCCCTCACACTACTGAAAAGACTACTTTATTATTAGTCACAGATGAAGGTAAAGATCCAAGTAAATATTCAAGGTGTTTTGAAGCTCTTTTAAGATTTTCTGCTGAAAGCTGTAATGTCCCAACTCAACAACCTCAAGCGCCTGGACAAATAAATCCTCCCTCCTCTGGAGCGGTTAGAACTCCTGGGGGACAAGAACTTAAAACTTGGACAGCTGAAGAGTTAGCAGAAGAAACAGAAAAAAGAATGTCTTCTCAACCAGATATTCCTACTTGGACGGAAGATGATTTAACAAAATTCGCAGCTGAGAGAGGAACAAGATTACCCGAAGGAATGGAGGTCTGGACTGAGGAAGAATTGCAAGAATTATCAAAAAAGCGACAGGGGGGTCTAGATATACCAGAATGGAATGTAGATGATAGCATGAAAGAATGTGCTAAATGCGGTTATAGTTTAAGACCAGGATGGAGCAGATGTCCTGTTTGTGAGACTCCAGTAAGTACTGAGCCAGAATCAGAGCCCATTGAGCAACCCATTCGAGAACTAAGTGAAGAAACAGAAGAACAACCCGTTGAAAAGACAGAAAAAGGTCTTTCAGAGGATAATGAGGATGAAAAAGTGGATCAATAATCTCCTTTATACTTTTTTGTTTACTTATTCAATGGCAAAAGATTGATTGCCTTTCACATTTTAAACCAAAAACTTTAAAAGTAATTAGAATCAGCAAGATTCCAAACTTTTTTTAAGGTAGTTTTATTTTCAAACTTATAGGAATTAAGAATTCGAGAAATTTAATTGTTACATAACATTTTTTTATTCAAAGGAAATGAAATTCGAGATTTAGAAGATCTAAATATTTATTGTTATCCCAATGAAATTATTAATTTTAATAATAAAATCCTTGTTAATAAAATTATAAAAGAACATAACAATGTAGATGTTATTCAGCAATCAACATCAAATCATTTTGAAATTGATGAGCCTATTGCTCAATTTATCAACGATTTGAATATATATACTTCCTGTGTTAATAGAAAAATTATAATTGGCCTAATTTTTGATAATGAAGATAACCCTTACGATTATAAGGATATATTTAAGGAATTATTGAATGAATTATTGAACAATGGCAATGGATATTCCTTTAATGAAGAAATTGAAGTTGAAAATTTATTAATTTCTATATTTATTGATATTCGTAGGTTTTATGATGAGGTCATTGAGAAACCTCCAGAAATTGAATATTATTATCAAAGGGACGCATTTTTCAAAGTTTTCCTCTTCGGTATTGATGAAGTTGGAAAATCTAGCTTAGTAAGACGGTTAAAAACGGGCAAGTTTAACGATAATTTCTTTACTCCAACACGGAAATTCAATATTGAATATATTCCTGCAGAAGAAAAAGGATTATTTGCTGTATGGGACATGCCGGGGCAAAAAACCTTCAGATCAAGATGGTTAAAAGGGCTTCAAGATTCTAACATTATTATTTATATGATTGATATTGCTAATCAAAGAAGATTTGAGGAATCTAAAAAAGAGTTTTGGAATGTCATAAATAATAATGAATTAAGAGCAATCCCATTACTATTAGTATGTAATAAAACTGATTTAGTCATAAATGCTAAGGAATCGTATAAAAAAGAATTTCACAACTTAAAGAAAGAACTTTCAGAATTTTTTAATTTAAATAAAATAAAAGATCGAAGGTGGAAATTCTTATTTACTTCAGTAAAAACCAATTATAATATCGATAATATAATTCCAGCGATTTTAAGCTTGTTATCTCCCTAGATTGCTAATTAAAAAGCATTATTTGAATAAAAAATTCTTAATTCTAATAATTTTAATGTTTTGATGAAGTAAACATTAAATTTAAATATATCGCCGTTTAAATTTCTATTATTGAAATAAAAACTTAATATTTCTCTAATTAACGGTTAACTCGTGATAAAGCATGTCTAAAAGACTTAAAAAAGAATTACAAATTATGATTGATGAGAAAGTAGGTCAATTATTTTTTGGTGATAAAAAGAAAGATTTACGTTTACTTATGTTAAGACCTATTGATTTAATTGAATTCTCCGAATTCGCTGGTGCAAATGCAGATGACATACTTATTTGGGTAGGAAAAACTCTTGGAAGGGCATATATGGAAAAATTCTTCTATAATAAAGATTGGAGTTCAGAAAATCTAGCAATAAAAAAAGATGTTATTCTGGGAAACCTTGAAGCATTAGAACTTATGGGTTATGGAGGAATAACAGGAGTGTTTAAAAAAGATCATATGTTAATTAAGGTTTCAGATTCACTAGCAAAAGAAGAATCTGATAACATTATGGCTAAAAATCTTTGTTTACTTTATCAAGGGATTTTTCTAGCATTGTTTGAGACTTTGTTAATCGATGTTAATGGCGAGGAGATCGAATGTGTTTTACTAGGACATGAAAAATGCGTGTTCAAATTTAGTTTCATTGGAGAAAAATTAGATGAAAGCCTCATAGATGAAGAATCCGAAGAAACAGTTTCAGAATTTTTATCTACCCTTTAAAGTATATTTCTCTCTATTTTTTAAATTATACAACATTGAGTGAAATTTCACACTTTTTTCAATTAATATAGATTAGATTTTGAGTTTTGGAATATAATAATTAAAATAAAATCTAATATAACTCTAATTATAATCAAATATCAAAAAATCAAATAAAAATCAAACTATAAATAATGTGAATTGAAATATGGAAAAAAGAGGAGCTAAAGTCAAAATAGATGAATATAAAGGACCACTCGGCACTATAAAAGGATTTGAACTAACAACTGGAAAAGTTTCATATGGAGATGAAACTGAATGGGAACCACTTGGACCAACAGCATCACCTCATATACCTACACTGCGATCATGGTTTTTTAAAATGATGGAAAGGTACAAACCGTTTTACATGCCAAACTTAAATCAATTCGAATTTAAGGGTGAATTTGTGACATGTGCTGTTTAACTTGTAAAGCATAATTTTTACAAGGATAATTGCACTTACGGTAAATGTAACCTTTCCAAAGGGCGAACAGGAGCGTGTGGTATTAATATAGAAGGTGCATGCGCAAAGATAGTGGAGATTGCCTGTTGTATAGGTGCAGCGTGCCATTCGGCTCATGGTGATCATCTACTACATTGGCTCAAAGAGAAATATGGCAATGTACCAATTAATTTTGGAAACAATATCGCTGTAGAGATGCCACATACTCGATTAGTAGTAGGAATGAAACCTGAGACGCTTGAGGATTTAGAAACTGCGATGGAGTGGGTACAAAGCACTATCACACATCTCTTAGCAGCGGGTCATACTGGTCAAGAGTCAAATTATTTAGACTATGAAGCTAAAAGCTTTTTAGCAGGTCTAGCAGATTCTGTAGGTATGGAAATTTCTGATGCCGTCCAGATTGCGGCGTATGGGTTTCCAATGGGTGATCCAGATGTTCCAATTGTAGAATTAGGAATGGGTACGATGGATACTGAAAATAAAGCAACAATTCTAATGATAGGTCATAATGTTGCCCCCGGTGTAGAACTTGTTGATTACATGAGAGAAAATAACTTAGATAGTAAAGTAGATGTAGGAGCAATTTGTTGTACTGCATTAGATCTAACTAGATACTATTCTGGTGCTAAAATTGTTGGTTCTCTCTCCCGTCAGATGTTTTACATTCGCTCTGGGCTAGCCGATGTTGTAATGGTTGATGAACAATGCGTTAATCTTCGCAGCCACGAGCAAGCAAAACTAGTAAATGCTCCGTTTATTGCTACAAATGAAAAAATTATGGGTGGATTACCTGATCGAACTAATGATCCTGCTGAAGAAATAATAGAAGATTTAGTTAGTGGCAAAATGGATGGGGTGTTAATCCTAGATCCAATAAAGGCAGGAAAAGTTGCTGTTGAAACGGCTATTAAAGTCAAACCTATAAGAAAAGCTAAAAGCGCTGTTCCTGATGAGAAAGGCTGTATTGATATGGCAATGAATTGTAATGGTTGTGGCAATTGTCAACGAAATTGTCCAAATGATTTACCTATTGTTGAAGGGGTTGCAATGGTAAAAGATGGTGATTTCTCATTATTAGAAGAAGTATATGACTCATGCTTGGATTGTGGTAGGTGTGAAGCAGAATGTATGAAGGAAGTATCTCCTTTAACTTTAATCATGTATGCGGGAAGAGAAAAAATTCGGAATGAAAAATATAATTGTAGATCTGGTCGTGGTCCAATTTTAGACACAGAAATCCGCAATGTTGGTGCTCCTATTGTGTTAGGAGAAATACCCGGTATTGTTGCAATTATAGGATGTGCTAATTATGCTAAAGATATTCAAGAATTATACTTAATGGCAGAAGAATTTTGTGTAAGGAATTATATTGTTGTAGTTTCTGGTTGCGGAGCGATGGATATTGGATTAGTCAAGGATGAAGATGGTAGAACACTTTACGACCGATTCCCAGGAAATTTTGACAGAGGTGGCTTAGTTAATGTGGGTTCATGCGTCTCTAATCCACATATCACTGGAGCCGCTTTAAAAGTCGCTAATATATTCGCAAGACGTCCTTTAAGGGGAAATTTTGAAGAGATTGCAGATTATGTTCTTAATCGTGTAGGTGCAGTTGGTGTTGCATGGGGTGCGATGAGCCAGAAAGCCGCGAGTATCGCAAGCATGGCTAACGGAGTAGGAATTCCTGCGGTTTGTGGTCCTCATTCAGCAGAATATAGGCGTATGTATATTGGAAGGTCTGATGATGAAGACACATGGAAAGTATATAATGCTAGAGATGGTACCTCAGATCATTTAATTGGTCCAGGTCCAGAACATTTATTAACTACTGCCGAATCTATTGAGCAAGCGATCTGTCTTGTTGCAAAATTATGTATGAGACCCGCAGATAACTCTAAAGGAAGAATGATTAAACTTTCTCATTGGATCGATTTAGAGAGAAAATATAAAGGTGTCCAATTTCCAAACGATTTAGAAAAATTTATTCGAGTCGAAACAGATATCCCAATTAATATAAAAGATGAAATTCACGAGTATCTAAAGGAAAAAGGTTGGAAGCCAAAAGAAATAGTAGATCCAACACTTTTAAAAAGATTGTGTAGAACTTAATCTTTTTTTTTATTTTCTTTTTTTTATTTTTTAATCTATTTAAGAACGAATAGCTTTTCAAAAGGATATTTATTTAAAAATAATTATCTATTAATATAATACGTTATAAATCATTCAACAGTTTTAAAATTGTATTATGTCTTCAAGAATGACAACAATTTTAATGAAAAATATATTTTTTTTAAATTTCTTTATTATTTATAATTATCAACATCTAAAAGATTGTAAAAGAAAAATCAGCGAAATCAATTAAACAGAAAAACCAAAAGTTAATGTATAAAGCTTGTTTTCACTAATCAATTAGAATATTAATAAAGACGTGAGATATTTTGGATAAACACGATAAAGATATTTTAAAATTATCAAAATTATGTAAACATTGGGCAGATCACAATGATTCACATAAAGAAAATTTTATAAAATGGCGGAATATTGCTATAGAAAAAGGATTAGGATCAGTTGCGGGACAATTAGATAAAGCAGTTGAAATGTTAGATAAATGCAATGAATTTTTACTTGCTGCATATCAGGATTTAGAGGAGATGTAAACTAAAATCAATTAAAAAAGATTAAAAAATAAAACTAAGATCTTAAATTAGTACAAACATATAAAGGGATTTATAGGAAAAGATTAATCAACGGAAGTAATTGCTCTTTAAAGTATTCGATTTTCTCTTCTAACAATTCTGGATTTTGAGAAAGCATCCATAAGTATACAGGAATCTGCAATTCAGAGTACTCAAATAATTTTTCACCTCGTATTGTAAATCCATTAAGTGGTAAATCTAGTCTTATAGATTTTTCTCTTATTAAACCTATTGAACTATAAAAATTTGAAAGTGTTTGTAGCAATAAAGCTGTGTTATTTACTAACATTTCATCTGTATCAGATCCAGTGTAATTACCGAAAATAAGACCATCCATCGAAACTAAACTTGAAGCCTTTGCTTCGACTTGATGAGTAAACTCTTCGAGGATGTTTTCTATTATTTCAGAGGTATCAGATACTTTCATTAATGCAGTACTGAACATTTGCATAATTGTTTCTCTCTGAAAAATCGTTGTATCGCAGTAATCAATTGAAAATTCTTCAAATTCCTGAGCAATACTGTTGAATTTATTTTTTATACTTGTTACAGTTTGTTGCCATTGAAGGGTTTTACGAGCATCTTGATCACTTTTACTTAAAACTATTAAAACTGAGGGGATTTCATGTAACTCTTCTAATACTTTTAAAACTTCCCGAAAATAGTTAGCTGCTTCAGGAATTCTATCTGGGTCTTGACTATCAACAACATATAGCATAATATCAGCTTCAGTGAAAAAAAGTTCTGGTCTATTAAAGTACAATTTTTCTCGATACTGGACTTGACCTCCTAAGTCCCATGAGATTATCGGATATCCAAAAAAATCAAGCTTTTCCCTTTTTACACCCCTTGTAGGTAAAAGAGATTTAATAATTGAGAATTTATCTTGAACTATTGCTAGTATAGATGTTTTACCACCATTATCTAAACCGATCATCAATAATTTTTTATGTCTCCTCATTTGTTCTTTTATGTTCTTTTGAATTAGCTGTGCAATTTTCACCCATTTTTGTAGCATATTTGGTAGTATTTCTTTTATCTCGGGGAGATTTGCAACAGATAAATTAGCTAAATCATCAATTGTTTTTATTCCTTCATCAAATAAGTGATCCGAACTAACTTTATCAACACCTATTAATGAATCGGGTTTAAATCTCAAAACCTCATCAAGTTCATTAATAATGATGTTTCTTTTAAAGAAATCCTTAATTGCTAAACTCTTTCCACTATTATCTGACATTAGGCATCAAATTTATTTTCAATTATCTTTTTACTAATATTCTTAATTTTAATAGTAATAATAATATTTTTTTTTGTAAAAATAAACTTTATCTAATTGAAGCAGTATTAATATAATTAGTAATTAATAAACATTTAAAAAATCGATTAAAACAAAACGATCAATTACTTTACTTCAAAAAAAAAATCCAAAAAACAATAAAAACAATATGTCAGAGAATAGAATACCTGAAAATCTTGTCATTTGCATAGATACATCACGCTCGATGTTTAGAAAGGATTTCGTTCCTAATCGATTTACGTGCTGTATTTCTGCAGTTAAAACATTAATTAAAGATAGATTTACTTTAGATAGTTTAAGTGCATTTTCTATAATAAAATATTCTAATAAAGCAAAAAAGATAATAGACTTCACTACATCAAATTTTGAAGAAAAACTCACCAAAGTTTTAGATTCTCTTAATTGCGAGGGTTACTCTGCTATGGGAGATGCTTTAGCTTTATCAATCAAAACACTTATAGCAGAATTGCGTAAGATTGGAGCTAAAATACCTAGAATAATTCTGATTTCTGATGGAAATTATTTGAGAACTGAAGCTGATCCATTAAAGATGGCACGTTTAGCTCAAGGTTTAAATATTAGAATTGATACTTTTAGCATTGGAAATACAAGGCAAGACAATGTACTAAAAAAAATTAGCGATATAACAAGTGGTCGATATTTTTATAATAATGATTATGAATCCTTAATTAGGTCCGCAAAAGAAATTGCTGATGATAATTATAAAACATATGGGTCGAGTAAAAAAATTCTTATTGAGAACCCCGCTTTTCTTAGGAAAATTGCAGCAGATTTACTAAGAGTTCAAGATTTAACAAAAGATCAAGAACAACGTGTAAAAGAGATACGTGGAGAAGGTGATTTCAAAAAATGTTCTATTTGTTTTTCTGATCAAAATCCTTATACAAAAGGATCATTTTATGTTACTGGGAGATATTGTCCCAATTGCACTACTCCATTTCATATACATTGTTTAGCAGCATGGGCAGATTCTCAAAAAAATCATAAAATAAAAAGGTCTGGCACAGCGCGGTGCCCACATTGTTTCTACCTTTTAAAGATACCTATAGAAGTCACTCAAATTCAAAAATTACGTATTCTTACAAAAGGTTTGAAAGAAGAACCTGTGAAAAAACCTGACCTTATTCCTGCTAAATTTATTCAAGACTTGGGGTTGCTTGGAGATGAAGCTTTATTTAACGCGTGCCCAGTTTGTCATATGATTTTTGAGAAAGGCCAATCAGCAGTTCAATGTGGTAATCTTCAATGTAACGCTCTTTACCACGAGGATTGTTTTAAAGAGTTAAAGGAGGGGCATTGTAGAAAGTGTGATGTGAAATTACATCTTTATTAATTAGTACAATAATCCATTTTTAAATCCATAATAACTCATTCTCTAAAATTATCTAGTTGAAAATGAAATATAATACTCTTTAGGATAACTCTAATAAATTAATGATTAGATTCTTACTTTATACTCTTGGCTTTTCCTAATTTCATCATTATATCTATTTCTGATATCAAATAACATAATACATCATAATTTGGACCAGAAAAAAATATTTCTGCTGCTTTTTCTCTTATTCTTTCTTCTTGGTTATATCTAGAATCTCCTTGAACAAGCATTTGCCTTTCAGCAAGCATCCAACACAATTTATCATAGGTATATCCTTTTTGTGCTAAAAAATATGCTGCAACATTAATATGGGAAACTTTTTCGTCACTCATTTTATCAAATATTTTATTTTAAAGAATCTTAATACTTCTTAATTAATTAATAATTTTCAGACATTTAATTCCTATTATCAAAATATACTTAGGATTATGAAAGTTATAAGAATGTTTAATTTTGATATAATTATAAAAATAGATAAAATTTTGAAACGTATAAGAGTCTTAAAAAATCAAGCAGATTAAATTATTTTTCATTCCTATTTCAAATATTACAATTAATAACTGATTCAAGATGGATAATACTGATTATTATTCTTATGGGAATATAAAATTAGGAAAAGGAAATTTTGAGTTGCCTCCAGTGTTAATTGGTACTATTTTTTATCAGAATGAAACTATTATAGATAGGAAGAATCCTGAAGTTTTTAATTCATCTAAAGCTATGAAACGTATTGATACTCACATATCATTATCTGAAAAATATAAAATTCCTAATTTAGTGGAAATATCCGCTTCATCTCCTAAATCAATGAGGAATTATTTAGAA
>CAYPFJ010000078.1:0-17502 GCA_964409945.1 uncultured archaeon | reverse complement strand
CACGGTTTTGCGCCGAATTAAACTTATCAGGAAAAACTCAAAATAGAGCTGCTTCTATTTTAAAACTTGCAAACAAATATCGCATCACAGCAGGAAAAGCTCCAACAGGTTTAGCAGGAGCAGCATTATACGTTGCTGCGATTCAAGAAGGAGAAAGACGTACTCAGAAAGAAATCTCAATTGCAGCGGGAGTTACTGAAGCAACTATCCGAAATCGATATAAGGAACTAGTTAATCATTTGAAATTTGAAATAAAAATTTAACAAAATTCTCTTCTTTTCGATTTTAAGAAATATTGAGATATAATATACATTTAATAAAAAGAATAAGACCTAACGAACTTTAATTCGCTTTATAACATCTGGGCGCTTCTTATACAAGATACGAAATCCACAGTGAGAACATTTAATACCTGGAAGAGCACTTAATTCTTTTTTGCTAACTTCCTTCCCACAACTTTTTCGAGCACACACATATTTCATACTTATATTAAATTCTCAATGATTAAAATACTTTTTGCTTAATTCCTTTAAGAAAAAATAATTTACAAGCAAGAAGAGATTATCAAAAAAAAGTAACCTTAGATGTATAATGATTTTCGTTTATCTTCAGTATCAACAAGTTGGATTGAATCGAGATCTTTTTCTAACTGATCTCTTTTAATTTGAAGATTCTTTGTTATTTCTTCTATATTTTCCAAGGAATATTTCTTTTTAATCGGTAATGTGAAGGATTTTTTAAGCATTTCTAGAAGAGTTATTGATGCTTTCAAATCTGTAATATCTTCATTTATCATGGCAATATTATCTGTTTCTGCTAGAAAAACTAGTCCATCAATATTAAATCGTGCTTTTGCTAATGTCGGAATCAAACCATTCGCACCAATAATTACTCCTTTTTGAATCTTTTGGCAATTATTTTCTAATAAATAATGGTCTAATAACTCTTGATTTGTTGAACTAAGATAAATTCTTGGGAGGTTAGAAGTGATTTTTCTGGTATTAACTGGGTATGCTCCTAAGGCAACTATTAATTTTATTCCGTACTGATTAATAACTTCGCTTAGAAAATTCGATATTTTATATATGCCTTTTGGAGTGAGACTTTGGGCGTCAGCAGTTATTAAGATAAGATCTCTTAATTCATTTGGGTCTTTCCAATATAGAATTTCAGCTTTAGGAGCAGATAATAAACTATCATCAACAATTGCCCCTGCAGGATAATCATCAAAAATAATATCAATTAAATTTTGAGCGTCAAGCTGACCGATAAGAGAATCTAAAGCAAATTTGCCAACATCTGCAATTCCTGGCATTCCTAAGATACAAAGAGGTCTTATAAAATCTTCTTCAGTTATATTATTATGTTTTATAATTCTTATTCCTTCCATAACTTTTTCCCTTTTATTAAATACATCCCTAATAATATGGTAATTTTATCAATTTAAAAACGATGTATTATCCTAGTAGACACAAGATTTATGGTAAAAGTAATATAATCATATTACTGAAAATTAATTTTAGATATAACTCTTATAATTATAGTTAAAAAATATCAATTTAGAAGATGTCAATAAAATATGAATGTAGAATGTGCGGTACATGTTGTCATGAGGTTCCTAGTGATTATGTAAAAAGAATTCCAATTTATCCAGATGAAGCAGATAGATTAATCGAGATTGCGAAGGAACGCAATATTGATTTTAAAATTATCGAAGATTTAGTGTTTCCAGATATAAAAAATAAAAAGGTATTGGTTTTGACTTACCGAATAAAGTTAGATAATGAAAATAAAGGATGCCCGTATTATTTAAAATCACATGGGTGTACGGTACATGATACTAAACCTTTAGCTTGTCAAGCATACCCTTTAGCATTGAAACGCGTAGATGCTTTTAATTTTGAGATATCAATAGATCCTCTATGTAATTTTGTTATTGAAAATTATTGTGAATTAGAGAATTTAGATATTGAAAAATTGAAAGAAATTTTTAAAGAAGAATATCCAAAAGCAGAGAAATTTTACCGAAAAAATAAGAAATTAATTTTTAAAATAAGGAAATTAGAAGCAAAAAAGCAAATTGAAATACCACGTCAGATAAGTTTGGAAGAATTTAATAGATACTTACAAAATTGGGAAAGAGAAGATATTTCTGTTAAATAAGCTGAAAAAACTCTTAGATTTTGAGCTTTAAATCCATAACCAATTCTTTAAATTTGTTATCATCTAAAGTAACAGTTTTAAATTTATTTAAAGCTTCACTAATTATTTGAGCTAAAATATGCTTACAAAAAGTACGCTTTTTCTTAATAACAACATTCTTGTAGAAATCTTGGCACGAACAAAACAATTTTGGGTAAATTAAATGCTCTTGATTTTCACCTTGAGCGGTCCACACGATTCTATTGGAAGGTTTATATGTATATTTTATAATTCCCCTTTTTAATACCTCAATAACATTAGTAGATTTATCAGGAAAAATGTTGTCTAAGAAAGAAATGAATTTTTCATCAATTATCTGTTTTTTCTTGGCTTCTCTAAAAACTTGAAATAATAAATCTTTTGACATTTGTATATATATACCTATTATATTTAATAAATAAAAAGGATCATTCTCTCATTGAATAATATTTTATATCTTCCAACAAGATACTTTCCTTCAATCTCAGGTGCTGAATTCTATTTTCAGCGAATGGCAGAGATCTTAACAACAAAATATAAATATAACATAGATATTTATACTTCAAACGCTATAGACTTTAAAGCTTTAAGAGATTCTAATGGAAAAAGGCTCTTTAAAGATAATAAATATTATGATAAAGTAAATAATTTGAAGATAAATCGATTCCAGGTAAATTATAATCTCTCTCAAAATGAAATTCTAAATAAATTGAAAACTATTCCTGCGCTAAATACTCTTATAATAAAAGATGAAGTATTAAAAGCCTTTATTGCAAATGGACCTTATTTAGGAGATTTATTAGAAAATTTATTAAAAAAACCAGAATTAAACTATGATTTAATTCACACTACTTTTTTCCCATACTTTAACTGTATCATAAGTTTAATAATTGGAATTTCTATTAATAAACCAGTAATATGCACTCCATTTTTTCATTTTTCCAATCCTCGATATATGGACTTAAGATTAATAGAAGTTTTAAAAAAATTTGATTTATTAATTGCGTGCACAAATCTAGAGAAAAAATTCTTAATCGAAAAATGTAAAATTCAACCAGAAAAAATACGAGTTATTCCAATGGGAGTGGATTATGAAAAGTTTAAAAGTGTTAATAAATCTCCCTTAGAATACAATTATTTTAAGCATAAATTTTTTATTAAAAGGGAACAAAAATACAAACTAATTCTATTTTGTGGTTATAAAAATTATGAAAAAGGAGCATTATCTATTCTGAAATCAATACCTTACATTATTAATAAGATAAAAAAAGTCTATTTTGTTTTTATTGGGCCATCAACCCTTGCTTTTAATCAAGAATTATCGAAAATACATAAACTTGAAAACGCTAGAATTCTTAATTTCACTCCCGATAATTTAACTGGTTATTTCGATAAAAAAAAAATGGCGGCATTTAAAGAAGCTGATATCTACTTAATGCCTAGTCGGAGTGACGCATTTGGGATATCTTTTCTTGAGGCTTGGTCTGCTGGAAAACCCGTCATTGGAGCTATGATCGGAGCAACTCCAGAAGTAATTAGAGAAAATGTCGATGGATTACTAGTTGAATTTGATAACCCTGAAGATATTGCTCAAAAAGTTATCAACTTACTAAAAAATAAGAGACTAAGAAAAAAATTCGGCTTAGCAGGACAATTAAAAGTATCCCAAAAATATACATGGGATCTAATTAGTAATGAAACACATTTTACATATAAAAATTTAATAAATAACTATAAATGATTAGATTATGAAAAACATTTCCGGAAATCCATTTTTAACTAGTGATAGTGATGGTATTTTTATTGATTCAGTGCCTTTTAATGAAATTGTTAAGCGATTTAAAACACCATTGCTAATATTCTTGGAAAATAGAATTAGAGAAAATATAAAAAGTTTTATTAATGTTTTTAGCTCTGAATTTGAAAGTTTCCAATGTTTTTATTCATTCAAAGCTAATTTTCTCTCAGAAATTTGCAAAATTGTCCTTTCTGAGGGAATTGGGGCAGAAATTGTAGGATTACCGGAATTGAAGTTAGCCCTTAAACTTGGATTTCCTACTAATAAGACCATTATTGGAGGACCTTATTTATCAAAAGAACTGATAGAATTAAGTATCAAAAACCATGTAAAAGAAATAATAATCTATGATATGGATGTTTTGAAAAAAATTAATTCTATTGCTAAGAAATTTGATATTATTCAATCTATTTGTATTAGAGTTAATTCACAGAAATATGCTAGTAAATTAGGCATAAAATTTAATGAAAGAAAATTAGCTCTATTCAAAAACATAATTAAAGATTATCAAAATGTAAAGATAACATCCATTCTGTCTCATTTTGGTACTCAAATGAATGATATTAAACAATTTAGAAAAAATATTAGGGCTATAGCATCTAACTTAACACTTTTATCAGATCATGGTATAGTTATTAAAGATATTAATCTTGGAGGAGGGTTTCCAGAAGCTACTGTTATGCCCCAAGATCAATTGAAACATATCGCTAAGGAGATTAAAAGGGCTTTAAGGGAATTTGAAGTGAATTACAGAAATATTTATTTCGAACCAGGAAGGTATTTTATAGGAGACGCTGGTTTATTTATTTCAAAAATTGTAAAAGTTTGTGAAGATAGATGGGTATTTTTAAATTTGGGTAATCATATTTGCCCAAAATTTGCACGGTGTTCTTTAAGGTTTTATAATGCATCTCAGATTAATGAACCACATAAATATAGAACTTCAATCGCAGGCATTATTCCTACGGATCAAGACATATTAGCAAAAGACTACTTTTTTACAGAAAATTTATTACAAGGTGATAAAGTTCTTGTGACTAATATCGGTGCTTATTGCCTTACATTTTCAAATAGATTTCCATATTCATTGCCAAATATCCTTCTTATTAATGATAGTAATATTAAGCAAATTTATAATTCTGAAATTGATAAAGATTTTTCATTAAATTGAAGCAAGTTTAATTCTAAATAGTTTGATTATGTAATATTCCGATATCACATTAATTCTAATTTTTTCATTTTAATTCTTTGTACAAATTAAATTAAAATTTGATTAAATATGGAATCATTCATAAAAAACGCCCGTGAAAGAGAAATAATTCGACCACAGATTGAGAACTTCGGGTATGCTAATATAAAAATCATTGGATGTGGTGGAGCCGGTAATAATACAATTAATAGATTAATGAAAATAGGTATAAGGGGTGCTAAATGTGTAGGTGTAAATACGGATTGCCAACATTTAGATAGTATTGAATCGCATATAAAAATATTGATTGGGAAGAATTTAACGAAGGGACTTGGCGCCGGGGGAAATCCTGAGATAGGTAGAGCCGCAGCTGAAGAATCTCGTGAAGATCTTACCAAAATTTTAAGAGAATCAAATTTAGTTTTTATTACATGTGGAGAAGGTGGAGGAACAGGGACTGGAAGTGCTCCTATTATTGCAGAAATCGCAAAATTGGAGGGTGCAATTGTAGTTGGAGTAGTAACATTACCTTTTAATACTGAAATAGGACGGATTGATAAAGCAAAAATGGGTTTAAATCTATTGAAACGTTATGTCGACACATTAGTAGTAATAGATAACAATAGATTACTAGAAATAGCTCCTAATCTACCTATTATAGAAGCCTTCAGCGTGGCAGATGAAGTTTTAGCTACTATGGTTAAAGGTATAACAGAAACAATCTCTTTACCCTCTTTAATTAATTTGGATTTTGCTGATGTAAGAACTATTTTAAGCACTGGAGGAGTTGCTATTGTAGGTGTTGGTGAATCGAGTGGGAAGGATCATCGAGTTGAAGATGCTATTAACGATGCACTTAATACTCCTTTATTAGACGTTAGTATTGATGGTGCTAAAGGTGCTCTAATTCATATCTGTGGAGGAAATGATATGACATTAGCAGAGGCTAATTCAGTAGCTAAGAAGATATCAGAAAAAATGGATGTAAATGATTCAATGGTAATTTGGGGTGCTCGAGTTTCAGATGAATATGATGGACTTTTAAGAGTTATGCTTTTAATAACAGGTATTAAGTCTCCTCAGATTTTTGGTAGCGGTTATTCTGTTAATAATGCTACATATAATTCCAACATTAAAAAGACTTCAAAATTAGGATTATCTGACGATATTTTTAACATAGGCGAAATTGCTTTTGATTAAGAAATTTTTTGATCCCCCTTTTTATAATTCTTTTTAGACATTGCTATATGAATGATAAATTTTCACCAGATATTCAAACAGAAATAAATGAAATTATAGCTAAAATTGAGAAATGGAAAAATTATTTTGACACTAGTATCGAATTTTATTTTGATGGTTGGGCGATCTTTTTAAGAGAGAGAAATATATTTCCTCGTTGTATTACAATATTTAAATCTTATTGTACAAATACGTATTCAATTAAAAGTTTCGAAGTTCATCTCAAAAATTTTAACAAGGAAGAATTTAAGGAATTATATTTCATTAACAATATTTCAAATATAAATACCTTGTTAGAGGAATTAAATGCTGTTATATATGGAAAGGATTTAGTGAAAAATGCCTCAAAAATTTATCATAATTCACTTTTAAAGTAATTATTAAAATTCAGGCTTATACATCTGTTTAAATTCTTCCTTTTTCTTTAAATTGTATTTATCTTCTAAAAATTTTAAAACAACATGATGAGGCATTCCATTAATTAACATACTTACTGCTTTTCTAGCAATTTGTAAATTATCATAATCTGCAATAATAGAAATTGTTTTTCCATAAACAGAGATAAAGCTTTCAGCAAATTTTTCAAGTCCCCTTCGCATTTCCCCATTTCTCCCGATTACTCTTCCCTTTACACGTGTAATTCTTTTGTCAGATTTTCCGATGATTTTCAATAAATTAAAGATCTCAAGGTCAAAATTCTCTTCTAATAATTTCATAGCTTTGGTTGGATTAAAACCTCTATTGATTGCATTAACAACTTTCTGGGCTGTAAACACATTTAAAGGCATATAATTTGGATTTTTTGGTTGAGGTAAAATCTCACAATTTCCCAATTTACTATCTAAATTAATTTTAACTCCTAACTTCTCTTCAATCTCTATTTTTGTTTTACCGTCTTTACCAATCAAGACAGCAATACGATTTTTTCCAATTTTCATGGCATAATTTCATTATTAATAATTTTTTGTTTCTATCAATTTCTCATATATCTATATCTATAACCTCATAATAAAAATCTTTAGGATTAGGTGTGTTTGTTCCTAATTTCTCAAAATATTTAAAAATATTTTTTATATCTCTCGCTAAATATACTTCTGCTTTTGGATGATAAATAGATACAGCTTGAGACATATCAATTACAACGGGTTTTTGATTATGATATAAGATATTAAATTCACTAAGATCTCCATGAACTAAATTAGCCTTTTGATATAATTCTTTTATAAATGTTAATACCTCATTCATTAGGTTAAAAATATTTTTAGGGGTTTTAATATCTTTTAAAATTGGAGCAGGAATAGATTCAAATCCTATGTATTCCATGATCAAGATATTATTTTTAATAAATATAGGATTTGGAACACTTAAACCTACTTTATATGCTCGTTTAAGATTTTTATACTCTTTGCTCGCCCATAAATATATAACCTTTGAAATATTACGAGGGATCTTCTTGAATCTAGGATCACCAATGATATAATTTCTCATCCATTTTGAAGTATTACTATCAATCTTATAGATTTTGATAGCGACCTCTTTTCCAGTTAAATCATATGCTAGATACACATTTGCTTCTTTTCCCGCTGAAATTGTGCCTTCTATTCTTTCTAATGGTCCATTTACTAATAATTTATTCAAAGTAAAAATAGTTCTTTCATCAAAAACCGAATCTATTGTTGCTCTTTTTTTTGATTGATCTATCTTCTTTATTCGTTTAATATCGATTTTTCTTTTTTGTAACTCATCTATTGTCAAATCAAACTTTTTATCTTTCTCACTTTCTATCAATTCTTCAGACTCTTCGTCAGCAATCTTGTTATTTTCTTCCAAAAGCTTTTTCACTATAGTTTTTTTTTAATTATTTTTTCATTAAAGAAATAAGTATAGTCTTTTATCAACTTAGTGGTATTTTCACCTCTGAGAATAACTTTGTTTTTGGTAATGTTTTCTACAGAAAAATTTTGATTTCCAATAAAAATTATGTCCTTGATCTTCACCGGTAAAAATTTTATTAACGCTTTTAATCTATAAAGGTTTCTCCCTTTTTGTGAATCCCTTCCCACTAACTTTTTTGTTCTTTTTAATAGAAAGAAATATTTTGACTTTAAGAACTTGATAAGATAATTCATTAATTCATTTGTACTAAGATATAAATCTACCCCAAATTTTTGATTCTCTATTTTTGAGATATATTGTTTATGGTTTTTTTCAAAGAGGTTCTCCACATAGTCGTTTACTTCGTCTAAAACTTCCTTTATTAAACCAAATTGTTCTTCATCTTTGACTCTTAATTGAATAATTGCTATAAAGTAAGTTCCTCCTCTTAAATTAGAACAATTTTTACATAGTATATGATTTAGATTTATTGATATTATTTGCTTGTGTTTTATATTTGAATCCTCTTTTAAAACACCGATAATTTCAACTTCAAGTGAAACTAATAAATCTTTCGATGAAAAAATAAAACTATTTTCATTTACAGCGAATGAAAAATCAATATTATTTTTTTTTAAAAACGATTTTAATAGGAATCTTTGAACCGCTTCTTTGATAATTGAAAATAACTCGTTATCTAAGGGTTCAATCCATATATCTTTTTTCGAATAACTCCCACAATCAAGACAGATATTAATTGATAAACGATCTGGTAATTTAAATAATGGATGTTCTTTTAAAAAACACTTGAGACACATTCCAAAATGTGGATCATCCTGCACTAATTTTTTTCCACATATCGCACAAAATCGATTAGGCATTAAAACATCATCTTTAGAGCCATAGGCACTCCATTAATAAATCTAACTCCTTCTTTAGGAAGAATATTACAATCAATCGCTTTATTAATTATCTTTTCTCCTACTATATTGAAAAATGATGCGCTTTTCAAAATAGAAATTGCTTCTTCGAGATTTATTAGTCTACCCCCAAAAAATTGGTTAGAAATTTCAATTCTTAAATTTCCTTCTTTAAAAACTTGATTAAGTAGTTCTTCATCACAACATGCTATTGTTTCAAAATCGTCCCTAATATGAACTTTGAGATATACCATCATTAATTTTGCAATTTCAACCTTTACCTTATTTTTCTTTAATTTCTTCTCTTGCGCCACAAGCAGTACATTTTAGATAAAGTTTTTTACCTTCTCTTTGAATTTGAGTATCTGGTTTATTGCAAATGTTACATAAAACGTAGGTTTTTGTATAATTTTCGATCAATTTATTTAGTACTTGTTCCTTATATTGCCCTTTTAAAAATAATTGTTGTCCCCTAATCTCCCCCATCGTCCCTGCTTTTTTCAGAAATATCCCAGTAAAATGTTTCTTATCTCTGTTGAGAGTATAAATTATTTTGTTAAAATTGACAATAAATGTGTTCCTACTTTCAATACGAAGTTCAACTTTTGGTATTTCAAATCTTGAGGATCTTTTCACATTTTCTGGTATCTTTTCATAAGCCTTATCTAATAATTCGTTGTAGTTATTTATATCCATAATTCTATTCTTAATTTAAATAGTTAATATATATTATGAAATCAACCATAAGAAAAATAATTTTCCATTATAAGTGAAAAAATTAGATGTAGAGATTTAAATTAAAATGCTTCAAAATTATCATTGTCAGATTCGTAAATACGTGATTCTAAAATTAAGTCATTAAGATATATTCTCAAATCACGATCAGGGATTCCAGCTTCTTGCTGTAATTTTTCAAAATTTATTCCATTTCCTTTTGTAGAATACTCTTCAACTATTAAATAAATTTTTTCCTTTATCGCATCGTGCTTACCAGAATCATTTTCACTTTCAAATAAGGTCGCAACATCTATTTCATCTGAAAACTCTTCACTATTATCGCCTACATTAGAAAATTCTGGTATCTCTTGAATTTCTCCATGCGTTATTCTATTAATTATTTCAGCATTTCTTAGTAAAATAAGATTAGGTTCTTTCACTTTTCTTAGAATTTCTATCCATAAAGATATAAAATCTTTAAATTTACTTACGCGGCCCGACACTTCAACAATATCACCTTTATTAAAAGTTGTGAACTTGTCTGGATTTACATTCCTAATAATTGCCCTGATCATTCCCGTGCTATCATCTAAATCAAAATCAAATCTTGTATTTGAATCCATTTTCTCTTCTATTCCCATGTCTGCTTCATTTAATTCTATTAAATTCTCTCTTTTTTCAATAATTGTAGCAATTATACGAATACGTTTAACATGCCCAAAAACTGTATAGAAAAATTTCTCGGTTTCATCATATTGCCCCTCTAAAAGATGTTTTATCCAGCATTGAACTGCAGGATTTCTCTTGAACCTTATTATTTCATTCATCTCAAACCTTTCTCCTATTTTAATATTTTAAAAGTAAATCTTTTTTTAATATAGAAGTAATTATTAAGCTAAGAATATTTAAGGGCACTTTTTCTTAAAATATTTGTATAGGTTAATTACTAACACCCTAGAAAAATATATAGAAAATAGTAGCGGGGGTTCGATTTGAACGAACGATCTCAGGGTTTCCCAATGAGATGGAAATAATTTCTGCAACTTATGAGCCCTGCGGCATAAACCAGGCTAGCCCACCCCGCTATGAAAGTATCTATGGGTTTAATTCCTATGCAATATAAAATAATTATATATATAACATTATAAACTAATAATTTAATCTTTTTCTATTTTATAAGGGTATTTATACCTCTAATGTCAAAATATCAAGTTTATAACCAATAACTTTAATTTATTATGTAAATTAGATAATAAAAAGAAAGTAGTTTAATGGAAGCCTATGTCTATACTTGATCTTATATTAGATTTTATTTTAAATCCATGGTTCATTTTATCTTTAATATTTTGGGTTGTAGTTTTACTTTTAATTCGTGTTTTAAGAAATAAGAAGGAGGCATATTATCTCTGGTTTCCAATGCTGGCAATGTTTAAAACGAGAAAATTAAATAATTTCATAACGAAAATATCAAAAAAAGCTCCCAAATTCTGGAAAATTTTTTGGACTATAGGCATATTTGTATCATTTAGCTTTACAATATATGCTCTATATTTCTTCTTTACAAACTTTGTCAATCTGATTTTTAATCCTAGGGTTGAACAAGCGATAGTTCCTCTTATTCCAGGTGTGACTATCAACTTACCCGTAATGATGTATTTAATCCTTCCATTATTATTTATTTTAACTACACATGAATTTGCTCATGGGATTTCAGCTGGCGTTGATGGAGTGGATATAAAATCTACTGGTGTTCTCGGAGCAGGGATTTTTTTTATTATAGGTTTTGGTGCTTTTGTTGAAGTTGATGAAAGAGCATTAAATTCTAGAAAATTCCATAGAAATACAAGGTTACGAATTGCCGCCGCGGGGACATATGTAAATGGAATGACGGCAGGAGTTGCATTTTTATTATTATTAAGTTTTCCCCTTATCATCGCTCCCTTTTATTCTCAAGTCGCTCAAGTGAACAGTGTAGTAACAGAAGCAGATGGAGGATTTAATTTTGGAAATATAGCAAATGGTGATGTAATTTTAGCTATTAAAAAAAAGGGGACTGAAGACGATCAATATATCTATCTTGATAACAATGCGGGAAGAACTCTTAATAATATCTTAAACAATAAAACTAGCTTACAATGTTCTATAGGGGATAATTTAACATTCAGAATTTATAGTCCCTCTGCAGATAGATATTCAGAGAAAAATATAACGTTAGGACCTCGATACAATATAGGAATACTTTATGATTATATCTCAAACACTGAATTACAAATAACTAGGATATATTCAGCAAGTGAAGGAGGGAATAACTATAATAAAAATTTAACTGTTGGATTAACTATTACCAAGATAAATAATATTTCAATAAATCGAACTAACGGAGATACATTAGAGCAAGCATTAACGGAATTTAATCTTAATACTATTAATCTAAGTACTGCTTCTGATACGTATATCCTAGATCTTGAAGAAATAGGAGTAAAAATTGGTATTTATAGTATTTCATACTTCATGTATAAAAATGATTTCGCAAAATTCTTCACATCTTTTTGGCCAGAATTTTGGTATAGGGAAATAGCATGGTTATTCATTATTGCGTTCAGCATAACTCTCTTCAATATGCTTCCTTTGCCAATATTCGATGGTGATAGAATGGTTAAAGAATTAATTAATTGGGGTTTTGGAGAAGATTTCAAAACTACTAAGAAAAAAACAGATAAAGTTCGATTCAAAAAAGATGAGAAAGATCTCAATTTATCAGAATACAGAGTAGAAAAAATAGATTCTGTCAAAATTTTAATAGAAGATCAAATCAGCCCAAGACAACAGAGCGAAATAATTTTAGCTGAGGAAAAATATACTTTAATCGATAAAATTGGTGATGGATTTAAAGATACTGTGTCTTTAAACCTTCCTGAATACACAAAATTAGAAGATGGTTCACTTATTGAAATCTCTTATGAATATTGGCATGATGAGAAACGAAAAGTTAAAAATACACTTTTAAATATTATACGATTAATCACATTGTTTATAGTTGTGGGTAATTTTATTTTATCTTTTATAAAATTCGGTGGACTTCTATTTTGGGTTTAATTTTTAACTATTTTTATTTATATGACTTTAATGAGTAATTATAATATTTTTTTGAAAAATGGGAAATGTTCACAATGTAGTACTACTATTGTAATACAAAGAAAATACTCTGGAGAAAATCTTTGTCCAGAATGCTTTCAAAAAAATATTGAGAAAATCATATATAAAACAATTTCTAAATATCAAATGCTAGACCCCGAAGATAGAATTGTAGTTGCTTTATCAGGAGGGAAAGATTCAATATCACTTTTATATAATTTGAATAACATTCAGAATAAAACACATCAATCTAAAAAAATTATAGCCTTAACAATTGATGAAGGAATTAAGAAATATAGAGAACATAGTATTAAAAAAGCAAGAGAATTTTGCAAGAAATATGATATTGATCATAAGATTATTTCCTTTAAGGAAAAAATTGGATACACTTTAGATGAAATCATTAAGATAAAAAAGGAATCTCCAGATTACAAATATGCTTGTAATTATTGTGCAACAGGAAGAAGAAGGTTATTGAATGATGGTGCTAAAGAATTAGGTGGTACTGTCTTAGCAATGGGACATAATCTTACTGATTTCGCAGAAACATATCTTATGAATATTCTCTATAAACGTTTGGATATCATCGCAAATCAATATTTATTCAAGAAGGATAATGATAAGATAAATCACTATTTTATTAAGAAAATTACACCTTTAATAAGAATCCCCGAAGAAGAAATCTTTTTATATTCAAATATTAAAAAATTCCGTTATTACCCCTCTCATTGTCCTTATAGAGAAAAAGACCCAATCATACGAAAAAGAGTATTAGATTTTATTCAAGAATGCAAAAAATATAGCCCGGAAATAGAATTTAATTTGTTAAGTGGGTTTTTAGAATTATCAGAAACTCTTTATAATCATAGAGAAAAAAAAGAATATAATGCATGTCAAATATGTGGTTATCCATGTGGAAGTGCGAAAACTTGCACTTATTGTAGCTTTTTACAAGAATTGCCTTAATAATCTTATCTTATTAAAAATTTTCCCATTTCTTTTAATTTCTCATATTCTCTTACTTCTTCCTTGAATAATGGAACTTCGATTAAAATTTTATTTAATTTATTCTTAAATATTTCCTTTATCTTGCCAAGGTTTTTTTGTTGCATTTCACGCCTAGTCTTACAAAAATCGCATAATTCAGTTGTATCTTGATATAATTGATTCACTACAATATTAGAAACGGGAATTTCATATTTAACCAATTCATTAAGTAATCGACCAGTTTCTAATATAGCCATTTCCTCTGGTATCATAACTATTACAAAAGAATTCTTTATCGGATTTGTAAGATCATCTTTTGCATTTATTATTGATTGATTTAACTTTTCTAAAACATCTAAAGAATTGTCTGTTTTCTTTTCTTCACGTGTAAATAATCTTTTTAAAGTCCCGAACATGTTACCTACTCTCATTCTCATTTTTATGAGCTTTCCTATCCACCCGGATAACGTCTCTGGGAGACTCAAGAATCTTAATGTATGCCCAGTAGGAGCAGTATCAAAGATAACTAAATCATAATCATGTTCGGTCTCAATAAATTCTAAGATCTTACCAAAAGCTAAAGCTTCATCAATTCCAGGAGGATTCATTGAGGTTAAGTCTTCTAAATCACCTAGTAATGGCATCCCTCCCATCATATCTCCCATTCCCATTTCTTCTAAGGGATTCATATCTGTTAATCCCCTGAATTCAGCCATATTCGCTTTAGGATTAATTTCTAATGCTGTTAGATTCTCAATATCTTCAATTGAAGTAGGGATCCCAGGGGGTAATTCAACCCCTAAACTATCACCTAAAGAATGAGCGGGATCAGTACTAATAATTAATGTATTTCTTCCATGTTCTGCAGCCCATATTGCCGAACTTGTAGCACAACTTGTTTTTCCAACTCCCCCTTTCCCTCCAAACATTATGATTTTTAAAGTTAGTAATTGTTCTTTTAATTCCACATCTAAACCCTTTTTTAATTATCCTGCTAATTGGAGTATTTATTTAATTTAATAATCAATTTTATAACGAAGGATTGCCGCAATTCCTCCAAAAGTACTATATAACATTTCACCTTCTTCAGTTTCTGTTGATAAGATAATTATATCTGTTCCAGTTGATTCGGCAATTTCCCCTAGTTCTTCTATGATTGATTTATTTTCAGTGATATTGAATGTATTTGATGAGCATTTAGGACAAATTTCTTCTTGAATATCTCCCTTAATTTTTTCAAAGTCATTTTCTTTAATATTTCTATATTCACTAAATTCACAATTAGAACATTCTAATTTTACTTTGTAAATATTTAATCTTTCTGAAAGCATTAAAGTATCAACAGCACCATAATTTAATGCTCTTTGTATTTCTTCTAATCCGTAGGAAACTAAACCAGAATCAATTGAAATCTCTTTCATAAATCGTTGCATAATTTGCTTTTCCTGAATATATTTCACATCTTCAATTTTGTCTTTCACTTTTTCTATTAATGCTCGAATCCCTTCTGAACCCCCATAACCAAGATCGACTACATCTAAAATCTTTTCTCTTAACCTGTAGTCTAAACTCTCGTCATTAACAAACTTTTCTTTGGATTGGCCTGGACCACCAATAAATATACCTTTTAGATCCTCCATAGGTAAGAAAAGTTCATTTACAGTGTTTGAAATTCTGCGATAAAATTGTTTTTCTCCCTCTTCAATTAACCTTTCAAATCTTTTTTGAGATTGACCTCCAGCTCTATGTTTCCCATGGATGCCTGAAGTAAATTCTCTAACTACTTCAACTTTATTACCTTTAATATAACCAATGGCAGATTCCGCTCTCCCTATAACCAATAACCCATATGTATCACTAGGAGTTAACATTTCCTCTAAAGGCCATAATAGGAACTCGCTAGCGCAATGATATCTAAAAGTCACCACTCTATCTGGGGGTTCTAGAATATACATTTCATTTCTTTCTGTTCCTGGTGTATTACTCTGGGGAATCGCTCCAGAGAACATGACTAATCCATTTTCAGGAATATCATTTATGTTTTTCAATTGCCCTAAAAGACTAGAGATACTATCTAATACATTTTTTCGTGTTAATTTTGATTTAATATTTTGACTTTCACTTATTTCATTTTTTAGATGATTTGTTACATCTGAAATTTTTCTATCATGAGGAATGTATACAGTAATTAATTCCGTATGAAAGCCCTTTTTCTTTTTAAGATCGTCTAATAGTTTTTTTGTTTTATAGATCCGCAAATCATTAGGCTTTTTTTTCGCTAATGAACTCATATACATCTACAAAATTTTAAAATTATACAAAAGATTAATAGTTTTTCTTTATATCAATCTATATAAAGAACAATAGTAATATTTTTAAAATCTCATGACTTCGAACGAAAACCAAGATCATCTAGTTCCTAAGTCTCACCCCCGTTATGAAAGTCTAAAATACCGTCATAAAATAATCGAAGGTATGAAAAATTTAGTGGTTGCAGAAGCAGGGTTAATTGCACATGGAAGAGGAGAATGTTTTGACTATATTTTAGGAGAAAAAACTACTGATGTGGCCAAAAAAGCAATTGAAGCAGCTGTAGCTTCTATATTATTAGCCGATAGACCTATCATAAGTGTAAATGGAAATGTTGCCGCATTAGTTCCAGATGAACTCGTAATATTATCGAACATTTTGAATACTCCACTTGAAATCAATTTATTTTACCAAAAAAAAGGTAGAATTCAAGCAATTAAAAATGTTTTACAAAAAGCAGGAGCTTCGGTAATATATGGAACTGACCCCAAAAAAATGATCAAACTTGAGGGTCTTGAAAGTAATCGAAAAAATGTAGAATTAATAGCAAATGCTGATTTAGTCATGGTTCCTTTAGAAGACGGAGATAGAACTGAAGCTTTGAAAAAATTAAATAAAACAGTTATCGCAGTTGACTTAAATCCTCTTAGCAGAACAGCTTTATGGGCAGATATCACTATTGTTGATAATATCGTAAGAACTATACCAGAAATGATAAACGTCGCAAAGGAATTAAAAGAATTAAATCCCCCACATTTAGAAAAAATTGTCAAAAACTTTAATAATAAACTTAATATTCAAAATACTCTGAATCTTATTCTTGATTATATTGAAAAACAAAAAGAAAAAGCATTTGATGCAGTAAAAATTTGATATTATCTGTAGTTTCTGATTCATAAAAACTTAAAAGCTTTTATTTTTATAATCCATATACTATTATGGCTATTTTATATTTAAAAATTCTTTAGCATAAATAACAATGACAACTAATAAGGAAACCAAGACAAATAATTTCAATAATACCAATGATCCCTCAGAATTCTTTATTAGAACATGTAGTTCTGAGGATTTAGATGAAGTTATTGAAGTAAATGAAAAAGAATTACCCGAAGATTATCCATACTTCTTTTATAAAAGTATACTTGATGATT
>CAYPFJ010000077.1:0-17568 GCA_964409945.1 uncultured archaeon | reverse complement strand
ACCTTTTCCATTTTTTTTCAATTGGATACGTACACACTTTCTTATTGCTGAGTTTGGCTGTTTACTTTCTCGACCTACTTTTTGAAGAACGATACCAAGAGCTTGACAACTTCCTTCTAATGGGTCAACTTTTTGTTTTAATTTGAGTATTCTTCTTTTATATTTTGTTTTGGACCATTTAAACTTTTTTCGATTAGTTTTAAGTTTTCTCGCGGCATATAACCCTTTGGGAGCTATTGATAACACCTAATAATTATTAATTGATAGAACTTTAGTAGTAGAAAAAATGTTTCTTTAAACTTAAAATTTATGTATATAATGAAAAAATGCTACTTTTGAATATCCTATTCTACTCTCAGATCAAGGCTTTTTATAGCATTATAGCAAATATCTATGCATCCATTTAGATTTTCAGTAGAGCACAATTCAGGAATATCCTTGTTAGAATGAATATATTTTGCGTCTTTTTTTGATAAAAAGCAAGTTACTTGGAAACCTTTCTTCTCTGCTTTTTTTGTAAACGCACGAAAAACTAAATGATCACTTCCAGAACCTAATGATAATTTTGATTTCCCAGAGGGGATTTTATGTTGTATATCTGATGCTCTTAAGATATCATTAAGATTATCACTTATTTTTTTTTTCTTAAATAATCCAGTTTCATTAACTAAACCTATGTAAGTACCCACCATGTCTACATTAATGTTATATGATTTATTCAAATCATAATCAGTATCTAATTCTTCGAAATGTTTAGAACAGTATTGTTTAGACCCCCATAGGCCCATTTCCTCTGCTCCACACCATAAAAAAAGTACATCCGTTTTTTCAAGTGGTTTTTTTTGGATTAATTTCGCTAATTCTAATAGAATGGCAACTCCTGAAGCATTATCAACTGAACCAGTAGATTCATTGGTTGTTTTCATAAAAAATGTAATAAATATTTCTATGAGTAGAATGCTCCCGATAATTAGAGAGATATTTCTTATCCATAAATAAATAATATCAATCTGAATTGCTGTAAATAATGTTATAATTGACCAAATTGCGAGGATTAAGTTAATTAATAGATATGAGAGGAGTAAAAATACTGCAGAAAGAAGTAATAATTTTGTCATTTTGTATGGAAAATTATGCGAAACTGAATCATGATGAGCTGAAAAAACTATAACAGGTCTTTTTGGATATAAATCTTTCCCATGAATGGTTGCTATGACATTTTTTGACTCTCTTTTCTTACCTATAAATAGTAATCTTGAATGATCAAAAACATATTTGACTCCTAATATTAATACTAATAAAAAGAGACCATCAAGAGGAAGGATTAGCCAAGTATTAGCAGGATACAATAATACTATCTCACTACTCAAAATAAGAATTAATATCCATAAAAATATCAATTTTCTGAATTGAAATAATGAAGCAGCCCACTCAAAAGACTCAACTTTAGCATCAAGATTCACTGTATCTAGTTCTTTTCGGATATAGTTTATGGTTTTTGTTTCACCATCAGTTGCTGCGTGTCGTGTAAAATCTAGCGATTTAACATGATTAATAGCAGCCTGTTCATCATACAGATTCAATTTTGACATATTAATCACTATAAATGGTAATTTTGTGATTAAATTAATAATAATTTTTAAGAATAATTTTTAGGTAACAAAGATCAGATATTTTTCGTATTAATAATTACATTATCGACTTCAAAATACCTTAGCACCAGTTCTTTTATCTTTCTTATCATTGCGCCTTCTTTACCAATTGCTTTTCCGCGATCTTGAGGTCTTACAGTAATGATAACGGTTTTTTTTAGATTTCTGCTTTCTTTAATTTCGATATTTTGAACCATTATAGAATTCTTTGTAGTTTGTAATATGTTTTGGATAAATTGGTTAAGATTCTCAGAGAATGCAATAACATCTATTTTTTTTTGGAGTTTTGATTTTAAATCCTTAACATGTTCACCCGCTTTTCCAATAGCTTTTCCTACATCCTCTTCTTTTACTAAAAAAATAATAATTTCGGATCTATTCTCAGGTGATTTAAAAATCAAACAATCTTTTATAATTGCTCCAGATATGTTATTAAATAGCGAAATAAGCTCCATTGCTTCCCGATCAATTTTAATATTCTTTTTTAACATAGAAAAAACTTGTTATGCGTTGTTAAGATCATTTAGTTTTTAAAGAGATCAAAGCTGAATCTCCAAAATCGATTATACCTATAATAGAAATCATGTATGGCTTAGCACAAGCTAGACCTAACTCCCAACTTGAGCCTTTATATTTATAGATAAAGATTTGATCTTTTAAAAGAGAATTATAATAATTTAATTGCTTAATCAATTCTGTAGGGCAATTATTACTCACGATAATCATTTTAAAAGAATTTGCTCTTTTTATATTCTTCAGAACTTGATTTTTACCATAGACTATTTTACCTGTTTTATAAGCAACTTTGATATTAGTATTAACATCAAACTCCTTAGTTTTTTTCCTACTTAGATCGACTTTTTCAGTGACGGTTTTACTCTTTCCCTTTGCCATGATAATTTCAATAAGTATCTATATAATAAGTAATAAGAATAATGCTTTTTTAATTTTTAATTTTTTTTTTTAGGAACATTTATGTTATTATAACCTAATTAAAAGTTTTCGTTTGATGATATCATTTTTCCTTCTTTTTTAAGATTTCTAAATTAGCGTCAAGATCAAACATAACAGCTACACGCCCTGAGCCTATCGGGCTAATTTGGCCTACAATTACATTTTCAGGGATTCCAAGTAAACGTTCTTCCTCTCCGTAAAGCCCAGCATCGAGTAATTGATTAACTGTAACTTCAAATGCTGCACGAGCGAATACACTCGATTTTGAACCTGATATTCCATGTCTTCCAATAGATTGAATTGATCCAGAATAACACATTAGATCTGATAAAATCAAGAGGTGCCTTAAATCTACATCTAATCCTTGTTGTTCTAAGACTTTTTGAGCTTCCAATATTATCATTTGACGTGCTGCTTCTACGCCATATAATTTTTCTACTTCGTGAATGTGGTTTGAAACTGTTCTAGTTACGTCTACTCCTTCAATTTGTATTACACTTTGCATGTTAGTACCTTCAGTTTTAATTATCCATTCTTTACCATCATCTGAAGGAGTTAATAATCCTCTCTTAACTCCTCTAATCCCTTTTACAACCTTTTTAAGTATCTTTTCTCTTAATTTTTGTAAACTCTGTAGATCTTCTATTCCCGGATCTACAATTATAGAAGTTCCTTCACGTTTTATTGTTCCTTTCTTTTTATAACGTTTCAAAATTTCAGGGATTTCGTTAATTTCAATTCCTTTTTTCTCACAAATTTCTGGTATCAAATTAATAACAATATTCCAATTCACAAAATCTAGATCGACATCATGAGTTATTTGTTCTATGCGTATCTGTTCAATGCGATTATGAACTTCAATTGCTTTATCTTCGCTTTCATTATAGGGTTTTTCAAGATATATAGTCATTTGTGGGGTACTAGGGAAACGTCTAGCATCAACTATTTCAATGAGCCGGGGTAATCCTTGGGTTACAGAGAATTCCTCTACTCCTGCATAATGGAATGTTCTCAATGTCATCTGGGTTCCAGGTTCACCAATCGACTGAGCTGCTACGGTACCTACTGGTTCTGAAGTTTCTACAAGAGCATTAGTAAAATTAATATAAATTTTGTTTAATAGATATTCAAGTTGCTCCTTTTCTAATTCCTCTTCGCTAAGTTTTTCTCTAATTTTGTTTATTAAATCTTCGGGAATACCATCCCCTTCTAGTTCTTTTAACCGTTCTTCTAAATATTTTGAATCTATTTTTACCATTATTAATTTCCTTCTTTTTAAAACAATTTTTTTATCCTAATTTTTCTTCTTTCCAATCTAAATAAGCTTTGGTTTCTTTCCCTCGCCAAATTGCCTTTTTACCAGTCTCTTCTTCGAATTGTTGTATCAAAGATTCATTATCATCTGGTTTTTTCTTTGGTTGTGGTTTTTCTGTAGGAGTTTTAGTATGTTTTTTTTCAGATACTTTTTTTTCCTTCGGTGTGGATGATTTTTTTGGTGGGATTTTTTTAATTTCTTCACGTACTTCCTCAACATCCAAGGCTTTGGCTTTTAATAATAAAACATTTAAATTTACAGCAGCACCATGATCTGTATGCATAGGATCTATACCATCATCACCAAAGCGGAATTGGATAATATTTTTATCTGAATTTCTGACAGTGCCATCATTTTCAACAACCATATCTTGTAATGCATTTACTAACCTACGTTGCATATATCCAGATGTAGAAGTTCTAACTGCCGTGTCTACTAATCCTTCTCTTCCTCCCATTGCATGGAAGAAAAATTCCACTGGTTTTAATCCATTTCGATAAGAAGAGGATACAAATCCTCTGGATTTAGGTGAAAGATCATTAATTTTAAAATGAGGCAATGTTCTCATACTATATCCTCGATTTATCCTTTCTCCTCTAATTGCTTGTTGTCCAACAACCGCAGACATTTGCCCTAAATTTAATATATTACCTCGAGCTCCAGATTTAGTCATAATAACAGAATGGGCTTCATCTCCAATGAAATTTGCAGCAGTTTCTTCTGCTTGTTTTCTAGCTTCTGCTAATACTTGTCTGATTCTTAATTCCAATGTTTCTCTCATTGAACGTCCGGGTGCTCTTCTAAGAATTGTTGTATCATTTTCATAGAAAGCATTAATTAATTTTTCAGACTCGATGTTTGCATCTTTTAATATTTTTTCGATTTCTTCATATGCATGTCCATGCACATACACTTCATCCAATCCCATTGTCATTCCATTCTGCCGAATAACGTATAGGAGCATTTTGGTAGCACTATCTAAAAATTGCCTTCCAAGTGCATTACCATGATCTTTAATTATACGCTGCAAGATACTATTTGATTGCATAGCTCCAAAAGAATTCTCATCAATAGTTCCAGTTATTAATTTACCATTTTTAATTACGACATACGCATCATAAGGGCAATTTTCTTCTTCACAGATTTCGCATTTTTTACAAAATTTAGATTTTACTTTAATATTTAGATCATCTGGAAATAATGTACTGAAAATTTCTTTTCCAGAGTATTTTGGCTCTGGATCAGTAATTATAGGAGTAAGTTGATCTAAACTAAAATCAGGATTATTTTTATATACATCTCCAAAATATAATAATTTTAATGTGTCCTTCTTATCGTATAATGAATCTTTACTGGTAAATTGAAAGACACTTGATATAAAATCTTGAATTCCGCCTAATATTGGACCGCCAAATCTTGGAGAAAGTATATGGTTTTGAACTTTAAGAAGTAATTCTGCCTCCGTGCGTGCCTCTTCACTTTGGGGCACATGTAAGTTCATTTCGTCTCCATCGAAATCTGCGTTATATGGTGGACAAACCGTTAAATTTAGTCGAAAAGTTCTTCCTGTCATTATTTTTACTTCATGAGCCATTATACTCATTCTATGAAGCGAAGGTTGTCGATTGAACAATACTAAATCTCCATCATTTAAATGTCGTTCAATTGTAAAACCCGGTGCGAGCATATCAGCGATAATTTTTCGGTTTTTTACATATCGTAAGTCAATCCTTCTTCGATCATTACGTATGATGTAATTCGCACCCGGATGTCTAAAAGGTCCATTTAAGACCATTTGTTTCATCTCTTCAATATTCCAATCATTAACATTCGTAGGGATTGTCAAAATTTTCGCAATTTCTATTGGAACACCTACATCATTAATGCTAATATATGGATTAGGTGATATAACACTACGGGCAGAAAAATCAACTCTTTTACCGCTTAAATTACTTCTAAATCTACCCTCCTTACCCTTTAACCTCTGAGTTAGTGTTCTAAGTGCTCTACCAGAACGATGTCTTGCAGGAGGTATACCAGAAACTTGATTATCAAAATATGTTGTAATATGGTATTGTAATAATTCCCATAGATCTTCAACTATTAAATGAGGTGCTCCTGCATCAATATTTTCTCGTAATCTTTGGTTAATTCGGATTACATCCACCAACTTATGTGTTAAATCATCTTCTGATCGAATACCACTATCTAGGGTAATTGACGGCCTTGCGCATACAGGAGGAATTGGTAATACTGTAAATACTACCCATTCTAGTCTTGCATTTTCAGGGGAAATACCAAGGATCCTTAGATCCACATCACCAATTTTCTTTAGACGTTCTAATATCTCAATAGGTGTTATTCTCCGTGAGCCTTTGCCCTCTTCTTCTTCATAAAAGGTAGTTGGTTTTTCAATGATAATTTTTTTTTTGATAGCACCACAATGAGGACAGATTTTTGCCTTCCTTGCTCTTTTAAAAACAATTTTAGCAGCATCCTCATCACCCTCAAAAAAGATTTTTCTGTGTGTTAATTGCTCTTGTCTGAATTTCTCTTTTTCATCTTCAGTGAGCATTAACTTGCTACATTCTGGACAAATACTTCTTAACACTTTTAAGACTTTCTTTGCATAACCTACGTGAATTACTGGACGAGCAAGTTCTATGTGCCCAAAATGGCCCATACAATTGCTTACTAAATTACCGCAAGTCTGACATCGTTGTCCAGGTTCAATAGTTCCTAATCTTTGATCCATAAGTCCACTTGGTATCGGAAGTCCATCTTCATCATACGTATCAGCTGTAATTATACGAGCTGCAGACATTTTACGTATTTCATTAGGACTTAGAAGACCAAACTTGATTTTTTCAATCATTTTTGTTCTTGAAAAAGTATAACTCATAAACCAATTACCTCAATATTTTAAATACCTCTAAAATAATCTTAAACAGTAATAAAAAATGATAACTCATGGGAGAAAACATCCTCTATAACAATTATATAATGCTAATCTTAAAAAATAAGAATACGAGTCTTCCACTGTAGGTGAAGAAAGATAGCAAATATTAAAAATTTTACTGTTTTGGGCATTCTTATTTTTCGAATAGATTTAAATAGATAAATTTGCTTTTGATCTTTTAAATATACTTAACATTAGAATAAAAGAGTGGCAGAATTGAAGAATTTCCATAAAAGTAGAATATTTGCTATAATTTTTGGAACTATTCTCGTATTTGGGTTATTTACATTTAATGCTAAAGCAGATAACGGGCCTCCAACTCCAGAAGAAGCGTTTGGTCCTGGTCATACATTTGAAGAAGGCTATTGGGATGCTAATATATTTAATAATTCACGATGGGATCACCCTGAAGTTAATAACATGACTTCATGGCTTAATAATACTTGGAATATCAAATGGATTAAAGAAGGAAATTTTGAAATGGGTATGCTAGCATTCATTAACAAAACACATTATGAAATGGGAGAGCATTCAACATATACAACACCAGCACAATTTTGGTGGCAACATGCCTACTTGAATGGTTCAGAAATCCTTATTGCATCAATGCATTGTGCCTGGTTTGGCTTTGATGATAATATTGTAGATGATGATAATTATACAGACGGAGAATCCATAAATCCATTTTTTTATATGGGTGTAGCTAATAAAGAGATGCGGGAACAAGTGGGTATTTATTCAAACCCACAGACCGAGGCAACTACTCTAGAAAGATCTGTAATTGGTTCTGTTATCACCTATTCATGGAGTTACACTTATAATGATATCATTTTTTATGTCCCCCACACAGATGAGATCGGAGGTAAACGTGTTTTTGATTGGGGTTTTGATTATGATGATCCAGGGACTTATGTTAGTGGTTCATCTGTCATCGGTAATCAGACTTATGTCTCATATACCTATACTTTAGATATTGATACAGTTGCTGGAGAGGCTACTTTACATCAAGACTATGAAATAGGAGAGTTTGGAGTATTAATGTCAAGGCTTTCAAATATAAGCTCTTGGGTAGAGGTCCATGATGGTGATCCAGGATATATGCCAGATACATGGGCAATGGCGCTTGGTACTTGGAGCTTTATTATGGCTGATCAAGATTGGGCAATGATTGATCATGAAATAGGAGAAATTAATGCTACTGTTCATAAAACAGGTTTAACTACAGTAGAAACAACTTTAGGAGGATCTCACGCTTTTGATTTTGGATTTAGTCAAAAACCCACATACGAGCTTACAAATATTAGTGGAACGACTCCAAATACATATCCAGTTCTTTATGAGTGTTTGGATGTTAATCATGATTCAGAGTTCATTGAATTCGTCTCAGGAATGCTCCCATTAATGGGAGATTTCGCTCGATTAGTAATAAGTTATGCTGTTAATCAAACAAATCAATTCACGTATGGAATTCCATTTGATGACGCCTGGGAGGCGTTTCATCCTAATGAAACAGCAGCTTTCTTTATTACGTGCTATCCTAAGTATGGTGAGAGTGGGGGTGGTACACTCGTCCACGATCCAGTATTTATAGCATATTTTGATACGATTGAAAAAAAGTCCGGTATCCCAGGATATTACATTGAAATTCTAACTGTAGCTTTAATGGTTGGAATAATCGTTGAAATTATATCAAAGAAGAGATTAAAGAAAATATCTTGAAAATAGATATAATAAAATATTTTATTTTTTTTTTTATTTTAACAGAAATATTTAATCATCAAATTATTTTTATAACAGTTTAATTTATTGCTGTATTTAACTAACTATAAATGAAGATAATCGACTTTTTTCGAAGTAGAATAATATTATTTTTAATTCAAATACTACTTCTGAGTCTTTTAATTTATAGCTTCGGTTATAAATTTAATATTATTTTTGATATCGATATTTCAAAAGAGCGAGAAGTGATTATACAATTCTTAGCGAATTATATTTTGTTTGATACCTTATCAGGGTTATACTTTATATATATAAGTTGGATTTTAGTATCATTAATTCCAATTTTCGTTTATAATGGTTTCAAAAAAGCATATTCGATGAATCTGATGACATTTTTCTTTCCAAATTTCTTTCTTTATGTGTTTTTATGGAATTATTCTCCAGATTATTTTGATGCTAAATTTCCTTTTCATTTCTTAAATACCATTTTACTTGGGGTTATACTCATCAGTTTTTCGATAGGATTGTCATTATTATTAAAAAAAATGATGAAATTAAAAATTAAGACTCAAATTGAAGATTTACACGATATAGCTAATCAAAATAGAATAATATGTCCCAATTGTGGAATTGAATTCAACTCTATCCCACGATTTTGTTATAATTGTAATACAGATTTAACAATAAGAACTGAGGATCAAGATGGAAAGGAAAATTGACAACTCTGCATTAGACATACTGTTTAAGCCAGAGAATGCTGTGATTTATAAAATGAATCAAAAAATTTCTTTTTTTGTAGAAGGTTTTATAAGACAGGGTTTTGATTTAGAAAAGTTATTTTTAATTTCAACAGAAGAGAAAGAGATTTTAGGTGTAAGATGCTATAATGCGATTGAGGACATTCCAGAAGATGAAATTGATCTGTTAATTTTATCAATAAGGAGAGAATTGCTTATAGAATCATTGAAATATATCTTATCGAAAAAAAAAGTACGATTTGTCCACATCTTTACTGCTGGGATGGGGGAATTCGATGATTTAGGAATAGATATTGAACGAAAGTTAAAAATGTTATTAGATAATTTCAAATATACTCGAGCAATAGGTCCAAATTGTATGGGATTATATAGTCCTCGCGGAAAAATAGCTTATTATTCCTCTTTTCCTATTGAAAGAGGAAATATTGGTTTAATTTTCCAATCAGGAGATTTACATTCAAAAATGATTAAGTTTAGTTCAAAAAAATATGATCTTAGATTTTCAATAGGGATAAGTATTGGAAATTGCATTGATATTCAGATCTCAGAAATCTTAGAATATTTAAGTGACGATATTGAAACAAATGTTATTTGTGTTTATTTTGAAGGTATTTCACCACTCCATATAAATGAAGGGAAAAAATTATTCAATGTCTTGAAAAAAATGAAAAAACCCGTATTATTTATGCGAGGTGGAAAAACACCAAGAGGACAAAAAGCAGTGTTGACCCATACAGGGGCTTTAGCAACTAAAAGTGATATTTGGCAAGCGATTTATAAACAAACTCCCATTATTGAAGTCCCCTCTTCCTTAGAAGAATTAATTGATTATTCGTATCTTTTTTCTAGATATATATCACGATTTCGTAAATTAAATATAGAAATATCTTTCCCTAAAAACAAAAGAGCATTGGTTATACTTTGGTCTGGGGGTTTTGGTATATTAGCTACGGATACTTTAACAGAATTGGGAATAGAATTACCCCTTTTTGAAGGGGACGCTTTAGAAAAATTAAAAAAGATATTTCCAATAAGAATTGGGAGTTTATCGAATCCTTTTGACATTCCATGGATTACTCATAAAAAAGAAGTTATCGATATTTGTAAATCTGCTATTGATAAAAATATTGAATTAGTAATAATCGAAACTGATACCTGGAGAGATATGGAAAACGACCGATTTAAAGGGTATTATAAAAATTTGCTAGAACTGAGAGAATATGTTGAATCATTAAATAAAGTTTTCATTATTATTTTACATCAATATCCGAGTAAATCTCTGGAAGTATTTCACCAAAAATTAATGAATGATAAATTTGTTGTTTATTCTACTATAGAAGCTGCTGCCAAATCATTTTTAAAGCTATTTGAATTTGGTGAAAAACTAAAAAGGCAGTTATGTTAAATTTTTTAAATTAATTTTCAAATTTAAGGGAAATTGTAATACATAACAATTTATGTATCCATTAATTTTCATAAATAATGCTAGGTGAATTAGTTGCAATATTAGCCGTCCTAACCTTTGTTGGCTCAAATGCAATTTTTCGAAAAACAGAACGTGAAGCTAGCCCTACTTTTATCAATTTCTTTCGAACAGGTATAGGGACTTTAACATTCATTTTGATTGTTTTATTTCTAAACAAATTAAATCTTATATTTTTAATACCATGGGAATTATGGTTAATTTTAATTTTGAGTTTCGTTTTTGGTCAAGTAATCGGTGATACAGCTTACTTTACCGCCCAAAAGGAACTGGGTACCACCATTGCTCTCGCTATTTCAATGACATTTCCTTTCTTTACTTTTATATTATCTCTAATCTTTCTTAATAAGCCGTTTAAAATTAATTTGTTTTTATCTCTAATTTTGATTGGAATTGGAATTATAATTATTGGAAAATCTAAAATAAACTCTGGTAATTCAAAGTTAGAAACATGTATAACCTCACAAAAACCAATAAAAATCAGGTTTCAGGAAGTTTTTAAAAAGAATTTTGCGAAAGCTTTAGGTTTTTGTTTTACCGCGGCTATTGGTTGGGCCATCGGAGCTGTTTTAATTGAATATGCAACCATTCGAATAGATCAAATAATACTTATTAAACAACTCAGTTCTACTATAGGAAACGTGATCAGATTTCCATTTGCATTATTGATTTTAGGGTCAATGGTGTTGAGAGAAAATTATTTGAAGAATAAAAATGTTAATTCGCTAAATCAAAAGATATCTCTTAATTCATGGATATTTCTATTAATTGCTTCTTTAATAGGTACTTCACTAGGGGCGTATCTATATACTGAATCCGTGCATATAGCTGGGGCAAATATTGTATCCTTAATTGCAAGTGCCGCCCCTTTATTTGCACTTCCATTAACTTATTTTATTAATAAAGAAAGAATTACAAAATTTGGATTTTTAGGAGTAATTTTAACTATTTCAGGAGTAGTTATTATTTTATTCTAATTATTACTTTAACCTTGTCCATAATATTGTTCAAATAATTTAATTTCATCTGAGATGCTTTTTAATTTAGCTATCTCCTCTTCTGAGGGTGGTTCTTCTTCATAGATATCATAAAGTTTTAATTTAAGATTTTTTCTTACTTGTTTTTCTAATTTATTAATCTTCTGCTTTGTTGCAAAGAATTTTATCAGCTTAAATTTTAGCTTTGTAATTCTCTTTTCCCACTCCTTTGTAAAGTCTCCATCTTGAATTTCTTTTAGTATCTGTTCCATTTTATCCTTAAGAGGTAGTTTTCTGAATCGTATCCCTCTACTCATAGCTCCATATTGACTTGTTTGAGAATGAAAATCTACTTGTTTTATCAACCCAACATCTGCCATCTTCTTATATGTATAAGACATCTCATTACTCATGTACATTTCAATTAATACTGCTTCAGGAGGGTAACCCGCATCAATTAAAGTATAAATACTCGATAATAAAACCCTTCCAAAAGCGGGTCCAAATCCTTGTTCATTAAATAAATCTAATTCAGCTTCTTGTTTGAAGGATAACATTATTGCACCTTTTTTTAATGTACCAATTCCTTTAGCTAAAGCAAGCAAGATTTCTTTTGCGCTTCCAGAAGCATTTTGTTCAATTGCGACGAAACTAAAAAATCCTTCATTTTTGAGAAAATTCTCTCTCACGCCAACACCGATCATTCTAGGGGCAATCAGCAATACATCTACAAACGGAGGGAGTATTAATAGATTAAAACCAACATTATATCCACTCGCAAAAACAATAACTGAATTAGCTCTCAAATAAGGTTTAATACTCTTTTCAAAAATCTCATTCATTATCTCATCAGGGATGAGTATAAAGATTATATCTGATTTTTTCGTAGCTTCTTCAATTGGATAAACTGAAAAATTATCTTTCATAGCAATATTTTTATAATTATCATCAATATTGCCCACAATTATATTTAAACTCGAATCCCTTAAGTTAAGCGCTTGAGCTCTCCCTTGATTTCCATACCCAATAATGCCTATTGTCTTATTTTTTAATAATAATAGATCTCCATCTGTTTCATGAAAAATTTGAACCATACCGATACTACCTCAAAATAAAGCATTAACTCATAATCTATAAAAAGATAAATTATATCTCTTTAAGTAAGTTTATCATAATCTAATCCATTTCTTTCTAATATTTTAATGACAAGGTCTTTAAAGATCGATTCAATATTATAGTTTTCTTTTGAAGATGTTTTACAAAAATCAACTTCATTATGCCTTTTCATGAACCTATCGATTACTAAACCGTCAACCCTCGCTTTTTCGTCCGCAGTTTTTACAAGATCACTCTTAGCTCCAATAACCATCCTTGGGGTATTTACTTGATGATACTCACCAAGTCTTTCATACCACCAATCTAATCTTAGTAACGTTTGAATATCCACTAGATTAAATACCATAAAAATTCCATTAGCCCCATTGATGTAATATGGAAACAATTTTTTGAATTGTTCACGTCCACCAAAATCCCATATACTAATTCGAACAAAAGATTTATCTTCATTAACAACAACAGGAATATCTTTTGTGTAGAATTCAATTCCTAGTGTTTCTTTTGTATTTACATCAAATGTGTCAAAACACAATCTCTTAGCGATACATGTTTTACCGACTCTCTCCTGACCTAGAATGCAAATCTTGAAAATATAAATTGGCCTTTCATTGCTTTCCATCTCAGAAAGTGGTTTTATTTGATTACTCATGAGTATAATTGTATATTTTCAAATTTAAAAAATCTAAATCTAATAATTAAAGATAAAAGTTGGGATTTATAAATTTTGATGATATAAATATAAATCGGTGTTGAATAAGTTTTGAATGAAAAGGATTTATTTCCTGATTATGAACCAAAAACAACTCCAGATACCATCCATGACTATTTAAGAAAGCCAGATTCATTTATTTTTAAGATTATTGAGGAAATTGGCCAACCCAGTCTTAAGAACTTAAAACTCATTTTAGATTATTTTAATAAATATAAGGTAGTAGCAGAAATAAATCCCGGTAGATATCGAAATGGAAATTTAGCATTAGGCGCCGACCAACATCAGTATTACCCCTCAGAAGAGGAGATACTGGTCTCTGAATTAGGGAAAATGATAAACGAGATTATAACCTCTAACTCAAAAAAGGAAATTAATACTTTTAAAGCAAAGGAAGGAATTCCATCTCTAAAAGTAGTATTCACTGAAATTCTTTTCCATCATATAGATGTAATGGGCTCTGGTCGATTTTTCTATGCTGAAAAAAAAAATCTGAAATAGAAATAAGATTATAACTAGTAATATTGTCCTTAACTACTTTCTTATTGAATTAATATTAATCCTTACCGTTTTTAAATATATTTTCCCCTTATTACAAATTTCTACGTAAGAAGGTTGTATATGTTGCCACGAACCATCATTGATTACTTTTACTTGTAGGTTATTAATGGTTGTAAAAGATATGTCCTTAATATGAGAATGACCATATATTAGGTGATTAATTTTGGAAAAATCATATTTATCATCCTCTAAGAACTCTTTTATTTCATCTAAATAGTAATCAGGTTTACTCACATGTTGCCATTTTTTCATTATACGCATATTAGCTTTAATTAAATTAAATTCCAAAATATTCAATTCCGAAAAAACGGCATCCACAGATTCGATTGACTTATTTTTTAACTTAGCTAATTCTTCTTTCATGAGTTTAAATGTAATAGGCTTAATTTTTCTTCCATTCTTAATTATTTCATTCCAGAAATAATCATAAGTTTCTTTTACTTCAAACTTATTATTCGAGATTAATGATTTCCATAATTGCCCTACAAAAAATCGATGTATCTCACTATCGAATTGATAACCATGAGCCATAAAACATCTATAATCGCTATCTAAATTAAGACCTTCAATTTTCACTTGATCAATGGGATTATTTTCAAGTTGCTCTCGTGTATTATACATTAAGAGCATATCCTCATTATTCCATTTTTTTAATAACATAAATTGATAGTATAATTCGTCATTAAACAATTCCTTGAAATTACTATTTCTAAACTTGGTTAAAAATTTCTCTTTTCGACTTTCAAATTTCTTATCATAGTCTCCTGTAACGGGAATTTCATGATTTCCTAATAAAAATACAAGGTTCATTTTCTTTTTAATCTCAAGCAAAAGTGTAAAAATTGCTTGAACTTTTTCCCTATTCAAAAGAGTTCTAGGAAGGTCAGTACATAAATCAATGAAATCCCCTAATATTATAAACGCTTGTAATTCATTTCCAAATTCTCCATTAATAATACGCTTTAAAAATTGAATAAATAAGTCTCTTTCACAATCTAATGAACCCAAATGTACATCTGAAATCACTAAAATTTTTGTTTTATTTTCACCCATTTTCAATTATTCCTTTTATACATAAATTGTCAATATCTATTTATAATAGAATATAATAGAATTATTAAAGAGAATTGTCTAAATATAAAATATATAATTTATTTTAATGGTTTTCTTGATTCAATAATAAAACAAAAAATGATTGAACTTGTACATATAAAAAATAAATATTAATTGGGAGTGAAGATAATATCTTCTGAATTTGAGAAAAATTTGGACAAATATGCCGAAGTAATCATTAAAGTTGGGCTAAATTTACAACCTGGGCAACGTTTACTAATCGGGGCACCCATATTTTCAGATAGTTATGCACCAATTGAATTAGCTCCATTAGTAAGATTAATTGTAGCTAAAGCTTATAAATTAGGTGCTAGATTTGTGGATGTCATGTGGGTTGACTATCAATTACAGCTATTAAGATACAAATATGCCCCTAAGGATTCGTTTGATGAGTTTCCTTCATGGAGAACCAATTTAGTAGGTGATATGGGTAATTCTGGAGATGCAATACTCGTTATATACGCAGAAAACCCTGATTTGCTAATTAATGAAGATTCTGAATTAGTAAATATAACACAACAGACATTTTTCAAGCATATGGCACCTATCATGGATTTAGTTGTACAAAACAAAACGAACTGGGCAGTCATCACTGCTCCTATAGATGGATGGATGGATAAAGTTTTTCCTAATATCTCACCAGATAAGCGGAAAGAAAAATTTTGGGATACAATCTTTCATATTTGCCGTATAAAACATAAAGATCCTGTTTCTGCTTGGCAAGATCATGTAAATCAACTTGCTTCGAGATGTAATTATCTTAACCAAAAGGAATATAAATCATTGAAATTTACTGCAACTGGAACTAATTTAACAATTGGTTTACCAAAAGGGCATATATGGCATAGTGGTTATATGACAAGTCAAAATGGTATCAATTTTGCAGCAAATATACCAACTGAAGAAGTATTTACAATACCTCATAAAGATAAAACTGAAGGTGTTGTAAAAGGTACAAAACCCATTTACTATAGTGGAAGCTTAGTAGAGGATTATACGCTCACATTTTCTGAAGGGAAGATTATAGAAGCAGTTGCTAAAAAGGGTGAAGATTTATTACATAATTTAATTGAAACCGATGAAGGTGCGGGTTATTTAGGGGAAATTGCGCTTGTTCCACATAGCTCACCTATCTCACAATCAGGATTACTCTTCTATAATATTCTCATTGATGAAAATGCTTCAAATCATATTGCTTTAGGTCGAGGGTATAAATTTAGCTTTAAAGGAGGCGAAACTTTATCTGATGAAGAATTTATAATACTAGGGGGAAATACTAGCCTTATTCATATTGATTGTATGTTTGGCTCGAATGAGATGAACGTAGATGGTATATTGAAAAATGGAACCATTGAGCCAATTATGCGTGAGGGAGAATGGGTTTTTGAGGTAAAAAAAGATAAGTAATAATTCAAGTTTTTTTTTGAAATATAAAATTTATTATTAAGAAAAATATTTTATGTCTGATTTTAAAGCTTAAATGTATTTTTATATTAAATTTTGGTTCATTACCTTATTCCAAAATTTATCTCATACATGATTCATGATAAATTGAATAATAGATTTGATAGTATTAATATAGATTACTGATCAATAGTTACATGATCTAGTTATCTGAAATCAAAAATTGATCAATTCTAATTAACTGAATTCACTAGTAAAAAATTTGTTAATTTTTTCCGTGAATTTTTTTTGTCGACTGAATTTGATTGATCACATTTATCGGATTCATGATGATCAACCAACACATTTAAATATAAGAAATACTAATTAAAATGTAAATACCTTTAAATAAAATTAATAGAATTTAATAAAAAATTAGTGGAGGAATAAAAAATGGCTGCATTTGCATGGAGTCCACTACGGGCTCTAATGAAGAAAGCTGGAGCTGAAATCGTAAGTCGAGCCGCAGTTGATAAATTAATGGATTATTTAGAAGAATATGCAAAAACCTTAACTGGCTGTGCGCTTGATATTGCCAAACACTCCGGCAGAAAGAAAGTTACTGCTGCAGATATGAAAATCGCTATCGGTTTAATTTAAGTCGTTAATTGCGATTTCAATATTTCCAGCAATTTTTTATTTTTTTTTTTAATTATTTTAAACCTTAATCTTTACCTTTACTATTTTTATGAATGTGTGCTGTTAGTTTTATATAATAGTTTAACAGAATAAATTCATATGGTATTTTTTAAATAAGGTGAAAATTAAAGTTGTTCTTAGACAAATTTAAAGAATCTCCTAAAGATAGA
>CAYPFJ010000076.1:0-17722 GCA_964409945.1 uncultured archaeon | reverse complement strand
ATAAAATTGGACTCATTCCTGTTAGAAATACAAAAGTCGCAGAATTTTGGTTTGCTAGTGTATGTGCAGTTATGGCATTCACACTAGGAATAATTTTACCTTTAACTGGAATTTTTGGTTTTTTTACAGGATATTATAGTAATCTTATGAGTTTACTTGGCATGGGACCAATTGTAGGAGACCCTATATTGTTTTTCACATTATTTGATGTAAGAGGTGCAGGGATAATGATGCCTTTTATTAATCTAATTGATCCTATTTGGATTACAATCGATATTTTTAATATCTTAATGTTGCTATTTGGAATAATGGGATTATTTTCGATAATTTATACAAGTTTTTCTGATACAAGAAATTTACAGACAAGTTGGATTATAAGAACAATTGTGCCTAGTTTAGCAGTTTTCTTTATGGCATTTGAATGGATCTTATTCGGTATTGCCTTTGCAATTCAGACTCCACAACCTATTATTTCTATTGATCCTATAGGATTAACGTTATCAATTATATCGATGATATTATTAATATTAGCAATCAATCGAGACTATATTTTCCGGGGAATAGAAGAGCCCGAAATTAAGAGTGGTGAGGTGTAAACATAAAAAATGCCCCGAGGTGGCGGAGGTGGGTTTAGAGGTGGAGGAGCCCGTGCTGGGGGATTTAGCGGGGGTTTTCGAGGTGGGGGTTTTCGAGGTAGCCCTGGTTCATTTAGAGGAGGATATAGCGGAGGCGGAAGACCTTTTGGAAGAACTGGCGCTTCAAGAGTAGTATCAAGATCACCAAGAGGACCTTATTCTCACAGTTATTATGGTCCGCGTCGTAGTTACTATAGACCTTATTGGTGGTATTATCGTCCATGGTATTATAGATGGTGGTATTCGCCCTATTGGGCGGGACGTTGGAATAGACCTTGGTATTATAGTCCTGTTTATGTTGGTGGAGGAATATTATTTATCATAATTCTAGCATTGGTGATTCTTCCAATTGCAGGTGTAGCATTCTGGTTCCCATTTAGCAACACAAATGCAGTGGGTTATGTTAATTATCGATCTACAGAGACTTTATATTTTAATGAATTTTGGTATGAATATGAATATACAGAAGCAGGACAAGAAATTACATTCTCAGCTCAATCTTCACCTGGTACTATAACATTTGCTCTTTGGAATCAGCCTTTTGAAAATCTTCATACTACGACTGAATATATTGATATTGTGAATTCAGCATCTATTAATCCTATTTCAAGTGATTATTGGGCGGAGTGGTTATTTCTAAGAGCTGGTTCCTTAATTCTGTATGATTTTAATGCAAGCGCAAACCTTGATTTCTTTATTGCAGATGGCTATGATTTCTATAATTGGTATTATGGAGGTTCTCCAGTATTCCCAGTAAGTGAGATAAATTCTGATCAAAGTAGTGGATATTATAATATTCCCACTACTCAAGATTATTATCTTGTATGGTATAATGAAGGAGGTTCTACAATTGATGTTGATTATACAATAAATTATACTGCTGTAAATGTTCCCGATTTTAGCCCTACTTATGAGACAAACGAAGATGTCACATTTATTGCAACAGATACATTCATCGTTCCAACATCTGGTAATTGGTATTTTTTTATATATTTTGATCCTATGAATTCCCCTGATGAATCAACAACAATTACTTTTGATGTGAGTTATGATACTGGTGTTACCTATCAAGAGAGATGGCTTGATATTTCATGGATTTTAGTTGTAATTCTTGTAGTTGTAGTCGTTATATTAATAGCAGCTGTTGTAGCAAGAAGAGGTCAGAAAAAACTAAAGCTTAAAGCACCAACAACACCAGAACAAAAAACAACATCGCCATACAAAATCGCTCCTCCTGAAACGGTTCAAAAAGAATTTAATTGCCCGCGTTGCAACGCATCGATAAAACCCGATTCTAAATTTTGTCCTATTTGTGGAGGCAAAATAGAAGGAAGACAACTTGGTACTCCTTCGATAACTACTCCGACTAATGCAAAAACATGTTCTCTGTGTGGAAGTAAACTTACTGGAACAGAGCAATTCTGTAAATGGTGTGGTACTAAAGTAGAAAAATAATAAATTTAAAATTCTTATTTTTTTTCATATTATCTTATTTCAAATAATAAAAAAGTGTTTTAATTCAGAAATCTTTTAGAAGTTTTACACCACATTTTTCACAGTATTCCTGTTCTAAACTCCTTATCCTTTCTCCACAATTTTTGCAATGACCAAGTTTTTTAAGTATTTTCTTTTTAGTTTTTAAAAGCTCTTGCGCTTTTTTTTCTTCTACATATTTAGCATAATCCTCTTTAGGCTTGATTTCATTTTCAATAAATCCAATTGTGTCTCTTAACCATACCATAAAAATATACTTTTCAGTGTCTTCAATTGTTTTAAATGATTTAAAGTCAGCAGTCTTTTTATCAGGAGCGTCTATAAATCTCTTTGATCCAATTTCAAGGAAAGTATTATAAAACAAAATACCATCATATATTAAATACTTCATTTCCTTATTTTTTTCCACTTCATAAGCTAGATCAAATCCCGTAGCGCCACGATTAATTAACTTCAATAATTTCTTCAAGAAATCAAAATGTTCAATTAAATCTTTTTTCTCCGTATTTTTATTGTCTATAGGTTTAGGAAAGGGCAGAATTTCCTCATCTAATAAAGTTTTTTTAAAATTTGTTTTATATAATCTTTCTATTCTAAATCTTTTTTCTAGTCTTTCTCGTTGAAGGTCGTCCATATCCTTCTAATCCCGATTAATTAAGTTGAAAGATCCTATGAGGTAAATAAGATACAAATATATAAATATATTTATAGTTATGATTGAAAGATCATTGAAACAAAATAATAAAATATGAAGATAACAGTATTAAGTCCTAAAAAAATGAGTTAAAAAGGTTTTTAAAAGGTATAGTTTTAAGTTTGTTAAAGTATCAAAAAATAAATTAATTAGCTTCTTGAGGTGGTTTTTCAGTTTCATGGTTTTTAAAAGAAGAATAGATCCCCTTTATCTCAATAAGATCAACTGTCATAATAGTATGATTTAAATGTTTCTTCTCAAACTTTTTTATCTCTATCTGATTAACAGGATTACCAGGGTGAATTACTACATATTCTCTACATTTAATACATGCACGAGCTCTCATAATTATATTTAATATGTTATTTACTAATCATATCAATGAAATAATTGATAAGTACGTAATTCTCCATCATGATCTGAAAAAGTATACAAATATTTCAAAGTTACGGTTTTTAATTAAAAATGTTATATAATTACGAACATAAATTTTTTATCGTTAGATATTATACATTAATCTTTAAACTTTTTGTTTTTAGATGTTATAAACTAAAAAGCTATCTTTCCATTAAATTTGGTATTGTAGAATCGAAATATTCCTTTAATTTTGGAATAGAAAGTTTAAAATCTTTATTTTTTAATCCTTTTACTTTAATTTCGGGTTGAGGTATTAACACTCCTATTTTTTTAAGATATACTCCATATTTATTTGCTAAATTCATTATTTTATCAAAATCTTTTGGATCTGTCTCAATAATAAATCTACCATTAGATTCACTGAATAAAAACTCATCATCTCTTAATTTATCATCAAGACAATTGGTAAGATCTAAATTTACACCCAATTTATTCTTAAAACACATTTCTGCTATTGTTATGATAAATCCTCCTTTATTCACATCGTGATTGGCTTTAACTAATTCATTTCTATAGAGTTCAAATATAAAATCCCAAATATTTTTTATTTTAGCCTCATCAACTTTGGGAGGAATTCCCCCTTCAAGATTGTAGATTACTGAATGATATTCTGAACCACCTAATTCGGCTTTTGTCTCTCCTATTAAAAAGATATCATCTCCAGCATTCTTAAAGGGGAGGGTTATTATATTTTCTTCACCTACCAAAAGACCTACAATCATTATTATTGGTGTTGCTTTAATCGCGGTTTTCTTGGTCTCATCTTCATTATAGAAAGATACATTTCCTCCTACTATAGGAATTCTCAAGGTTCTACAAAAATAATTCATACCTTCAACAGCTTTAGAAAAATACCAAAAAGATTCGGGTATTTCGGGGTTTCCAAAATTACAACAATTTACCATTGCCATCGGTTTAGCCCCATTTGCTATTACATTTCCACATATTTCAACTAATCCCCCTTTAGCGCCTTCATAGGGATCTAAAAAGCAATGTTTAGAATTAACACCAACGCTTGCTGTAATAAATTTATCTGTACCAATTATTCTTAAAACACCTGAATCACCTTCTCCACATTTTACAACTGATCTAACACCCACTTCATGGTCGTATTGTCTGTAGACCCATTCTTTACTACAAATGTTTTCTGATGCTATTAATCTATAGATAATATCTTTAAACTGTAAAGAAGGTTTTGGAGTTTTTTGAGCGAACAATTCATCTAAATAGGAGGGTCGTTTTTCTTGTCGCTTAAAGGTAGGTGATTCAGAAAGTGCTTTTGCGGGAATGCTAACTACGGGATCATCTCCATCATAAACTTTTAAAACTTTTGAGTCATCAGTTTTCCCTATTACAGCAAAATTCAATTCATATTTTCTAAATACATCAAGAACTGTATTTAATCCTTCAGGTTTAACAATGAAAGCCATTCTTTCTTGTGATTCAGAAAGCATTACTTCATAAGAATTCATTCCAGGTTCTCTTGTAAAAACTTTCTTTAAATCTATTTTTGCCCCTGTGTTTCCATCCCCCGTTAATTCACTAGTTGCGCAAGTTAATCCTCCTCCACCTAGATCCTTCAACCCTCTTACATAACCTGTCTTTACAGCTTCTAAAGTTGCTTCAATAATCATTTTTTTGGTGAATGGATCACCAATTTGAACCGCGGGTCTATCAGCTTCAGACATATCAGTTAGAGTACGGGAAGCAAATGTAACTCCATGGATTCCATCTCTACCAGTAGATCCCCCCATTAAAATTACATAATCACCAGAATTATAAGCTCTACTCGGTGCATTTTTAAAATTTTCTATAGTTCCTAATCCTATACATGCAACATTTACTAAGCAATTACTTTCAAAACTATTATCAAATTCAACTTCTCCACCAATGGTAGGTATTCCAGTACAATTACCATAATCTGCAATACCTTTTACTACGTATTTGAATAGCCATTGTGAATGAGAGTTATCTTTTAAACGACCAAATCTCAATGGATCTAATAATGCTATTGGTCGAACACCCATGCATAAAATGTCTCTTATTATACCTCCAATACCCGTAGCGGCTCCATGATAAGGTTCAATTGCAGATGGATGATTGTGAGATTCAATTCTAAATGCTAATGCATAACCATCCCCAATATCAATTACACCCGCATCTTGACCGGGACCAGCTAATACATAATCATAATTTTTCTCAGCATCCTCAAACATTCTCAATTTTGGGCGTGATGATTTATAAGAACAATGCTCACTCCACATAACATCAAACATGCCTAATTCAGTAATATTTGGATCTCTTTCTAATAAATTCTTTACTTTTTCAAATTCATCACTATTCATTTCTACGTCTACTTCTTTTCCGTTAACATCCACTTTTGTCATTATGATATTCTCCGTTTAATGAATCCTACCATGGATTCAAAAAATAATCTTCCATGAGTTGTTCTTTTTGGACTTAAAATTGCTTCTGATGCGCGTTCTGGATGGGGCATTAATCCAATGCAATTTTGTTCTATATTGCAGATTCCCGCTATATTTTCTAAAGAACCATTTGGATTTGCTTCCCCTGTCAGCTCTCCTTGTTCAGTAGAGTATTTAAAAACAATCTGGTTGTTTTCCTCTAACTCTTTCAAATTATCAGTAAAATATCGTCCCTCTGCATGAGCAATAGGTAAAGCACATACATCACCTAAGTTCATCTTATTAGAAAATGCAGTATTATTGTTTACTACTTTTAAATTTACCCACTTACAGATAAATTTAAGAGAATCATTACGTAATAAAGCACCCGGAAGGAACTGAGCTTCAGTTAATATTTGGAATCCATTACAAATACCTATTACTGGTCTTCCGTCATCTAGCATTATCCGTGCTTCATCAATTGCTGGACTATGAGCAGCGATAATTCCTGCCCTTAAATAATCTCCAAATGCAAATCCTCCGGGTAAAATCACTCCATCATATTTAGATTCCTTGAAATGATTATGCCATACTAAATCTGCTTCTACACCCTCAATAACATTTTTCAAAACATGTACAGTATCTAAATCACAGTTGCTCCCCGCGAATTCGATTACTGCTATTTTAATATTCATAATTTTGATACTTTTAAAATAGTTAGATTTTGAGTAACTGGATTAAAAATTCGGAGATCATTACACATTTTTTCTACAATTTTCTTAGCTTGAATTTCATCAGCAGCTTTAAGTTTAATTTGTAAAAATTGCCCTGAACGGACATTAAATACCATATCATATCCCCTTTTTGCCAAAAGGTCTTTTTGAATAGTTTCCCCTACTGGATCTCTAGCTGCTGGTTTATTCATTAACGTTATTTCTACTTCAAATTCTTGGCTATCCATTTGTGAAAAAAGAAGTTTTATATATTTTTATTAGTTCTTATTAACTTAAAAATAATACGCATCGACAAAAAGGACAAGATCTTATATATCCTCAATATACTTTAAGTAATCATACTAAACTAAAATCTAGATTTCTTAGAGAAAAAAAGATTGTTGAACGGTGAATTAATTAAATAAAAGATAGTAAAATTGAAGAATATAATTTCTTTAATTGTTGTTGATCTATCATATATAACCTAAACTAATAATTACTGCGAGTACTAGAGCTAATAAGCCAAATAATAACGCGTATTTACTTCGTTTGGGTATGATAGTTCCTTTTAGCTCTTCATTTTTTTCTTCCTTATAACTTGTAAGATCTAAGATAATGAATACAAAACTAAGGATAAATAAAGTAAAATCAACAAATAAAAATATTAAATTCAACATAATACGATAAATTACTGTGAATTATTATTTAAATTTTTCTTAAATTCTATAAATAATTGGCTTCCTTTAAACTTTCATAAATCCTTTTTCGAACATCTGAAACTTCTGCCTTAAATTCCAATCCAGTAATTTTTTCATAACTGCTCATGTATCTTTTTGCTAATTCTATTTTAATATTTTCAGAAATTGGAGGAATATTCTCTTCTGGTTTAATATCTGGAAAAATTTCAGGATATGTATCCATAAGCCATCCTCTAAAAATCTCTTTATCTAAAATGTCAGGGCTCTCTCCCTTTTCAAATTTCTCTTTATAAGTATCAAGGATCCAGAATCGTGATGAATCTTGAGTGTGAATTTCATCAATAACCATTAATTCACCTTCTTTTAATCCGAATTCATATTTAGTATCAACTAAGATAAGCCCGTTCTGTTCACAATATTTTTGTCCGAATTTAAATAACTTAAATGCAGCTTCTTCCATTTCTTCATAGATATCCTTCTCAACCATTTCTCTTTTTAAGATTTCTTCTTTCGAGAGGTAAATATCATGACCCGATTCTGCTTTTGTGGATGGTGTTATAACTATTTCATCAAATTTCTGATTCTTTTTCATTCCTTTAGGAGGCATTATGCCAGAAGTGGGTTTTCCTTTATTGTAATCACGCCACATACTTCCCGTTAGATATCCCCTTATGATTACTTCAACTGGAACTGTCTTACATTGATGAACAACAGCTACGTTAGGATCTGGAATATCAATAATGTGATTTTTGACAATACCTTTAGTTTTTTCAAACCAGAAAGATGAAACCTGGTTAAGCATTTGTCCTTTAAATGGAATCGTGGTTATTACTCTATCGAAAGCACTTAGACGATCTGTTGCTATAATTATTCTTTTGTCTTTTTTTGTATAGTTATCTCTAACTTTTCCTCGATATAATTCCCCTAAGTTAGAAAAGTTTGTCTCTTTTAAGGTATAGTTTAATTGTTCCTTTATTATACCATCAATATTCTTAGCAACCATTTTAAGTAATAAAAGAAAAATCACTAAAAATTCTTATTATTAATAAAAAAATAAGATTAACCTCAGTCTACATTGACTGAAATTCCGCATTTATTACATCTCTTTGTACCTCGGAATAAGGAATTACCACATTCGGGACAATGATATCTTTTTTCCTCCTCTTCAACCCATTTTTCAGTTCCTAATTCTTTCCATCGAGGTATTGCCCTTAGAATTACTTTTTTCCCAACAGGTATTGGAAAACGTTCTATAAATTTACACGGAAAATCATCGCATTGATAGCAACCATCAATTCCTTTACTCTTTATACAGTCTCTGATAGGACATGTTTGACAATATCCAAATATATCCTCCTGGTTTTCTGAAAGACAGCCCGAACATTTAATATCATCAACCGTTTTTGAAAACGGTTTGTAGACATCAACAAGTCTTTCTTTAAATTTTAAGTTATTTTCTCGATCGGCAATATGTATTGCACACACGCCACAATATAGCCCACATGGGGCTAAAAGAGCTTTATTTATATCTGTCATTTTATCTTCTCAATTTTTTATTTTTTGTAATAAATTCCGTTATTGAATTCCTTATTTGAATACTTTTTTTTATTCTTTTCCATTTTTTTTATAAAAATTTGGCTTAAATCCAAATCTAGAGCATTAACCAAACTTATTAGATAAATAAAAACATCAGCTATTTCCTCTGAAATATTTGTAAGTAGTTTCTTATTATTCCAAATCTCTTCCACTGTGTAATCTCTAAAGAGTAATAATTGAGATAATTCTCCCGCTTCACAATTAATAGCTTGAACTAAGTTTTTTGGAGTATGATATTTATTCCAATCACGGTCTTCTACAAATTTTTTTACTTCTTCCTTAAAAAATGAAATTGCGGTTTCAAGATCATTTAATTTATGATTTTCATTCATAATATATCTATTAGAGTGTTTATGAGAAATTTATGTAATATTTATTTTAGTTTTCTAATAAAATTACATATTAATTCATTAACTACCTCTTTTCTCTGAGCCGGAGCAAAATGACCTGCCATATCAATAATTTCTAATGTGGAATTTGGAATCATACTATGTAATTTTTCAGACATTTGTTCTGGAGCAAAATTATCAAGTCTTCCACCAATAATTAAAGTAGGACAACTAATCCCCGATGGATCATATTCCTTTATTTCATGTATCATACGAAAAATTTGATCCTCAATTTGCATATATAATTCATCTTTAGTGAGATTTAATCCCACTAATGTATCTGATAACGCAGTAATTATATAAGGAATTGTCTTATCTAACATTTTTTCAACAGAATTCGCTACTACATCCAAAAAATTCATTCGTATAAAATATGGGAGTAGATTGTAAAAGATATTTCTTATAACATTATCAATCATTATATACCCTGAATTTAGTAAGATAAGAAATTTAATATCTTCAGGATGTTTCATTACAAATAGCTGACCAATCATCCCACCAACTAAAGAGTGTCCTATTATTCCATATTTTTCATTGATTTCTAAATATTTCAGTAGATCTTCTAAATCTCTGATAATGTCATACCTCAGATTTTTCGATAGGTTTAGTTCTTTGGTGTGATCACTCCTCCCATGCCCTAATGCATCAAAAGCAATAATGCGATAACTTTCTTTTAATATTTTTATTTGTGCCTTGAAAAAAGAAGCCGAAGACGCGAATCCATGAAGTAAAATAATGACACAACTCTTTGAATCTGGGTTAATATTGTCATAGTATAGATTGTAACCCTCTTGGTTCTTGAAATAAGGCATGTGAGCTAGAAACTTATAATATTCTATAATTTTTGAAATAAAAGATTCCAAAAATACTTTTCTAAATTTGAAAGTAACCTATTTAAACCGAAAAAAAAAAAAAAATATAAAATTATAAGTCTTTGGTAATTCTTTTTTTCTCATATAAATCTAATAAAGGTGGCATGAAAATCCTGTTCAATTTTTTATAAATCTTGACATTCTCTTTAATAGGTTCCTTAATATCAGCAAATCTTACCATGCTATTAATAGCTTTCTCAAAGCTTTCATATTTCTTAATACCATAAAATCCTAAAATTGCAGCCCCCATTGCCGCTCCATCTTTTATTTCTGGTATTAGAATTTTTCTTGCTGTCACGTCTGCTACGATTTGTGCCCATAAATGACTATTCATTGCTCCTCCATCTACTCTTACTTCTGAGACTTTAGCCCCTCCCATAGCTTCTAACATTTGGAGATACATCTGAGCACTAAGAGCAGCAGACTCCATAATTGCTCGAATCATATGCGCTCTAGTATGATTCCATCCAAGACCATGAATTGCACCTTTTCTAAACATATATAAGGGTAGAAAAAGTAAACCCTCACTTCCAGGCATTATACTTGATGCTTCATCTGCCAGTATATCATAAACGTTTAAATTTTTCTCAAGACTTTCTTTAATTTGAAGTTGAGAAAAATTATCTTTAAACCATTTCATTGCCGTTCCAGTTCCAGGCATTGCAGCTTCAAGATTCCATTTTCCTTTGATTGGCGTTGGTATAGAAAATATAGGTATGTCTCCAGATGGCATAATTGGTTTATCAACAACATAATCAATGAAAGTTCCAGTACCCATAGTAATCTTTGCTTGACCTGTTTCAATAACACCTAACCCTAAGGAAGCACATTGTTGATCTCCGCTCCCCATTATGACAGGAAGGTTATTCGGTAAGCCTAATTCTTTCGCAGTATTACTGGTGAGCTCACCAATAACTTCTCCAGGATAACATAAATCAGGCCATAAATCTAAAGGAATTTCGTAAGCTTCAGCCAATTTTTCATCCCATTTTAGTGTTTGTAAATTAAGAATTCCCCAATATCCATTAGTAGGATCAGTTACAAGCCTTTCACATAATTTATTCATAAGGTAAGTATCAACAAAAGCAATTTTCGATACTTTTTCGAACACTTCAGATTTATTTTTTTTCAACCATAGAAGTTTTGGCATGATTCTCCTAAAAGCACCTTCCTCATCGACCCAATCTTTTGCGCTTGATTCTTCTCTTTCATCCATCCATGTTAAAGCAGGATGCAGAGGAATTCCTTTATCGTCTAGAATTGTTACTGTTTGCCGAAGAACAGCAGTACAAATACCAACAATATCATTAACATTAACTTTCTGAGAAACATTATTACAAGTTTTTTTAATTGCATTCCACCAAATTGCTGGATCTTGTTCTGAAATGCCAACGGGTTGCTTCACAACAGGATATTCCTCATAAGCACGAGTAATTTCTTTACCATTAACATCAAATATAATAGTTCTTGCTCCAGTAGTCCCTACATCAAATACACAAATCAAATCGCTCATAATATCACTCTATAGAATTTTATATATTCAAATATTTTTATAATACTTTTATTAATAATTCTGATATATCTAGTATTTTATATTTTTCTTTTTCAGTTTCTTCAATTCCATATGCTAATCCTAGTTCACAAAGAGGACAAGCAGAAATGAAGATGTTCACTCCTGTTTCCTTTAATTCATTAATTCTATTCTGGGCTTCCCTAACAGCTAAATCTTTATCTGCCCAGTGAGCGGTGCCGCTCCAACCGCAACAATGTACATATTCTTTGCTATAAATTGGTTCAATCACTTCTAAATCTGGAATCTTGTTAAGAATTTCTCGAATAGATTTAACATCATTTAGATTTCTTGCAATTAAACAAGGATCATGAACTGTAATTTTTTTATAATCTTCAGGAATTTTATTTGTAAGATGCAATTTTCCATCATTTATTAATTTCTTAAAATATTGAGAAGTATGTAGGATTTTTCTTTCAAGCTTGATTCCCGCCTTTTCATACCTATTAGTTAGAGTTAAAACACAGCCAGGACAGTCTGATATAACGATTTTAGCACCAGTTGATTCAATAAGTACTTTATTTTTATTTGCAAATTCTTTCGCTGTTCCTAGATCTCTTATGTTAAATGCTGGCCCACCGCAACAAACTTTTTTCTCAAGATTGGTTGAAAACTTGATACCTGCTTTTTTTAAAATTTGAATATTTGCTTTTACTACTTCAGGAAATTTCATGGATTCGCATCCTATATAATAGAAAACTTCATCATTACCATCGGTTTCTATATTTTCTATTCCTTTTTCTTTATAAGTTTCATATATATTGTATTCTTCTATAGTATTAGTCTTGTTCAACTTATCAATCTGCTGTTTACAGTAATCTGGCATCAACCCTTTATCATTTAAATCATCTCTGACAGTTTCTAAAAGTGATACGACAGAAAATTCAAAAGGGCACCAGACCTTACAGTTTTCCTCATTTGTGCATTTGTACATCAAATCAATGAAAGCCTTGTTTTCTTTTTTCATTGGATCTATCTTACCAGTTGTTAAATAATAACCAATCCTAGCTTTATAAGCAGGACTCATAGTTTCGGTCAGTGATGCCTGCAGAGTTCCACAATCAAACCTGCACATATTTGGACACAACATGCATTTAATTAGATTCTCTACATCAGCTTTATACTCTCCTTCTGGAAAAAAATTCGCCTTCTTTTGTCTAAAGTTTTTCATTATCATTGATCTGGTTGCTCTATCAGCTTTTTGAATAAGTGGTAAAATCCAACTATACTTTTTTAATGTTTCTTCTACACCCATTTATTTTGCACCCCCTTTCCAAGTATTTACATAAATCTTCCCTGGATTTAGAATATTATTTGGATCGAGTAATTTTTTTATTTCTTTTAGTGTATTCATAGATTTACCCCATTCGCTTTCCATCCAATGAGATCTATTTATTCCTATACCATGATGGTGTGCAATTGATCCACCAGCATCTAATACAGCTTTAATTATTGTATCCCAGCACTTTTGATAATATTCTAAATCTGTTTGTTCTTTTCCAGGGGCTCCACCAAAAGTGAAATAAATCCCGACTCCATTTGGATAAAAATGAGAAACATGGGCCGTTATCATTATAATCCCCTGCAATTTTTTCATTGATCCTAAAACAGAATGATAAATTTCTGATGCATTTTCCCATAGAGAAGCAACTTCAACTGTATCAAATACTATTTTATAAGGAGGCATTGCTGAAGTTTCTGTTACTCTAAATCTAGTCTCAAACCAATGTTCTACAGGTTGTACACCACAATCTACTCCATAATTTTTCTCGCATTTTTCCCTAGTAATTGAATCCTCTAAATCAACTAATTTTGCATTTCCTTCACAGACAAATATTACCATAACTCTTTCTTGTCCCTCATCTATATTTGGAAAATGTCTCATCGTTTCAAATTGATCATAAATTCTTATTACCGCGGGATAAACATTTTCTCTTAATATTTGTCTTATAGCATTATAAGAATCTTCAATGGAAGGAAAAACGTATGAGAGGAGAGCTCTTTTTTCTGGATTAGGCCAAATTCTTAGAGTGGCTTTACTGACGATTCCAAGGCTACCCTCTCCCCCAATAAATAATTTGTCAAGTTGAGGTCCCGTTGAAGCTCTTGGAATAGTTTTAAAATTAATAATTTCTCCTTGAGGTAATACAACTTCCATACCCAAGATAATATCCTCAATTTTCCCATATTTAGTGCTAAATTGTCCTGCGGCTCTGTGGGCAATCCATCCACCTAAAGAAGAAATATAAAGGGATTGTGGTATATGCCCAGTTGTATATCCTTTAGAGTTTAAATGACGTTCTAAATTCATTCCATTTATACCTGTTTGAGCTGTAACTGTTAAATTTTTATCATTAATTTCAAGAATTTTATTAAATTTTTTCATATCAATAATAATTCCACCCTGAACAGGTATCGATCCACCAACAACTCCAGATCCTTCTCCATAAGGTATAACTGGAATTTTCTCTTGATTTGCAAATTTCAAAATGTCGGAAATTTGTTCTACATTTTCCGGCCATGTAACATAATCCGGTAATCCAGCTATTTGGCCCTGAAGTGTCCAATTGAACCCTATAAGCGATGTGTCCTTTGTATACGCTAAAATATCAATGTCTTTTGGTGAAACATTACTATCTCCTACAATTTCTTTCAATTTCGATTCTATCTTCTGTTTATCTTTAATTTCACAGCGATTTTCTTTATAAATTAATTCAAAGTCTTTAAAGTCCATAAGTACCAGCAGTTTTTTTATTTACTTATTAAAATGATTACGATTAATTTATAATTTTAGTCAATATATTGATAAATAATAAATTCCTTAAAAGAGAGACGGAATAAGATAATCTGGTTTAATAAATTGTTTCTCCCTGTAATCTAATTTACTTTTAAATACCTAAATTTTGCTTTTTCTCTAATAGTTTCTCTGCTAGCTGAAATTGGTTAATAAATTTTCTGTGGTAAAAGATAATTTGCTAATTATTTTATCATTTCCTTCGTTTCTATAGAATTAAACAGTTTTAAGATTTCAATTGAATAAAATAATTCGCTCACTAAATCATATTTGTATGAACAGAAAAATCAAGAAATTCTAACTTTCTATAAATTCGAAATACTATATTTTTTAAAAAATCAAAATCTTTTAGTTTATCAAGAGAATTATTTCTCTTAAAACAAATAAAACAAATATTCATACAACTAAATTTAATTTGTTCATAGACTTTCCTTAAATTTTATTATATCTAATTGTCGCGAATTCCATAAATTAAATATAAAAAGTAAAAAACCTTCTAAATCTCATAACTAGATTCTGTTGCATTCATTAAAAAACAAAAATTATACATAAGAAAGAAATAATGCCAAATTCAATCTTTGGAACATCGGGTATTAGGAGGGTATTTAAAAACTATTCTGAATCAGATCTTATGTTCACTCCTGTCATGAGTCTTGAAGTTGGTTTAGCATTGGGCACTTATTTAAAAGGTGGTATTGTAGTTATTGGAAAAGATATTCGTATTTCCGCTCTACCAATAGAATATGCCTTAATTTCTGGACTTGTTAGTTGTGGATGCAATGTTAAAACATTAGGAATCGTCACCACACCTACTCTTGCGGCATCATTACGCTCTTTAGATGCAGATGCTGGTGTTGCTATTACCGCTTCGCATAATACTCCAGAATATATTGGATTAAAATTATGGAATCAGTCGGGTGTAGGGTTTTCACCAGAACAAGAAGAAGAGATATCACGTATTTATGATGAAAAGGATTTTATTAAAATTGAATATGACCAGATAGGGAAAGTAACAGAAATTAATGATATAAATGATATTCATATTTCAAATGTAACAGATCGAATTAAATTTGATGGACGTGAATTAAATGTCATTGTTGATCCAGGTAATGGTTCTGCCTGTGATATTGTACCCAAGCTTCTCTCAACTTATAATGTTAATATTATGACTATAAATAGTCAAATGGATGGAAAATTCCCAGGACGTCATTCAGAACCAAGTAAAGAAAATTTAATTCAAGTTTCTAAGTTTTTAAAAATTTCCCAGCAAAAAGACATTGGGATTGCTCTTGATGGAGATGCTGATAGAGTTATCTTTTTAGACGAAATTGGTGAGATTATTGATCCAATTCGATTATTGGCCTTAATGGCAAAAAATTGTATTAAAGAGAATACATTATCTAAAAATGAAATGAAAGTTGTTACTCCAATTAATTCATCGAGTTTAATAGAAGATGTTTTAAATCCTCTTGGTTGTGAAGTTATAAGAACTGAGGTTGGAGATATTAAGGTAGCACTTGCTTTGCAAAAATATGGAGGTTTTTTAGGAGGTGAGACCTCAGGTACTTATATTTGGCCCAAATTTCATTATGGTCCAGATTCAATTGTAACAATTGCCACCATTCTCCAAATGATAACAAAATCTAAGAAAAACTTGATAGAATTATTAAAAAATATTCCAAAATACCCATACTATGCAGAGAGGTTCAAATTATTAGAAGATATTCCATTTACAGAAGAAATTCATCAAAATATTATAAATATAATGAAAGTATGTTTTGACAATTTAGGAAAAGAAAAGGTGAGTATCAATAGAATGGATGGATGTAGATTCGATTTTGAAGATGGGTGGCTTTTGATTAGACGATCTGGAACAAGTCCGTTTCTAAGGATATCAGGTGAATCTACAATAGATATAAATCATTCAATAGAATTAAATAATATTGCAATGAAAAAAATGCAAGAATTGAATTTAATTTGAATTTTTTTTTTAATATTAATCTTCTTGTTAAATTCCCATTACTTTTGATAAAAATTTTGGTGTATCGCAATTTATACCATATGCTCGAGATATTTCTAAGGTTAACAATTGGATTGCTAAAATCATTAAGATAGGTTGTAAATCTGAAACTGTGTTTGGAACTTCAATTCCATAAGATATTGGCTCTGGAGTATTTTCATTATCAATAATTTCATATATTCCTAAGATAAAAGCTTCTCTTTCTTTTAAACGTTTTAGTAGGTTGAGTAAACTTTGTTTTCTTTGATCATCTTCATATGGTATTATAGCTAAAATGCCAGTATTTGAATCCGCGAGAGTTATAGGACCATGGGGAAACTCTGCGGTAGAATATGCTTGTCCAAATATTCTAGCTCCTTCTTTTAATTTTAACGCAGCTTCCATTGCTGTAGCATATTCGGGACCACTGCCAAGAATAAAGCAATAATTAATTTTTTTGAAATATATAGAATAATTCTTTATTTTATCATGGAGTAAGGGTAGTATTGAATAAATTCTATCCGGAATTCTTACTAGTTCAACCCAAATTTCATTATATTCTTCATTTATAATCGTTTTGTTCTCTATCGCGATCTCAAGCGAAAGCATAGCTAATATAGCTAAACTTGCTACGTATGTTTTAGTAGCTAATACAGATTGTTCTTCTTTACACTTCAACCCAAGATTGAAATCACATAATTTTGCCAGATCCGAATGTAAATTATTAGTTATTCCAATTGTTAAGCAACCATTTTTTTTTGAGATCTGTATTGAATTAATAGTATCCTTTGTTTCTCCACTTTGAGAAATAGCTATAACACAATCTTCTCTTTTTAGGATTGGTTTAATCAAATACAAGAATTCCATTGAAAATTCTGTAAAAGTAGGAATTTTAGTTAGTCTATTAAACATATACGACATTGCATATCCTGCGTGATAAGAACTCCCAGCTCCAATAAGATAAATATGATGTGTTTTTCTTTTAATAATTTCTATAGCTACTTTAGAAATTAAATCCTTCTGTTGGAGAACTCTCTTTAGGCACTGAGGGATTTCAAATATTTCACTTTGAGTATATTTTCCTAAATTTTCATTATTTATTTTAGATTTCTCTTGGTTCATTTAAAATTAACACCTTATATTATATTATATTAACAATATTATCCTAAATTCAATAATCTTAAAATACTTTTTAAAATATCTTTATCATGATAACACAGAATTTAAAACGGTAAAATGTGTGGTATATTTGGAATAGTCTCAAATCAAAAAGGTATTAATATTGGTAAAATAGCTTTAGAAAGTATTAGACGTTTAGAGTATCGTGGTTATGATTCATGCGGGATTCTCTCTCAATATAATTCAAAACTGTTTGTGAAGAAGGACGCGGGAAAAATTGATGATATTCATAAAAAATTAAAGCTAGATGAGTTTCCAAATGGTTCT
>CAYPFJ010000075.1:16430-17911 GCA_964409945.1 uncultured archaeon | reverse complement strand
CTTGAGCACTCCTTTCTGGATTAATAGAATTCATTGCAACTTGATCAGTTTTATCCAAATCTTGATTTCTTCCAGAAAGACAAATCCATCTAAATGGTCCATACCCATAATCAAAACATATAGGTCCTATTATATCTTCCACATAAGATGGAAAGATAAATCCTTCGGCAGGATTATTCTTAATTTTAGCAATTTCATCTACTCCAGCATCAAAGACAGCCTTCATAAAAGAATTACCATAATCCCAGAAATAGGTACCTCTTTTTGTCATAATTTTTATCAATTCAAATTGTTCTTTCAATGATTCATCAACTAATTGCTTAAATCCTTGAATGTTAGTTTTTATTAACTCTCTACCTTCTTTAAAACTAATTTGAAATGGAGTATACCCTCCATCATAAACCGCATGACAAGAAGTTTGATCTGAAGCCAGTTCTACGTTAATATCATTTTCAACAATATATTTCCATAAATCAACGACATTTCCATTGTATGCTATAGATAAAGGTCTTTTTGTTTTTCTAGCATTATCGACCCATTCAAAAATTTCTCTTAGATCATCAGAAATTCGGGAAACCCATCCTTGTTCATACCTAGTCTTAATTCTTGATTCATCAACTTCTGCAATAACTCCAATTCCTCCAGCAATTTCAACAGCTTTTGCTTGTGCTCCGCTCATTCCACCAAGTCCAGATGAGATATATAAAACTCCTTTTAAATCTTTATCTTGTGGAATGTTGAGATATAATCTTCCTGCATTTAACAAGGTAATATATGTCCCGTGAATAATTCCTTGAGGTCCTATATACATCCATCCCCCTGCTGTCATTTGCCCATAATTAGCTACACCCAAAGCTGCAGCTGTAGCAAAATCGTCTTGATTGTCGAACATGCCAACCATTAATCCATTTGTAGAGACCACTCTTGGAGCATTAGATGAGGTAGGGAAAAGCCCAACTGGATGGCCAGATGCTATAACTAGTGTTTGATTTTCAGTTAATTGTTCTAAATACATTTTTACTAATCGGTATTGCATCCAATTTTGAAAAACTTGCCCAGTTTCACCATATGTTGTTAATTCATATGGATAAAGGGCAACATCAAAATCAAGATTATTATCAATCATTACCTGTAGAGCTTTTCCTTCAATTATTTTTCCATTATATTCATAAATTGATTTTGCTTTAATATTTCCTTCAGGTCTATATCTATACCCATATATTCTTCCTCTCGATACTAATTCCTCTAAGAATTCAGTCACCAATTCATCATGGAGGTGAGGAGGTATATATCTTAACGCATTTTTTAGCGCTAATTTTGTTTGAGCTTGAGTCAAATTATAACCTCTAGATGGTGCTCTTCTTATAGTATCAATGAATTTAGGATAATGTGGTAACTCATCTGGTAATTTGATTTTCATAGCTTTAGAAATATCCATAGTTTTATCTAACTCCGTTTAATATATAAATCATATTATTTTA
>CAYPFJ010000075.1:0-16330 GCA_964409945.1 uncultured archaeon | reverse complement strand
TATAGATGTTTAAGAGATGTAAGAGAACCTATTGTTTCTGGAATTGAAATTAACATGTTTTTCCCTAAATCCAACACTTCGAGTGTTGTAAGGAAACCTAGCGATTTAGGAATCATTTTCAATTTATTAAAGCCAATGATTAGGGTTTTTAGTATAGGAAGCGAACCAATCGTTTGTGGGATCACTTCTATTTTATTTGTTGAAAGATCTAATTCTAAAAGTGATGTTAATGAACCTATTGATTCTGGAAGATTTTTTAATTGGTTCTTACTTAGATCCAATATTTCAAGAGAAGAGAGAGATCCAATACTTTCTGGCAAATTCTCTAATTGATTATCATATAAATTTAATTCTTTTAGAGATTTTAAAAATCCAATTGATAAAGGTAATTCTATTAGTTTATTAATATTAAGCTTTAATGTTTCAAGTGAACTAAGATTACCAATTGAATCTGGAATATTTATTAAATTATTACGCCCGCATCTTAATATTTTAAGTGATGAAAGCTTACCAATCGATTCTGGTATCATATTTAAATAATTATCCGATATCTCAAGCCTTAATAATGATTTAAGAGAACCTATTGAATCAGGAAGTTTAACTAACTTATTACTTGAGACACTTAGATTTTCAAGAGAAATTATTGAGCCGATACTCTCGGGAAGCTGAGTTAAATGATTTGAAGTTAGACCTAAGTAAATTAAATTTTGTAATTCCCCTATAGATTTTGGTAATTTATCCAAATTATTTCCCTTTAAAAAAAGAGAAGTTAATGATGATAGATTACCTATTGCTTCGGGAAGATGAGTTATATTATTATTTCTTAAATTTAATCTTTTAAGTGAAGTTAGTTGGGTAATTGAATCGGGAAGCTTAATTAATTTATTGTTTCCTAGAAAAAGAATTTCCAAAGAATTCAGCATTCCTATGGTTGTAGGTAATTCCACAATTTTATTGCTACTTAAATCTAAAGTTTTTAATTTTTGCATCTGACCAATTGAATTTGGGATATTTTTTAACTTATTTTCACTTAAATCTAAAATTTCCAAAGATGTGAGAGAGCTAATTGTTTCTGGTAAGAATGTTAATTGATTCGTCTCTAAATGCAGTTCTTTAAGTGAAGAAAGTAAACTAATTAAGTCTGGTAATTCTACTAAATGATTTTCACTTAAATCTAAAATCTCAAGATGAAGGAGAGAAAATAATTCTTCAGCAACCGAGCTTAAATTATTACCTCTAAAATATAACTCTTTAAGCGAAGAAAATAATCCAATTTCTTTTGGTATTTCTGATAAACCACAAGAATATAAACTTAACCCTACGATATGCCCATTTTCTGCATAATATCCAAGTGAGTAGCGTTCTATTTTAGAAATTTCTAATATCGATTCTCCTATTTGATTTTTTAATATCTCCAATGCTTCTATTTCATTTTCTGAAATTGCCATTTTTTTTATTTTAATTTCAATAGTATTTTAGAATTATTATCACTTATACTTTAAAAATTAATATAATCTGGTTATATTTATGTTTATTAATTTATAACTTATTTACTTTAAAAATGCATTTTATATAGTGTGGAATAAAATAAAGAAAATAAAATTAGGTTTAGATTTAAAAATCTATATCTTTTCCTTCATAAGCATATTGATACAATCGTTTTACATCTTCTTTATTAGGGATTCTAGGAGCCATTGTTCCTGAAGGATCTTGGTAAAATAAACTAACCAGTTTATCTAAATTATTCTCAAAATCTCCTTTAGAAATTCCTAGATCTTTAAGATTAGAAGTAAAATTCACCTCTTTCTGAAGTTCTCTTAATTTATCAATAACACTATAAGCTGCTTTCTTATCATCATCATCCCAATTTGCCCAACCTAACTTTTTTGCTAAATTTGAATATAATTGAATTGATTCGTTAGGTTCTCCAGGTGCATTTAAACAATATTGGGTGATATATCGAAGAAAGAGACCTACTGATTGACCATGCTGAGTATGAAAGACACCTCCCCAACTATGACCCATTGCATGAGCAAGATGAGCTTGTGAATTACCAAAAGCTAAACCCGCCATTGTTGCTGCTTGATGCAAATAATCTCTTGCTTCCTCATTATTTCCATCTTTATAAGCGATCGGTAAGTATTTAAAAACAAGTTCAATTGCTTTAATGGCCATAGCATTACTGAACTCATTTCTCCACATTGAGCCATAAGCTTCAATGGAATGTGATATCGCGTCAAATGCTGTATTAACTGTTAAATCTGGAGGCATTCCTTTAGGAAAAACTGGATCAACTATAGCAAAGGTTGGTACTAAGGACATGTGAGGTAATGACATTTTTCTCCATACTTCATCTTGAAATCTAGAAATAACCGCTGCCCATGTTACTTCTGAACCCGTTCCAGAAGTAGTTGGAATGGCAACCAACCTCGCCTTATTTGCGAAGTCATATAATTGATCACTAAAGGGATCAATATTGTTTAGTGTATATTCTGGATATTCATACATTGCCCAGATGCATTTCGCTGTGTCTATTACAGATCCTCCACCTAACGCAATTATTAAATCAGGGTTGTATTTATTACACTTTTCTTTACCTTTCATAACATCCTCTTCATGAGGATCTGGCACTGTTTCATTAAATACTTCATAATTTTTCCCATATTTCTCAAGCGAATCTGTTAATATTTTTAAATAGCCCAATTTTTCAATAATTTTGTCAGTAACAATAAAACATTTTTCTCCTTTTATCTTTTCTATGAAGTTTATTGCACCTTCACCATATATTATATTAGGACAATAAAAATGCCACATATACATTTTTCACCTTTTTATTTTCTACTTGAATTAAAGAAATTATAATAATTTTATAATTTGATAATAATGCTTAGGTTTTTATTAAATTTAATATTCAAATTAAAATTGAATCAATTATTTTATAACCAATAAATTTCATTTTATTATTATTAGGATATTAGGTAGGATGAATAAAAGATGAAAGAATCAGAACAAGATAATTTATATACTACATTTCAACAAACTATTGAAAGTGTAATCAAAGAAAAGAGAGAGAATCCCAAGTATGAAAAATTGTTAGCAAATTTCAAAGCTAGAGTAATTATAGGTCTGCAAATTGAAGAAGATTATTATTTTTGGGTAAATCTAATTGCTAATGGAGGTATGTATACTCTAGGAAAGGGAAAATTGGATGAGTATGATTTAGAATTAAAAGCGGCCCCTGAAGATTTAGTATTTTTTGTGAATGGGGAGAATTCAGTTCTTAATATGGTACTCAAAAAGAATACATTTGGATATAAGAAATTAAGATTCTCAAAAGGATCAACGGGTAAACGTAATTTCGGCATTTTACTGAAGCTTTCTAAAATACTCGTTTTAGATTGAAGTATTTTAAAGAATTGGTTAATATTTCTTATAAATCTGATTATTCTTTAAGATAAAATAGAATTCTAAAACATTTACTTCTCTTGTTTTTTTATCAAATTGGAAAAGTTTTATTATAAAATCCTTAAATCTATTATTAACATGTAATTCAATAAAAGAAGGAATACCACTCGCAACAAATGACCATGCACCAGTAACACTTCCAGGATTTATTAATAAAATACCTTTATTCGTTAGAAAAATTTCTTCTTTATGAGTATGCCCTGTAATTAAAACATTATAGCCTTTTTCTTGAGCCAGAAGCTCTAATTGATCATGGTCTCCTCGAGGTCTTATCTGTGCTCCATGTGTTAAACCTAATGTAGCTTTCTTGTTATCATCAAAAAAAATATCTAATTTTTGATGAGACGGTGAATCTCGATTCCCATAATAATAATCCATATTCCCTACTACTTTAAATAAAGTTCCCTTTGTTTTTTGATTCAAAAAATCGAGCAATTCAGGGAAATTAATTAGATCACCTGTAAAAAAAGTATAATCAAAGAGCTCTGATTTTGTTATTTCATTTATTTTATCGTATAGTTGCATAGGAAGGTCTTTTGCGCGAATAGGTACATGTGAATCTCCAATGCATAAAATTCGCATAAAATTCGAACCATTAGCTTTTGTTTTTATTCTTTGAATCTTGTACTAGTATCCAAAAATTCTTAATCATATCCTCTAAACTTGGAAAATTTGGAATATTATGTTTATTTAATAATTGTGAAACTTTACGGATTTCTCTGATTTCTCCAATTAACCAAAAGAATATTGGTTTAGAGTGGTTATTTATATGATCAACTACATTTTCATAATTATTAAAAGTTCGAAAGCGACTTGAACAAAACATCATATTAAGAATACCTTCAATCTTATCATCGTTTAATAGAAGTTCATATACAGAACCCACAAGATTTCCAGGATTCATCTTATTCATCATCGCCTTTTCCATTGCGGGCCAAATATCTACAAGTGCAAATCTATTTGGCGGCATCCATTCTGGAAATACTTCAACAAGTTTATTATATATATTCTCATCTAAACTAGGGAATTTTAAACCATATTCAACAATAAGATCGGCGGAAATTGTTCCTGCTCCTCCTGAACCAGCAACTAGTGCGACATTACCTTGTTTTGGCATTATTATTTTTTCTCGATATAGCATTGAAAATGTTCGAGCAAATTGAAATAGTTCAAAGAAATTTCTCGCTTGAATTACACCGGATTGCTTTATTATCGCTTTGATTAATTGTGAATTTTCTGCTAGTGATCCAGTATGACTTAAAGAAGCTTTTTGACCCTGTAAAGTTAGTCCACCTTTCACAAGAATAATTGTTTTGTTTGGTATTTTTCTCGCTTTCTTACATAATTCGATAAATTTTCTTGGATCTTTAAATGATTCAAGATACATAGCTATAACATTAACACTTGGATCGTCAATAAAGTATTCTAAAAATTCAATTTCGCTTAAATCCATTTTGTTTCCTATTGAACATGAATATCTGATACCTAAATCTGGATATTTCTCCATCATGTACATCAAATATCCACCATTTAACATTCCTGACTGACTGATTATAGCAATATTGCCAGTTTTATATTTGTAAAAAACACCAAAACTAGTAAAAAATCCGCCTTTTTCATTACCTTCAGCATCACTATCTCCGTCAATCCGAGTAAGACCCATACAATTTGGCCCCATAATTCGGATTTTCGAAAAATTATCAGTAATTTTTAGAATTTGGTCTTTTAATTCAAGACCCTTTTCCCCTACTTCCTCAAATCCAGAAGCTTCAATAATAGCACCTTTAATCCCTTTTTTAATACATTCCTCTAGTATATGTGGTATTTTACGGTTTGGAATATAAAATACAGCAAGATCCACTTCTTCTTCAATATCTAAAACTGACTTCTTAAATTCTAATCCAAATAACTCTCCTTCTGAGTTGGGATTTATTGGATAAATTTTGCCTTTAAAATTATTTGAAACAAGATTATCTACTATTCGATGCCCACCTTTCATTGGATTTTTTGACGCACCTATTACCGCCACAACTTTTGGATTTAAAAACAGCTCAATTATTTTATTATTTGACAACTTTCTAATTGGTCTTTTGGTATTCTTGTTTAAATTTCATTCGGTTTATATTTCTTATATTCTTCTTGAACAAATTGATACAACTCTTTTGCATATTCATCCTTTTCAAAATATACTATAATAGGAGCCAAAAATTGATTAAGATATTTAACTACAGCAGGTTTTAAATCCGGTGGAGTCAACTTACCACTTAGATAATCTTTTTCTAGCTCATTATAAGAACTATATTCAATATTCCCACCATATTTTTCAGGTCGTTTAATTTCAAAAACATCAATAAGTTCAAATATAATATATTTACAATATTCTAACACAGGATTTTCTTTAATTTGCTTAGGAGGGCAATATGCTTTATTTATCTTGCGTTTTACAACTGCGGGAGAATCTAGCATAAATATTGATGAATCAGGATCAGATTTTGACATTTTAATTAGTATTATTCTGTCAATACCGTTTAAATCAGTAGATGGAGGTTGGTTTAACCCCATTAACATATGATGATGAATTGCTACGGGTTTGGGCTTATTAAGTTTTTTAGCAACCTCTCTTGCTAACATATTTACCTTTCTTTGATCTAATCCAAGTTGACAAATATCAGCGGGAAGATAAAAAATGTCAGCACATTGCATCAATGGATAAATAATTTGTGAAGCATAAAGTTTATCAGATTCGCTTCTACCCATTATTTGAGTACATCGCTTGACTCTTTTTAAAGTCGTTTCTATTCCTATTTTAAGCACTAATTCCCAATATTTTTCTTCCTTGACTAAATCTGAAGCATAAATAAACTCTACTTTATTTAAATCCATTCCACATACTTTCCAAACTTCTATGAAAAAATCTCCTACTTTTTTAATTACTTCCAAATTGCCACCAAACTTCTTATTAGCAGCAGCATGCCAATCAGCAACTAAAAATTTAAATCGAATTCCTGCTCTTGTTATTTTATTTACATTGATAGCTCTTAAAAGACCTTGGGCAATATGGATATTACCAGAAGGTTCAAAACCATCATAAGCATATATTTCTTTATTATGTTTAACTTTCCATTGAATCATTTCTTGTAATTCCTCTAAATCGATAATCTCCTCTCCAACTTCTTTTAACAAAGCAATCTTTTCATCTAAAGTTAAAGACATATCCTCATTCACTAAGCATTTTATAATTTAGTAAATTCTTCGATTGATAAAACCTTTATGGATTTTAGAAATTCATTAATAATCAATAATTTTTAAATTTGCACAATGAAATTAGATTGAAAAATCAATAAGCGATTTTGAAAAATCGGAGATTTAATTTTTATTTTTTGTTTTACGATAAAAAAATCCTGAAAACCATAAAGTTATACCTAATAAGGCTCCTAACAAAAAAGTAACTGGATCATGCCATAGAAAAACTTTGTAAATAATTATTATAATAAGAACCAAAATTCCGATCAGAAATCTTCCTAGATGCTTAAAGTGGCTATTTGTAACTTGATGAAATAAATAAAAGAATACTATAATTGCATGACCGCTAAATGGAATACTTATAATATATCGAATAAAAGAAAAAATACCAATAATAATAGATTCAAAAAATAAGAATATGTACATTTTTCGCTCTTTTTGGTCAATCCAGAGCCAGATTACCTCACCAATTAAAATCCCATAAGGAAGAAAAATAGAAATCATATATAATGGAGGCGTATAAATATTTAAAGTTTCAGTTGCTGTTGTAACTAAAGGATAACCTATAATAGAGAAGAATATTATTGAAAGAATAATTAATATCAATCCAGTTCCATAGATAATAATTAGTTCTTTTGCTGAAGTGTTTTTTTTAATAATCACAATCTTTAGAATGCAATATCATTTAAATATACAAAAATTAAAGCGATAAAAAATAAGATAATCAATAAAATTTTAAGTAAAGCTTATTTTTGTTGTTGCTCAATTACAGCTTGAGCTGCTGCAATTCTAGCTACGGGAATTCTATATGGAGAACAAGAGACATAATTTAAACCGATAGAATGCGCGAACTTTATTGAACTTGGGTCTCCCCCATGCTCACCACATATACCTAATTTCAAATCTGGTCTAGTTTTTCTTCCTAATTTAATAGCTAATTTCATTAACTTTCCAACACCATCTTGATCGAGAATTTCAAAGGGATTATTCTCTAAAATGTCCTTGTTTAAGTAAATAGGGAGAAATTTACCTTCGGCGTCATCGCGAGAGAAACCATATGTCATCTGTGTTAAATCATTTGTGCCGAATGAAAAGAATTCCGCTTCAATGGCGATTTCATCCGCAGTTAAGGCTGCTCTGGGAATTTCGATCATCGTCCCGAATTTGTATTCTAACTCTACACCCGAATCCTTGATAATCTCTTCGGCAATCTCAACAAGCTGGGATTTAACCAATTGTAACTCTGAAAGCATTCCAACAAGAGGAATCATGACCTCAGGTATTACTTCAATGCCTTTTTGTTTGAGTTCACAAGCTGCTTCAAAAATAGCTCTCACCTGCATCTCGTTGATCTCTGGCCATACAATTCCTAATCTACACCCTCTCAAGCCCATCATGGGGTTCTCTTCGGAGAGGGATCTGATCAGGCTAATAACTTTATTCTTTTTCTTAATTTCAGCATCAAGCGGACTTAGACCTAATAATGTATTAGATAAGGCATTTGTCATTTTGAGTTCTTGACTTTCTAACATCACAGTAGATAACTCCGGTAAAAACTCATGCAAAGGCGGGTCTAACAATCTTATTGTTACAGGTTTCCCTTCCATAATTTTAAAAATTTCATAAAAATCACCTCTTTGCATTGGAAGTAGCTTATTTAATGCATCCTGTCGTTCTTCTGTTTTTCTTGCCATAATCATATTCTGAACAATGGGTAGACGAGAAATATCCATGAACATATGTTCTGTTCTTGTAAGTCCAATTCCTTCAGCTCCAAATTCTATTGCTTTCCGGGCATCAGTGGGGGTATCAGCATTAGCCCTCACACCCAGAGTCTTTATCTCATCTGCTATTTCTAATAATTCAAGGAACTCTCCTCTAATTTCAGGCTCAACTAGAGGAACTTTTCCCTCGATAACCCTGCCTGTTGTCCCATCTATGGTAATCCAAGTTCCTTCGGTAACTACCATTTCAGCAACTCTAAATTGTCTATTTTCTTCATCAATTTCAACATCTTGAGCTCCTACAATAGCAGGTTTGCCCATTCCCCTCGCAACTACTGCTGCATGTGAAGTTTTTCCACCAAATTGAGTTAAAACACCCATTGAAGCATAAAGCCCATGTATATCTTCAGGTTTAGTTTGAGGACGTACTAAGATAATTTCTTTTTCGCCTTGATTTGCTAAGGCTTCTGCTCTATCAGAGTCAAAAATTGCTTTTCCAGAAACTGCTCCAGGAGACGCATTAATTCCATGAGCTAAAACATGTACAATGGATTTTTCATCAATACTTTTAAATAATAATTTAGCAACCTTGCTAGGATCAATACTCATTATTGCCTCTTCTTTTGTAATCAAACCTTCTTTGACCATGTCAACAGCAATTTTGACTGCTGCTGATGGTGTTCTTTTCCCATTTCGGGTTTGTAATATATTTAATGTCCCATCTTCAATAGTAAATTCAATGTCTTGCATATCTCTATAATGGTTTTCCAATTTGTCCATTGTTTTCAATAATTCTTTATAAATTTCTGGAAATTCTTCTCCCAATGTTTCTAATTTTTTAGGAGTCCTTATTCCAGCAACTACATCTTCTCCTTGTGCATTTGTTAAATATTCGCCGAATTTACTGTTATCTCCAGTAGATGGATCTCTTGTAAAGGCGACTCCTGTAGCGGAATTCCAACCTTTATTTCCAAATACCATTGCTTGGATATTAACAGCTGTGCCGAAATCTGGAATATTGTTTATTTTTCTATAAGTTTTTGCTCTTCTATTATTCCAAGATTTAAATACTGCCTCAATTGCTAAAAATAATTGCTTAGATGGATCCTGCGGAAATGGAGTCTCTATTTCTTTCTCATACAGAGCTTTGTATTCAGCAATAACTTTCTGTAAGTCACTTACTTCTAAATCCGTATCCTGAGCATTTCGACCGATAGCTCTTTTGTATTTATTCAAAATTCTCTCGAATTTTTCATCTCCAATTCCCATACAGACATCTCCAAACATTTGTATAAATCTCCTCCATGAGTCATATGCAAATCGCGGTTTTTCTGTTTGCTTAGCTAATCCTAAGACACTTTCATCATTTAAACCCAGATTGAGTATTGTATCCATCATTCCTGGCATACTCATGGGTGCTCCAGATCGAACACTAACTAATAATGGATTATTTTTATCACCAAACTTCTTACCAGTAATTTCTTCAAGTATTTTTAAATGCTCAATTACCTTTGGTCTTAAATCTTTCATTATTTTCTTTGGGTTTCCAAAATAGAGTAAGCAAGCTTCAGTGGTTATTGTAAATCCTGGGGGAATATTGAGTCCTAAATTAGTCATTTCAGCTAAATTGGCTCCTTTTCCACCAAGGAGATTCTTTAAATCCTTATTTCCTTCTTTAAAGTCATAGACAAATTTCTTATTTTCAGTGGTTGCCATGTTACTCTACCAAAATCTCTATAATCAACACATTTAGATAAGATAAAAACAACAGTATTAGTTTTTATATTTTACCTAGATAACTTGTAAAACATTTATTATTAAAGTAATTTCATAAAGGAAATAAAACTTTCGAAAAATAGAGATTAAAAGCAGAAAATCGCAATTACAGCTTTTTGAATTCCTCTAAAAGTTCCCAAATTCCATTTATAATGAAATCGGGTTTAAGATTACTATTTTTTATCATATCCATAGTTATTTCACCAGATAATACGCAACAAGTTATTACTTTTGCTTCCTTTCCCATTTTTATATCAGTATAAAGACGATCTCCAAACATAACTGCATTTTTAGGAGAAATTCCTAATTGGTTCAACTTAAATAGAAGCATTTCTTTATTTGGTTTCCCGAAAACTTTCGGCATTCTCTCTGTAGCTTTGTAGAGAAGCGCAGCTATTCCTCCTGCATCAGGAATATATCCATTTTCAGTAGGGCATCTATTATCAAGATGAGTTGCGATATATGGGAAATCTTTTTCTTGAAGAAAGTAAGCAGCTCTTACTAAACGATTATAAGTAAGTTCTTGGTCAAAAGCAAGCACTAAGATTTGTGGTTTTTCTTCTGTTAATTCAAATCCTTCATTCTTAAATTCATTTTTAAGAGATTGGGTTCCTAATAAGAATATTTTTTTATAATTATTTTTTTTTAGATATTCTATGGTCGGGTGTTGTGATAAAATAAGATTATCGCGATTTATCCCTAGATCAAATTTATTTAATTTTTTCAAGTAATCTTCAGTAGATTTACTTGAATTATTTGAGAGAAAATAAAATTTTTTCTCTTGTTTTTTCAAAAGTTCAATTAACCCAGTAACACCATCAAATAATTTGTTTCCTAAATAGATTGTACCATCTAAATCAAAGAAATAGACTTGCTTGGTCGTTAATTCAAATAAATTACTTGTGTTATTATCCATTGTAATTTTTAAAAGTTCTTTAAGATTAAATAAAAAAGAAAAAAATAGTGAAATTTGATATTATTCTAATAAAATTCAGTATCTATCATTGTGGTAGAAACAACAAGCTCTTGTGCAGCTCTAGTGGCTCTAAGAACTTTAGCCATATCACCCTTAAGTTTAAACTTACCTGCGAGTAATCCCCGTATTGGATCTAATTCCTTTTTTAAGACTTGTACCCATGCATCATAAGGTCCTGAATACAAATATTCAGGTTCGACTTTCTCGCCTTCTTCAACTATTCTAGCTCCTGTACATTCTCCATGATACAGTCCTACAAACATTCTAATTTCATGGTCTAAATTCCCAGAGGGTTCTACAATAAAGAGAAAATCTCCCTCCCACCCATTAGGTGGAAATCCATCGGGTCCAGCGGCATCTCTGTAATTTTCATTATCATTAATGGCCTTACAATACGCTTTAGCCCATTCTGGTGTTCCAAATTTCATTTTTATCACTCTTAAACAATTTAATTTACTTTTTATTTTATTTGCTTTTTATATGTATATTTTATTTAATTAAGATTTCAATAAATATTTCATTTATCTATTAAAAACAAAAAATATTGCATAAATTTTATTTATTACTTAATTTCTCCTCTTTCTTTCATCTTAGTTATTTCTTCGTCTCTAAGTTTTCTCTTAAAAAATTTTACGCCAGTGCATTTTCCATTGTTTAACCCGATTCACATTTGGATTTCATGGTTAAAGTTCCCGCTTGGATGAACTACGAAGAGAAAAACACCTTCATACCAAGAGACTGCTTCAGCATAAGTCATATTATTAAGGGAAATCATATACTCATTGCACTATCCTTGAGTCCTAAATTTTGGTATAATTTTCTACCTTATTATCTTTTTTATATCTTACAATTATAATCGAAAAGTTTGTTAATAATATAATAATAAATAAAGAATTCTAATATTAGATTAGGATCTTATCCTCCATGAACGGGAGGAAATATAGATATTTCATTACCATCATTAAGTTTTGTTTCCATTCCTGATAAATACTGAATCTCTCTCCCATTTTTTAAGATGGCGATCTTTTCTCTAATCTCATTATTTTTATCGAACACCTTTTCTCGGATATCATATTTATCACATACAATTTCTAATAAATTGCGAATAGTTGAATTTTCGCTGATCTCGATTTCTAATTTATTCTTAATATTAAATTGATCTGCGAGATATGCAAAAAATCTAACTGAAACCTTCATTATAATAAAAAAATTAAAGATATTAAAAGAATATTTATTTTCTTAACTTTTTTTCCTTTTAGCTGCTTCTTCATCTCTTAGCTTTTTCTTGTTAAGCTTCATTACCATAGTTAATGGTAAACTATCACGAAACTCCACTTCTTTTGGTAAAGCATATGGTTTTACTTTGTCCTTCAAGAACTCAATAATATCTGTTTCAGATACCTTCCCTTTAAAAGGTTCTTTAAGTTGGACAAATGCCTTTACTCTTTCACTCCCAGGACGTTCAATATCAGGAATTCCAATCACACCAGCTTCATCAATTGCTTCATATTCATGCAAAATATCATCAATAACCCGTGAGTATACTTTATTTCCTGAGACATTAATCATGTCTTTTATTCGGTCTACTATTCTAAAAAATCCGTCATTATCCATTATTCCAATATCTCCCATTTGCAACCAACCATCTTCTGTTAAACCTTTGCCTGGAGTTGGCCAATACCCTTTCATAACTTGTGGTCCACGAATCCAGACTTCACCAGCTTCTCCGAAGGGTACTTCTTCTCCTGTATCTGGACTAACAAGTTTAACTTCAGTGTCCGCTATAGGAACACCGACTCCAGGTTTCGTAGTTGCCATAAAGCCTGTAACTTTCGACATTGCAGAAAGATTAATATGGCTAGATGCGCTAGTCTCTGTTGCACCATATCCTTCACTCATAGGAACTCCCGTTTTCTTTGAAAACTCATCAGCAAGTTCAGGAGCTAAGGGTGCAGCTCCAGAAATATAAAAAATTGGAGCTTTTGGAATATCTAATTTAAGTAAATACATATAATGTGTTGGTACACCTAAAACCATGAATGGTCGAATTTCTTTAATAATTTCTGCGATTTTAAGCATATCTCTTGGATCCATTAATAACATTTTCAATCCCCATGATACACAAACATGCATAGAGATTTGTCCGTATGCATGAAAAAGCGGAACACATATTGCTACTGCGGCTTTTCCTATTATACCAGACTTTAGGGGATCCATCATCCAATGGAATAATTGGATTACATTAGTAGTAATGTTGAAATGAGTTAGCATTGTCGCTTTAGGTAGCCCCGTTGTGCCTCCTGTAAAAGGAAGTAATGCTAAATCTTCTTTAGGATTAATATTTACTATTTCTGTATGGGGCTCATATTTTTCTAGCAAGTCATCTAACAAGTAATATCCATCTTCAGTAAGTTTTTTCATGTCAGGTAATTTGTAATCTGGAAATAATTTGGTTGGTGTATATATCACAGTTTTTAGGTTAGTATTTGATTTTACTTCATTCACACGTTCAAGACGCCGATATGAACATAAGACAACCTCTGCACCACTCTCTTTTAATTCGTATTCTAAATCTACCTTATCATGCAATATACTTAATGGCACATGTACAGCTCCGAGTTTCAACACAGCAAAATGAATTAAGATAAATTCAGGACAAGACGGAAGAACAGAAGCAACCATAATTCCTTTTCTTATGCCGAAGTCGACGAGAGCGCTTGCAAGTTTATCAACTTTAAGCTTTAATTCTTTATAGGTCATCTCATCTCCAGCATATTTGGTTGCAATGTTGTCTGGATATTTTGTAGCAGAATCCACGAGGAATTGATAGATATTTATCTCGGGATATGGTTGCATTGTTTTTTTAAGTGGAAATGGTCCAATTTTATAAGATTTTAACCAAGGTTTATCAGCATATGTAACTTTTTTCTCTCCCAATTTTCTCACTTTTTAGAATTTAATAAAAAAAAATATATAAAAAATATTAATAAATTTTGTTAATAACCCAATCTAAACCGAGTTCTTGAAGTTTTTCTTTAGTTGGTTTGCCATCTTTATCCCAACCACGAAATTCATAATAGGCGTCCAACATAGGGGCTAAATTAACTGTATGTCCCTCAGCAGGTCCCTCTGGTAAGGGTTCTTCTAATAATCTTGGAGGTAAAGTATCGTCTTTTCTTGAGAAACCTTCTCTTACTAAAAATGCCCTTTCAAGGTTGTAAATTCTTTCACCTGTTTTTCTAAAGTCAGTAGCTGTAAAATCGTAACCCATAAGTTTTGAAATTAATCCTGCCCAATCTTCTGCAGTAAGGACCATCCCCATGAATTTACATCCACCAATCGCATCAAAAACACCAAATGAATCTTCAAAATCTTTTACTATTTTTGTCTTTTCTGGTATTTCTTGAAGTGGATCACCCACATCTGCATCATCAACAATCATAAAGGGCATCGCTAGAAATGCTGGACCTTCAATATAAGCAGTTATATGATCTCCCCCTCGATTTGCTGTTACATAAGCTAAACCAGTAATTTTTGCTGCTCTAGGATCATAACAAGGAAGTTCAAGACCTTTCACATGCATAGCGAACTTTTCAGAGCCTTTACCTAATCTATTTGACATTGTTTTCACACCTTCAGCTAAAAGATCGCCAATACCATCTCGTTTGGTAATTTTTTCAAGCATTTCAATAACTGCTTGAGCATTCCCAAATTTTAGATCAATACCATCGGTATCAGTTAAAATTCCCTTTTCAGTACATTCCATCGCAAAACCAATAGTATTTCCCGCAGAAATAGTATCAAGACCATATTCATTACATAGAAAGTGGGCATAAGTAATCGCATTTAAATCATCAAGACCACACATAGTACCTAAAGCACCAAGCGATTCATATTCAGGTCCTTCGCCAACACTTTTATATGGACCTTCTTTGATCTCCGCAATTCTTCCACAAGCGATTGGACATGCAAAACACGGTTTTCTATCTATAAGGATATTATCATTGATAGCTGTCCCATTAATAGCATCAGGCTTAGGAAATACTCCTGTTTGCCAATTATTTGTTGGGAGCCCTCCTTTAATATTTACAAGGTCAACCATAGTGGCTGTTCCGAATACCTCTAAAGTCATTTTTAATAAACTCTGATTTACCCAATCAAATCTCTGCTTTGCTTCTTGCTTGTATTCGTCTGGTTTTGCAACTTCAATTTTTGAGTTTCCATGTGATACTATCGCTTTCAACTTTTTAGATCCCATTACTGCACCCATACCACATCGTCCCGCAGCTCGCCCATAGAAAGGCTTATCACAATCATTCATAACTGCCGCATATTTAACTAAATTTTCACCGGCAGGACCAATTAAAGCAACATTATATCTCTCTCCGTGTCTTTCCTTTAATGTCTTTGTTGCTTCGTAAGTTTTTTTACCCCATATATCTGAAGCATCTTTTAATTCCGCTTTTCCATCTTCCGTAAGAACATAAACAGGTTTAGGGGATACTCCTTCAAAAATTATTCCATCAAAACCAGATTTTTTAAAGTCTACCCCCCAAAAACCAGCGGAATTAGCTTGACCCCATCCTCCAGTAAGAGGAGATTTCGAAACTACACTATATCTTCCAGTACTGGGTGAGGGAGTTCCTGTTAGTGGTCCCGTCATGAAGATAAGTTTATTTTCGGGTCCTAATGGATCTATTCCTTTTGGTACTTCTTCTATTAAATATTTGGTAGCTAATCCTGCTCCTCCTAAATATAATTTTAATGTTTCTTCATCTGGAAATTCTTCACTAATTTTTCCATTTGTTAAATTAACTCTTAGGATTTTTCCCATATAACCGTAAATTTTTTTTACACCTCAAATTCAATTTTGACTTAATTATCTATTTTAATGTTCAATTAATTAAAAAATTCAATTAATTAATGTTATTCCCTTAATTATAAAATCATTTCTATTTTTCATATGAACTTATTATCTCAGATTGCGTTTAGAGATTAAAAGTCATTTTAAAAAAATTGTTAAAAATATTGGTAAAAAAATAAATCTTAGTTAAAAACAATAAGTAATAATTATACTCCAATTCCAATTGTATTGCCAATACCAGCTATAATAATTTTTGTACCTTTTTCTGTCCGTTTTCGGATA
>CAYPFJ010000074.1:0-18219 GCA_964409945.1 uncultured archaeon | reverse complement strand
GCTCCAGTATTTCCTTGAGTATTGGCAGCAATTGCTTCAATTCTTGCGGTAAGCATTGACTCTTTCATTTCTTTCTGTTCGTCTGGATCTTCAAATTCACCAACATTTTCAATGTTTAAGTTTTCGTCCCCCAAGAGAATTGATATAACACCTATTGACATCGATGATAGTCCAACGTAATCAATTCTAATGGTATCTTCTACATATGGGATTTCTTGGTCAGTAAATATTTCTTGTAAATTAACATATTGTTGTAAAATAAACTTGGTTCGTTTTTTAAATTCTATTTCAATTTGATATTTCTCAAATTTATCCAATTTATCTACATCTTTATTTTGTATTAATTCTGAGAAGTTATTTGACATTTGCTCAAGAATCCATTTGCCTTTTTTATCAGGAAATCTTCCATAAACAAGATATATAATCTTATTACTTACATAAAATTGGCATTTTTCTTCCATATCTTTCTTTTCGGAAACCAAGAGCATTTTATCAAGTTCACCTCCCAAAATACCTGTAGCTATGAAATCTAAATTATTTGTTAATTCTAATAAATAATTATAGTTATTATTACTACAATAGAGTTGAGTTCTTTCAATTGAGGTAATTCCCATTAATTTTACATATTCTCCTTTCTTTAATTTAATTTTATCACTATCTAAAGAAATCACTAATGGTGGGTCCTTAACTTTAACTTTTGTACCTAATTTTGAAGATAATGTAGTAGATTTTGTCTTAAATTGTTTGGGAAGAGGTTTTGTTTCATTATCTGTAGTCAGATCAAATAAAACTGCCAAAAATTTTTTACATTTAGGACAAAGCTGGTCTTTTGGGTAAGGTTTTGTGATTTTATATTTGCAGTATGGACATTCTACTTCACCCCTCCTTTTATCTGGAGAGAAAAATATATTAGAAATTTCTACCAACTCGCCTAATTATTAAATTAATATTAATTAAATGAAATTACAAGTATTTATTTACAATCGTCTTAAATGTATCTAAAAATTTATTATTATCTTCTTCAGTTCCAATAGTTACTCTAATGTAATTATAAAGGCTAGGTTTGCTAAAATGTCGAGTTAGGATTTTCATTTCTTTTAGATCCCATACAAACTTTAAAGTTTTAGATTTGTCGTCAAATCTTATAAATATAAAATTGGCATCAGAAGGTAAAACGCTGATTCCATTAAATTTATTTAATTCTTCAGTCAGTCTTTTTCGTTCTTCTAAGATTTTTTTGTTTTGTTCAATTATTTTTTTATTGTGTCTAATACATGATAAAGCAGCTATTTGTCCTAGATAATTTGTATTATAAGGTAATTTTACTCTATTCATTTCTTTAATTATTTCCGAGTCAGCTAAAGCGAAACCCATCCTTAAAGAAGCAAGAGAAAAACTTTTGGAAAATGATCGATATACAATTAAATTTTTTACTTTCTTTAATAATGGGAGACATGTTTGATTAGAGAAATCTGCATAAGCTTCATCTATAACAACAATGCCAGGAAAATTTCTACACAATTTCAAGATTGTGGCATTCCCAAAGGATTTTCCATTTGGATCATTTGGTGAGTTAATGATCATTAATTTTCCTTTTGCTGAATAAGCTGAATCTGGTATAGTAAAATCATCGTTTAGTTGGATTTCACTAATTTTAGCATTATAAAGTGTTGCTAGTACTTTATATAATCCATATGACGGATAAAATATAACAACTTCATCTCCAGGATCAATGAAAATTTTAAAAATAACATCCAATATCTCATCTGAACCATTTCCAATAAAAACCGAATTTCGATTAGTTAATGTATCCTTATCTCGTAACAGAACATTTAATATTTCCTTCCTTAGTTCAAATGAAGTAGGGTCTGGATAAAGTCTAATTTTTTCATCTACAGCTTTTTTAATATCAATTAGTATTTCTTCTATTGGTGGAAATGGGTTTTCATTGCTATTTAATCTAACCCAACCATTACCCTCCGGCTGTTCAACCGGTTCAAAAGCGGAATATTTTCTTAGATTTTCTCTTATTAATTTATTCAATTCCATTTCTGTATCCTTTTGTAAATTTTAAAGATATGATTACTCTAATGAATTTCTCATGAAATTAATAATTTACATATTTAATTAATAAATTTTAATTTTTATCTTTTAACCTTTCTTCAATTGATTTTTAATGATATAAAATTTTATAAAAATGCTAACACTAAATCAGTTTTATTATTGAGTAATATTCTTATCTAATATGGAGAATTTACAAAATTTAATTTACTATATATAATTAAAAATCTATTTTTGAAAACTCAATTTTTAAATTTATGCAAACTATTTTATTTATAGCAAAAAAAACATGATTATTAGAATTAAATAGGGATGTCATACAATGAGTAGTCATAGCTTTGGACTTATGTTTGATGCTCGTCCAGGAGGGGAAATTGTCCCAATAAAATGGGGTAGAGACAACTTCTTGCCAGAAACTTCTATTATTATTTTAGATGAGAGTAGCGAATCAGTATTTTTATGGCATGGTGTTAAGCAAGGATTAGTTGCTCGAAGAACAGCTCTTAGACAGGCCGAATCTCTAAAGGGACATGGATATACAGTAGGTAAAAGTATAATAGGACGGGATATTAAAAGTATAAAAGAGATTGATGACCGAAAAATAGGAAAAGTTCCAGAAGATACCAAAATGAATGAAGAACTTCAAGCTATATTAGATAGAAAGTTTACAGAGTTAGATAATTATATTGTTACCTTTCAAGCTGATGCAGTAAAACCTGCTTTCGTTACTAAACCAGAACCAACAGTAGAAGCGAAACCCTCACCAACACCTTCAATATCAAAGCCAGTTATACCCATACAACCAGTTACACCCATACAACCAGTTACACCCATACAACCAGTTACACCCGCAAAACCTCGAGAAGTAGCTTCTGAATATGAAGCGCCTGAATCAATGCCTTCAATTAAACCAGAGTCAAAACCAGCTCCAGCAATAAACGTTTCAACAATAAGCCTTTTAACTGATGCTAAAATTTCATTTGTGTTTTCTGCAATTTTAGAACATTATGATGATATATGGATTTCTAAAAAACCAGATGGGAGTTTTGCCGTTGAGCAAATGGATGGGCCAATATGTCAATTTTCAATTAAAGAAGGCTCAAAATTGAATTTTACGGCAAATAGCTTTGGATCAACTGATGCAAAAATAAAAACCGCAATTCAAAAGAAATTTATCGAACTCTCAAAACTATTATAACTTTTTTATTTTATTCTTTTTTATTATTTATTAAATTCTAATAGAGATGTTTATCTTAATTTAAAAAATTTCTTGCGATTAACTATGAAATTCAATAAATTATCTCAATTATTTTCAGAACTTGAAAGTACTTCTAAAAGACTTGAAATGATTAACTTATTATCAGAATTCTTTAAAGAAATTAAAGAAAGAAAAGATTTTGAAGATTTAGACAAAATTATTTATCTATTGCAAGGTCAATTGACCCCAAATATTAAACAATTCCCCAAAATGGGCTTAGCTGAAAAAATGATAATCGACGCATTATCTGTACATTCTGGAGTTGATACTAAAAAAATCAAGGAGGTGTTAGTAAAAAAAGGGGATATTGGTGCAGCTGCAGAATTAATATTATCGAAAAAAAAGAAACAAAAATCATTATTTGATTATAATAAGGAAAATTATAGTTCAGAAATTTCTATAAATATTTCGGAATTATACTCTGAGTTAAAAAAAATAGCATTATCTGAAGGAGCTGGGTCACAAGATACTAAACTAGGGATATTAAGAGGTCTAATGAGTAAATGTTCTCCATTAGAAACAAAATATTTATTGCGAATTATAACATCAACATTGAGAGTCGGTGTTCAATCTCCAACAATAATAGAGGGATTAGCTCTAGCTTTTACAAGTCAAAAAGAAAATAAAGATTTTATTGAAAGAGCTTATACTTTGTATCCCGATCTAGGTGAAATTGCCAAATTATTAGCAGAAAAAGATTTAGAAGAAGTAAAAAAAATTGATATAAAATATGGAACACCTATTCTTAGTATGTTAGCGTCACGAGAAGTTTATACCGAATTCATTAATAGATTAGGCTCTCCTTTCGTAGCTGAATACAAATTAGATGGAGAGAGACTTCAAATTCATAAGTTTGGCAATAATGTGATACTTTTTTCACGACGTCTTTTAGATATATCGGATCAGTATCCTGATGTTTGTCAAATTATCAGAGAAAATATAAAAACTGAAAATGTAATATTCGAAGGAGAAGTTGTTGCAATGGATCCAGTTTACGAAAAGATGCTTCCTTTTCAGGTTTTAAGCCAAAGAAGGAGAAAGCATGATATTGAGAATATTGCTAAAGAAGTTCCAGTAAGTTTATTTGTATTTGATCTCTTAAAATTCGGTGATAAATCATACATTGATAAGCCTCTTCCAGAACGAAGGAAAAAACTTGAAAAAATAGTCAAAGAAAGAGAAGAATTACGATTAGTTGAATCAATATTAATAAATTCCACTGAAGAATTACTCGAATTCTTCAAAAAAGCTAGAGCGGAAGGAACGGAAGGTATTATGGCAAAATCAATTAAGGATGATTCAATTTATCAGGCAGGAAATCGTGGTTATAAATGGCTTAAGTTAAAAAGTTTGGAAGGAGGAAAACTAAAAGATACTATTGATGTGGTGTTAATTGGTGCTTTTTATGGGAAGGGTCGAAGAACAGGAGTGTATGGAACATATATTGGTGCGGTTTATGACCCTGAGAATGATAATTATATAGCTTTTACTCGATTCTTTTCTGGATTAACTGATGAGTTATCTGAATCTTTAACTAGAGATATGGAACAATTTAAGGTTGTTAAAAAACCAAAGAATGTCATATGTGAAGATAAGCCAGACATTTGGTTAAAACCAGAGGTAATAATTGAGATTACAGGGGATGAGATTACAATGAGTGATAAATTTGCTACATTAGGCTATTCTATGAGGTTTCCCGTTTTTTTAAGGTTACGTCCTGAAAAAGGTCCAAAAGATATAACAACTGTAAATGAGATTTTAGAATTATATGAAACTCAATAAGAGTATAATTATTTATAAATTTTTAATCCTTTATTTTGCAAGACTTTTAGGGAATCTGGAATTTTTCTGATATATTTATTAAAGTTCAAATTAAGAATTTTTAGCGATTCGAGGTTAGCCATTGAAGAAGGAAGGGATTTTAAATTATTTCCCCAAAGATTTAATTCTTTTAACGAAGTTAAAGAACCAAACCATTCAGGGAGTGTTATAAGATTATTCCAACTTAAATCTAGTTTTTGAAGAGATTTCAAATTTTTAAGTGATTCGGGCAAGTCTGTAAGTTTATTATTCCTTAAAATTAAGGTATCTAAGGTCTTTAATAATCCAATTTCATTGGGAAGTAACCTAAGATTATTATCATATAGATCTAAATCAGTAAGTGAGGTTAAATTACTTAAAAGAGAAAAATTGAGTGATATTTTATTACCCCCCAAACCCAATTTCTTTAGAGATTGAAGATTTATTATCTCCTCAGGAAGTTCTTCAACATTATTTAATCCAAGTTCCAATTTTTTTAGAGATTTTAGCCCTTCTATTGACATAGGTAAACTATTTAACTGATTTCCATGTAAATCTAGGATTTCTAACGATAATAAACCATAAATTTCATTAGGTAGAGTTTTCAGGCTGTTATGTCTTAAATCTAAAGTCTTAAGGTTTTTTAATTTACCAATAGAACTATGTATCTCGGTTATCTTATTATATCTTAGATTTAAGAACTCTAATGAACTTAAAAGGCAAATAGATTCTGTTAATTTCTTGAGATTATTATTGCTTAGATCTAAATATCTAAGATGATCAAGATTAACGATCGTTTTAGGTAATTTCGCTATTCTATTAATTTTTAAGTCCAACTTTTTAAGGTACTTTAGAACTCCAATAAATTCAGGTAACTTCCTTAAAATTTTCCATCCAAATACATGAGTACTAATCCCTGATAAATCTAATGATATGACTAAGCCATCCTTTACTATGTAATCTATATCTTTAAATTCCTTCTTGAAATGTTTTATAACACAATAATTATTTAATATGTCTGAAAGGCTCTCATTTTTGAAATTATTGATTTTTCCACTCTTGAATAGATTTTGAAGACTTTCATTAAACTCAAAAATATCAATATTTTTTAATTTATCAATTAAAAAAGATTTAGCTTTTTCGCTTTGTATTCCACCTAAAGTGGAGATTATGGAAATGAGACAGATTATTGATGTTTCATGTTGAAGAGCCCATTTCATTGGGGTAAATGCTTTTTCGATGAAACTATTTTTAATAGCTTTTATTGCGGTGTTTCTAACTTTTTCGTGTGAATCGGATATTAAAAGATTCTCAAATAATTCAAAAGTTTGTTCATTATTTGAACCAATTTTTATTAATATTTCAATACTTTCTGCTCTTAATTCAGCATCATCTGAATTATTGATTAAAGTAAATAATTGATTTATGGCAGATTGTTTTTCTAAATTCCCCTCTTTAAACTCTTGATAAATTAGATTAGGAGATATTTTCATGAAAATTTAACAATAATTCTGTGACAATCTTAATATAAATGTACAAATTTAATTAAAAATTTAAACTAATCCAGCAACATTAATAATTTCATTAGCAATTTCTTTTGGTTTAATTTCTTCAATAAAATGACCTATATCTTTAAAAATTTTAACATATCCCTTAAGCTGAGGTAGATTTGTTATCCATTGCTCAATTACTTCAGATTTGGCTGAAGGATCCCAAAAGCCACAGATTGCTCTAACACCAATTTTTTGACCATTAAGCCCCCAAAGATCACTTATATTCTCCTGAATGAAGTGATAAAAAGATGAAGTTTCTCGTCTTCCAAGTTGAGGTTCAATATATGTGTTTCCAAATCCCCATACAGGTGTTTGACGTACCAAACGTTTTGAGCTCAGTGTATTTAATTTCGATTTAAACTGTTTTCTAAAAATCTTTTGAGCAATTTTCTCATTTTTCCTATAGATGCCTAACTCTTTTGCTACAATTGAAAAAATCATTTTTATAAATAATTTTGTTTGATTCATCGGCTTACAAAAAATTGAAAAAGCGGCAAAAGCACCCCATAAGCTGTTAGGAATTATTCTTGGTCCACTAGCCCAATTTACCAATGAACCAGGAAAGTTTTGATAGGTTATTCCAGTTTGCGGCATTGGAAAAACAGTACTATTCAATATCATAAGATTAGAGACTCGTTTGGGATCTTTCAAGAAAGCACCAATACCTATAGGTCCGCCCCAATCATGCACAATAAGAGTTACATTCCTCAAATCTAAGAATTTTACGAGTTGTAATAAATTATTGGCATGATCCATGCATACCATTTCATAAGTGGCTTGATCTGATAAACCAAACCCAATATGATCCATTGTAACGATCCTAAATGGCTTTTTCGCGTAATCGATAACATTTTTTATGACTTTCCTATATGTATACGAATTTTCTGGGTTACCATGAATAAAGACAATAGTGCTTTCTGGAATTCCATTACCGTGTGTACTATCTCTAAAAAACATTTTTTTTTTACTATCTAATCCGTCTGATAGTGTAAACCAGAACCCGCATCCTTCAGGGAAATAATCTTTAGGTATTTTTTTAATTGGTGTATCCCCTGGTGATTCTGTTATCTTTAGTTCTGAATCCATTTGTATACCCATAAAGGTTTGTATTCTCTAAAAAATCTAAAATGCAGATGCGATAGTCTGCTTTTTTAAACCCTTTATAATGTGTTTATCTAATCCACTGTCACTTTTACTGGACTTTAATTTAGACAGAAAACTCAGAAGGATAGAGCGTTGTTTGAATTTAAATTTGTTCCATCTTAGATCAAATGAACGTTTTGATAGCAATTCAGTTTTATAAGGAATATCACCTTCTGTTAATTTTTTATTTTTAATATATAGGTATCGTTTTGCTGGTTCTTGTTTAGGATATCGATTTATTGGATCTAGGAAGTTTTGAATCTTGAATTTTTTTGCTCTTTTTTCCATACTACGTGATAAAACTCTTTGGATAGCCGTGGGTTCGCCAATTAATTCACGGTATTTTTGATCTATTTTATTCACTCTGCGTCTTACAACTCCATTGGGTGCAAAACGATCCATCGCACCACACATGCTCTGTAATACTGCGGCTTGTTGTTTAAAGAATTTAGATTTATGATCTCGCATTATCGGATTATCAGAATTCAAGCAATATTCATACCCTCTGAGTAAAACATCGAGCTTCCTAAGAATTGAAGGCCCCCAAGTTTTATAAATCAGATCATACCCATACTCGGTTAAATTTAGGGTTTCATGTATTTCTAGAGCAACATTCTCTTGAGAACCACTCCAAAAATGCACATCTTCCCATGGAACATCCCTTAAACGCCCACTTTTTTTTATTTTGTTATACAATGCCGTACCAGGGAAAGGAGATAAACGGGTTAATTGCTCATATGTTGGATAACATGCAACAAAATAATTGAGATCTTCATATATATTAGAATGATCATGAAAATCCCATCCACAGATCCAAGCACCAATAGTACGAATTCCCATATTATGAAGTTTATTAAAAACTTCTCGCGAATCTGCTTCTTTCACTTTAGTATAACCATGTTCTCCAGCGAATTTAGATTCTACTCCTATAAAAATTGCACCAATTCCAATTTCTGCTACAGCATCCCATCCATATTTATCAGCAAAATTCCAAATATGATCTACTGAGCCAAATGCAAACCAATCAAGAGATTCCACGACTTTAGGATTACTTTCCCAATACTGCTTAGTTTTTATTAGATATTCAGGATGACGAAAGTGGTCTTCTTCAATTACAAATATCTGACTTACATCTGGAAAATATTTATGATATTGATGCATATGTTTTACTAATTCCTCTGGTGAGAGTAATTGTATCCTTTTATAACCGAACATCTCGGTTGTTGAACAAAAATCACATGCTCCAGGACATCCTAAACCCGATACCAGGAAACCAATAGTTCCTCTGGGATATTTATCTATGAACCAAAGAGACCCACCACATTTTGGCATTAATTTTTGTACAATAGGACGATTTGTATCTTCACCAAGTAATTCACGTAGAAATTTTACACCTTCTCCTTTTACTGCGTAATCCACATATTTCTTTTGAGTTTCTTCATCATATTTTGCTTTAAACGCTTGTGCCCCATATGAGCCAATCATAATCTTTGTTTCAGGACTATTTTTTCGAACATAATCACACATCTTTAATACATTATCCAAGTGTACTGGAAAACAACTTATTCCAATGTAATCATAACCCTTATCTACTTCCTGAGTAAAATGCTCCCATCTAGGATATTCAAGTAATATAGAGGGTTCATTAATATTTTGTGCCAAAATATGATTTCCAAAACAATGAGTATGAGAAATTATTGTAAAGATGTCGTCTCCATGAGTAAAACGTTGTCCAGTGGCATCTGTTAAAGAATCATTTGCAGGAAGTGTTGGATATGGATAAGTTGGAGTAGTTAATAAAATGCGAGTATCCTTCATTATTTAACCTTTAATACTTTTTTTGTTAGTTTGTGTGTTAATTTATATTTGGGTTAAAACCAATATATAAATATTGTGCAATACACAACAATTGATCAGAGCATGTAAACAAATTGAAATTTTATGATGGATTCAACTAAAAAAATTGATTACAAATCTAAAATATTAGAGTCTTTAGACGATTTTCCATCTGGATTGACAATAACAGATTTGTCTGATAAAACCGGAGCTCATCGCAATACGGTCTCAACTCATTTGAGAACATTAGAAAGTGAAGGTTTCGTATCTAAGAAAGAAATTGGCTCAGCACATTTATACTTTAGTAAAAGAAGAGAATATTTGAGTAAAAAATTAGTCACTTCCTTTCTTCAAGCCTTATTATCAAGTTTAAAAGATAAATTTCCAAATAGAGAGATAGATTTTAAAGAAATTGGCCATCTAATTGTAAAGAAATTTCAATTTCCAATTGGTGATGTGTATATTGAAGAGTTCAAGAAAGCAAGAAAAGTTGAAGATTCAATTGCTCAGTTAAAATTATTTGAAAAATTTTATAACTCATATGATTTTTTTCAGGATGATCTTAATATTTCAATACAGGAACTTAACCTAAATAAAGTTGTATTTCGATTAAGTAATTCTGAATATCTCAAAGATAATGAGGATTTCATTTATTTCTTTTATATTGCATGTGGTATTACTGAAGGAATATACTTAGCCAATCTTAATAAAAAAGTTATATGCAACGTTGAAAAAATTTATATTTCAAAAACTCAAGATGATTCATACATTGATATTTCTATAAAAATTCTATAATACTTTATAAATATTTTTCTAAACCTAATTCCATAATTTTCGCTTTTGTAGGGTTTCCAGTAATATTATCCCATTCTCTTTCATCATAATAATCATCAAGTAATTGTACAGCAATTTCTTGAGATATTATAGTTTCACCAAAGAAATCTTGAAATTTAAGCTCTATATCTCCATAATTTAATGATTTGAACCATTCATCTGGAAATTTATCTTCCTTTCTGGAAAATCCTTCTTTAGCATTTAATAATTTAAGTAGGTTCCAAGAACGTTCAGCCGCTTTTCTCAGATCTTCGGAACGTAGTTCAATACCAGTAACGGCATTATAAAAAGTAGTAGCAGATTCAAGACTCCAAAAGCGATTCATTTGAGCTCTTGCACAGAGCCCTAAAGAACTTAAAACCGTATACCAATCTTCAGAATATCGAGTAAGCCTACCCACATTTACTCCCATTGCTTTCAATGGAGGTGAAAAAACTCTTTTTATAGCCGTGTCTGGGACCCCCATTCTTTTAAAATGAGTTTTAAATTTCTCTAAAGAGCTAGCAGCACCAACATAGGTTGGTGAGCCACCTGAGGCAACATGAGCACCCTTAGGATTTACTACTTGTTCAAATTCCATAGTTCCCAAGCGTAATAATCGAGGTTCAAAAATTACATCGAGATTCTTTATTGTTAGCATTTTGTCTTTAACATTCTCGAAACTTGTAGCTATTTTCTTCCACCCATCCGCTAAAAGGTTTCCGAATCCCCGCCTAAAAACAATCATCTCAAGCAATTTAATAAATGTTTTGAAATCATTATTCCAATTAAAACCTGTATTCTTTTTAGAGAGGATTCCTTTTTTATATAATCTATCTAAAAATTCAAAAAGAGCTGTAATAGTAAGGGAATCTAACCCATATCTGTTTATAATGTCAAACATTTTAATACATTGACCAGAATTTTCCAGGCCTTCCAGTATGAATGTAAGAAGTGGATTAATAACAGATGAAGTATAATTTATTAATCCTTTAAATTCTCCCTCTTTAATTTCAAGGATATCCTTATCCGCCATGGGGCATGATGGACATGCAATTCGGCGTTTTTTCATCTTTTTAAGATATTCTCGCTCACCACATTGTCGTGCTTTTTTCTTATTACCCCGCGCATTTAATAGCATTCCAACAGGCAAGCTTCTTAGCATTCCTAAATCAATCCATGACTTTCTTTGAGGATAACTGCGAATTCGTTCAATTAGTTTATTATAGAGCTTATTAAATTCCTTTGGATATGCAATTATAATACCTTTTGTTCCTTGAGAGACTATTGCTTTTAAATTTTTTGATCCCATTACTGCACCAAGACCACCTCGTCCAAATGTTGAAGTTTTGTCTATTAAAGTTAGTGATGATTTTACTAAATTTTCGCCTGCTTGACCTATTGCTATAACTCCACATGAACTATGATTTTTCCATAAAGTATTGGTTGTTTCTATTATATCCTTATTCCATAAATTTTTAGCATTACAAAGATCAATGTCATCATTAATAATTAATAAATAAGTAGGTTTTTCAGCCTTTCCCGTGATTATTATATGATCAAAACCTGATTGTTTAAGATGAAATCCAAAGCTCATACTACCGCACGAGTTAGCTATTGCTCCAGTAGCGGGAAATTTAGTAAAGCCAACCGTTCGCGATGCTCCTGGGGTGATTGTTCCAACCATGGGTCCTGTACCTATTATAACTGGATTTTCAATTGATAGGGGCTTAATCTTAGGTTTAGTTAAATCAGCACCAAGTTTACAATTCATCCCGAAACCACCAATAAATTGCTTTATATCTTTTTCAGACTCTTTAGAAACAGTAATTTTATTATCTGTTAAATCAACATTGAGTATTTTACCAGTATATCCCTTCCATTCCATCAGTTTGATCCCTCCATAATATTTAGTGCACCATAAAGACAATGTTGAGCACATTGACCACACTTTTTACAGGTGTCTAAGAAAATAATCTTAGGTCTTAAACCATATCTATCTTGAATTTTTAAATTTGCTCGTGAAGGATTAAAAGTCTTATAATTGGTATAAGAGCACCATAATTCACAGATTAGACATCCAGTACATCTTTCTTCATTAATTTCTATATCGATAATAGATTTTTTTCCCATTTTATTTCATTCTTTTTCATTATCAATTAAAGTTTTATAGTAAGTCTATTTCTTCTTTCTAATTCTTTCAAAAATGGTGGAATTTGTTCAAATCTATTGAAAGTTAAATCTAGCATTTTTAGATTTGATAATGAACTGATTGATTTAGGGAGTGTTTCAAGTTTATTTCCCCATAAATTTAATTCTTCTAAAGATGAAAGTTCTCCAATCCAATCAGGTAAAGAGGTAAAATTATTCCAACTTAAATTAAGTACCTTAAGATTTTTTAAATAAATAATTGATTCTGGTAAGCTAGAAAGGTGATTATTTCGTAATGTTAATATTTTTAAAGATTTTAAGTCTCCGATCGAATCGGGTAAGCTCATGATATCATTATCATATAAGTCTAATATTTTTAATGAATTGAATAAAGAAATCCATTTTGGTATTTTCTTTAATTTATTTCCACTCATACCTAATTTTTCCAAAAAAGTAAGATATTTCATATTAGTAGGGAATTTCCCAAAATTATTCCATCCTAATTCCAGCGCCCGAATTGAACTACTTAATTTAAAATCAATTGAAGTTAATTTGTTTCCATGTAAATCTAAACTTTTTAGTGATTCAAGAGATGATATTGAATTAGGAATCTTTTTCAACATATTATTTCTTAGATTTAGTATCTGAAGAAATTTTAGATTTCCTAAAGCGTCTGGAAGAGATCTTAACCTATTAGATTTTAAATTTAAGATTTTTAATGATTTTATCATTTCAATAGATTTGGTAAGATTGATTAGACTATTATAACTTAAATCCATAGATATGACTGAAGTTGATTCATTTGATATTTCTGGCAATTTAATTAAATGATTAAATCGTAAGTCAAAAAACCTTAGAAATTTAAGAGAGAATATAGAATTAAGATAATTAGGCAAAGAAATACCTTGTGGGTCTACATTAGATAAATCAAGTTTTGTGATAAAACCCATATTATTATATTCAAAATTTATATACCCATATTTCGTTTTTAAAAAAGAGATTATGTAATAATTTAATAAGATCTCAGCAAGATCTTGAGATCCTAAACTCTTAATTTCTACTTCTTTAAAGAGATCCTTTAAATTATATTTGTTTTCTTTAGAGTATAGCCTATTTAGCTTATTAATGAGAATTTCTTTAGAATCTTTTGAATTAATTTCAGATAATGCAGAAATTCCCGTTACCAAACACATTAGTGATTGATCGTGATCAAGCATCCAAGAGATTGGAGCTAAAACTTTTTCTAAGTAATGATTTTTTAGGACTTCACATGTCAAATTTCTAACATTTTCATTTAAATCAGAAATCATCAATTGTTCTAGATATTTAAAAGTATCCTCATCGTTCAATGAGATTCTATTTAAATACCTAATGCTTTCTATTCGGGTTTCTATATTATCTGAATTATCTATTAATGTTATCAATAATTCTACCGCAAAAGATTTATCTAAATCTCCATTCTCGAAGTCCTCATAAATAGCTTTTGGTGTTAAAGGCATATAATTATTTTTAAAGATTTAATATTTTTGAAATTCAATCTGATTTTGATTATAAGATAATTGGCAAAATTACCAAACCCTAAATACCTTTTCCTTTTTTTCTTTTTATCCTTTTCCCTTCCTAATCCCTATATTCGCTTCCCTTTTTTTTCTTTTCCATTAAAGCAATAGTAGGGAGTTTCTACTCGCATTTTACGAAACGAAAGGGTTTATACTCTTTCAATCAACATTCCTCCTAGACGAATTGGACCTCCCGTAGTATTATAAATTTTTTCTGCCTTTCTTAGTTTAGATTCATTATTTGAATAGATTCTAAATACTAATTCTCCCTCTTTTATTTTTGCACCTTGTTTTTTTATAATTTCTACACCTGAAGTCTTCGAGTTAGGACATCCTGCAGTTTTGGCGATTCGATTTATTATTGAATTATTTACATCAACTATATATCCATCTTTAGAAGCAAAAAATTCTTTAATATATGGTCCTAACTCAATATCTTCTGGTTTTATTTCTGGATCTCCCCCCTGTGCTTCGATAATTTTTTTCATTTTTTCATAAGCTTTACCAGACCGTAAAATATCTTTCGCTAAACTTTGTCCCATACCTTTTAGAGCTTTTCCGCTCATTTCAAGTAGAATACCCGCTAAATCAGTAGACTTCTCTATTAAAGAGTTTGGTCCTGAAGTATAATCACGTAATAATGTAAGTGCCTCTTTAGCTTCTAAAGCAGGACCTACAGCGTGACCTATAGGTTGATGAGCTAAGGTGAGGGCACATTCCACTTCAATTCCAAGATTTGCAGCAATTTCTTTAAATAAGTAAGCAAACTTTTTTCCCATATCGATTGTAGGGAATTTAGTGCCTTCACCTACGGGTATATCAAGAACAAGCTTTTTAACTCCTAATGAAAGCTTTTTTGTTAGAATAGAAGGTATCATAAGACCTATGGGATCCATGTGTAAAGGACGCTCAATTTCTATTAAAATGTTATCTGCTGGAGCTGTTTCAAGAGCTCCACCCCAAATTATACATGCATTTTCTTCAGATATAATACTTTTTAACTCTTCTGGATTAAAAGCAATGGGAGCTAAGACCTCCATTGAATCTGCTGTACCTGATGGGGATGTTATGGCTCTTGTTGAAGATTTTGGAATAGTTAATCCAGCAGCAGCAACAATCGGAACGATAATTAGAGATACTTTATTTCCTGGGACGCCGCCTTTTAACAAAACCTATGAAATATAGGTTTTTGTGCTATGTTTATCGTAAACATCCATTCCGAAATAAAATATCTCTCCACTCCTAGTTTCCGATAGAGTTAAAGCCGTCATTTCTTCGTTGTCCATACCATTAATAGACACCCCTGTTATGAATGCTGCTAGATCTATCCGTGATAGGGATCCAGAAACCGCATCAGATATAATATTATTTATTTCTTCGCTAGAAAGTTTTTGTCCTTTTATTTTTTTTTGTATAAATCTAAAAGAGTCGGGTGGATCTGCTGGTTTTACAGAGACAATCATTTGATTTTTTAAATCTTTTTTCTCTCTTAAAAGATTAAGAAATACTCCAATCTCTCCAGGTTCAACAATAGAACCTAAGAAATCTATTTGTATTATTGCTACCCAGTATTTTTCTTCAATAGATTTTGACCTAATATTTTTTACAATAATGCGTTCTCCCGCTTTTTGTCCTAATTCTTGAGCATCCCTAATATTTAAAACAATATCCTTTGCATTTCCGGTTTCAAAATTAATTTCTTTAACTTTTAATTTCATCTAGTTTTCTCACTTTTTATTTTAAGATAGAGATATATAAAACAAATTGAATTTATAATTTTATTAAAAGAGGGAAATCTTTTATTTCTCCAATTTGATTTTGATCTGGATCCTTAAAAGTTGTTTTTACCTTAATAGAATAATCTCCAGCTTCAAGTGGTTTGAGATTAATTTCCCATTTCATATTTTCATTAGATCTAAGGGAATATATTTGTTTTTTTAATGTACCTCTCATCACTTTGAGATTCTCAGGAAATTCTACTTCTATATTAAGATCTAGAGCATCACCCTCACTTTTATTTTCTACAAGAATTTCTAAAGGAAAAGATTGACCAATAAGAGGGGGTCTTAATCTTTTTATTGAAATATCCAATGTAGGGGGAGGAGATATTAAGTTTGGATAGAACGTTTCAGGAATTTCATAAAAGAATTTTAAATTCCCATCTAATTCAGAATTTAACAGAATTGGTCCAATAAAAGGTTTTTCCATTTGAAAATGAGGTTTTATTAATAAATCTATTTGAGAACTCTTACCTGGTGTTATTATGATTGGTAATTCTAGTTTTTTATGAGATGTAAAATTATCTGATAGGGTTATACTAATTTTAGTAATTTTTAATTCATTTATATTATAATTATAAAAAGGATCATTTGAAATATCTAAAAGAGGAGTTGTATCAATAGTTAGTGTTAAAGTTATAATATCATTAGTTGTATATACATTCTTATCAAAACTCGATTTGGTTATTAAAGCAACAATTGTTTTTGCTAAAACCAAGGCTTTTTTTGCTAGAAAACTTTCGCCTTCATAGAACTTATAATTTTCAAAATTATTTTCAATTTTTTTTATATAATTCTCATTTTTATCTTTTATAGCGACTGTTAAATTCTTAATTAACTTGATTAGAGAATTTTCTTTAAAATACGTATCATTTACAAAGGTTTTGTTTTTTTTTACTAAATTCAAACCTTCTTCTTGTTTTCCTTCTAAAAATAAACACAAATAAGATAAACATGAAAATAAAATGAAATGATAATCGCGATCTGAAGGATTATGCAAACTAGGAATATAATTAAGTGCATTCTTGAAGAATTGATAAGCATCAGAGAAATTATTATTAAGAAGAGATGCATTTGCTGCATTCCTTAGAAATTCTAAACCGCGTAAATATTTATCCTCATTAATAGCACTTTTAGCAGCATTAAAAAAACATTCTTTAGCAGTTTTATAATCCCCTAAATTTAAGAAATTAGTTCCAACGGTATTAAATGATTTTGCAGCTCTTTTGTATTGCATTGCTTTATAAAGCTGGTTCGCTTTCTTTAGTTGCTTTTCAGGATCTTTTCCCATCTTAAACTCACTTTAATAAAAATTATTAGTAAACTAGAAAATAATTTTTAAAATAAAAACTTAAAAGAAAGATATAAAATTTATATATAAAGTTAAAACTATTGAATTCCGAAACCTTCACTAGGTTAGTCCCAATTCAACTATAATTTACTTGAAAGGGTCATTCTATTCGGTTTTATTCTTTTTTGATTCCTTCTCCTCTTTCTTAGAAGAATTAGAATCTTTTAAAGGATTGCGGCCTAAATTTTTGATCGTTTCTGAAATACGAGTTGCCTCACTTTGAAATCGCGTTCCCTCAGCGGCACTACAATGGAACATTTGAATTCGTTCTGGGGAGAGTCCAATTGTTTTCAAAATTTCTTTTGTATAAATGACATTCCTTTCGGCAATTAAATTTCCAGTTTCATAATCACATTCACCCTTGTATCAAGCTCCAATAGCAACCCCATCAGCACCTTTACCTATTGCACGCATCATTAAAGATGGTGTAACTCTTCCTGAACAATTGATCCTAACAGGTCTCAATGTAGCTGGATATTGTGCTCGAATCGTTCCAGCCATATCTCCAGCACCATAACCTCATTTCCAACAAAGGAATGCTAAAATTTTTATATCATTATTTGATGTTTCATTCATTAAATTCACCCCTCTATATTTCCTCTAAAATTGCATCTATTTGCTTTTCATATTGAGGTTCTCTATAATATCTAAGGGTTATGGCTTCTGAAGGACAGTTAGCTAAACAGCTCCCACAACCACTGCATAAGATCTCATTCACTTCAGCTCCCTCAGCTGTTAGACTTATGGCATCATATGGGCAATTTAACTCACATAATCCACATTTCGCACATCGTTTTTTATCAACAGATCCACGGATCAGTAAAATCCGATATTTATCTTTACCCATAAGTCTAGCAAGTGAAGTTGCTGCTGCTCTACCTTGTGCTATAGATTCAACTATAGATTTTGGACCTTG
>CAYPFJ010000073.1:0-18608 GCA_964409945.1 uncultured archaeon | reverse complement strand
CTCCAGAATACATCCAGTCTGACCCATTTTTTCAGTAGGATTATGAGTCTGGCGCTCTAACCAGCTAAGCCACACCGGCGCTTTTATTAAAATGGAGCCTCAAGGGGGCTTATCCTTTTCGAGCTAAATGCTCTCATATTATGATCCCCCGACCTTTGCCTTACCAAGGCAACGCTCTACCAGCTGAGCTATTGAGGCACTTTTTTTTTAAATCCTATGCTACTAACATTAAATTATTGCTAAATTAAAAATTTTTTTACATGTGTAGGTTTTTATTAATTCCAACAATTTTAATTTGATTTTTTAAGAGGTTATTATTTTATTAAACCAACTTTAATTCCAATAAGAAAAAAAAAAAAGAAGATTTAAGATACTATAAATTTCTGGTTAATAATTAAGCCAGAAATAATGCGCCTAAAGTAATGTAGAATTGCGCCATTACATAAGTAGTCATAATGATAAATCGTGCGTTGGTAAATTCTCCAGCCCATTTATTTACTGCTATTGAAGAATCTGAAAAAATGAAAGATATAGAACCTACATAAATCAGAATTGATCCTAATCCTTGAATTGTTGATAGTCGCACTAAAGCTGCTATATGCATTAATAAAATAGCACCCATATAGACTATTACGGGAATTTTCATATCCTCGGTTTTGTTAAGGAATCTTGGTACTGTAAAAATCAAAATTAAGATTGCGGGTCCGAGTAAAAACAAACCCCAAGGATTAAATGCAGAATAATCAGTTATGGAGAAGAAGAATGCTAGAATATAGAAAATCTGGTTAATTAAAAACGCTCCCATTCCAAATAAAAACCATTTCTCTTCATTTTTGAGCATTAAGAAGATATCTCCAGCACAACCACCGATTAATGCGACTACAATCAACCAATCAACATTAGTAATTGAGGATATATCAATTGCTCCAAAAATATAAAATAGTATCAGCATAGGCATTAAAAGTGGTTTAGTAATATAGATGATTTTATTATTATCCTTATATTCACCAAACACTTCGATTATAGTAAAAATAAAGAACAAAGCAAGAAAGATGTATTCAATCATAGTTTTTCACTAAAGAGATGTGTAAATTAATGATATTCTATTAATTAAAAAATATTTATATAATTTTGGTTTAATAGTTACAGATTTGTGATTTCGCTTTATATGATATAAAACAATAGATTTAAATATGAAAGAATAATATTGTTCTATATCGAACGTTCGATTTAGAACAATCGAAATAAACATTAAAAATGTAGGAATTAAATATGGAAACAATGTCATTTTGTTTTGGAATTGATGGCTATATTTATTATAATAAATCAGTTTCCCGAAAAAATGACATATATAAAGAAATAGTTTCTACTGAGATATATCATTCTAAATTATATGATGAAGGTGAAAAAAAATAAATAAAGTTAAAACAGGATGGAAGATGCCATTAATGCCTCTTCCAATAGGCCTAATAGGTGCTCACGTTAATGGTAAACCAAACTTCAAAACGGTTGTGTGGTTTAATATGATCCATGATAACCCACCATTGATTGGTGTAGCAATGTCAAAAAGACATTACACTAGCCCTGGTATCAAGGAAAATAGAACATTTAGTATCAATATTCCGACTAGTGATATGCATGTTGTGACAGATTATTGTGGTCTACATTCAGGTTCAGAAGTTGACAAATCTAAGGAGTTCGAACTATTTTATGGGGATCTAAAAACAGCTCCAATGATTAAGGAATGTGGTGTAAATATCGAGTGCAAGTTAATTCATATAATGGAATTCAAGAATACTGAGTTATTTGTTGGAGAAATTGTTGAAATATATTGTAATGAGGAATATGTAAAAGATGATGAACCAGATGTTAAGAAATTTGATTCTTTTATATTTTTAATGCCGCATGGACCATATCATAAAATTGGGGACTATTTAGCCGAAGCGTATGAAGTAGGAACAAGCTATAAACCTAAAAAATAAAATTTTTTTTTAATTGAAATTAAAATTGATAATATAAATAAATTAATAGAAGTATTAAAATATGGAAAAAATTATTGCGTATTGTGGAATTAATTGTTCAGAATGCCCTGCATATCTAGCCACTCAAAAAGATGATTATGAAGAAATCAAAAAAGTCGCAAAAGAATGGTCAAGTGAAGCAATGTCATTTAAACCCGAGGATATTTATTGTAGTGGATGTACTTCAGAAGGAAAGCATTTTAGTTGGTGTAGTGAATGTCCAATAAGGAGTTGTTGTCAGGAGAAAGGATTTGAAAATTGCGCTTATTGTAATGATTATTTCTGTGACAATTTAAAGATGACTTTCGATAAGACTCCTTCAGCTAAGGAGAGATTAGATGAAATTAGAAAAAAGTCATAAATTAAAAATCAAAATTGGTTAAGAGGTATGATATATGGAAATTAAAGAGGCAAAAAAATTAAGTTTAGAATTAATGGAAACCTCGAAAGCAGCTTATTTAACAACCATTGACTCCGAAGGATATCCTATAACAAGAGCAATGTTTAACCTAAGAAATAAGGAACAATTTCCAGAATTTTCTGAGTTCTTCGCTGGTTTGGACAATAAATTTGAGATTTATATATCTACTAATACATCATCATCTAAAACTACCCATATTAAGAACAATCCTAAAATTTCTGTGTATTTCTGTGATCCAGAAGCCTTTAAAGGAGTTATGTTTGGAGGAGAAGTAGAAATAATTGAAGATATGGATGTAAAGCGAAAAATTTGGTTAGATTGGTGGACAAAATATTATCCAAAAGGTTTGGATGATCCAGATTATGCCTTATTCAGATTATCTCCCAAAAATGCAAGGTTTTATTATAGGTTAAATCAAGTGCAATTTAAACCAGGGGAAAAATAAATGGAAAAGGTAAGGGAAGGAGGATTTTTGATTGCAAAAATCCGTAAATTATCAGAACGGATTTTTGCTAAAATTCTTCAAGATTTTAATGTTAGTGAAATAAGCGCTGCCCAAGGTAGAGTAATGTTTCCACTTTGGCAAAAAGATAACATCTCCTTCCAAGAACTTAAAAAAAAGACTTCGTTAAGTAAAGCAACACTATCTTATATGTTAGATAATCTTGAAAAAGCAGGCCATATAAAACGGATAAGTGATGTTAATGATAAACGTACCATTAACATAAAGTTAACGAAAAAAAATAAAGCCCTACAAGATAAATTTCTTCAAGTATCTAATGAAATGAGAGATCTCTATTATAAAGATTTTACTGAAGAGGATATTGATATTTTTGAAGATTATCTAAAACGAATTCTGGCTAACCTGACAAATTATAGTGAAAAGATCAAGGGATAAAATAAGCTTTTTAATAATTTCTTTTTATTATATTTACAATTTTTAAAAAAGAGAGTTTTTTTAACGATCCTTAACTTTAGCGCTATTTGGAATATAAATTTTTAATTTAGGGATATTAATTTTTGGAACTTGAATTTTTGGCATTTTTATTTGAAATCCAATGTTTTCTTTATCATCAGATTTTTGAAGTTCATCCTCTCTAATAGATATAATACATCTCTCTTCTGTTTTTAGAGAATCAATTTCTTCTTTAAGATTTAATTCATCATCTTGGTTTTTATCGACTACTTCTTTCGATGCTTCATTTATATTGTTATTATTTAATTTTAGGAATTTAGTAAGTTTTTGATTTTTTTCAAATATTAATCTTTCATAAATTTTAAAATGATTTTCTTTGATTAATAAATCTCTAAAATCCTCACTTTTAAAAATCCAACCAGTCTGAGTATCATATAGCATTCCTGTGATTTCTATGTCAGGAAAAAAAGCTTTAAGTTCTTGTAAATCATTTATCTGCTCTATTATATTACGTATTTCATTATCAAAAGGTTTAAAAAAATCATGTAATTTTGAAAGAAGATCTGAATAATTTAATGATAAACGGTTAAGAAATTTATTTGGGAGTTTCTTTCTTAATTCATTTAGATTCATCTTCGTCATGCCACAATCTAAGTGTCCTAAAATAATAATATATTTAATTTTGTATTTGTAAATGGCAATTAAAATAGATCTCATCATATCTCTAGTGTAAATATTTCCAGCATTTCTTAAGATGAATATATCTCCAGGATTAAATTGGAATATCTGATAGACGTCTATTCTAGGGTCCATACAAGTAAGAAATAGTATAGGATATTTTTGAATTCTTTGATCAAATGAGTACCTTTCCGGATTTTTATTAATTTGACTTTGAAACTGGAAATTTCCTTCAATCAACAATTTTTCAATATCTTCTAACATTTAACGGCACTCCTATTACATGTTCATTTAGAATTCCTCTATTATATATTAATTAAAAAAAAAATTGGAATTATTTCTTGACTAAAATTTCTTTCATTTTTTTAGCTCCGCCATTATTAAAGAATTCCTTGATTTTATCAGAATATTCTGGTAAAAGTTGTAAGAATGGCAAAATTGCTCTTGAAAGTGAACTGAATGCTTCATTTCCATCTCCCATGATAAACATCTTGTCCGGACTCAGGTTTTTAAAAATTTCCGGTAAAATGTTGGTTAATTGAACGGCTAAGAATCTCTCATCCGCAGAACTCATTGCTTCAACTTGTTTCTTAAAACCTTCAGCTTGAGCAAGCATCTGTTGTTTGATATTCTCCGCTTCACCTTCTGCTTGAGCAATTAATTTCCGTTTTATTTGTTGAGCATCAGCATCAACTTCAATAATTTTTTTCTGTCTATCGCCATCCGCTTCAATTTTCTTACGTTCTCTCTCTTGCTCTGCTATAGCAATTTCTTTACTCTTCCTTTGCAATTCAATTTCTTTTTCAACTTGTTGATTCTGAATCCCAACTTCATTTTGAACATCCAATTCTCTTAATCTGGATTCCCTTTCAGCATCTGCTATAGCTATTCTAGCTTTTCTTGCTTCAACTGCTTTTTTTACTGCTTCCATATTCTTCTTTAATTCCGGTTCTAGAATATTTACCTCTCGTATTTCAATTGATTCGATTACAACTCCCCAATCCGCTGTTAATTCGTGAATTTCTTTGCTTACAATCGTTATTATTTCTCGACGTTCTCGAATTATTTTTTCAATTGGCATATTAGCGCAGGTAGTACGGATAATTGCTTCTGCAGCATTTTTAAGAATCTTTTCTACATAATTCTCATCTTTAGGAACCCACGAGACGGCACTAAACGCTTTTTCAGGATCAATTACTTTCCAAATTAGCATTCCTACAATTGAAATGTTTTGATATTCCATTGAAACAACTTGTTCGTGAGCCTCTAATGTTGTTTGAATACTTGTTGTAGGAATTACAAGATATTCATCAATTAAGGGTAATAACCATAAACTTCCTCCCAATCCGGCATGTTTTACCTTACCATTACGTAGATGAATAACAAATTGGTTTGTTTTAAACTTTCTATACCTTGTTGCCATAAAAATTAAAAATAGGAATGCTACAATTATTATAATAACAACTAACACTGTAATCCATGGAAATACTTCTTGAAACAACATCTCCTTATTTTTTACCTCCTAATGTTTAATTTTAATATATTTTTTTTATTTTTTTTTGTAAATTTTAAATAATGATTAATATTTTTATTTAATACCATTTTTACCTCATTCTATATCGAATTGAGTTTACTTTATTATCAACTAATAAAAATCCATCTTTTATATCGCATATATATACTTCATCTCCCTTCTCGAAGGACGAATCAGGATTTATCGGTTTTACATGAATTCTTTCAAATTTCATTGGATTATTAGAATGAATTTTAATAACTCCACCTCTTCTATCTACATCTAAAACAATGACTCCTTTTTGTCCAATTAAATTTTGAGTAGAAGAAATATTGTAGAATCTAGATTTTGCTATCTTCTTCCAAGTAATAGAAATGATTTTGGTAAATAGATACGTTACTGCTAATGTTGCGAAAAATATGAGAAACTTCACTTCAATAGCGAAAAGATAATAGAATAATATTCCAGCTATCCCGAAAATTAATAAAGATGTTGAGAACAATAACATGAAAGGAGCAGGAGTTGTATCATTAAATACATTAGAATCTCCTGTATCATCAAAATGATCCACATGATCAACATGATCTGCATGATCTATGTGATCAAGATGATCTACATGATCTACATGATCTATATAGCCTAAATCTGTATGATCTATATGATCTACATGACCTAAATCTGCATGATCTATGTGATCAATATGATCTACATGACCTAAATCTGCATGATCTATGTGATCAATATGATCTACATGACCTAAATCTGCATGATCTATGTGATCAAGATGATCAATGTTTTGTAGATCATGAGTTGACATTTCAGCAAGAAAAGTTGATACAATTGACATTATTATTCCCCCAATAAATAACCCTAAACAAATGCTAAATAATATATCATAGAAATAATTATACGAGGAACCAAAAAATGTAAATACAATACCACAAAAGATAATTAAGAAAATAAATATGTTTTGCTTTTTTTTCCAATGAATTATAGATAATTTAGTTAACTTCCCGTTTTCTACCATTAGCCTTACTTTATTTAATTTTTAAAAAATCTAATAAATTTAAAACTATAATTTTGTTCCGCACTGATGACAAAATCTTGCATCTCTATCAGCTTGTGCTCCGCAATATCTACAATAATTTATATCCGAAATAATTGGGACATTCTGTTTAACCTCTTCATAAATAGGTCCTTCAGATTGTTTTTGAATTGATTTTTGAATTCTATAAGGATTGTATTGTTGAGATGGCTCTTGCGGTCGATATTGATACGATTTTATGTATTCTTCATCAGCTTTCTTAGAAGGAGTACTCATCGATGATGCAATAACGCTTATAATTGCAATAAAGATTAAAAACCCACCTAATCCACTAATGATAGGCCATACTGGTATTATTGTAAATCCATTAAAGCGATTAAAAAATATCAAAAATAGTAGCCCAAATACTAAGAAAAATATCAGCCCCGCTATTATTGCTCCACCAGCTCTACTTCGATGATATCTATTACGCCTATTCGTAACAGTAAATGGAACAAATGCCAATTTTTTTACTCCTCTATATTTTTGTATATCTTTTTTTTATTTTTTTTCATTCTTTGATATATCTATATATAACAATATATTTAAATGTTATGACATTATAAAAACTTCATAGAAAAAGCGGGAAACCATTAAATTTAAATATTAAGACATATATATAAATATATATAAATAAATAGAAAATTACAAATAATTAAGTATTCGGTCTGTATATAATTCTATATATATACTAGAATTGTTTCATAAGCTCGTATTACTTTTATTAAAAAAAATGTAACTTTATTAATATAAAGATATATATTCAAATTGAAATATAATAAAAAATCGGTTAAGAATTAAGGAGTTGGTTCAGATGTCTAAAAATAACAATAAAACAAATGACTCTGAAAATGATGATGTTAAAGAAGCAGAACTTAAGGACAAACCTATTTATGTAAAAGTTAGTGATGAAACAAGAAATCTAATTGATAAATATAAAGAAAAAGGAACAACAATTTCAGATTTAGTAAGAAATGCTGTTAAATGTTATGACGATTTTAATTCAATCTCTCCTGAAATGCATGGGATTATTGAAAAATATAAAGATGTTGATGAATCAGAAATTTCCTTTATAGAGAAAGCTCTTAAATACTATGGAGATCAGAAAAATCTTGATAGAGACTTATGGGTTCGTGCGAGAGACGAAATGAAAATGATGCTCATAGGAAAGACAACCTTTAATCAATTGATCGCCGCCGCAGAAGCTCCAGAAGAAAGTTTTGATAAACCCTGGCGTAAAAACGTAGCAATTGATTTAATTTTGTGGTATAATGACTCAAAACCATTAAAAAGTCTTACCTTAGAAGAGATAATTTATACAATCCAAAAGATGTGGGTAGTTGCTAATTATTTCCATACTATTGATGTAAAAAAAGAAAGTGAAGATTTATATCATCTACTTTTTAGACATAGGCAAAATAAGCGATATGGTGTTTATTGGCTTGGATATTTCACAGAATTGTTTACTTCAGAAGAAATGCCTTTTAAATGTGAGATTGAGGGTCAAGCTTTCGATGAGTCGGTCTCTATGACGATAAAAGTAGGATACAAAAAATAAAAATTACCTTTCTAAAGAATTATTCATATTTGGCTTCTAATCTGGAGTAAATTTCATGGGTAGTTATGACTTTTTTTCTAATTCATCCATCTCAGCCAATAACTTCAATTTTTTCTCGTTCCATTCTTCTCTCATATGGATATCGCAAAAACAAGTATGTATCGCCCTTTCTCCTTTTCGTAAACTATCTTTGGCAAAATCAAATTTACCAATCTCTTTATAACATTTTGCTATTTGAAGATATGTGTTATAAGTGAACCATCCCAAAGGATCAAGTTCTAATGCATTTTGAAGTTCTTTAATAGCTTCTTCATACTCTCCAAATTCAGTTAAAATCTCCCCATAGGAGTCGTGATAATTACCATCGTTGGGATCAAGTTTAGTTAACAACTTTCCCGCTTCTATTGCTTCTTCCTTTTCCCCGCGATATAAATGCCAATATACTTTGTGATTTAAGAAATCAAAATTTTCCGGATTTTGCTCCCACAACTCATTAGCTATTTCTAAACCCTTGTCATAATTGTTCTTTTTCTTATAAAGATAAGCTTTATGCGTCATAAGTTTTGTTTGATGTTCTGGAAATAGTTTTATCCCCTCATCTACTAGCTCTAATGCTTCATCAATCTTTTCAAAATCATACAAAATATTATATTTCATGTAGTGTATTTGGAGATCTTTTGGATTAAGTTCAATAGCAGTGTCAATTGCTTCAAGAGCATCTTCATACTTTTTAGATTGTTTTAAAACAAGACTCTTAAAATGATAGTAGTTCGCTTTATTAATGTTGATATCCTCTAATAAAATTGCCTGATCAATATCATCTAAAACTTGGTCTATTCTAATCTTCTCCAAATCTATTTGGTAAATAAATTTATACCCCAATACTAATGCTTTCGTTACATACGATATGGGATGATCAGGATAATTTTCATGTAATTTATCATAGATTTTAAGAGCTTTATCGAATTCTGCCAATGTTAAATGACAATAAACCATTATAAAATTATAAGGAATAAAAACGTCCTCATCTTTTTTATTCGGATAATTTTCTAGCATTTCTTTCAAAAATCGAATAGCATTTTTGTGTCTGTTTGAAATTGCAAGAACAATAGATTTCAGGAATAATAGATCTATATTATCAGGATCTGATTCAATACGAGAATGTCCCAATTGTAATAGTAAGTACATTTTGATTGATAATGAAATTATTTTTTGCCCTGGATGTGCATTATCTTCATTTAACAATAAATCGTTTGTCTATGAAGAGGAAGATACTAGAAAAGAAATAGTTCAAATTTAAACTTATAGGTCAATAAAAGTTCATTTGGTTAATCTAAAAATAAAAAAAATGATTTAGAAATAATATAAATGAGAAATAATAAAAAAGGTAAACATAAATGGAAGATGTAATTAGTAAAAAATCTTTTCGGCATTATATGTATTTTTTACTTGGACAACAATTCTCTATGTTAGGCTCAATGATAGTTGGTTTTGTTATTACGTGGTACATGGCATCTAACGTTATTTATCTTTCAATTTCAGTGTTTTTAATGTTTCTACCACAAATTCTCGTTACGCCATTTTCTGGAGTAATTTCAGATCGATGGAATAAAAAAGCAATTATTGCAATATCGGATTCGATGCAAGCAGGGCTAACGCTTTTACTTTTCATATTTTTTCTTTTGGATATTCAAAATATTGTGTTTATTCTCATAATAAATATATTTAGAGCAGCGTCATATGCATTTCAACTCCCAGCAGTACAATCCTTAATCCCTGTTATGGTTCCACGAGATAACCTAAGTAGAGTTAATGGGATGAATTTTTTGAGTTCTGGGCTGATATATAGTGTAGGGCCAATGATAGCAGCCACTCTTATGGCGTTCATTCCAAAAACAGAAATGATTTTCCTTATTGACATTATAACGTTTTTAATTGCTATGGTTCCATTATTAATTATAAAAATTCCACAAATCCCCCAAACTACTGAGGAAGCAGTAAAAAAGTCAATGTTTAAAGATTTTAAAACAGGATTATTGACAATCAAAATGATTCCCGGATTATTTGCGATGATAGCTTTCGCAATGATATGGAATTTTATTTCGCGACCATGGACCGTTTTATTACCCAATTTTATATATGACAACCATAGAGGTACGGCTTTAGAGCTTGCATTGATAATGACTGTAAGTCAAGTTGGAAACATAATAGGATCGCTAATCACCACACTTAAAAAAACTTGGAAGCATAAAATTAAAATTAATATTATAGGTGGAGCGTTATTCTTTCTATGTCAAATACCCGCAATTCTTGCTCCTACGGGGAATTTTATTATTATGGTGATATCTTTATTTCCAGCATGGGTGATTTTTCCGATTACAGTTTCCACCTACTTAGCAATCTTACAGACAGTTGTTTCAAAAGATAAAATGGGTAGAATAATGTCAATTGATCATATGATTTCAATGGCGATAGCTCCAATAGGAGCTCTTATTGCAGGACCTTTAGCATTATTATTAGGAATAAGATTTTTATTTCTAATCGCAGCAATTCTTGGAATAATTCAACCGTTTATTATCTGGACTTTCACGAAAATAAGACAACTTGAAATTATTGAAAAAGAAATAATGGCAAAATCAGAAGAAGAGGAAATAATCGAAGAAAAAGCAGAAGAAATAACTCAGTCTACAGAAATAATTCAAGTTATTGAATCAATAGAATAATTTTTTTTTCTTTTTCTTTTATATCCATTCTTATTGTTTAGATTTAAAATTAGAGTAGATTTTGTTTTTTTTAAATAATCTTTCTATATGCATTTTTAAAGGATTTCCTATATTTTCTATATATTGTAATTTTTTTTTTAAATGGCGAGAATTTTGGAAAAAAAAATAAAATTTAAAATTAAGATTTGCGTTGTCATTGGATTTCTTATTACAGCTATCAATCTAAGTAATGTAATTGATCTAAGTGCTCCAAATAATAAAATAAAACTAGAAAGTATTATAAATGATCTGAAAAATCCTAATCAATCAAGCCCTTGGGAAGTTGATTATATTCATATAGATAATAATTGGTCAGATGCAGCAGATAGTTTTAATTGGATACAAGGAGGAGATGGTTCTTTATCAGATCCATATATTATTGAAAATGTGAAAATTGATGCACAAGGTACAGGAAGCGGGATTATTGTAGAAAATTCAATTGATTACTTTATAATTCGTAATTGTATTGTATATAATTCGGGGAATATTGGCTATGATGCGGGAATCAAGTTAATAAACGTGAGAAATTCACAAATTATCAATAATAATTGTTCTATAAATCGGTTTGGAATTATCCTATATGAAAATTGTATAAATAATCAGATTGTAAATAATCTTCTTAATAATAATACCCATAGCGGAATGTATGTTTATAGGAGTGATGATAATGCTATTACAGGGAACACTGTTGAGTTTAATGATATTTTTGGAATATGGTTAAGATATAGCCATTGTAATACAATTGAGAATAACCATGCGAATGAAAATGATTTAAATGGTATTTTTTTACAGTTTTGTAATAGCAGTCGTATAATAGGAAATGAGTTTAGTGAAAATATCCAAGAAAATGGAATTAAACTAGATAATAGCAATAATAATTTATTAGAGAAAAATCGTATGAATAAAAATGATGATAATGGAATTTATTTAGTTGCAAGCCATAACAATGTTATTAATGAAAATATCGCTATAGATAATGACAATGATGGAATTAATTTTGGGAATAGCAATAATAATTGGTTAAAGAATAATGTTGTAAATAAGAGTTATTATAATGGAATTTATTTTTCAAATAGCCATTACAATGTCATTTATGGAACTTTCGGTATAGATAATGGTAATAATGCGATTTGCTTAGTAGACAGCAATTATACTACAGTTCAAAAGACTTACGGAAATAACAATACTCACAATGGAATTTATCTATGGAATAGTCATGAAAATGTACTCGAAAGTAATGAATTATCTGGAAATACACAGAATGGAATAACATTATACGGAATTTGTTCGTACAATAGTATAGAAAATAATGTGTTATATAATAACTTTGAAAGGGGGATTTTGGTAGATAGTACTTGTAGTGATAATGTCTTTTTCGGAAATATAATAAGAAATAATACGCTTTACGGAGTATATTCTGCTTCGGGTACAGTGAATAATCTTTTTTATGAAAATTTTTTCATTAAAAATCCAAAAAATGCTTATGATGATACAGTAAATACTAATTTTTGGAATAACTCTGTAATAGGTAATTATTGGGACAATTACAATGGTACTGATTCAAATGATGATGGTATTGGAGAGACTCCTCACTTTATTAGCCCTGTTGGTTCTTATATATATGACTATCTACCTATTTGTGATAATAAAACTCCAGTAATAATAGTACATTCACCAAGCAACGAAGAACTATTCGGTTATAACGCTCCAACTTTCAGTGTAACCATCATAGATGATCATTTATTCACCATGTCTTATAGTCTTGGTGTAGAAATGATTAATTACACTTTTTCTGAAAACGGGACAATAAATCAGTTAGCTTGGGAGGGTTTACCTTCAGGAGATTATAAACTCATCTTTTATGCAGTGGATAAACCCGGAAATATCGGTTTTGCAGAAGTTAATATATCTAAAGATATACTGAGCCCACAAATCGATATTCTTACGCCTACAATGAGTCAAGAATATCGAGCGAGTGCACCATCTTTTAGTATTGTGATTAATGAAGAAAATTTAGATTCTACATGGTATACTATAGATGGTGGTATTACTAATATTACATTTACAGGTTTATCTGGTGTATTAGATGAATCTTTATGGTCTTCTGCTCCTAATGGGATAATTGAAATTACGTTTTACGCTAATGATACTCTTAGAAATCTTGGATTTAATAGTGTGACAATCGTAAAAAATATTCCAGAATCGAAACCAAAAGACTATGATTTTCTAATAGGAATCTTAATTGGATTGGGAGTTTCATCTCTTGCATTTATTGGTGTTATCGTGTTAATTCTGAAGAAAAAAGGAGTTAAACAAATTGAACTATTGAAAGATAAATAATAATGGAAGTCATAGAACCAGTAGAATAATTTTTTTTCTTTTTTTTTTCTTTTTGAAATTTACATTCTTTAGTTATCATATTTATTCTCCAGACTTTTTTGTAAAAAAAATCTCTAAACTACATTTCGAACGGTTCTTTTATGCTAATAAATCAAAAAAGTAATATATTTTAAATTTATGTATACTAGTATACAAAGATACAAAAAATGTGATTATTATGAGCACGATTAGGATTGATAAAAAACATTTGAAATTGTTGGATAGATTGGTTTCTCATTTAACTTTAAGAGGAAAAAAAATAAGCAAGAAGAGTCTTGTAGCAAAGCTGATTGAGGATGCACTGATAGCTGAAGGTCTTGAAGAAAATGAAGTTTTAGAATCAGTAATCGATGATCACGCATGGAAAGGATTGGACGATGTTTTTGAGTTAGGTATTAAAGATTTATCTGAAAAAGTCGATGAAATTTTATATCAGTCAAATGGGGAAGAATAAAATGGCTGTTTTTTTAGATACAGGATTTTTATTGGCTATTAAGAACAAAGATGATAAAAATTTCCAAATTGCACAATCTTGGATGAGGAGGTTTCTAAAAAATGAATTTGGGGAGATATATACATCTACATTAGTGTTTAATGAATTGGTGACGTTAGCATTGGTAAGAATAAAACGTCCTGATTTTGCAATAAATTTGGGAAATTACCTTTTGAAGAGTAGAAAGATAAAGATTATTAGTCAAACGGATGACGATTTTAAGAACTCTTGGAAGGTCTTTCAAAAATATAAGGAAAAAAGATTATCTTTTACGGATAGCTCCATTTTAATTCATTGCAAACGTTTAAACTGCAATTTTTTAGCTACCTTTGATAAACACTTTAAAGGTTTAATTCCCTCAAATTTAAACGGATCCTAATATTATTATTAGCCCTTTTTAGGAGAGGGCACCACAGGGGAGGGAATATTAATGAGAGATAAAATAAGTTGAAATTACCTAATAATTTAAGTTAAATTGGATCAATTCGTTTTATAAGCTTTATTTTATCAAAATCTGAATCATGAGAATAAATCTCTTGAATCTTATTTTCCAATAAACTTGCTGCAATTAGGGAATCCCTCCCGCCAGTTCTATATTTTTCAGCTATTTCAAATGCAAATAATATTGAAGATGTAGAAACGTCTAGTACATTGATATTTATCGAATCAATAATTGCAACTAACCGCTTCTTAACCTCAACCTCTTTGTATTTAAATGCCTTAACTAACGCATGAAAACATTCCATAAATACTATTGAAGGAATGCCTATGAGCTCTTTCCCATTAACAATATTAATTATTAGTTCCTTACAAGGTAGGTGTTCAGGAAGATCTTTATTTAATGCATATACAAGAATGTTCGAATCGATTCCTCTCATGATTTCCACATACTCTTACTTGCATTTATTACATCTACGTCTTTTAAACCCTCTGATAACGGATTTTCTAAAATCTTAAGAATCTTATCCTTATTAACCATTTTTTTTCTGAGATCATGACAAAAAATAATGTAATTCCCAATTTTCATATTGAGATGATCTGCTTCTCTTTTAATCTCCCACCACTTCTCCTTTAAATCATCATCAATTACAATATTAGTTCTCATATATGTAAGTATGTATTACATACTTAAAAGTTTTATCTAGCTTAAGCAGAATTTTCTTTGCTTGATAATAGAATGGGTTTCCTAAATTAAAATGCAAAGAGAACTCAGAAATTAATTGGACAGCCTGGTTTTACCGATCCAGTCCTTTGTATTCAGGAAAAAAATTAATAACTTGTACGTAAAAATCATTAAATTATTTTTTGGTAATCCCAAATTTTCTTATTATCTTAGAAAGCTTAATCTCCTCGTTATATACAATTAATTTTCAGACTTCAATTAAAGTTCATAATTCACATCAAGTGCGAATTAAAACTCTATTTATGAATTGAAAATCTAATTAGATTTAGCTAATATAAAATCAAGTTTTTACAAGATAATAACATAGAATGGAATTCTTATTATTGTTGATGAAGAGAATACATGAAAACCCACCTAAGAACAGGATTTAATAAATAAATAAAATAATTAATTAAAAGAGTTTTTTAAATTGTCTGAAAAATCTAAAATTGACAAATTAATAATAGAAAGCACTAAATTAGTAGAGATAGAAGAAGATCCCGAACTTAAATTTATAGATAAAGTTATTCAAGATTATGCTCCGGAAATTGCATATTTATATCAAATCAGAGAAGATGAAGCAGAAGAACAACAGATAAAAACGGGCCGTCTTCACGAAAGCCGTATTTTAGGAATAATTTTGCAATACTACTTAGAAGGAAAGAACAAACTTACTACAGGCGAAGTAGAGAAAGAATATAAAAGATATTTTAAAGAGATTGCTCGCTCTACAACTTCAACATATTTGAATATGCTAAAAAAAGAATCTACTCTACATACAGAACGAGATGGGAGAGTAGCATATTATTTCTTTCATGAAAAACCACCGATAGGAATCACACCTTTCTGGTTTACGAGAATATTCTGCATAGTTCCCGCTTATTTTCATCGGGGTTTATTTTTTTGTAAATTATATATTAATGCGGAGGAACATATTCAACAATACATCAATGATCCTGATAATAGAGATATTAAAGATATTTTAAAAAGAAACTTCAAATTTATCACGGGGTTAATAATATTAAATATTTTTAAAAATCGAAGTTCTAAATGTGTTGATTGTCAATTTAGTAAGAGGGAAATTTATATAAAATTAGAAGAAAGGATCACTGTGGCATTTAAAGACAGATCTGATGTTTTACCAAAAGAAATAACAGAGGATTTGATTGAAAAATATTCAGAAATACCAATGTTTAACGGAGCTATTATTAAAGAAGATTCTATAATGGAAGATATTGCTAAGGAAATAGCGAGAGGAGCTGATATCTTTAAAAAAGATTTAGATTTTCAAATTATAGTATCCTCTCGGAGAAAAACTTCAAGATTAAATCAGCAAAAAGAAATAGAATCTCTAACAGAAGAATAATATTTTTCCTTTATTTTTTAAGTTGTGAATTGTTTTACACTATATATATGAAGTGAGTTTTTAAAAAAAAATTTCTTTTGATCACCATAACAACTAAAAGGGGTGTGGTTCTCCTTTTTTGATTTGAATATTAATTAAAAATTTTACTCGAATGATCATCAGGGAAAGAATGAACTTTTCAAGGGGAGATTTGGATTCAAAACGATCACTTCTTAAATCGTCATATAGGGTTAAAAGAAATTCCAATCCTAAAGAGCTTAATTTTGGTCTAATTTTCATTTTTTATTACCTCCAACTATAAGTTAAAGATATTTTGGATTGAAAGAATACTCTGAAAGCATCTCTCTAATTTTGCTTAGGTTAGCATAATTCTTCATAAATGTAAAGCAATCGCCAAGAGCATCACTAAAAATTGTTCGCAAAGGAGCAATATGGCAAAACCAACCCGCACACTCTCCTAATGTGGCTTGATACCCATCCTTTTTGCGATAATCAACATTGCGATCGAATTTGGAGAGGTAAATGCCTAAAGGTTGAGGGCTATCTTTGTTTGCTTCTAATATCCATTCGTGTTGGTGGTTTATTCTCCTTATCCAACCATGAGGAAGGAATTTAGGGATTAATCTGATTTCGAGGGTTTTAGGGGTGGGATTCTTCGGGATTTCACAAGAGCAATCTAAAACTAATCGTTCATTCTCGTTTTGAAATTGGATAAAAGTTATACTATGGCAGTAAGGACAGATTATTTCAAATCGAAATTGCCTCCTGTACTTTCTCACAATTTTGAAAATTTTCTTTGCAGGGATATAAATCCATTTTTCTTTCTTCATTATTCTTACTCTACCCTCCTTTTAGCTCTACCTTATGGTTTTTAACATCTTCGGCTAAATTATCAATTGCAAATTGTTCTAAGCCTTTCATATCCCATGAATCAACTATAACCTTAGCTAATTTTTCGCAATTTTCTTGATTATGTTTCATTTTTGGTTCTCACATCCTTTTATTTTTATTTTAATTAATCTGTAATTTGAATAATTTTGAGAAATTGGGGGGAGTGGGAGTCATGAAATTCATATATGTAGATATTCCCGTTTCCCGATGTCATAGCACACATACAGCTAACCACTCCCTCGATTGTATCAGCAGAACAACACTGGTTTTTATTATCATCCCAACGTCCTTCATAACCCATCTTGATTCATCTCCTCTATTTGTGGTTTTGGATCTGGATCTGGTGTTCCAATGTGGATAAAATTAGAAAAGTATTTACTATCACATCGATAACAGAGGGCTTGACGGACATAATTTATATTAGGATCTTCTCCAAGTTGGACTAATAGAGATATTCTTTCATTTTCTATCCGACTATTACATGAATCACAAATAATTAAATCGTTAGGGATAGGTATTTCAGCAAATAAAGTGTCAATTCCTTCTGTCCAATTAAACATTTTCATGGAACGATTTTGAAAAACGGGATCAGTTCGAGAAGCATAATAAATAAATTGATCAGGGAGCTGGTCTAAATTTGGTGGTTTTTTAACTAATTTTCTTTCCATAATTTTTTTTCCCTCCTATAAATTCCTTAAGTAAAGATACATTTCATGCATAACTGCATCGTAAAGATTTTTGTCAGTTAGGATTCTTAGAAGAAACTTGTTTGAATCGTCTATTAATTGCTTAATCTGCTTATCCGATAAATTATGCTCCCTAATATAATCGACTAGTATTCTGTTATTGTCGATTAATTCTTGATATTGGCTTTCATTCTCACTCATTTTTTTATTTCACTTTCTTTTTTTAAAAAAAATTTAAATTAAATTTAGGGTATTAATCCCAGCGTTTCGGAAGAACTGGGATTTTATTATACTTCTCCTTTATGTACTCCTTAATCTCTTTGATTGAATTGAAGATTTCGATCTTTCCATAGCAATTTCTCCCTTCATGGAAATAAATATCTAAATACCATTTATCTACTCCTAATCTTTTTGCGTCTCCATGATGGTATCCAATTGCTAAATGAACTTCTTTTTCGATTGGTTTAGAGTTCTGAATTTCGGTGATCTTGAATCTTTCGGGGTCTTTCATGTGAAGGCGAGGGTATTCGGCTTTTTCCCATGCTCGATTCTCAAACACTAAGGTTTCCACACTTTTAGTTTCCATATTTTTATTTCACACTCTTTTATTTTTACTAATATTTTGAAGTCTTGGGTAATAGCTTTTTTCAATTTGAGCATTGATCTCAAAAGCTAAGG
>CAYPFJ010000072.1:0-19270 GCA_964409945.1 uncultured archaeon | reverse complement strand
TAAATAAATGGCAATAAATTACAGATTTTGTGACATTTTTTGATTACGGATCACAATTCTTTTTTAGAGAAAGAATTTATATATTAAGTTTTAAAATATTCAAATAATGTATTAAATACAAGTTCAAAATGTGATTAAAATGTATAAAGTCGTGCTTTTAAGGCATGGAGAAAGCACATGGAATAAAGAAAACAAATTTACGGGTTGGACAGATGTGGATCTTTCAGAAAAAGGGGTTCAAGAAGCGAAAGAAGCAGCCAAATTATTGAAAGAAGAAGGATACACTTTTGATATAGCATATACATCGGTACTTAAAAGGGGAATTAGAACTCTTTGGATTGTCTTAGATAAGATGGACTTAATGTGGATTCCAGTGTTTCGTTCTTGGCGATTAAATGAAAGACATTATGGTGCCTTACAAGGATATTCAAAATCTGAAATGGCAAAAGATGTTGGTGAAGAACAAGTTCTCATTTGGAGAAGGAGTTATGATGTGCCACCCCCTCCCCTTAAAACAAGCGATCCACGATATCCTGGAAATGAGGAGAAATATAAAGGTTTAACTGCTGATGAGCTTCCTTTAACTGAATGTTTGAAAGATACAGTTGCAAGAGTCTTACCTTATTGGCATGATACAATCATCCCAACCGTAAAATCTGGCAAGAAAGTCTTGATTTCAGCTCATGGAAATAGTTTAAGAGCACTTGTTAAATATCTTGATAATATGCCAGATCAAGAAGTAGTTGAATTAAATATACCTACTGGTGTTCCATTGATATATGAATTAGATGATAATTTAAAGCCAATTACACATTATTATCTTGGGGATGCAGAAGAAATAGCTAAATCAATTGAAGCTGTTGCCAGTCAAGGAAAAGCAAAATAATAATTTATAATTTTACTATCATAAAAAGTATTTAATTTTAAAATCTAATTTATAACAAGAATTTTATTAAGCAGATTAGAAAAGTAAATTACTTTTAAAGTAAGATTAAAATACTTGGATACGTTTTTTTCTGAGTTTAATTTTAAAATAATCTAATTATAACAATAATGGTAATAATATGACTTCAAAAACCGAGTTAAAATTATTTAATGCTTAAAAATATTGTATTATTCTCTATTTTATTCTTCTTATTACCGACCTTTATTTTGATGCCTGTAGTAAATGTCAAAGCTCAGATTGTAACAAATATTTCTGTACAAACCGCTTATAATATGATAAACAACAATATTCAATATCTAAACTTGGTTATACATGATGTCAGAGAACAATCAGAGTATAATGAAAACCACTTATGTAATGCAATTTTAATACCTGTTTCAGAAATTGATATAAGAATCAGCGAACTAAACTCATATAAAAATACTGAAATAATTGTGTATTGTAAGTCTGGATATAGAAGTGCTCAAGCAAGCCAGAATCTTGTTGATAATCACAACTTTACTTTGATATATAACATGTTGGGAGGTATAGATGGTTGGATATCTGAGGGATACACTGTTTGTACTGATGGTCAACCAAATATTGATTTCAATGTGATAACATTTTCAATAATCCTATTTAGCACAATGATACTTATTATTATGTTTTTTAAGAAGAAGTTACTCAGGATTAGAAAGTGACTTTTCTCTCAAAATAAAAAAAAAGAATTTAAATTAATTAACAACTTATTCCCATTTCATTCCTGCCATTTTATAGGTATCTGATACTCCAATTAGCATTTCAACTGTCATATTATATCCTTCTATCTGTAAAGCAAATGGAGTAAAATATTTCCATAGTTCCATAGTTGCTTCTTCTAATTTTCCTCTTTCTGTGTATATTAAATGGTATTGTTTCATACCATCCTTCCCAGCTGGAGTATTAAAAACACGCCATTTTGTAACATATGGTACCTCTCTTGGTTGCTTTAAATACATTTTACCAATATCCATACTTTTATGGCTAGGGTACCATGTAGTTATCATTATAACTCCCATTGTTCATATATACCTCTTTTAAATTTTAAAAATTGGATTTACGGTATGTACAAATTATACCAATTCTATTTAAGGATTTTCAATTTTGTCAAAAATTATTAACAAAATAATTTAAGCATTTGAGTAATTTTTAAAAACATAAGTGAGGTTTTTCTATTATGGTGAAAAAATTAATAGATAATCCAACAGTTTCTAATATTGTCTTTTATCCCAGAAGAATTCCTGTCCCAACTAATTTAGGTCCAAACATTAAAATATTGAAATTTAATATAAGTAAAAACATTATGATAGGCGGTTTTTTCTATTTAAATGATGCTAATTTTCCAACAATATTATTATTTCATGGAAATGGGGAGATTGCTGCTGATTACCAATATTTCTTGGATTTTTTTTTTGATTGTGGAGTAAATTTGGCGGTCGTTGACTTTCGTGGTTATGGTTTCAGTTCTGGTCAACCAATTTATAGCAGTTTAATTTCTGATGCTCTACCAGTTTACAATGAATTTTATAAATGGATGATTGAAAAGGACTTAAAAAACTCTTTATTTCTTTTAGGACGTTCGCTTGGTAGTGTCTGTGCTTCAGAAATTGGCTCGTATAACCCAGATAGTTTGAAAGGTGTTATTTTTGAAAGTGGATTTGCGAGTATGTATAATATAATGACGAGACTATTCAGAGTGAGTGGTCCAGGTATTACTCCAGATGGATTGAGTGAATATTCAAATGATACTAGAATTAGAAAATTCCAAAAGCCAATATTAATTATTCATGGAACTCAAGATTGGATTATTCCGGTAGATGAGGGAAAACTAATCTATGATTGTATTCCAGATGGTGTAGAAAAAAAATTAGTTTTGATTGAAGATGCTGGTCATAATAATATATTCTCATTCAGAGAGGAGTATACGACTCCATTGAAAGAATTTATTCAGAAGCATAAATAACAATCATACTCATTTTTCATTTAAAAATTGGGCTAAAGATCATTTTATTACTATTTCAATTTTTAATTATTTAGAAATAAGAATATCGTAATTGGTGAAAAATATTTGTCTGGGAGAATTTATAATTTTTGTCCTTATTGTGGGAAGAAATTTTTTAATTCTGATAATGATAAGACAAATTTCTGCTATTTTTGCGGCAAAAAATTAAAAAATGATCACAAGAAATTCATAAAAAAAGTTCAATGTACAATCTGTCATAAAATTGTTGATTCTAATAAGCATAAAACAATCAAATGTTCATATTGTGAAAGTATGTATCACGCAACTTGTGTTTCATCTTGGCTTCTAAAATATAATGCATGCCCAATGTGTCAAAATATTTTTCTATTTCCAAATAAGATTTTACGTTTAGGAAAGTAGTAAGAAAAAAAATAAAAATAAAAAAAAAAATTGAAATTTTTTACTTCTTTAAGATAAAAACACCTGTTTCTACAAACCAGAATAAATTTGAAAAAAGAAATAACCACTCAGCTAAAACTTTAGCTTCTACAAGTAACGTTTCATCCACTCTATTAACAATAAAGAGCACCAAGTATAGTATGAAGAAAAATGCTACAATAATATTAATCAATGCTTGCCATAGGGGAAATTCTGAACGCTTATATTCAAGATAGGCGTAACTAAATAAGTATAAAATACCTGGGAAGAAAAAAACATATTGCGCGATATCGTGTAAGGCATCAAAGTCCCTTGTATTGAATAGTGCCAACATTAAAATACCTATGGCTGAAATAACACCTAAAATACATGCTATCCAAGTTCCTTTTGTAGATGCCTCCTTCTCTTGTAAATATCTAGTAAAACCTAAGATAAACATTATCATAAAAAGCCCAGTTATAAACCAACATACACTAAAGAAAATAGCTAAGTCATTCCATCCTGGTACGGACAAATCACTAATAAATGTAGTCAATAAACTGAAACCACTATGAACCAACATCGCAGGTATTGCTCCAACAAGAAAAATAGCAATCCCTATAAACCCAAAATAACTTGCACGAACCTTTTCGAATATTTTATCTAAGTTTTCCATAATTGATCATTCTCTGTTATTTGAATGCTAAAGATATATGGATTATATCTTATATTTATTAATATATAAAATTTGAATTTCTTGTCTGGAATTAAGATAGAAATTATCTTTATCTTTTTTAACGCAGTCAAATCTAATAGTCTATTATAAACTCATTTATTAGAATTTGTCGAAATTCTGAGAGTTTGTCTTTAAAGGGTATAACTTCCTCACCAGAATAGATGTCTGGTGTAGAATTTTTTTTAAACATGATCGAGAACGGGATTGCTAGATTTGAAATATCTAGAAATTTTTCAGAGATTTTTAATTCATTATCGTTAAAGTGAATTTTACTATCTATTAATTCTAAACCCATTTTTATCTCACATTGATTACTATTTAATACCCCAGTAAAAATTCATTAATTTATATTGAGAGTCCCGACAAATTTAGTGATAACTCTAAGGTTTGTACTTATTCATTAAAAAATTCATATTTCAAAAAGTGTTTACATTCTGAATTGAAATTTTTAAGGGAATTATCTTCTTTGCTAGAATAATCATCCACTGGAAATTTTTCATTGTAGATATTTAAAATTAAAATTATTAAATTTGAAATATTATTAAAACAAATTTGTGAATTCTTGCTATTAAATAAATCTGCCACAAGTTTAGATAGAAAGAAAAACTTTCGTTTTTGGAGTTTTTTCCTATTAAATGAATTTTCTGGTTTGAATACATATTTCAGGAAATTTTCAACTTTTTTTTCGATTAAACGTGAATCCCCCATCAATTAAAATTCACTCTCTTTTATGGAATATCTTTATTTAATTATAAAAAGAGGGTGAATTTTTGATTTAAGTAAAGACAATGTTTAAAATTATATCTTATACTTATTGAATTATACAATTTTACATATAATTTTTAAGGAGTATTGTTCTATCTGCTAAAAACTCATAAATAAGAATTTCTTGATACTCAGGAAGTCTTTCTTTAAAAGATATTTTCTCGTCTCCAAAATAAATAAAGTCAGTTTTTTTACTTTGACCTACATCCACAAATGAAATTTGATAATTTATAGTGTAAACCATTGAACTTCAATAGACGTTAGAATAAATGGTGAACTTTTAAAAATTATTATAAAAAAAATAAGAAAAATTTTATTTAGTTTTTTAATTAATCCTTTTTTATAAAGGATATAATCAATATTCCGAGACCCATTATAACACCAACAGATATCATTGCCCAACCATATGCTATTTTACCTATTACGTCGTAAGTTAACATGACAGTACCCCAAATAAAAGGTCCTAGTGCTGAAGAAAACTTTCCACTTAACTTGGAAAACCCAAAAAATTCTCCAAATTTTTCTTTGGGGGCGAGTTCTATTACCATAATCCGTTGTGCTGTCCATGTTCCTCCTAGTGCTGGACCCGCTACGATACCCATGATTAGACTAAAGATAAAGGGAAGATTTGCACCAACATCGATATATTGCGTTGTGAATACTAATATTATACCTATACTTAACGCAATTCCCCACAAAGCGCCTACAAGATAAAATGTTTTTTTTGCCCCATATTTTTCGCCAAACTTTCCTACAAAATAAGTAAAAGCAACTGCTGACATAGTAGCAATTATTATAAAAAGGATAGCAAATAAGGTTGCTCCACCTGCAATAACTAAACCATCAGTGACTATTGGTGTCATATAGAGAACTATAACATTAGCGATGTCAGCGACAAAGAAATAACCGATAATAAATATAAACATTGATTTATGTTTTCTAATATCTTTAAATGTACTTCCTATCTGCTTAAAAGTATTTTTGATTAAATTCCCTATAGGTGGTCTCTTACCTTTTTTTTGTTTTTCACGAACATAAAGAAATGGAATCGCACAAACTAAAAATAGAACCATTGGTATAAAAAACGTAAACCAGTGTCCAGCAAACCCATATTGTACTGGGTCATCTCCAGGTAATACAGGCGGAGTTGATACTGTATCTCCTAATATGTATATTAATGGGTACATTATAGCAAGAGCAAGAATAGTACCCAAGTAGCCCCAAGCAACCCCAAATCCAGCAACTTTTCCTATGTCATCTCTCTTAGCAATAAATGGAAGCATTGCATCATAAAAAGTCAAACTAAATTGATAAGCAACATTTGCTATTACGTAAAATATTATAACTGTTGTTAGATCATGAAAAAATCCAAGCAAACTCGCAAAGAGGAGAATAATACCTGTTAAACTTATAACGAAAGGTTTTCTCTTTCCGACGGTGTCGCTAAATGCTCCTAAAATAGGTACACAAATAGCTACTCCGATTTGCATTATGAAACTAACTACACCATAAAAAAAACTAACTTCGCCATAAGACATCCCATATTCTAATTGACCTATCACCAGTACATAACGATTAATAATTAAACTCACAATAACCATAGAGTAAATTGTGTTTGCAAGATCATACATTGCCCAAAAGAATACATTTCTTCTTGAAGTCGTAGTTTCGTATTCTATCTCATCACTTAATATAATTTCTGAAGGTGTTTTTACATTATTTTCTTCATTTGACATAAAAATCACTTTTAATTAGATTTAATTTATGAATATAAGTGAAATTTCATTTTATTAAAAATTTTATGTATAGTTTAAAGAATTTTGTCATTACTCTAATACAGAAAAGGATAGAATATGGAAATTTTATCTGATTTTTTCAAAATAAAGTAAAGATATTTCTTATCTCTATTTTAAAATTTCATATAATTAGCAAATTCCTGCCCTAAAATCATGTTATCAGTTATTTTAAAAAAAATCAAAAATGAAGGCAAGATATTAAAAAGAAGGAAATCTTACAACTGGTTTAAAAATTTTAAATTCACAATTTAAGTTATTATCAAACTCTTCCCTTAGAATCATTTTATATTCAGGATCTCTTTCCTTGAATGGAATTTTCTCTTTTCCTGAATAAACATCAATTGATTTTTGGGAACTAAAGATCTTAGAAAAAGGAATTACTAACTCAGAAATATTAAAGTCTTTATCAGAGATTCTCTTATAAGAATTTTTAAAATACATTTTATTTAGTTTTAAATTTTCTGTACTCATTTATATCCTAATTTAATTTATTCAATTTTTATAATCAAATCGCCTTCAAATCTAAAATTTAAACCTTTCTCTTCAATTTGATCTCCGTATTTATCAAGTAAATCGGTTAATGTCTTAGGACTCATTTCAAGCTTCTCTGCCAATCTGTCAATTTCTATGCTTTTTGTGCGTTTGAAAAATCCAACGATTTCATTGATATCGTCTTCAATTGTTCTCTCATCATTCTTTATTTGAATTTCGCGTTTAATATCTTTAAAATTAATTCCATATTTCGCTTGTAACGTATCCGGATTTGAAATAATCCATTCATTAATAATATTACGTAATATTTCGGACTTAGATTTATTTATTTCATCAGCCATCTTTTGAATAACCTCATTATCAAATGGATCTAGACTTACGGTAGTTCTTGGTAGACCAGTTGATTTAGAAGATTCAGATGGCATTTTAAATTATTCGACAAAAATTCTTTTAGTTATAATTTACATTTTTTTTCGCATATTTAAATGTTCGTCTTTTATGATCATTTAATGCATCACTGAAGATGCATAGATTTATAAATGAAGAGGATCATATAATATTCATATACTATTAGTATGTCATATGAATATTATACGGTCGTGTGTGTGAAATGTTAGAACTTTATACCCCAGATTATGAAGTAATTAACACCAAAGAACGTATTACCATTGATTTAATAAAAGATGGTCAAGATTTTCTACAGCAATTTGATATCAAAGAAGAATTTTTATTAGATACAGTTTCAATTGTCTATAAATATCTAAGAAACAATGGAAAAATACCTCATAATTTATATAAATTTTTTGTAGCAGCATATTACATTATCTCAAGGCATCCATTTGCGTTTCCAGCTCATGAAACTAAGAAAGAATTTTGTCAAAAATTTGGGCTTGCATTAAGTTCATTAGATTATTGTGTAGAAAGGATGACAAATTCTTTAAATTACATCAGAATCTTAGATGATATGAATTTTCCTTACTTTATAGATCCAAAGCGAGATATTAGTTTAAAATTTATAAAAAATCTAATTAAATCCAAGGTGGAAAAGGCGATGATGAGTTTTTTGATATGGCATAAATCAATTAATTCGCAAATTCTAACTGAAGAACTAGTAAACGAGGCAATTTTTGAACAAAATGCGTTTCCTGAAGAATTGTTTAGGCAATTATTTGAAATTGCTTATGGATATGTCGAAAACGAGTTCTTGGATTATAAAGAATATGTACAATTGCAAAAAAAATATTTTATATAATTTCTCCCTTTTTTTAAATAAAAACCATTTTAGATTTCAGATAATTATTTAATATTATAGATAATTCTTAAATAAATAATCTCAGTAAATTTACTGAGGGTGGAAAAAATATGAGCATATCCAAATCTAACCTGTTTATTATAGTATTCATTATTGGAACTTATATTGTGTGGTTTGTTTTTTTTCAACCGGTTATTCAATTTATTTTAAATAATGCAATATCAACAGATACAGGAGAAAGAGATATAATAACTGGTTGGATAGGAGTTTTGATTCTGCCTTCATTGATTGCGTTTGCCTTAATGGGTATTATTGCCGGGATTTACACATTAATAAAAAGAATGAAGAAAAATAATTCTTAAAAAATAACTTACTATTAAAGTTCATATAATATAATTCAATTAAATTTTAGATTTTTTTAATTTGATTTTTAAGACAATTATATTAGTTATGATTAAAATCCATAAAATTATCCATAAATGATACCCAATTATAGGACCAGGTATTTTATGACAAATATTATCTTTAATGAAATTCCCATAACAGTTAACCTCTTTTATACAAGTCCTTTTATATGATATAAAGTTACCTGTTATAAGATTATGATTACTATCTTCTAAGTATATTCCATATAACTCACTCTTTAGAATGGTGTTATTCGATATGATATTATAACTAGCTCGTACCCTTATTCCTATTTCATTATTATCCATTTTATTATTAAATACTGAATTGTTAAAACCTTCTAGAAAGATCCCATTTACATTACAGTTATTAATTGTATTATTATAAATTGAATGATTATTACCATCCACTATTATTCCGTATTCTGCATTTCTAATTCTATTTTTAATGATTTTGCACAGATATGATTGCACAGCACGTATACCAAACTTATTATCATATATTGTGTTATTAATTACTCTAACATTTTCGCTTGCTTGGATATCCAATCCATAGGAATATATACCTCCAAAATATTCATTACTGGATAATGTATTTTCATTGACTATAATGTTAGCACAATTATACATCATAATGGCACTGCTTAACCAATCAGTTGTGCCATTTATAAAATTATTTTTAATCGTAGAATTAAAGCAATAGCCCATATAAATACCAATTTTAATAACTGTACCAGTTAGATAAGCTTGCCCAAATGAAATCGAATTATTGATGAAGTGTCCATTACATATTCTCAATAATGAAATACCTTTATTTATTTTGCAATTTCTAATTATGAAATTCTCAGTAGTATTTTCAATATGGATTCCATTTTTTCCATTTACACCTATTATAGTTAGATTTTCAATAATATAGTATCCATTTTCATAATTACACCAATCATAAGTTATATTAGTAGTTGTCCAATTAGTTATATATATATTTGGGAGAGTCCAATAGTTGGAGTGTTTTAGATTATCAACCTCTTCAATTGTTCGTAGAGAATTCTTCTTAGAATTATAAGTACACTGCTCACTCAAAATTGAACTTGTAGGGTTTACAAGAAAAAGTAAAACTATAAAAAACATTGAAATTTTTACAAATGTTTTAGATTTCATTATTGTTTAAGAGATTTTTCAGATAAAACAAATAATATGTATTATATTAATTTATCTAAATTTTCGTTAATTTTGTATCCCAGTCTACAAGAGCTAATAAGATATTTAAAAATTGTTTTTGAAAATTTAAAGGGGTTGAAAATTCATTAAATTTCAAGAAAGGACTCAAATTATATTTTAAAATTAGAGATTTTTTCTTTCTTACTAACCATCTAGTCCTTTTAATTTGATTATATAATATTTTCTTGTTTTTGCTAAATTTTGAAGCGATTCGATTCGAGCTTAAATAGATTCCAATAAGTGGATAATCTTTAATTTTACTTTTGCGAATTTTGTAATACGGAGTGATACGAATTTGGTAATTACCCTTCAATCTAACTCTTAAACCGTCATAAAAAAAACGCCATATAATAGGAACCAAAAGGCTCATAAATAAATAAAATAATAAGGTGCATTTAAAAAGCGTGTTTAGAAAGCGATTATTAAAAAATATAATTTTGAGTTCTAAAAGGAATATTAATAATACAGCAATAGTATTTAAAATTATAAAAGAAATCCAACTTCTATTTTTTTCCTGGATATTAAACCCTAGATTATTAATCTCATTGTTTATATATTTTTTTAGAGAAGAAGTTATTCTTATAAGTGCAAATTTAATAAGATAAAAAACTAAGTAGATTCCAATGCTAAAGAAAATCCAATTTATCGTAAAACTAAATCTAGAAGGTTTTAGTGTAGAAATTCCAATGTAATTATCAGATTTTAAATAAAGGGGATAGATTATAGTAAAATGTACTATTATAATAATAATAACAGGAATTAAATATAGTAGTTTTTTAAACTGTTTCTTAAAATATTCTGACCTAATTCTATGATACGAATTTGAGGTCTTTTGTTCATCTTCAAAATCTAATCCCGTTGAATTGTTATTATTGTAGGCTATTTTGAATCACCCCATTTTTTAGCTCTTTCTTTCTCTTCTTCAGGAGAAACCCAAAATCTTTTAATTATTTCTTGAAATAGTTTAAAATCGGGATTATCTTTATCATTTAATTTAATAATGTGAAATTTTTTGGATTTTCTTTCAATATTAATATAATTTTGTTGTTCTAAATAATCAAAAGCGTGCATTAATTTTTCTAGTCTATCGATGTTGAGGCAATTTTTAATGTCTGTTTTGTTGATGACAGATTCATGTATTGCCAATTTCGCTAAACTCAATAATACTTGACCCCCTCTAAGGGAGGAAATTGTAGTTAATTTATCAAAGGTTCTACAAATAATTTTCATAATCTCATTTAGATTATTATAGAAATTTATTTTTTCATGTCCTTTAAGTTCCAATCCTTTAGAAAAATCATCTAATTGGTACTTTTTTATAAAATCTTCATAAGATATCGTCATTATGTTATTAATATATCATAGAAATTATAAAAAAATACCATAAATATAGGATATATTTTTCAGTAAATATAAACTATAGACTGATGTTTTGTTTTCTTATACATAGATTTTGTATTCTTTTACAATAAGAAATCAAGTTATTTAAAAAAAAAAAAAAAAAAGAGCATAATTATGATTTGAAATTAATTGAGGTTTAAAATATGCAAGAAGAAAAGTTGAAAAATTTGGTATTGTATTGTAATCTGGTTATTTTAGTATTTGGAATTACTCTTTTACTTCTAAATATTAATATGATTTCTGTGATACATGCTAAAGCAAGTGAATGGTTACCAGTACTGGTTTATGAAACGTATTCCACATTAGAAACCTCCTTTTTATATCTATTAATTCTTTTATTAATAGTAAATATATTATTTATTAAAATTCGTGATTTAAAACCATTTAAACCATATATAATCTCTCTGACTCCAATTGTAGCGATCATTTCAATGTTGCTTTTATTTTTAAACCCTCATACTATGATTTTAAACCCTAAGGGGTGGCCGCCTACACTATTTGATCGCATTGAACTTGGTGGAATTATTACTATTATTCTTTTTTGCTGTTTCACAGTTATTACCATTTTTCAGATATATTTAGAGGGAATAATAAAAAATTACTTGAAAACAGTAGGATTGATTATAGGAGCTCTTTTATTAAGTGATTTTGCTCATGAAAGCGGTCATGCGATTATTGCCATACTTGCTAGCGGAGAAATTGAAGTTTTTTACCCTTTTCCTGTTTTATTAGGTGGTGAGTTCAATGCAGGGTACGTAGGATTTTCAAATGTTTCTTCGAATTTGATTCCTTTAGTTATTCTCGGTGGAGAGATTTTTCAATGGATAATAGTATCAATAATTATTGTAATTTTACATTTTAAACCTAAATATCGAAAAAACATATTTATTCTAACACTTTTATTCATAGGGCTGTTAGATTTTCCATTATATGTTATAAATAACTCAATGGGGTTACCTCACTGGTTTTTGGTTGGTAGTACTAATGGAGATATTATGATATTTTCAGCTTTAACAAACTTTCCAATATGGGCTTTTAATATAATAGCATTTGGCCAATTATTAATAACCGGACTAATTTTGTATAAATTAATATTTAAAAACAGAAGGAATCCAATAAAAGAAGATTTTACGCCTTAATAATAAAACTTTTTTTCTTTTATTTTTCATATAAATTTTTTTCTCCCAATATTGTATTTACTTTAGAGAATAGACCTAGGATTAGACTTAATTCTCTTTTCGACATCAAACTCCTTCCAAAAATATTTCTAAATGCAAAAGACACATTTTCTTTTTTATGAGATCTAATTTTTAATTTATCTATAATTTCTTTTACTGTATTAAGTAATATTGAACGATTATCTTTATCTGCAATTAAAACGGGATTTGTTCCTCGTCCGATGGTTACTATATTAATTCTTTTAAATATTTCGTATAAAATAATTCCGCAAGCATGAGATAAATTTAATGCGGAGTAATTATTACTTGTAGGAATTCGCAAAAGTATATCAGCATGACTAATTTCTTCATTGGTCAATCCTCTTGATTCTTTTCCAAATAATATTGCAATTTTTAATGGTTTTACTGAAACTGGTAAATTCAAATCCTCTGGAAAGATTGCTAATCTCCTAATATTTGAGTGTTTTTTTCCTTGAGCTGTAGTTGCTATGATATAATCGAATTTTTTCATAAATTGTTTAAATTCCGATATATGGTCTTCTTGATTCTTTACTTCAATAATTTTTGCGTCAAAAAGGATATTTTTCCCATGCATGGCAAATCCTTGAGTTTCATAACTCAAAATATTTTCTATACTCTCAATTGGATTAAAAATTACAAGATTTTCAAAATCGAAATTTTCCATAACACGAGCTACTGAGCCAATATTCCCAGAATGCTCAGGTTTAACTAAAACCACGGTAAACGATAAATTCTCGTACTCTTTCATTCTATGAGTCTCTTGGAAAGAATAAAGTTCTCTTTTTTTCTCTTTTTTATCCAATCTTATCATTCCTCTTTAAATTTCTAAAAAATCTAAAATAATTTTATTAACTTCAGAAGCCCTTGAGAGTGTCAAAAAGTGTCCTGCATTTTCAATAATTTTTAATGTACTATTTGGTAATTTTTTATGCATATCTTTCATACATGATTTAGGAGTTAATCTATCATGAGAACCAGCAATTATTAATGTTTTATTTTGAATTTTCTCTAACTGTTTTAAAGTATAATGTGTTTTCAAGGCTTCAGCTTGATTTATGATATCCTGAGTCCTTGAAGGATTAATCGTGCTTTCTTTTATTAAATCTTCAGCAGAAAATAAATCAAAATATATTTTTTTTGGATTTTCCATCAATTTTTTCCGAAACTTCTGGTGAAAAACCCATCTCGATTTATTCCAAAAGGCTTGTTCAGGACTTATTTCAAGTAATTTAATCTCTTCAAGGCGATTATTTTTCAGGATCTCAACCCATTCGGTATCAGGTTTTCCATAATTTGTTGCAATTAATATTAATTTATCTAAACGTTCAGGGTAAGACAAAGCGAAATGTTGGGCAATCATACCTCCAAAACTTCGTCCTATTAAGTGAGTTTTTTGAATTTGAAGAAAATTCATTAAACTGATTATATCCTCTACAAACATTTTCATAGAGTAGAGATAATTAGGTCTGTCAGTCTTTCCAGTTCCTCTTAGGTCAAATGTAATTGTTTTGTATTTTTCACTTAATTCTCTTATTTGAGGTTTCCAAATTTCTTGTTTCGAGCCAAAGCCATGAATAAATATTACTGGAAAGCCAGTTCCTGTAACTTCATAAGATAAATTTATACCATTGACATAAGCAAAACTCATAATACAATATAATTATGCCATGAATAATTAGGTTTTCTAGATACTCACTAAAAATTAGTTGGTTTCTTTTTAAAAAGTAATTTTTCATAAATGTGTTAAATAAATCCTAGTGTTCCTGATGAAGATAAAGGAGGCGGTTTTGGCTTTACATTGTAGATATTTACAAATCGCTATTTGGTCTAGAATTTCATCTAAATCCAGATATCTTAAAAAATTTGAGAACCCTCGTAGATGAATTCCCTTTGTAGTAATACCTAAATAAATACTAGCTTTTTGTAATGCATATTCATTCCTAATTTTACTAGCGCAATAGTAAATTGAATAAAGAACTATTTATAGATTTATATAAGATTAGAAGATAAATTAGATTGAGAAGATCATAATTTATATATTAAAACTATTTTTAAAAATGGGTTGAAAGTTATGGTTGAAAATATAATTGAACAGATTTCTGATGCCACTTTTAAAGGTGACTATAAATTAATTGGAGGATTAGTAAGAAAAGCAAGAAGACAAGGTTTTTCTAATCAAGAGATTATAAATACACTTTCTTCAGGATTAATAAAAGTAAGTGAAAAATATAAAGTAGAAGGAATGTATCTAGATGATATTATTAAAGCCGCAGGAACTTTTGAAGCGGGATATCAATCATTAGGATTACAAGATGAATCGCGAGAGCCCGAAGAAAGAATTGTCTTAGGAGTTATGGGTGGTCCGTGGACAATTGGAACGAATATTGTAGCCGCTAATTTGAAGGCTCATGGTTTTGAAGTTATTGATGCTGGATCAGATATAACACCAGAAAAAATTGCCGAAACAGTTAAAAATTCAAAAGCAAAATTAGTAGCCTCTGCAATTTACCTAATGCAATCAATAAAAGATGCAGAAAAGTTAGAGATGGAATTATGGAAACAAGGAGTACGACATAAAATCCGAACAATCTTAAGTGGTCCAGCAAGCTCAAAAGTAATAGCAGAGAAACTGAATTATGATGCTTACGTTAAAGACGTAAAGGAATTAATCATTTATGTTAAGAAATTTTCTGAAGATCTTAAATCAGAAATGAGTTCATATGAACGAGTAATGACTTCTGTAAAGCATTCAGAGCCAGATAGAGTTCCATTTATGCCATTCGCCCAAACTTTTACTGCAAAATTTGCAGGAATTCCTTTTTCTGTTTATGTTAGTAAAGCTGAAAAATTTGTTGAAGGACAAATGACCGCATATAATGCTTTAGGTTGGGATGCTCTCTGTTTTTCTTCAGATGTAGGAATGTATGCTGAAGCACTAGGAGCCACTATAGAATTTCCCTATGATGATGTCCCTAGAATCGTAAAACCCGTCCTAAATCATATTTCAATGTATAAAGATTTTAAAACTCTTAAAATACCTGATCTTAAGAAATCGGGAAGATTAACAGAGTCAATTAAAGCAATAGAGTTAACTAAAAAAATCGTACACGCTGAGGTTCCTTTAATTGGATGGACTGAGGGTCCTTTTCAAGGAGTTACATTATTAGCTGGAGGGGACCCAATGCAATTCTTTTATGTCTTAGAACATCCTGATGAATTCAAAGAAATATTAGATTGGTATGCAGATTTTGAAATTGAGGTTGCGCAAGCTATGTATGAATCTGGTGCAGATATAATTGGTATTGGAGAAACTGCGGCATATTTCATGTCTCCAAAATTTTTCGAAGAATTTTGTCTAAAGCCGGAGAAAAAAGTCTGTGAGGCTATAAAAAAACTGGATATGATTCCACTTATACATTGTTGTGGCTATGTTCCACAATGTATACATTTTGCGAAAGAAACAAACTCCGGAGGAGTTATACAATTTGATTATCAAGTAGATTTAGAATGGGCAAAAAAATTAATTGGAGCTGATGTAACAATCATGGGAAATCTTAACTATAATAAACTTCTTACTGCCAATCCTCAACAAGTCTATGAAGATTGCGTCAAACACATTAAAATAGCAGCGCAAGAAGGAGGATATTGGCTTGCTTTTGGATGCGAAATACCTCGTGATTTACCATTAGAAAATCTTAGAACAATTTTACGTGCTACTAAAACAGCGGGGAGATATCCAATCAATAAATGAAAGTCTCTCTCACTGTTTGTCTTTCTAATACTTAATTAAAATGAAAGATATAAATATTAAAAGTCTCATTAGTTAATTAAAGGAACATTTTTACTATCTTAAGAAATTTAATTTGCATGGAATAAAATTCATAGTTTAAGAACTTAAATTAAGTTGGATTGAATAAATGTCTGTATATAAAAATATCGCAGAATTCCTTGAATTTATCAATATTAGTAACGAGGATTTCACTCTTTTTGAATGGAAACCACCAAGTTCTATGAGGAGATTCGATTTAGATTTAAATATTGTTAAAGAAAATCCTGTAAGTGACATTTTCTTTCATAAAGACAAGGGGAATATGAAAATTGTATATATAAGAAAACATAATCTCATATATACAGTAGGCGCAAATCCAAAAGTCCAATATCAATTATTAGAAGCATTATTAGAATATGTAGATTTAAAGTTTAACGAAATATATGATGTAGAAGTAATATTATCATATGGTAATTTTTCTATTGGTCTTTTTAATGGGTTTAAACAAAACGTAGAAGAGATAATAAAAAATTTTTCTGATTTAGATTTAGTTAAAAGAATTCAAGTAGAATGTAGAGTATGTAATAAAGTTCTCCCACTATTTGTAAAAAGAAGCGTCATTGAGAATGCAGAGTCTCATCCTGTCCCAATTGTGTATGTCCATAGAGGGCACGCCATTCTTTGTTTTATTGACCGAAATTTCCAACACAGAGGTATTGAATTAGTAAATATTACTGGTTAATATAAATCCAATCCTATCTTGTCAAATACCTATTCTTAAATTCTCAATAAAATATTTTAAAAGTATAATTAAAATAATATACATATGGAAGAAAATCAGAATTCTGATGATCAACAGGTTTTTTTTGAAGAGATTATAAAGAAAACAAAAACAGGAATCACATTCCCAAAAGATTTAAGAGACTTATTATTTGAAGAAGATGCTGAAGTATATTTCAGATTAGTTGTTCCTAATGAAAAAGATAAAATAATTCTAGAGTTTTTATCTGATGAACAAGTTAAACAGCTTTCTGATGAATTAAAAGCGAGAAAAACTAAAGTAACAAAACCTCCACGAGCTCCGGGCGAGAAAAAAATAGTTGAAAAAACTATGGGTTCAAGTCCCGCGTGGGGAGAATATTTTGTTTACGATTTTAATGCTAAAGACAAACTAATTCCTATTTTAGAATCTGCATTTTATAAGTTTGCAGAAACACCTCTTAATTTAGAGGATGCTATGGGACGTGTTAAATATGCTTTAGTATCTTTTCTTTCCTCAACTAAAACTGAAAATGCAAAATTGTATTTTGCTGTTGAAAAGTTCTTAATTGATATAATTGATAAATTTAATCAACCAAATTTACTGGATTGGATTTTTGAAAAGATAGTTCCCAACATTGAGAGTAAATTTCTCTATGAACTAGCATTGTTAGAATTGGTTGAAACTAGTTTAAAATTTAAAAGGTGGGAGAAAGCAGAAATATATATTTTCTATGTATTGAAAAACATAGATAGTTATGCTAAATCTGAAATGTATAACATCATGAATTCTTTTAAAATGCTTGTAAAGGCAGTTAAACGGTCGGAAAGATCAGATAAAATAGATATCTTACTTAAGGAAAAGCTAATGGAGTACGGCAAAGGATCTGAGGATGTTGATTATAAAATCCAAATAATTGAATTCTTAGAAGATCTCAAATATATTGAGCTGGCTTATGATTTAGCTAAAAAAATTCAACTAAATTTACCTCCAGAGAGTATGAAAATTGAAGAAGTAAGAAAAATAGTTAGAAGGCTACACATTACTCCTATAAGTGAGAATAAACCTGAATCAAGCATGGAATTTGAAGAAGATAAAGAAAGTAATTAATCTTCTTTAGTTTTTTCCTCTTTGTGTAGAGACTTTTTAAGTTCTTCTTCAACTCTTTTCATTTCTTCTTCTTGAATTTTTTGCTCTTTCTGCTCAATAGATTTTTGTTTTAATTCTAATTCAACTTGAGATAACTCATTTTCTCTTTTTAATAATTTTTCTTTTATCTTTAAAGCTTTTTCTCTCTCTAAAATCTCTTTTTCCTCTAATTCCTTTTCCTTTTCTTCTAATTCAATCTTTTTTTTCTTGATTTCTAAACCTTTCTTTTTCAATTGAATTTCTTTATCAATGATTTCTTCTTCCTTTTTCTTAAGTTTTTTAGGGATTTTTACTTCAATTGATTCTCCAAGATCACTTTTCTTTTCTAAGATTTCTTCTTTAAGTTTGAGGACTTCTTCTTTTTTTTGGATTACTTTTTCCTCAATATTCCTTTCTTTTTCTTTTAATTTTAATTTTTTTTTCTTAATCTCTAATTCTTTCTTTTTTAACTCAAATTCTTTATCTAAAATGTCTGATTCTTTCTTTCCTAAATAATCTTCCTTTTTCTTACTGACTATAGATTCAGAAGCCTCAACTTCATCTTTTAATAGTTCTTTTTGTGCTTTTTTCTCCTCCACAATCTCCTCAATTTTATCAACAGAAACAATAGATTTCAAGATTTGATCGATATAATTTTTAATTTCTTCATTATCAGGGATATCAGAAATTTCTTTAGCGTATTCTGTTAAAATTCTTGTCATCAATTTAGGAGCTTTTTCCCCAATTGATTTCAAAGTTTGAATAGCTTTTTCGACCACAAAATCTTTTTCATCAGATAGTTTTATTAATATTGCTTTAATAAGAGATTCATCTTCAATAATAGTATCCCCACCAGCCATATAAATTAATAATTGTAAAGCAGCTTCACTAACATTGGGATCTTCTGAATTCACTAAATTTTCACTATATGGAAGAAAAAGTTCGCATTCCTTCTCACAGATTGTTCTTAATAGTAACAAAAAAGTGTAACGTAATACAGAATCTT
>CAYPFJ010000071.1:11358-19753 GCA_964409945.1 uncultured archaeon | reverse complement strand
AAATAAGTATATGGAAATACATCATCAACTAAAGCAGTATGATTGAGTATAGAAACTAAAACATAATCAGATCCGGATTCACAAAAAATGAATCTATATTTATCTGTATCAAAAGTTCCCGCACCAAAGGTTCCAAGATCAAAGTCTTGAGTTAATTTTTTTAGCACTACTTCAACCAAAGAACTAAATGCCCCAATAAACTTTTTTTCCTCTAATTTATTAGAATCTCTTGTTAAAATGTCAACTACTAACCCATCACGCCCCACTACAAGAACAGAAACTAAAATTTCTCCTACTTCTTGCATATACCATTTAAATAGGGTTCTTAATTTGGCTTTATCTATATATGTCATTAGGTGTCAAATATATATGATTATTAAGATTATATTACATTTTTTTTGATCATAACAGAATAATAGAGTTTGAATATTTGAATTCTTTTAAACAAAAAATATTTTCAAAAATACTGTGTTAATTAAGGAATAGTATGATTTCCTCAAGAATCCCTTCAATGCCAATATTCTTACTGAGTAACTTTATAGTGGAATTTAAATCTTCCTCAGAGAAATAATTCAATTCCCATCCCGTCATTAACATAATCGGAATTTTTGGGAATCTCTTTTTGACAATTTTAGATAATTCAATACCTGACATCAAAGGCATGCGAATGTCACTTACAATTAGGAAAATCCTCCCTTCTTTCTCGAATATTAAAAGATTGAAGATTTTTAACCAATACTTATTTAAATAAACTTATAATTATTAAATATGTGGTGAAAATAGTAAAAAACCTTCAAATTGTAATAATTTCGACAGTTATCTTAAGTTCAGTAATTATAGGAACTTCAATTGGTTTTTTTATCTGGTCTAATACCCATATTTCTAAATCGAATTGTGATGGAAGAATATGTGTTGATTTTTCAGTAGATTATTGCAGTGAACGCGGGGTACCAGATGATATCGAGATTACCGTTATAAATAGGGTTGTTATCTTTAATCAAAATCTTTTGAGTTACTGTGGACCACCATTATGGGATCCTAATTATTTCAGAATGGAATTATCTTTTACTAATACAAATCTAATAATAAGAGAGATCTTGACTACAGACTGGGCGACCCGTTGTGTTTGTCCGTATAATATTACAGGAACAATCTCAATATTACCATTTGGAAGGTATAATTTAACTTTCATATTTGATTGCCGATATATAAATCAGGTTCACACATTAAAGTCATTTGAACTCAATATTGAATAAGAGATTATCAATTTAGATTTCTCTTTTTAATTCAAAATAAAATTCATTAATTAAACTTCATTTGATTTTATAAAAATTGAAAAAATTGAGTTCTTATGGCAGAACCATAATAGATTAATTGAATTATAACTTGTAAAAATACTTAAATAATTAATAATAAATATGGTCTTTTATGTATTTTTAGTATTATCTCCATGAAGATCTTTATTATCTTTATAAATCTTATAAGAAATTATTTTTAAGATCTCATAAAATAATAAAATTTACCTAAACAGCATTCTTATAGAAAATGAAATTAGTGCAATTAAGACATTTAATTTTAAGTAGAATTCTGGATACTTATTAATTAAACTAGCAAAAAAAACTCAAATTGATGAATTATGAGAAATTTTAATTATTATCATCCAACTCGGATTCAGTTTGGTCGGGGGCGTATAAATGAGATTGGAAAGATAGTAAAAAGAAATGGTACTAGATGTTTATTAGTTACCGTTAAACCATTTACTCCAATGGGAGAATTATTTGCAAAAGTGAACCAGCTCTGCCAAGAAGAGGGAGTAGAAGTAATTCATTACGATGGTGCTATTCCAGAACCCACCGATGAATGTGTAGACAACGGTTCTGAGATTGCACAAGAATATAAAGTAGACGTAATCCTAGGAGTAGGGGGAGGCTCAAGTATTGACACCGCAAAAGCTATTGCTGTAGGTGCTACGCATGAAGGGGACATCTGGGATTATAGAATTGGTCAAAAGCGAATTAACAGTAAAAACATTCTTCCTATTATTGCAGTACCAACTACAGGCGGTACAGGGGCAGAAGTGACTAATATGGCAGTAATAAAAAGTGCTAGAGATAAGATTAAATCTGCTATAGCTAGTTGGAATCTAACTCCTGGTATTGCACTTGTCGATCCTGAACTTACGTTGACAGTTCCACCACAAATTACAGCTTCTACTGGATTTGATGCATTTACTCATTCATTTGAAACCTTTATAAACAAAGACTCATCAGAATTTATAGATCTCTACGCTCTGCAGGCATTAAAAAAAGTAATCAAATATCTACCAATTGCTATTAAAGATGGTACCAATAAGGAAGCGAGGGAAGCTCTTTCATTTGCCGCTACACTGGGGGGTCTCTGCATTTCGAATATAGGAACTACACTCCCTCATGGAATAGCAATGGCTCTGGGGGGTCATGCTTCTGGTATCAGTCACGGTGAGGGACTCGCGATATTTTATCCCGAAGTTAATCGTTGGACCTGGAGACATGCAATCGAGAAATACGCTATCGTTGGACGTTTATTTAACCCTGCTTTAGAAAAAAGTTCTGATGAAACAGCTGCTAAAAATTGTTGTAATGAAATTGATTCATTCTTAAAAAAAATTGGATTATGGATAAGTTTAGAAGATAAAGCAGTATCTAAAGATAAAATCAAAGCGATAGCTGACGATACCCTTAAACTACGTAATTATACACTTCATCCAAAAATAGCTAATTTTGAAGAAATTTCTAATTTGATAGAGAAAAGTTTTAGAAGAAATTAATAAATCTCAAAATTTTTTTTTTAATCCTCAAGAATTAATTTAGGGAATAAGACATTAATTGTTTCAGATCTAGGCTAGACAATTAGTACTTATAACTTAATTTAAATATTTATTATTCAGAATGACATAAGAATATATTATAATATGGTGAAAATGTATGGAAAAAGTAGCGATAATTGGAGTTGGACATACAAAATTTGGACGATTACCGGATAAAGGACTCCTTGATTTAATGTCTGAAGCTTCCTTAGAGGCAATCGAAGATTCAAATACTAATGATAACGATTTTGATTCTGTATATGTTGGTGCCATGAGTCCTTCCGCTTTCAATAATTTATCTGGGATTGCGAGTGCCCTTGTTGACAAATTAAGCTTATTACCTGCTGCTGCTGATCATATTAAAAATGGTCCCGCAAGCGGAGGTTCAGCAATCAGAGTTGGTTTTCAAGCAATTGCTTCTGGAATGAGTGATTTAGTATTGGTGGTTGGTGGTGAAAAAATGACGCATATCACAACTCCAGGTTATGTGACTTCAAATGTAGCTACTTTGACACATCCACAAGCAGAAAGACGTCATGGAGTCTCTCTTCCTTCATTTGGAGGTATGTTAACACGAACATATCTCGAAAAATATGATGCTGAGCTTGACTGGATTTCAGATATTGTCATTAAAAATCATAAGAATGGAGCTTTAAACCCAATGGCACATTTTCAAAGAACAATCGAAGATTTTATGAAGAGTGCCATTCAAAGAGGAAAAGGGAATTGGGAAGATGTTCATGATTTTCTTAAGGACGATAATACAAATCCAATAATAGCAGACCCCTTAAGACTTTTTCATATTTGTCCTATTTCAGATGGAGCGGCAGCTTTAGTTTTATGTAATGCAGATAAAGCTAAGGATTTCTGTGACACACCAATTATAATTTCTGGTATTGGACAAGCTACAGATACTCACATAGTATATGAACGTGAAGATTTTACGACTCTTAAAGCTTTAAGATTAGCTTCTTCTCAAGCATATAAAATGGCTAAAAAAATACCAGACGATATAGATGTGGCTGAATTACACGACGCTTTTGAGATTCTTGAAGCCGTTCAATCAGAAGATATAGGGTTTTTTAAAAAAGGGGAAGGTGCTAAAGCCGCTCATGACGGATTAACAGAAATAGGTGGAAAAATTCCAATTAATCCTTCAGGAGGATTAAAAGCACGAGGACACCCCTTGGGAGCTACTGGGGTTGCTCAAGTTGTCGAACTAGTATGGCAACTTAGAGGAGAAGCTGAAAAACGACAAGTTAATGGTGCTAAGACGGGCATCACATGCAACTTTGGAGGATTTGGGAATAATATTTTATCAATATTAGTAGAAAGAATGTGAATTTTTAATAAAATATAAATTCATCAATTACGCTAGCAAATAAAAAGAATTTCAATTACTCATTAATTCAAGATAAAGCAGAATAGCTAGTTTATTAGATATTTATATAAATAAAATGAGAGATATCTATCTTAATAGGATACAAAAACTTTTCCAAATATTTCCAAAGTAATGCTCATGAAGCGGATTGATCAATATCGTCGAAAATTAGAATTCATAATAGATAAAATTACCATCTTACCTAATAATATTGAAGAAAATATCTTTTTTATAGATGCTTTATTTTATCGACTTCAAGTTTCGGTTGATGCTGCTATGGATATTGTTGCCATGTTATGCAAAGATTTAGGCATTACAGTTAAAGATGATTATTCTAATATTGATGAGTTAGAGAATCTAAATATATTTTCAAAAGAACTCTTGGATGAACTTCGGCGATTAAATGGGCTACGAAATGCTTTGGTTCATAGATACAATAAAATTGAAGAAAAACAAATTATTAAAGAAAAAGACCATTTTGTTGAGATTTTGAAAAAATTTGTATCACATATTGAGGTTTTAATTAATGAACGACTTAAACTATCTAAATAAGATTAGAAAGGATTTAGCAAAATTGAAAATATATCAAGTTGTTATTTATGGAAGTTTCCTTTCGAAATATTATATTCCTCATAAATCAGACATTGATATTGCAATTATCACTCATCATCAAAATAAAAACAAGAATATCATGATTTGGAAAGATATTCTTGGAGAATTTAATGAAAAGTATGATGTTAAAGTGTTTGAATTATTACCCTTATATCTTAAAATGGAGATTATTAGGAATTATCAAGTGCTTTTTGGAGATGCTCTTGAAATTTCAGAATATTTTTACCATTACCGCGCAATCTGGAAAGATATGTCCTTTAGAATCGAAGCTAATCGTTTTAAAACCATATCTGAAAAAATGAAATTAATAGAAAAACGAGTAGATGCTCTTTAGACTAATACCAAATTTAATTTAAAATTTATGAATTAAATGTAATTTTAATTTTGAAAAAGTAATTGATTATTAGTTAATCAATTTAAATTGAAGCTCTGTGCCATTTTTATCAAAACATTTAATATCGTTTAAACTGTATGGAAATCCTGCTATAAAATGAAATCTGTTTCCTTTAAATACACTATTTAAATCTTGTAGGGAAGGGGATAAACTTCCAGAGGGATGTGAATGAATAGTTCCTTGATAATCTCGATTTAATGGGATTCTACTTGGAAAGAATACTCCTGAATTTCTTGAAGTAACTGCACCTGGTGGTAATATAAATTCAGTAAATACATTTTTATCCATTTTAAGGATTCCTACAAATTCTTTTGGATGATGCGCCCGACATAACGCTAAAAATCCAATTAATAACTCCTTTTTTACTTTAACTATATTTGATTGAAGATCCTTTAAAATAAAAATAATTTCATTAATAACAAGTAAAATAGACTTAGTCTTATCTACTTTCCAATTTTGTAAAGAAGTGATATCATTACTTAATTTTTTATAGACTTTCCCTGTTTGGTTAATAAGCTTAACTTTTGGTTTTTTAGGATATTTAGAATAATCAATTTCTAAAATAATGCCCTTAATTAATTCAATTTTAATGTGAGTAATTTTATTTTCAATACTTACTGTGTTAGGAAAATGGTCTATTATATTTTGATATTGTAACTCAATTTTTTTAATCATCATGGAGATAAAAATTCGATTTTAAAAGAATTTTTTCTATTTTGGAAACAATATCCTTTCAATAATTGTTGAAATTATGTAATAAATCTGTTATATTGAATAGAGTATAACGAATCAATGACTAAGCGACTTTTATTCTATAATTATTAAAAGTTGAAGGTTCTTTCAATTCAATTAGAGAAAAATTTATTCTATTGGTAATTCAATTGTAAATTTTGTGCCCATATTTCTTCCAGCGGATTTTACACTAATATATCCCCTATGTAGTTCAATAATTTCTTTTGATATGAATAATCCAAGGCCAGAACCTTGAATATCAAGATATTCCAATCCTTTACCATATCTTTCAATTTTACCAAATTTGGTAAATAATTTATTAATTTCATTTTTCAGTTAACCCTATTCCCGTGTCGCTTATAGATATTTTAACGCTTTTTCCTTTATCTCTAAAAAGGTTTATACATTAAAGATCATAAAGTTAAGACTTACTCATTTATCAATTAATTTAGAGAAATTCATTTATTTCATTAATAAAAAGATCGACAATTGTTAGCCATTTTTCCTTAGTATCATCGTCAATGGAGCTTTTTCTTGTTAATCCTCTCCCTTTTTTAAGATTTTTAAGTGCTAAATCATAATTTTCAAGCATCTTATAACAAATTCCTAGCTTAATGTAAGTCTGATTGATATACCACTCATTTCTAGCCACTTCGACGGCTTTCAAGAACTTTTCTATTGCCTGTTCATACTCTTCATAATACATTAGGATTTCTCCAAATGTATCGTGGTATGTTCCATTTTCAGGAACTTTATCAACTAAATCTTGGATTAATTGTAATGCCTCTTCTTTTCTATTTAAAAATTGCAGCCAATAGGCTTTATAATTTAGAAGATCAGTATTTTCCGGAAATTTTTCAAGCAGTTCATTGATTATATCTAACCCACTCTCTATTTCTCGCATTCTTCTAAAAACTGATGCTTTTTTCATCTTAATGTCAATCTCATTTTCTTGGAATATCTCTAACATCTCGTCTAATAATTTCAGTGCATCATCAAATTGAGCATAATAGAGCAAAATTGATATTTTAGTGTTGTATAAATCGATATTATCCGGATTAGACTCAAGATCTTTATCAATCTCTCTAATTTTTTCATTATATTGGTTTTTTAAACCTCCAGAACTCTGAGATTGAAATAAATCAATCATATCACGCCAGATTATTCCCTCTAATTTTTCATATCGTTCTCTCAATTCAACTTTCGCTTCAATTTTATAAGCTAAGTAATTAATATATTGACGTAAAAAATCATTTAAAGACTCTTTAAAAGATTCATTAAATAATAATCCACATATATCATTTAGGATATTATTTATAATAACACGCAGATCTAATGATCTTGAAAATAATTTACTTAAGTAGGTAAACTTAGTTATATAATCTTCTGTAATCGTCCGAAGCATAATCTCTACTTTTTCATTTTCCTGGAAATAATAATATTCATCAGGAGACATAACTAATTTGAAAAATTTTATTGGATATATCTGATTTTCAACAATCTCATCTATATAATACTCTAATTTTGCCTTCGTAATTCCGTAAGTATTTGAAAAATTGTCTATAGAAATATAATTAGGATATTGATCCGGATGGTTAATTGAAAGAAAAAGTAATATCTTGTTAAATTCCTCCTCATCTGTTAACATAACTTTCACTCTTGTATAATCTAATCTTAAAATATTGTTGAGAAACCTAAATTGAATATCTTCATTTTTAATACCATAATTCTCAAAAAAGTTGACAGTTTTTTTAGTAATCTCCTCAATCCGTTTGGTTTCATCGTCTAAAATCGATTGTCTATCTAAATCGTAGTTTTGTAACATTCTCGAATATTCTAATTTACCTGATTGGGTGATTCTATACCTCTTATTCTCTTTTATTACAAATCCTTTATCCAATAACAAATTCATATTTTTTGATAAGGATGATTGATTTATAGAAAGTGGCTCTTCAAGAAAATTAGACCATTTCAAATAATCATTATTATACACCATCCAAAGAATCCAATGATCATAATTTCTTCTTCTTTTAATAACATCGGGGGGATAATTTAATTTCCTCTTCTTCTTAAGAACTCCAGAGAGTTCATGAAATCTCTTTTGACCTTCCGAAGTTATCTTATAATGCCCTCGAGAATAATTATCAACATACCCCCTACCTTTTAACAGTGACAGATACTTAGACAGTGTAGATAAACTAAGCTCAAGTGGCTTTTCAGTGAAATCTGACCACTGACATTCCTCATTATTAGATAACATCCAGAGAATAATATGTTCAAAATTCCTTTTTCCAAGTTTTGGAGTTTTATATATCTCCTCTGGAGGATAATTAATTACACTCATAGCTTATGAGATCCTTAGTTAAATTTGTTACTTATTGATAGATATGTTTTTTTACTATTTAAATTATTTCTTGAATATTCGAACTTC
>CAYPFJ010000071.1:3530-11258 GCA_964409945.1 uncultured archaeon | reverse complement strand
TATTGATAGATATGTTTTTTTACTATTTAAATTATTTCTTGAATATTCGAACTTCGCATAAAGTTCCGCAATAAAAACTATATATTGAATCATATCTATATTAAAATTAAGAAAATAAAGAGGAAAAAAAATGAAAAAAATAAATCAGACTCGAATTATCAAGATAAGAAATGATGATATAGTTTCTCGAGCTATCATTCGAGATTAATCAAATAACTTTTATTATATTAAAAAAACTTTATGGAGGATAATAAAAATGTCTAATAAAAAAGGTATGAAAGCAACCCTCGGAGATTTTGTCTCAAATCCAATAAAATACTCCTTTGGATGGAAGGACCTATAATTAATTATTTAATTTTTTTTCTTATTCTTTTTTTATTTAATTTATTGTAGCCTTAGTAGATTTTTAAGAAATTTCAGTCAATCTAAAATTTTATTTTAATTAAGGTGAATAATTTTTAATTATGAGAGTTTTAAGTTTATAACTCAACAAATTAGGAATTTTGCATTAGATTTAAAATAGCTATTAGCTTATAATAGTAAATAGATCCAAAATAGTTTAAGACTGTTAAATTTATCAAATAGATGTCTCATTCTGAATCAGAGGAATTAAAGCAAGCAGAACATTTAATCAGAGAAGGCAAGTTTAACGAAGCACTACAGACAGTTTTAGAATTAGAAAAAAGAGATGATTTTTCTCCTCAAGAACTACTCTCAATCAAAGTTCTTAAAGCTAATTGTTTATATATGTCAGGAAACTATTTGGATGCCCTTAAAAGTGCTGCTGATATTTTTCAAGAAAGTCAAAAACAAGGAGATTTACTTTCATCTTTTGATGCTTTAACCATTCAAGCATATGCTAATATGATGATGGGAAATATAAGTAAAAGTGCAGATTTAATTAACCAAGCAGAAGATGTACTTAAAATAATTAAACAATCATTTACAATAGACCTTATAAGGAGCGAATCTTTTTTTGTAAGGATAAAAGCGAGTATTCATTATTTTAAAGGTGAAATTCAACGTTCTTTAGAACTTAATAAAAAGTCTTATGAACTTGCCAAAGATATAAATGATGAACGATCAATGGCTGCTAGTCTTAATAATATTGCTGACAAATATCTTCATTTAAAAGAATATGATAAAGCACTAATGTATGCTAAAGAAGCTGTTAAGGTTAAATATGAACCTGCTTTGGCCTACCCATTATCAACCTTAATTGAGATTTACATAAGAAAAGGCAATGTTAAAGAGGCAAAAGTTTACCTTGATCAATTGCGTGAACTTATAAAGAAACCTGATATTAAAGGTTTTAAATACCTTTATCGTTTAGAGCAGGCTCTTATATTAAAATCAAGTCTACGAGCAAGAAACCGGATCAAATCAGAAGATATTTTCAAAGAATTGGCTTTTGACAATACTATACCGATTGAACAACGGTACGATGCGATAATAAACTTATGTGATTTATTTTTAATTGAACTTCGAATAACAAATGATCCAGAAATAATAGATGAGATACAGCCATATATTCAAGAATTATTGAATCTTGCTGAACGTCAGCATCTATATGTAATTCTAGCTGAAACTTATCTTTTACAAGCGAAACTTTCTTTATTAATTGTTGATTTAAAGAAAGCTAAAAGATTTTTAACTCAAGCTCAAAAAATAGCAGAGAGGTTTGGGCAAAAAGAATTAGCAGAGAAAATCGCAAATGAGCAATCTAAATTAATAAAACAATCAGACGTATGGGAAAAATTAAAGGAAATGGGAGCACCGATGGAGGAACGCATAAAACTGGCTCATTTAAACGAACATATTGAGGAAATTGTTAAGTATCGGACCATGTTACCTGCTTTTGTAACTGAAGAAAAAGTAGCAATTCATAAAGAGAAGAAAATTTGCCTTGTATGTAGAGGTGAAGTATTAAGATACTCTTATATTTGCGAGTGTGGTGCGATTTATTGTGATAATTGTGCGCGAGCTTTAACAGATTTGGAAAATTTATGTTGGGTTTGCGATAATCCAATTGATTATTTAAAACCGGTTAAATCATACAAAGAAGAAGCAGAAGAAATAAATCTTAATCATAAAGGAAAGAAGTAATGAAATGAGCAAAAATTATATTTAAAAGAAAACTCGCATCACCAACAGCAAGGATCAAAGTAGTCTCTGTATTTTTGTAGCCATTTACAAAAGGTATATTTAGAATAGTCTTCAGTAATTTCTTCTCCTGGTTGGATATCTCTTAACGCTACAGAACAAAATCCATTTTCATCTTCGGAAGCACCGGAATTAGCATTGAAAGAATGATTTACAAATTTTGAGTTATCCAGACAAAAAATTAGAGAATCGGTGTCTCTTTCATAATAGGAATAAGTGAGTAAATTATGTAAAAAATCTTTCATTTGAGATGTGTCATGCGATGAATTGAGAGTTAAATATTGATCTTTTGAAATAATTAATACATCTTGTGGGCGTGCATGCCACCATATCGTACCTTTTGGAATGAATTTTTTAGCAAACAATCCTAAACTGTGAATATCACTGAGCTTTACTTCTCCATATTCATCAATGGGATTAGTTGGGTTGGGATTATATGGTATTTTTCTATCCTTCATTAATTATATTAAAAGTAATGAACCTATTTGTATTTTAAATTAATAATAAAAATTTTTTAGTTCGAAGACTAAAAATTCCAAATCCAATGATAAATCTTAGTAAAATTCAAATAATATTTGCTTACTTTCTCTCTTATGATGCAACAAGATATTATTAAATGGGATTTAAGTGATTTCTATAAAAGTATCAATGATCCCTTAATTGAAACAGATATCCAAGAGATAGAAAAATTAGCAGAAAGTTTTCATCAAAAAGTCAAAGGTAAGTTAGAAGATCCTTCACTCACATCAAAACAACTTCTAGAATGGTTTAAGGAGTATGAAAATATATCTGAAAAAACATTCTATTTTGAATTGTTTGCTGAATTATTATTAAGAACAAATAACCTTGATGATGATGTAAAAGCTTTCTATTCAAAAATTGATGAGTTTAAAGTGAAAATTCAGCAAAAGCTCTTATTTTTTAATTTGGAGCTGAATAAAATCTCTGATAGTAAATTTGAAGAACTAATAAAAGCTCCGGAATTACAGCATTATAATCATGCTCTTAAATTCAATAGGATGAAAAAAATGCATCAACTTTCAGAAAAAGAAGAGCAGATTATCTTAATGAAGGATATGACTGGTGTAAAAGGTTTTTTAAACCTTTATAGCGAATTTAAGAGCAATTTCACTTTTGATTTTGAAGTAGATGGCGAAGTGAAGAAATTGACTGAAGCAGAACTTTTTGCTTACATGTATCAGGAGAACAAGGATCTTCGATACAAAGCTCTACAAAGAATTGTGGCAGAATACAAGAAAAATGAGATGATTTTTACCCATATTTACAACAATATCTTAAGAGATTGGGATTTAGAATGCGCTAAAAGAAATTTCAAAAAACCTATATCAAGAAGAAATTTAGAAAATGAATTAAGTGATGAGAGTGTTAAGGTATGTGGAAATGTTACCACAGAGAGTTATCCTATAGTTGAAAAATATTATAACATAAAGAAAAAACTCCTAAACCTTTCTGAATTACATATGTCAGATTTATATGCGCCAATTGGGCAAATAACAAGAAAATATTCTTACCAAGAAGCTTTAGAGTTAATAAAGGATTCTGACGAAAAATTTAATCCTGAATTTAAAGACATTATAGAAAAGATGGTTGAAATAAATCATATCGATGCAACTCCACGAAAAGGAAAAAATAGAGGAGCTTTTTGTTCGCATGGAAAGCAAAAACATTATGGTTTCGTTTTTGTTAACTTTGTAGATACTATCGATTCTGTACGTGCCTTAGCTCATGAACTTGGTCACGCCTTCCATGCATATTACATTCAACAAGTTCAGAATTTTGTAAATATTGAAACTTCCCTCGTTGTCGCTGAGATTGCGTCTGTATTCAATGAGATTTTAATATCTGATAATTTGATGAATACTGATTTGTCAAAGGAAGAAAAAATTTCATTACTTTGTAACTTTATTGAGTCAAAATTTGGAACTTCTCATAGACAGAATGCTTTTTATCGATTCGAGAAAGCCATTCATGGATTGTTAGAGAAAAAATTACCAACAACAGAAGAAATTAAGGGTGCTTTTGTAAAAGAGATGGAATTAATGTTTGGGAATTCAATGACCAATATCAGAGAAGAATATGCTAACTATATTTTTGTAGTTCCACACTTCCTAACCGTTCCATTCTATGTCTATGCTTACAACATGTCCAATCTGTTAGTAATTTCAATCTACCAAATGTATCTCGAACAGAAAGAGAAATTTGTTCCTAAATATCTAAAGTTGCTTTCGCTTGGATCTTCACTTTCTCCTGAAGAGATGCTATCTGAAATAGGCATTAATTTAAATGATCCAACCTTTTGGGAAAAAGGAATTAAATATCTCTCAGATAAAATAGATGAATTGGAAAAACTAGTAGAAAATAATTAAACTTTTTCTTTCTTTTTTTGATTAAAATTCGGCTTCTAGTTGCTCAATCTCTCTGAGGAATAGATTCGCAAATGGAATCCATTTTGTTTTTGTTTCTTGTTCGCCCGCTGATTGTTCTGCAGATTCTATTCCTTTTTGAAGATAATTAGTTGCCAAATCATACTTTTCTAATTCCTTATAACAGATCCCTAATTTAATGTAAGTTTGGTATACATACCAATCACCACTGCTTATTTCAATGGCTTTTTGAAATTCCTCAATAGCTTGTTCGTGATTATTAAAATACATAAGAATTTCGCCATATGTATCATGAAAAGTAGCGTTATCGGGCTCACGCTCTATAAGATTTTCAATAGTACCTAAAGATTCTTCTTTACGATTAAGATATTGTAACCAGGAAGCTTTATAGTTAAGAAGATCATTGTCATCTGGATATTTTTCAAGTAATGCATCGATTATTTCTAATCCTGATTCAGTCTCTTTCATTTCTTTAAGAACATATGCTCTTTTAATTTGAATGTTCTTTTCTTCTTTAGGAAAATCCTTAAGCATCTTATCTAAAATTGTTAATACCTCCTTGTATTCACCTATATCTATTAAAATTTTACTTTTCGAATAGTATAAATCAGATTTTTTTGGATTCAATTTAATAGCTTTTTCAATATCCATAAGAGCATCGTTCACTTCATTTGATTTTAGTGGATAATTAATTTCAACTAGATCAAAAAATTTCATTTGGATTTCTTGCCAAATCAATCCTTCTAATTTATCATATGTATCTAATAACTTTCTTTCTTTCTCAATTTTGTAAGCCAGATAATTAATATAACCCGGTAGAAAATTCTTCAATGATTCCCTTAATCCATTATCAAAAATTAAATCGCAAATTTCCTCTAAAATTGATGAAACTGTACTTTCCATTGTTAAAGGTGATATCTCTCCTGGTGTTTCCTCATATAAATTGTTCAAATATGAAAATTTTATAATATGATCCTCAACAATAGCGTTAAGCATCCTTTCTAATTTCTCATTTACTTGAAAATAAAAAGTTTTTCCATTAGTTAACACAAGTTTAAAAAATTTTATTGGAAAGATATTTTCTTCAACAATCCGAAGAACAACAAAGTTAAGTTTAACTAGATTAATATCATACTTTTTAGAAAATACCTCTGGAGAAATATATTGAGGAAATCGATCTGGATGATTTATAGAGAGATAGAGTAAAACTTTATCATACTCATCTTCACTATCTAAAGTAGATTTAACTTTTTCATAAGGTAATTTTAACTTATTCTTTAAAAACCGAAATTTTATATCAATATCTTTTATTTTATACTCTTTAAAGAATTTGGTGGTCTTTTTGGTGATTTCTTTAATTCGTTTACCCTCTTCTTCTAATATTGATTGTCTGTCTAAATCATACTGTCTTAACATATTTGAGTATTCAGTTTTACCTAATCGAGTAATTCTGTATTCTTTTTCCTCTTTTTTCACAAATTCTTTTTCTATTAATAAATTTAAATTTTTAGATAAAGAAGATTGGTTGATTGATAAAGGTGGTTCAAGGAAATCAGACCATTTACAATAATTATTGTTATATACCATCCAAAGAATCCAGTGGTCATAATTTCTCCTTCTCAATATAGCTTTTGGGGGATGACTTAATTTGCGCTTCTTCTGCCTTGCTTGAGAAAGCTCATAATATCTATCTCTACCTTTTGACGTTATTTTATATTGATTAAATGAACTTTTTTCGATATAATCTCTCTCTATAAGCTTCTTTATGTAGATTGATAATGTTGAATGTTTAACTTTTACTTTCAGATTTGCCCAAGTACATATCTCATTATTATTTAAAATCCATAAAATAATAAATTCGTAGTTGGGCTTGCCAAAAATGGGTTTGATTATTTCTTCAGGGGGATAATTACATTTAGTGACCATTTAAATGAATATGGTCATAAAATCTATTTATGCTTTATGATCCAAGACTTAATTTGGACTCTATAAACAAAACGATTTAAAAGCTAAAAAGGCACTTATTAATAATGATCTTTAAATGTTGCTCTAAGTTTTAATTAACTCAAAAATAACTTTTATATTTATGAAAACCTAATCTTATTTTAAGCAGTTATTACTAGTTTTTTTCAAAGAGATAATCAAATGTCCGATTCAGAGTCAAAATTCAAATTCAAAATAACTCTAGTTGGAAATGGGTTTGTAGGAAAAACAACCCTGATCAAAAAATTTACACAAGGAGATTTTGTTGAGGATTATATCAAAACGATTGGAGCTCAATTCACAATTTATGATAAAGAAATAGATGGAGATAAGATTAGATTGATGTTCTGGGATATAGCTGGCCAAGATGATTTCAATTTTGCGCGTCCCTCATTTTTTAAAAATAGTAATGCTGCTATAATTGTGTATAGTCTCGAAGAAAATAACCTCGGTGATGAGAGCTTCAACCAAATTTCATATTGGCATGAAGATATCAAGCAGTTCTGTGGAGATATCCCTATCGTTGTTTTTGCTAATAAAGTTGATTTAGTGGATGAATATAAGCTTGATAAATCTAAAATTCAAGAAATAGTGCGTAAACGAAATTTCCTAGGCTATTCTATAACATCTGCTAAAACGGGTCATGGTGTTATTGATGCATTTAATGCCATCATTGATGAAATATATAATAAACATAAGGCAGTACCTGCAGAATAATATAAAAAGTTATATTAATACTTCTTCTATGACTTTTCTTTTAGTTCAAACTTCGTGGAAAGTTTCATAATAAAAACTATATATGCAATAAGGTCCTTATAATTATTAGGGAGGAATGAGGGCAGTCCACCCGGGAGAGTAATGAGACGAGCCGGGCGAAAAGTTCGACCGTTGAACTCTCCATATTATATGAACCGTGGAGACTTTTAAAGCAATCAATCTTTCCCTTTTTTTTTTGGAAAACTCAATATTGAATATGTAATTTTAATCCAACCTTTTTTCAATAATTTAAACAAGACATATCAAATTGGCATGAGGATCTAAAGTGTTTCTGGAGAAATACTCAAAACTGCTTTTAAAATAATTAAAAAAAAGGAGAAATTTGGATTTTAAATATTAATAACGAGTCACAGCAAGACAGCTTGATCTCATAAAATTACCAGCTTTTTCAGAAATAACT
>CAYPFJ010000071.1:0-3430 GCA_964409945.1 uncultured archaeon | reverse complement strand
AGTCACAGCAAGACAGCTTGATCTCATAAAATTACCAGCTTTTTCAGAAATAACTACTATACTGATATTATGAGTTCCAGCAGATAATATTTGAGAATGTTGTAGTGCTACTGGATAGTATTGATAAGTTGCATCCCCCTGATATGGTCCAGCACGAGTAAAAGGATTAGTTAATCGTACACCATCAATCCAAAAATAGAAAAACATATCAGCAAAAGCTACTGGATCAGGAAGGATTCTGGTACTCGTCGTAAATAACATATGAACTGTAGCAGGAGCATCCAGTCTAACGATTACATATAAATCAGGAACAGTTACATATACTAAATCTGGCGGGGTATAGATATCTTCTTTGTAGGCATACCAGAAATCTGTTTTTCCTTGGTCTATCCAAGTAATAAGCCCAAAAGCTAAACCACTAACTCCTAATATTAGTGCGATTACTCCTAAAATTGCTCCACTTTTTCCCATTAAGTTTTCAACCAACAAACTTTAATTGATTTAGGTTTTGAATTATAATTAAATTAAGTATTTATATTATTGGAGCTCTATAATAGACATTTTTATCAAATTCAATAATAAGTGTAATACACGTTAAAAATTTTTAGTAAATTGTTAAAGATTATAATATTTTTAACTATTAAGAGTCCAGAAGCAGCATAATTAGTTATAAACTCTAGAATTTTTTTAGGTAGGCGTTTAATTTATAATGAATTTTCAACTATTTATATTGTATAAACTTTAAATATAAAGTGTTTATTAAGAGTTGATAAAAATTCGCACATATGAACAATATGTTGAAGATTTAAAAAAGATGAAACCAAATGTTTGGATTGGCGATCAAAAGGTTGGAAGAGATGACCCGCGTATAAGAGGAGGAATGAGAATCATAAAGGAAACCTTTGATCATGTTAATGATCCCGAATGGGAAGATCTCTGTATAGCAACAAGCCATCTTACCGGTAAGAAAATTAATCGATTTACTCATATACACCAGAGCGAAGATGATTTACTCAAAAAGCAGTTAATGACAAGACTTCTGTGTCATCGTGTGGGTGGCTGTATTCAACGTTGTATGGGTATCGATGCACTTAATGCAGTCTCAGTAATAACCTATGAAATGGATCAAGCTTTGGGAACGGATTATTACGAAAGATTTAAGAATTATATGTTAAAATTTCAGGAGAATGACTGGGTCGCAAGTTGTGCTCAAACCGATGCTAAAGGTGATCGTTTAAAAAGACCTTATGAACAAGAAGACCCAGATCAATATCTAAGAGTTATTGAAACAAGAGAAGATGGTATTGTTGTTAGAGGTTGTAAAATTAATATTACAAATACAGCATATGCTGATGAGATGATTGCTGTTCCAGTTCGTTATATGGGACCTGAAGATAAAGATTATGCTGTAGCTTTTGCATTACCAACTGATTGGGATGGTGTAAAATTACTTTGTCGACCTGCTAATTTTAGAAAGAGTAAAGTTTATGACGCACCAGGAATAGAAGTGGGAGATGTTGAAACATTCATCATTTTTGACGATGTTTTTGTACCAAATGAGCGAGTATTCTTAAATGGGCATGCAGATCCTAGACAAACGCCCTATGCTGGATTTTTAGCACTTATGTTTGCTCATTATCACAGACATAGCTATACAGGGTGTAAACCAGCAGTATCAGAAGTAATTGGGAGTGCTGCTGCATTAGTAGCAGAGTATAATGGGATTGATAAGACTTCTCATGTAAGAGAAAAATTGTCCCATATAATAGGTACTGCTGAACTCGTGTTTGCTGCGGGAGAGTCAAGCGCAAAACATTCAGAAAAGGCACCTTCCGGTACTCAAGTACCTGATGAGATACTTACAAATGCAGGGAGAAGGTTGGCAGGAGAGATGATTTATGAAGAATATAAAATATTAGCAGATCTTTCTGGAGGAATAATTGCAACTTTACCATATGAAGAGACTTTTTATAATGAAGAGGTTGGTGAGTTGGCAATGAAATATTTAAAACGAAATCCTCGAGTTAAACCAGAAAACATGCTTAGATGTTTTAAGGGGATAGAGAATTTAGCAGTTTCTGATTTAGCAGGAGTGATGCAAGTAGCAGGATTACATGGAGGTGGATCGCCGCAGATGGAGAAAAATCTTGGAGCTTATCCAAATTTCCATAAACAATAACCATGATGATGCGGTATGACCTAGAGAGGCTTAAAGATATTTCAAAATATCTCTTTGGGATTAAATCTAAACTAAAAAGATATGAAAGACCTACAGTCACTCCTCGAAAAATGCTCGAAAGGTTTCGGATAGCTATGCAAAGGAAAAAGGATGAATAAAATTTAACTATTATATTAATTTTTTTTTCTATTATTTATTTTTCATGATATGTAAACAATTTCTGATAACAAAATCAGCCTCTCAATTTAAATTTTAAGCTATTCATATATAATATTAGGTAAAAACGGCAATAAATAAAAGTTTGATGAAGGAATTTAGGGTAAATGAATTAATTGCAATATGGATATAACGATTGGTTATTAAATTTTATATAATAGAACTTTTAAGATGAAATCCTAACATTTTGATTTTTATATTTTAAATCATTATTTTTACAAAATTATATAAAAATTAGAAATTAAAGTGTTTTAAAATGAGTAAAGGTGGAAGTATCGGTTTAGGGATATTTACATTGTTTATTGCTTTAGGAGCTCTTGGGTTAGGTGCCTACTCAGTTTTTATTTTACCAAATACAAGTGGACAACAAGCTACATCTCCTTCCGAAATTACACATGTTTGGGCAGCTCAACGCGAGACAGATTTAGTTACACCTCCAGGTTATACTAAAATTCCAGAAATGGACACAACGATAACAGTTAGTACTGGTGAAAATGTATATTTCTCATTTAATGCGTATTATACTGCAAATATTGGAGTTCTCCAAGGTGGTGTAAGGATAATGAGGGATAGTGTTGCGATACCTGAGTCTCAAAGAGTATTTAATATTGAAAGTAGTAATGGTGCGTCAATACATTTTAGTTTAACTTCTCAGGTTATAGTAGAGGGTTTAAGTGCAGGACAATATGAGATTGAGGTTCAAGTATTTGGTTGGAGTACTGGTGATGACGAAAGAATTCGATCAGCAAGTTTACTAATATATACATATACATAATTTATTTATTTCTAACTTCTTTAATTTTATTTTCTTATTCACATTATTTCCTCTTTTCTATTTTTTTTTAATATCCAAATAATATAGAAAATCACGAAATAACATAAGTAATTGATTCAGATTTTTATATACAAAGAATTTTAATTTAGTATGAACAGGAAAAAAAGCTTTGAAAGATTAACGTTAATTTAATATTACTCTTTTTTTTTACATTACATTACACATAAAATAAATAATTGTGTTTCTGAGAGTGATTCAAT
>CAYPFJ010000070.1:16147-20287 GCA_964409945.1 uncultured archaeon | reverse complement strand
TCTGAACATCTCGCTTGTATTGATTGTGGAATATCTTTTCCTCCTTTAGATCATAAAATGTTTTCATTTAACATTCCTCATGGAAGCTGTAAATATTGTAGTGGTTTAGGTAATGTTATGGAATTTGATTATGGATTACTTTTAGGAAATGATTTAGATGTTCCGCTAGAGGAGACTCCTCTAAGAGATATTCCTGGATTTGGATCTCTAAACGGTTATTCTTGGCAAACAATAGTGCAAGTTGCCAAACACTATGAATTTGACACGGATAAAACGCCAATTAAAAATATTGACTCAACAAGACTTCATAAAATATTATATGGTTCTGAAAATGAATCAATTGACTTTCATTTTGAGAGTGAAAATAATGACTATAAAAACCATAATGGAGATTTCAAATCTTCTTGGCAAGTTGTTAGACCTTTCGAAGGAATAATTCCACTATTGCAAAGACGATATATGGAAACTCGTTCAGAGTGGGCTCGCGATGTTTATGAAAGTTTTATGAATAGGATAAATTGCCCTCAGTGTGATGGACAAAGATTAAAACCAGAAAGTTTAGCAGTAACAATTAATAATCTCAATATTGCTGAATTGTCTGCTTTATCTGTAAAAGATTCTTTAAAATTTTATAAAGAATTAAATTTAACTGAGACTGAAAAAATAATAGTTAAAGAGGTGTTAAAAGAAATATTAGATAGATTGTCTTTCCTTGAAAATGTAGGATTAGATTATATTTCATTAAACCGTCGATCAGATACACTATCCGTTGGGGAAGCAGAAAGAATTCGATTAGCTACTCAATTAGGGTCTAGCTTAGTAGGAGTTTTATACGTTTTAGATGAACCTAGTATAGGACTTCATCAAAGAGATATCAATCGTCTTATAAATATGTTAAAAAAATTAAGAGATTTAGGGAATACTGTTATTGTGGTTGAACATGATGAGGCAATTATGCGTAGTGCAGATCATATTATTGATTTAGGACCATTAGCAGGTGAGAAGGGGGGTGAAATAGTGGCTGAAGGACCTATTGAAGCCATAATCAATTCCAGGACTTTAACTGGGGACTATCTATCAGGAAAAAAGAAAATAATAATTCCTAAAAATAGACGAAAAATAAACAAAGATTTTATTGAAATAAAAGGAGCAGACGAGAACAATTTAAAACATATCGATGTAAAAATTCCTTTAGGAGTATTTACTTGTATAACAGGTGTTTCTGGAGCAGGGAAAACTAGTTTAATTATTGATTGTTTATATAAAGGACTCCATAATCTAATAAATACACGGAGTTCAAAAATTAGTGAAGGAAAGCATGATAAGATTATAGGATATGAAAAAATTGATAAAATTATTAATATAGACCAATCCCCAATAGGAAGAACTCCCAGATCTGTCCCGGCAACATATACAAAAGCTTTAGATTATATTAGAGAAATCTTTGCTGGATTACCAGAGGCAAGAGAAAGAGGATATAAAAAGGGTCGATTTAGTTTTAATACTAACGATGGACATTGCAAAAAATGTAAAGGAACGGGATATATCCTTAAAGAAATGTATTTCTTACCCGATGTGTATATAAAGTGTGATTTATGTAAAGGAAAAAGATATAATGCTGAGACATTAGACATTAAGTATCGGGGAAAATCAATTTATGATATATTGAGAATGACTTTCCATCAAGCTTTAGAATTTTTTGATAGTTTTCCAAATTTAAAAAGGACTATAAAAACAATAGTAGATGTTGGGTTAGGTTATTTAGAATTAGGTCAATCCTCAACTACTTTAAGTGGAGGAGAATCACAACGATTAAAAATAGCTAGAGAATTAAGAAAAACAAGTACGGGAAACACACTTTATATTTTAGATGAGCCTACAACTGGACTTAGCTCTTTCGATATTAATTATTTGTTAAAAGTTCTTCAAAAATTAGTAGATAAAGGTAATACAGTAATTATCATTGAGCATAATATGGACATTATAAAATCCGTTGACTTTATTATTGATCTTGGTCCGGAAGGTGGTGAAAAAGGAGGTAAAATTGTAGTAAAAGGAACTCCTGAAGAAATCATTAAAAATCCTCATTCATTTACGGCGCAGTATTTAAAAGGATACCTTACAAACAATTAACTCTCAATTGTACCTCAATTGTCTCTTAAATTTTAAAATAAAATTCTAATCCAATGGTAAATAAAATTATACTATAAGCAACAGATTGACTATTTTAAAAATATAATTTGAGATTCGTGATAAATTATGACTAAAGTTGAAAGTAAGATGATCAGAGCCCCAATTGTATGTATTCTTGGCCATATTGACCACGGAAAAACTACTATCTTAGATTATATTAGAGGAACCGTTGTTCAACAAAGAGAAGCTGCTGGAATCACTCAGCATATAGGTGCTTCATATTTTCCAACTAAAGACATTAAAGAATTTCTAGGAAAATCTAAACAAGAATTCGCTGAAAAAGAAATAAAGCTTCCAGGTATATTAGTTATTGATACACCAGGGCATGCAGCATTCCTGAATCTGCGAAGGAGGGGTGGTGCTGTTGCTGATATCGCAATTTTAGTAATAGATGTCACTGCAGGAACGATGCCAATAACGTGGGAATCAGTTCGAATCTTAAGGGAGAGAAAAACACCTTTTATAATTGCAGCCAATAAAATAGATAGAATTTCAGGATGGAAATCAATTAAAGATGCTGATTTTTTAGATTCCTATAATTCTCAAAAACCTCATGTCAAAGATTACTTGGATGAGAAAATTTTACAGATAGTAGGGAATTTCTTAGAAGAAGGGTTCAAAGGAATCGATCGCTATGACAAAATAAAAGATTTTACTCAGAAAATTGCAATTGTACCAACAAGTGGCAAAACAGGAGAGGGTATATCGACACTATTAATGATTTTGATGGGATTAGTTCAACAATATTTGACTACAAATCTTCGATTCTCCGAGGGGGCTGCTAAAGGTGTTGTGTTAGAAGTTAAAAAGGAAAAAGGGCAAGGAAAAACCATGGATGTCCTTATATATGATGGCATAATTCATAAAGGCGATGAATTTATTGTTGGGGGATTAGAAAAACCTATTAAATCGAAAGTAAGAGCATTATTAATTCCAAAACCCTTAGATGAAATACGAGATCCAAGGCAAAAATTTGATTCTGTTGATTTTATTAGTGCTGCAGCTGGCATTAAAATACTTGCTCCAAATATAGAGGATGTCGTAGCAGGTTCTCCATTCAGAGGTATTGCAGATTATTCCGAAGAAGAAGTAGTTTATAGTGAAATTGAATCTGAAGTAGAGAGTATTCGGATAAAAACTGATAAAGCAGGAGTAGTCTTGAAAGCAGATACTTTGGGTTCACTAGAGGCACTAGAGAATCACTTTACAAAAAATGGTGTAAAAATCAGTATTGCTGATGTTGGGCCAATTAAAAAAGAAGACATCATTAATGCAAAAATTGTCAAAGATTTAGACCCCTATTCTGCAACGGTTTTAGGGTTCAATGTTCCAATATTACCTGAAGCTAATGAACAAGCGATTAAAGATAATATAAGAATCTTCACGAATAATGTTATTTATCGATTATTAGAAGACTATATTGAGTATGCAGAAACAAGAAAAGCAGAAGATACAGCTAAAGGGTTAAGTGAACTTATCTTACCAGCTAAAATTAAAATGCTTCCAGAATTTATATTCCGAAATTCAGACCCTGCTGTTTTTGGTGTATATGTTGAAGCTGGAATACTTTATCCAAAGGTTCAATTAATAACTGATAAAGGTAAGAGAGTAAGGAGAGTTCATCAAATTCAGGACAAAGGTCAAACACTTGAGAAAGCTTATAAAGATTCAGAAGTAGCTATTTCTATTCGCGGTATTGAAATTGGTCGAGATATAGAAAAAGATGAAACTCTATTTGTTAATGTCCCAGAATCTCATGTTAGGCAACTAATGGGAAGGTTTATAGATGAATTAACTATAGATCAAAAACAAGCTCTAAAAGAATTTATTGTGTTAATGCGAAACATAAATCATCCCTGGTGGGGGATGTGAATCTATTCTATGACCCAACTTAATGAAATCTTTATAGAAGTGTTAAAAGAAATTACTCCAACTCAAAAAGAGATA
>CAYPFJ010000070.1:0-16137 GCA_964409945.1 uncultured archaeon | reverse complement strand
GTTGAGTAAAAAAGCTAATGAATTAAATATTAATTATACAAAAATAGAACCTCAAGGATCAACAGGAATTAAACAAACACAATTAAAAAATGATTTTGATATCGATCTTTTTATTGGATTGGATTATAACCAGTTTAAACATAAGTATGAAGGTTTAAGTAAAAACAAATTAAAAAGAGATTCTAAAAAAGATTTTTTAGTATTGTGTAATAATTGGATTCTTCCAAGTTTAACTTTACACGAATTATATAACCCACGCTTTTTATATGCTGAACATCCATATATTACTGTAAATTATCTTTTAGATGATATAAAAATCAAGATCGATATTGTTATGTATTTTGATTTAGATTTGGAATACATTAATAAGAATGGCCCTATTACTGCAGTTGATAGATCTCCTTGGCATGGCTGTTTTGTTAGAGATGAGTTAAATCCTACCCAGAAAAATGATGTAAGACTTTTAAAGCAGTTCTTTAAATCTTGTTATAGTTATGGTGATAAGAGCCCAGTAGGAAAAGTAGGTTTCATAGGTTATAGTGCAGAACTATTAGTTTATTATTTTAAAAACATAAACAATCTGTTTGAAAATTTTAATAAATTAAATTCAAACCCACTGGATTATTTTAAAAGAACTGCGGAAGAATTAAGTAAAGTTCCCCACTTTCAGAATGATTATCTTATTATCATAGATCCCATCGATAAAAATAGAAATGTTGCTTCAGCGATATCTGAAAGAGCATATAAATATTGTAATTATAAAATTAGTGAATTTCTAAAAAAACCAAGTGGAGAATTTTTTAAAATTAAACCAATTCCCGAAGTTAATCTATCAAATAAACATGATTCTTTCCTCTTACATACTTATATTGTTGAATTACAAAATACTAACAAAGAAATTCATTATACAATTAACCGAGATAAATTATACTCCTTGAGTGAAAGTATTAAAGCGAATGGAGAAAAAGAATTTTCTCATGCTGAACGTTTTGAGAATATAATTTTCGGAATTTATTTCGAAGATGAGAACGATCAATATAATTTGGCTATTTATTGCGAAAAACCTCATATCTCTATAAGCTACATTCGTAGAGGACCCCCGATTGGAGAAAAAAAGCATGTTGCTAAATTTACAAGAAAAAATCCAGATTATTTTGAAAAAGAAGGTTATTTATGGGTGGAAACTTCAAGAGAATATAAAGAGTTCTATAATTTTTTAAAAAATTTTGTTAAAGATAAAATTCCCGATAATTTTACTATAAGAAATATTTCTCCCGCGTTTGAGACTATTACTTCATCGGGAAAAAAAGCCTTAAGTATCCTAAAAAATATGATTTTACCATTCTATATCTAGTATATCATAGGCTTTAGGAATTAAATGCATAATATTACTCCCTTTTATATAATTTAAAGAACTGCTCCCCTCTCTAAATCTGAGAACTTCTTTACAGTTAAGCCTAATTCTGCCCCTCTATTTACCTGTCCCTTTGCAATCATAATCAATCCGTCTAGATTTTCTTTATTTTCAAAATCAACTAAATTTTGACTAATATTTTCTAAAGAGAATTGTCCTTAGATAATAACTTATTTTTTACATTGTTGAAATTATAATATAAACAGTTTTTTTTAAATAAATTTGAATTTTTATATACTCCCAATAATCTGTTTTAACCAAAATTATTAATTTATCTAAGAGAATCACAAAACTTTTATGATTTCTTGTATTCTTTTCTTTAATTATAACATTAGAATTAACTATAATTTGTACGATGTGAACATATAATGGTTAAAGTGAAAAACCCAGACGAAATCGCTAGATTGGTTACTTCTGGTTCATATGACAAGAAAAGAATTTTTAGTATTACCGCCCATATAGATCATGGCAAAACAACTGCTACAGATTACTTACTTCGTAGAGCTGGACTTATGAGACCTGAAGATGCAGGTCAACTTCAGATGACCGATTCAGATGACGAAGAACAAGAAAGAGGAATAACTATTTTTACATCTGTAGTATTACTTGCTTTTCAAGATCCGAGAAAACCAGATGATGATGAACCATATATTATTCAGCTTAATGATACTCCGGGGCATATCTCTTTTACAGGGGAAGTCTCAAGAGCACTAAGAGGAAGTGATGGTGCAATAATATTAGTAGATGCTCTTGAAGGAGTTATGACTCAAACGGAAACTAATATTAGGTTATCAGTTGGTGAAGAATTCTGCAAACCCGTTCTCTTTATCAATAAAGTTGACAGATTAATAAGTGAATTAAAACTTAGCCCTGAAGATACATTTGCGAAAATTGATAAAATTACAAGAGAAATAAATGAATTAATTAGAAAGGTTAGACCTGAAGGTTCGGACTGGGGGATTGATTTTGCAAAAAATTCAGTTGCTGTTGGTTCAGCTAAACATGGATGGGGTTTTACATATGAAATTTTACTTGAAAAGGGTTTGAAACCTCAAGATGTGTTTACAAAATATAATGAAGGAAATATTCAATGGTTAAGAGATAATTTACCATTGGATGAACCTATGCTAAGAATGATTGTTGATCATCTTCCAGATCCCGTTACGGCTTCTAAGTATAGAATTCCTCATATTTGGGATCATGATTTAAACTCTGACCTTGGACAAGCGCTTCAAAAAAGCGATCCAGATGGGCCACTATATGGTATGATTACTAAAATATTCCTTGATCCAAAAAGAAATTATCAAGCTACACTAATAGGCCGCGTTTTTTCGGGTACATTTGATCAAACTGATTCAATTTATCTTATTAATAGTGAATCAAGTAATCGAGTGAAAAGATTGGGCGTTATGGAAATTACTGACATTTTAGATATTCCTAAAATTCCAGCAGGAAATCTTTTCGCTTTATTTGGGTTTATATGTCCTTCTGGTGAGACTTTTATGTTATCCAGTGATGTCCCTAAAGATAAAGAAGAAAAGAAGAGATTACCTTCTTTCGAAAAAATCCATTATGCTTGTGAAGCTGTTGTTTCAAGAAGTATAAAACCAAAAGATCCACATGAAATTGATAAATTAGATGAAGTTGTAAGCAAATGGTTAAAAGCTGATCCCACCGCAGAATATAGAAGGGATCAAGAATCAGGTGAATTCATTCTTTCAGGAATAGATCCCCTCCAAATCGAGATCCTAGTCAAGAGAATTAATAATCAAGTTCAAATTAATATTGGAGAACCAATCATCGTTTATCGAGAAAAAATAACACAAAAGAGTCCAGATTATTATACTAAATCTGCAAACACTCACAATCGGATATTATTGTATATTGAACCACTGGATGAAACAACTGAAAGATTGATTGAAACTGGTAAAGTCAATGATTTGCAAAATGATAAAGATAGAGCAACAATCCTTAGGGAAGAGGCTGGATGGGATGCAAAAGAAGCAAGACGTATCGTTGATGTATATCAAGGAAGTGCCCTTGTAAATGGTACTACGGGATTACAGAGATTTGACCGTGTTAAATCCTATTTGAGTGCTGCTTTTAGGGATTGGCTTGGTAATTGTATTATTGCGAAAGAACCAGCTACTGGAATTAAAGTAGTATTTACAGATATGACAATCCATGAAGATCCGAGACATACGTCTTATGGACAGATTGCAGGAATGGCGTTTTCAGCGATGTCATTAGCTATGTTAGATGCAAAACCTCATCTTTTTGAACCAATTCAAAAAATTGATATTAAAACACCTCAAGGAAGCGAAGGAGGAGTAACTGCCATTATAACCAAACGCCGAGGTCGAATTACTAATGTTATCCCTGAAGGTGAATATGTAAGAATTCAAGGTCAAATTCCTGCTGCTGAAACAATTGGAATAGCAGACGATATTAGAGGCTCAACTCAGGGAAGAGCCTTCTTTGGCTATGAGTTCAAAGGTTTTGAGAAAGTACCTCCCTCTCTTGAAGATGATCTTATTATGGAAATTCGTAGACGTAAAGGTATGCCCGAAGAGCTGCCTTCCAGAAAGAGCTGGGAAAGATTTATATATAAACGTACGTAATTTTTTTTAAATTTCTTTTTTTAAATAAAGTTGAAAAAATAAAACTAAGATTAAGAGAAACTTGAGATCTTAGCGATTGTATATAATTTTTTGACAAGTACTTTAAAAGCATCAGTTACCCCTTGTCCTGTCAACGCACTCGTTTTATAATACCCAATAAATCTATTATCTTTCGCAAATTGTTCCACATTTATATCAGAAGTTGGTAAACCCGGATTTGAGCTTAAAATTGCCTCATCAGCTAAATCTACTTTATTTCCAAATAACACTATTGGTATATTTGCACAATGTTTTTTTAGATCTTCAAGCCATCGAGGAACATGATCATAACTTTGAATTTGTTCTGAAGCGTGAGAAAAGACAATTATAGCCCCGGAACTTCCTATATAGAATCTTTGACGTAATGCTTGAAATCGCTCTTGCCCAGCAATATCCCAAAGATACAATTCAACTTTCTCTCCATCAATAGCTTCCTCATATTTAGAAAACTGTGTTCCTAAAGTTGCTATATACTCCTTTTGAAAAGACGCTTGAGTATATCTTTTAATTAATGAGGTCTTACCAACTGTTCCATCCCCAATTATGATAATTTTGAACCCATACCCTTTTTCATCATCACTCATTCTATTTATCCATCTGAATAAGTATAATTTCCCTTTTTTATATAGTAAAAGCCAGATATTTTAAATTTTTACAATACAACAAATGCAATCTAAAAGAAGGATATTATTCATCTTAAATTAAAACTTATACAATATAACTATATATAAAATCAATAATTAGTAAGATACGTATTCAAGATTGTTTTAGACCTTAATTTTATGACAGATTTTCAATTCTTCAGCTAAATTTCTCATTCAGAGGTTGAAAAGCTTAATTAATTGTTCAGAATTGTCTACTAAGATATCGGGATTATGCTTCTTTAAAGTTTCTTTTTGAGCAAGTCCACTTGCAACACAAATCATTGAAACCTTTGCTGCCTTGCCTGCTTCAATATCAGTCGTCATATCTCCAATGAAAATTGCTTCTGAAGGTTTCAGATTCCATTTATTTAGGATTTTAATAATTCCTTCAGGACTAGGTTTGACTTCTGTGACATCATTAAAGCCTATTATCGTACTAAAATAATCTGAAAGCTTAAATTTTTCTAGAACCTCTTCTGCATATTGACTTTTATTATTTGTTAATATAGCTAATTTCTTGTGTTTTGCTAATTTTGAAATTAATTTATCTATCCCTTCATAGATCGAGGATTCAGCATCTTTATACTTATTAAATTGGTTAAATATAAAAATACCAATCCGTAATTTCTTGAAAAAGCTTATTCCTTCTAAGAATTTTACCTTTAATAAATCATAGGAATTAAGAAGTATTTTTGGCACAGGATAATTTTGCATTTCCTCAATTAGAAAAGCAATCTCTTCCATTACATCATCTGGGTTCACATTGATATCATATTTTTCTACAGAGTCATTAACTGCTTTCTTAATTGCATCAGAGATATTAAAAATTACACCATCTAAATCAAAAATAATTCCTTTATATTTTTCCAAGTTAATTTTTTCCATACTAAAGTCAATTAATATTTAGAACAATTTTAATTATACGAATATCAATAATTTAATTATATAACTATTAAAAATTTTATTTAATATCTCTTTTTAGATAAAAATGAACAAAGACCAAGAAGAAGAAAGCGAAGAACTAGGTATGGAAGAAAAGGAGGCAGAAGATGATGATTTGGAAGCATATCTTAGAGATATGAAAGCACTTGAAACTGACTTTTCAGATATAGAAGATTTAGATATGGAAGAGCTTCAAGAAATCCAAGATGCAATTACGAAAGTTAAGGAAGGTGAAGAATTTCCTGAAGTTGAATTAATTAGTGAAGAAAAAGCTGAAGAAGTAGAAATGATTGATGAGGTTAAAGAAGAAGAAGAAGCCAAAGAAGTTATGATTACAGATTTTTCCGATATGGATGAAATTGATTTTGATGAATTAAAGGAGATGCAAGAAGCTATTGAAACAGTAAAACATGAGGAATCTGACGGATTACTTGACCAAGAAGGTGAAGTTCAATCTACTCAAGGAATCTCTAAAGAATTAGATGATAGAATTAAACAAGAACTATTAAAAAGAAAAGAGGTAGAAGTAGAGGAAGTTATTACTCCTGAAAAGTTTTTAGATTATATTAAGGATAAACGTGAAAAAATTTGGTATCATGCTCTTTATTATTTAGTATTCAATATTGAAGACCATATTGCTTCCAAAGTATTACTGTATGACGTTTTAAAAGAAGCGACAAGCAAATCTGCTATTGATCCGATTCCAGAGCATCAATTTTATTTTGGACTTGGTTATATCTTAAGATTAAAATTAAATACTAAGCAGGTTGTACGGTTTTTAAGAGATGGAACGTTTAAAATTAATGTTAATGTTGAAAATTTAAAGGAGATTTTTGAAGAGGCTGGCGAACCAATAAGTACAAAACCTATAATTGAAGAAAAAGAAAAAAAGAGAATGTTCAAGGATTTCCTTGATGAAGACTTTATGGATATCTGAAAATTACATAATAATTTCACTTAAAACGTGTTTAATAAAATGAAGGAAAAACCCTCCTTATTAATAATTGGAAATTCAAATGTTGGAAAGACTTCTATAACCAGATTATTAATGGCAAATCCTCGTAAATTTAAAGGTAAATCAGGGAAAAAACCGGGGAGTACTTTGTTAATAAAGCCTATTTCACAATCGAGTATGCTTTATCAAATTATTGATTTGCCTGGTTTTGGTTATATGAAGCATCCGAGTCATCGAAGACAAGAACACATAAAGAAGCAAATAGTACTTCATATTGAAAAGCACTATAAAGATTATTTTTTTGGTTTAGTTGTAATTAACATTTTAAGGATTGAAGATGAACTGCAAAAATATTTCATTCAGAATAAGAAAACAATTCCTTTAAGTTTTGAATTAATTAACTTTCTTAAAGAGTTCAAAATTCCACTCCTAATAGTAATAAATAAAATTGATAAAGTTTCAAATATAGATAAAGACAGAATCATCTCTCTTTTTCTCAATTCGGCTGAAAAATTCGATTTAAATATTGTTAGAATTGATAAAAATAATCCAGAAAAGTTGAATGATATTCCATTAGTAGAATTTTCAGCATTAAAAAAGATGAATCTTGGTAAATTAAAAGAGACAATATCAAAATTTCTTAAAAATAAACGCTAGTTAAACGATACTCCTGATCCTGATTTTTTCTTCCATTCAATAATTACGGTTTAGTTATCTTTGGATCCTTTTCCTTATCCCAATTGACTGCAAATAAAAAATCTCTACTAGGTTCATTTTTATAGATCAATGGAAATCCACTCACTTCTTCAAATTTAAGAGCTATCTTTTCTAAATAATCATACTCTGGAAAATAATCCTTCGCTTGCTTATCACTTTTTAATCTTTCTTTTATTAATAAAGCTTTTGCTTGTAACGTAAATCCTTTTATTTCAAAAAAGTTTGGACTAACATTTTCTATAATTTTGGCATATTCATTAATCAGTTTATCATTCAAATTAAGATCTTTAATTGCAGTTAGCCTTACAACCGATCTACACGATAATGAATTTATTAAATCTAAACTATGCAATATATTATTCCAACCATTTCTAATCATAGGACGACAGACTTTCTTATAAATCTGGTCATTTGGAGCAGGTAATGTGATATATAACTGTGTAGGTAGGTGTTCTAACTTTTCAATTTTTTCTGGTAGTGTTCCATTAGTGACTATAAACGTAGTCATATTACGATTTTTAAATTCTTGCACAAATTCAGAAATTCTTGGATATAAAAGAGGTTCTCCATCAAGAGAAATGGCTGCATGATTGGGTATCATTGCTTCACTATGAGCTTGCATAATTTCATTAGGTGAAGTTAATTCTCTATTAATTAATACTTCTAATTCATCTCTAGAGCCAATGCAATAATTAATATCATCATCTAATCTAAAATTATTAAATAGGTCATTAGTTGATTTAATAAATTTTTGATTCTTTAGAAGTGTGAGGGCTCGTTCAATTTTATTCTTTGAAACATGAATATTATTACTAAGAGAACGTATATCATGGATTTGATGACTATTTAAAAGCATATAATAGAGGATGTCAATCATTATTTCATAATTGTCAAGGTATCGTCTCAATGGTAAATGATTAGTAACGATATCCTTATGATGTCGTAACATATCATCAATAAGTAATTTAGGGTTATCAGGTTCAACAATAAATTCACTCCCTAGTGACCCAGACTCTATATCCCTCCAACAAAAAACACATTGGTGATTACAAAATGGTAGTGAAGGGGTATTTTGCATGCATCTATGGCTTTGTATTCCAAATACACCCTTATAGCAATTACGATTATTTCTTCCCGTTTCAAGTCTTTGTTCAAGCCAATGACAAGGTTTAACAGAGGAATGTTTATTTTCTCCAACAATTCTATATGTTGTTTTTGTGTAAGCCTCAACAAACTCATTTGTGATTTTGTCATCAATGATATATCTATCTTTCATTAAAGAACCACTATGAACTCGAAATTCTCACTAGTTTATATAAATAATTGTATTTTATTAAGATATTAAATTATATTCTTTAAAATTATAAGTACATAAATAATTAGTACCGTACTTTTAGAATATAACTAAAAATATGGTTTTAGTTTATTAGGATAAATAAAAAAATGGTTCAAAATGTTAAATAAAATGAAAAACGAGTTGTTAAATTTAGGATTAAAATTTATCAGTGTAAATGAGAAAATTGTGAGAATGCTACTAGAAACTAGCCCTTCAAATGTAAATGAAATTGTAATCCTTCCAGCTGTTAAAATTGTAATGAAAAAATTATTGAAGAAATTGCAAAATAAAAGAATTTATGGAAGAATATATAACGGGGAGCTAAATGATGTCAAAGTTAGCATTGTTCGTTCTTTAGTTGGAGCACCTAATTGCGCAATGACTGTAGAAGCATTAAGAAGGTGTAAAACCAAAATTATTATTAGAATTGATGTATGTGGAGGAATAGAAAATGAAAATATTCCAATTAGCATCGGAGATATTATAATCCCAAAATTAGCTTTTTGTGATGAGGGGACCACGCCCCAATATATTAGAGAACATCCTTCTTTAGTTAATGAATTAGAGTCTATTTCTAATCCAATGGGAAAATTTCAAAACTTACTCACAGGGAATCAAACTATTTTCATATCTAAACCTAATGAGAAACTAAAAGAATTGGTTTTAAGCAATTGTACCGCACTTTTTCCAAATAAATTCAAGGAAACTAATTTATGGACAACTGATGCTCTTTTTTGCGAAAGTCTAGAGTTCATACGAGCTCTGAGCTCGATAAATATACATACTGTTGATATGGAATCCTCTATATTATTTTTACTAGGAAAAATCTACAATTTAAAGACAGTATCTCTTCTCTCTGTTTCGGATTTACCAGGGCATCCAAAGTATGATTTACTTAATTCAAATGAGATTCATCCAGATATGGAAAATGGAATTGATAATGCGATTAAATTATTAATCCAAATCCTACCTAATGTTAAGAGAGAAATTTAATACTATTAAAGGATACTTGAATTTACTTAAAGCCCTTTTAGGAGTGATTTAAAATCAGGTTCATCAAAAAATTCATTATATAATTTAAGGAGTTCAATATTAACTAAATGAATTTTCTTATCTGACTGATTTTTAGTGGATTTTACAAGATTTAGTTCTTTTAATTTTTTTATATGATATAAAATTGTTCCTGAATACATATCAAGAACTTCAGCTATTTTTGAGACTGTTACTAATTCATCCTTAAATATCTGTTCTAATAACTTAGGAATCAAGGGATTTAAAAAAATAATTTTGTATTTATCATAATCTTCTGGCACATCATTAAGAAAATAGTGAAGAGATTTTCCAATTTTTTTGGATCTTATTAGTTTAAATCGCTCAAGAGTCATTACATGTTTTAAAAATGGTGTTCTGGTGATATCTAATTCCTTCTCGATTTTTTCATCTCTCGCATGAATACCTGGATTTTCTTTTATGAAATCAAGTATTTTTAACAATTTTTCATTAGTAAGAATCTCTAATTTGGTACGTCTTTCATTGGTTACAATCCAATTTTTCTCTTCTAAACTTCGAATAGCAATAAAAATTTCCTCCTTACTGTATCCTTTTCTGTATGAGAGTTTAGCGATGCATTTAGCATATAATTTTTCTATTATTGGATACTTTTGGATTTGACTTTCTGATTCAATTTCAAATTCAGTTTCGTATCGTTTTAATTTTAATATCTCCGTAGCAATATCCAATACATCTTTTTCTATTTCGTTCAGTTCATCAACAATTTCTTCTTGTTGCTCTTCTTTTATCTCTACCTCTTGTAGCGGCCTAAAATCAAGACGTCTAAATGAACTATCCTGTAGTTTTTCTTCTTCCTTGCTACGTTTGGGTTCTTTTCTTCTCTCAAGCGACATATTTAGGCGTTTTCCTCTAAAAATTGAACAAATTTTATTTGTTCTTCAACATCCATATATTTTAATTGTTCTACAATCTTATCATAGTGTTTAGGTTTAACATTTGGAAGTTTTCGAATTCTATTGATTAATTTTTTGGGTATTTCTCTATAAAGGCTTACAATTGCATCAATATATTTAACTTGTTCCTCTTTTGTTAGGAAAGCAAGTTCTTCTAACAACTCCCTCTTTTCTTTTTTCGAGACTTTTAAATCTATTATCTGTTTTCTTAAATCTTTAGATAAAAGAGCAAAGATTTTAGAGAAATATTCTTTTACCAACTTTTTATCGTTTTCATCTTTTACTGGTAAAAGAGATTCATGCAATTTTAATTTATATTCCTCTTCTCTTTTTTCTCTTTCCTCTTTATCCAATTTTAATGGGATCTCCTCAAGTTCCTTCACCGTAATGTCTTCTACTTTTTTTGGTTCAATTTCAACTTTTTCTTCTTCAGGAATTATTGGTACTTGAGTTTTGATCGGTTTTTCTACGGGTTTTATTTCAATTTCTTTTTCTTCAGGGGTTACCCTCTCTGGAGGTTCTATTTTCCTTAACATAGGCGTTGGAGGAGTCGGAGGACTTGGAATGTAATATGCTGGTCTTGTAACTGTTGATACTTCTTGGGCTTTTTCTTTTGGTTTTCCAAGAAATAAGAAAAATATCAAAACACCTTTTAGTAATATAAAGATTCCTGCAGCATAAAATAATATTCCAAAAATTCCTAGAAAGAAAAATTTTACCGAATCCCTAAATTCAAATTGTTGTTTTTCTTTGATTTCATTTTTTTTTCTACTATCAATAAGTAGAACTGATAAAGCAATTAATAGAAAACCGAAATAAAATAATAGTATTGACGGAATTTCAATATTAAACGGTAAATATAATCTCCCATCACCTATCCTGGTGATATAAATTCCATCTGAATATATTCTAAATATTCCAAATATAATTATTAAAAAACCCGCTTTTGCAGAAAAATAATTCAAAGAATTTTTTGCAAGTAAACCTAATTCATATTTTTTAAGATCCTTATTTTTTGAATCTGTAATGACGTAGATTATAATAAAGATACCTTTAATAAGGATTATAACTCCAAGCCCATATAAAATGCAACCTAGTATGCCCCAACCAAATGAGTCAAGAAAAATCTCGTTATATTTTTTCTCCTTTATTTTATGAGAAATATATACTCTATCGTATATTAAGAGAAATAAACCCATCAAACCTTGTGAAATTCGTTCAAATAAAAGTCCAGTATCCCAAAAAACAGCAATTTCTGCAATTAATCCAAAAGAAACAAAAGTAAAAATAAATAGTGGAATAAAGGATATTTTATTTAAAAAACGTATAAGATTCTCTAAACTGGATGACTTTTTTTCTGGTAATAAGTGATATGGTTTTTTCTTCCTCATATATGGAGTTGGAGCTGGTTTGAATACGACCCCTTCCAAAATAAAGGGAGATCCACATCTTTCACAATAAACTTGAAGATTGCTTTCAATTAAGTGAGAAAGTTCATCAGGAAATGCATATCCACATTCCCTACAAACATAAACCTTTGACATATACTTTTACGACACCTTTATAATTATATTCTTGATTGTTTACTTTAATTTTTTTTGTTTAAAATGATATTGAAACTATTTAATGAGAGACAGTTAGAGTCCTAAGGGCGTTATTTAGAGTAAGAAGTTCCCCACAATTCTCACAAAAAGTCATTCCATTCTTTTCAAAATGTATTTTCATTTTTTCAGAGATCTTTCTCCCACATTCACTACAATATTCTAAAATATAAATATTACTGTTAATCATATTATTTTGAATATTTAGATTTTCAATTTTTAGTTTGGAGGATTCTCGCTTACCCGAAACTAGGAAATAGAACCCTTCAAATAATTTATAAAACCCATAACCGATATATTTAAGAAGATAATATATTCCCTTAAAAATATAATACACTAAATATGCTATTCCTTTAATGGTATAATATACAAGAGTTATAGCTAATATAAGAAGTGTAATCAATCCAATTAAAGTCAAAATTTGTCCATATATAGGCTGTTCAACGAACCAATCAACAAATACATTATACCAGAAACCAATAGTATCAAAAAAATTCTCCCAATCCAATTTTAATTCACTAATTTTATTTATTTTTTTTCTAATAAAGAGAAGTTTAAAATTGATTTTAAAAAAAATGGAGTCCAATTTTTAAAATAGTGGAAAACGAACTATTAAAAAACAATTTTTTTCCAATCTAAAGCTTGAACTGTTTTTTTAAGCGAGTGATTATCATCTACTATATTATATACTAGATTTGTGAATATTTTTTCAGCGAGAATTCTGGATAGATTAATTGAGACAATTTTATCTTGGTTACCATGGAAAACTATAACTGGAATATCTATAGGAGAATATTTTTTAGGATCTAATTCCTGGGTTGACAAATAAGGTGCAAGTAGAATCAATTTAGATACTTTAGAAGAATTTTCGAGAGAAAAAATACTCGCAATCAAAGCTCCGAAACTAGAACCAATAATGATCCAATGTGCTTTATCCTTCACAATTGGAATTAATTGTTCCATGCGTGCTTTTAATAAACTTCTAATTGAATATTTCGGAGAAAATGATCTAAAACTTGGAGTTAAACAACCCGGTAATGCTTTCCTTAATAATTGTCCTTTAAATCCATCACCAGAGCTTTCAAGTCCATGAATAAAAATTATATTTGACATTTTTTTATAATTCTTTTCTATTATTCTACTTTTAGAGGAATTTCTTATTCTCCTCTTTCCATAATCTCATTTCCTTCTTGTGTCCAAAAAATACAAGAAGAAAAAAAATTGAAAAATAAATTGTTAAAATCAATAATGTAAAGAAATAGTATTTATATGTAAAACTCATAAAATGTAAAGCCAGCCCTATTATAAAACCAGTGAATAACCTCGATCCGGTAGTACTTTTTCTTAATAAAAGCCTTTGGGTTCCCCAATCTATAAGACCTGGTATTGGTAGGATTATACACATAAGTAATGCAATTTCTGCACTAAATTCCACTTGGAAGATTTTAGCAGTTAAATAAGTTGTGAACATTGCGGATAAGCCACCAAGTATTACACCCGAACATCTTGTGCAAAAATAGATTTTAGTTCTACCAAATTGGAGATAAAAAGTATGATCTCTCGTTGAAAGAGGATGATGGGTTAAGATCATATAATATAAATCTTTTTCCTCTTTAGCAAGAATTCTATCATAGATGAGGAGAAATACTGGTATTATAAAAATAACTGAGATAAGTGCTTGGAGTAAGAATTTAAAACCATAATTTATCACGATAACTTCAATTGTATTTTGATTAGGATAAATAAAAAATTGAAAAACAATAATGAGACCAAAGACTGTAAAGGATGCAATGATAAGAACGATAAACGTATAATATACTTTAATCCCATCATGATATTTTAAAGGGTGATATTTATAGATTCCATATAAAAACCCTAATGCGCCTGTAATAAAACACCATTCAAGATAAAGAGAATCATAAAATGCTAATTGATACAACAATTCTCCTAAAAGCCCTGAGATGAATCCTTGAATTGGCCCTGCTAATATTGAAAAAAATGTAAAAATCATAAGAGTTATACCAAATTGTATTGAAAATTCTTGGTTCATTATATAAATAGTTGAAATTGAGCCAAAAGGTTCAGAAATATACACATAAGAAATTGTAATAAAAGCTATAATTAAAAGATTTAAAAAAATAACCCGTAAAATATTGTTTTGCTCCTTTTCCTGAGCAGGTTCAGCCAAGGTAAACCCATACTTTTTATTTATATCAATTTCGAATATTTAATGCTAAGAGATATTAATTAAAAATATCGTCAAGGTCTTCGATTAATTTCTTCTTTGTCATTTCAAAACCCAATCGTAATACTTTTAGAATAATATTTTTTCCAAGAGGAACTTTGAGAATAGTGTCATCCTCTTCAACAATTGCTATTCCTTCTTCATTATAATCGAGCTGGCGTTTTAAAGCTTCATATGCTTTTTCTTTTGTTTTAAAGGTTACTCTAGATAACTCATTATATCCTTGAACATCATCTTTTACATTTAGAAAAAGGATACTTTCTTCTATTTGCGTTATAAAACATTTCTTAGTTACTTCCTTTAATCTCCCATAGTTCTGGTGCGTGTTTTTGCACTGGCGGTCCGTTTGATCATTCTCTAAGTAAATAGGAAAATTTTTATTGACGATCTTTTCAAATTGTTCTTTTGATATCTCTCCATTTTGTACTAATTCTTTCGCGGAATCAAGTGTAACTCGAATCTGCTCTAGTGTACCAACTGTTGCTTCTTTGTCACTCCAGTATTTATAAAATGCTTTAATTATTGGTTTAACTACAAAATTTAAAGTGCCAACATCTAATTCAGTATCAATAAGATTTTTTCCATAATTAAGACTTGTTTCCATTTGCTCAATCATCCTTTTCTCTAAGATCTTATAGTTTCTCTCTATGTAATCCATTATTAAGCTCAAATCTCATTAATACTATAATAATTTTAAATTTCTAAAATTTAATCAAAAACAACTTACAAACTTTATTTGTAAAATCTATCATTAAATTAATATTTTAATTATTTATTGTTATATGTTTCATTGAGTCCTTTAATAAACTCTTCCTTTGTCTGATCAAAACCTTTCCTTAATGCTTTTATAATTATCTTTCTCCCAACGGGGAGTTTAAGAATGGAAGGATCGTTTTCAACTATTTGTATGCTTTGTTCTGTAAAATCTAATTGTTTCATTAAATTTTGTTTAGCTACTTCTTTTGAAGGAAAAGTTAATCGACATAAGTCTCCATAATTATCTACTTCATCCGTTATCCCTAATAGTTTTACTACTTCTTTTAAATAATTTATAAATGTTTCTTTACTAGCATGCTTTAATTTTTCATAATTTTTATGTTGTCGCGAGCATTGGCGTGTTGTTTGATCTGCCTCTAGGTATTTGGGAAACGATTCATTAAGAATCTCAATGAAAACATCATTAGAATTATCATTTAATAATAATTTCTTACCTGCTTCTAATGTGAGATTAATCTGTTTTAAAGTACCCTCTCTAGCATCATTTTTAGCCCAATAATCGTAGAAGGATTTTACGATTGGCTTGATAATGAAGTTTAAAAGACCTGTATCTAATTCTGTTTCCACGAGATTTTTGCCTATAACAATGGAATTTTCCATTTGTTCAATCATTCGTTGTTTTATAAGTTGATAATTCCTTTCAATGTAATCCAATGTTTATTCTCCGTTTATATCTGAAAAAAAATTTATATTAGCAAACTCAATTAATTATAATTAAAAGAGTTTTTTTCTTTTAAAACAATTTTATATTCATTGTCACAAGTGTCCGGTAAAAGTTTTCTGAAAATTATTGATTTTATTGGTCATTTTTATTGGAATCGATTTGAAATTGTAAAAATTGCATTTCGGGCTATACTCCCTGGAAAAAATTGAAAGGAGTTA
>CAYPFJ010000069.1:2862-20430 GCA_964409945.1 uncultured archaeon | reverse complement strand
AAAATAATAAAAATATAAAAAAAATTAGATATTTGTAACCTCTTAAATATTAAATTTTAATGAAATAATATGTCTGTTTTGTTTGAATCATATAAAATTGGAAAAATGGAAGTAAAAAATCAATTCGTTAGATCAGCAACACATGAAAATTTAGCAAAAGATTCTGGTGAAGTCACAGAAAAGCTTGTAAAACTTCACAGAATTTTTTTAAAAAAGAAATAAATTTGTAATACAATTTTTTATTCTAATTAATAAGAAAAAAATTATAGAAAACTCAAGATGGTTTCATTTACTTTTGTAGTGTGTGCGGAGCCTTATAAGTATGAAGCTATAGACACAATGATTAATTTAGGGGAAGCTATAGTTAAAAAGGGGCATACAATTTTAGGAATTTTTCTATATGGTAGTGGTGTCTATAATATTAAAGAAAGAACATTTAAAGATACATCTTTACGTAATTTATCAAATCGGCTAAAAGAATTTTGTAAAAAACATGAAACAGAACCGATTGCTTGTAGCACATGGATTAGCTTTACAGGAATTAAGGTGGAAGAATTTATAGAAGGAGCTGCTAGAGAAGGATTAGGAGGGCTCTCTGATTTAATTGCCAGATCAGATAGAGTAATATTCTTTGGTCCTGGAGGTTGATAAGAATGGTAAATTCTGTAGTAATTATTTGTGAAGATTCACCATTTGGAAAAAATTCAGTGGTGGAATCAATACGTATGGCTGCTGGGATTCTTGCTGTAGGTGATATTGATACGTGCAAAGTTATTCTCCTTAAAGATGCTGTTTATTTTATGAAAAAGAACTTGAATCCAGATGCTTTAAATGTGGATGATTTTACGAATATTATAAGATTAATTGAACTTTCTGAATTAGAGATATATATTCATGATGAGGCATTAAGAGTAGCAGGAATTGAGAATATAGACCTCATTTTAGAAGAAAATATTAACATTATTGGGACTCAACAAATATCTAAGCTTATTTTGGAAGCTGATATGAGTTTCAAATATTAAAGGGAGGTTGAATTAATAGTAATGAATTCTATAGTTTACTTATACGGTTTTAGTCCAACATTAAATGATAAATTAGAAACATTAATTGAGATTTTAAAAGAACAAATAGACATAGATTTTGAAGTTAATATTGTTTTGATACATAATGGCGTAATTGGTATATCAAGAAAAGGAATAATTCCCAGATCCATAAAAACTTTATTAAATTTGCCAGTTAATGTTTACGCTATAATACCAGATATAAAAGCTCGAGGGATGGATCCTAATAACCTGATTAATCAGATAAAAGGAATTCAATATGATGAATTAGTAGATATTATGGTAAGTACACAAAAAATTGTGTCTTGGATGTAATCATATTTTTATATTCAAACTTGTTTCCTTCATAAATAAAGACTTTTAAATAGTAAGGTTTAATTTTAATTTAAAAAGAATAATCAATTTAAAATTAAAGATATAATATTTTAAACATTAAGGGAATAAACATGAAAGATTATTCAGAGTGGGAAGCAATCCCAGATTATGATAATGAATCTCCGTTCATTGAAAATCCAAATCGTCCATGGATAAAACTCAGGCCAGACTTTATTCCTAAAACTGTAAAATTCGATCCTATTCCAGTTCATGAATTTATTAAAAAATCAGTTTCTAAATTTCTAAATAATGTCTGTGTTTATTTTAAACCAACAGATAAAAAATATACTTACCGTGAAATGATTTATATATCAGATAAAATAGCTAATGCTTTATATGAAGAAGGTATAAAAAAAGGAGATGCTGTCGGTATTATGACAGCTAATTGCCCTGAATTTCTATTTTGTTGTATGGGGATCATGGAGACAGGTGCGGCTGTTGTTCCAATAAACTCTCTTCTTAAGGAGAATGATGTGGCCCACATTATCAGAGATGCTGGAAACATTAATACGGTTTTTGTTCACAAAAATAATTTCAGAACCATGAAAAAGGTAAGAAATGAAATTGCACTAAAAAATGTAATTATACTGCAAGCTGAAGCAGCTAAAGAGGATACTCTTACTTTAGAAGAATTTATTAATGGGAAAGCATCAAAACAACCTGATGTGGAGATAGATCCTATGAATGATATAGCAGCATTATTATATACAGGAGGTACTACTGGTTTACCTAAAGGAGTGATGTTAACGCACCATAATTTAGTTTCAGATGCAATCTGTACTATACAAAATATGAGGGAATCGAGAGAGGATGATCCAGATATTTATGGTACAAGCGTAAGTTTAACAGTTCTCCCTATTTGTCATAGTTTTGGGTTTCAAGTGTTAATTATAACTTCGTTCTTAGCCTCAATGTTAGTTATGTTTCAATCTTTTAATGCTTCAGAAGTTCTCGAAGCAATAGAATACTTTAAATGCGAAACTTTTACAGGTGTGCCTGTAATGTTTCAAATGTTAGTCCATTCTCCCGATTTTACAGATCGAGATCTTTCAAGTCTTGAAACGGCTACTTCTGGTTCAGCAACATTGGCTACAGAAATAAATAGAAAATGGGAGCAAGTGTTAGGATTTAAAGTAGGTCAAGGATTTGGATTAACTGAAACGTCACCAGTCACTCATGCTCAACCAAAATGGTTACCAGAAACAATACCAGAAAGTATAGGTGTCCCAATTGTAGATACAGATGCAAAAATCGTGGACCCTGAAACATTCGAAGAACTCCCTCTTGGAGAAATTGGAGAATTATTTCTAAAAGGACCCCAAGTTATGAAAGGATATTGGAAGGACCCAGAAGCAACAGCAGCAACTTTTGTTGGTGATTGGTTAAAAACAGGGGATTTAGCTCGCATGGATAAACGAGGCTACTTTTATATTGAAGGAAGGACCAAAGATATGATAAAATATAAAGGCTATAAAGTTATGCCAAAAGAAATTGAAGAGAAATTATATGAACATCCTGCAATCTTAGAAGTAGGTGTAGTTTCTGCCCCAGATCCAAATATTGGGGAAACTATTAAAGCCTATATTGCCCTTAAACCAGAATATCAAGGGAAAGTCACAAAGCGGGATATTATTGAATGGTCAAAAGAAAAAATGGCAGCATATAAATACCCACGTCTAGTAGAATTTGTAACTGTATTACCAAGAACGACAGTTGGTAAAATTTTTCGTAGAAAATTAAGGGAAAGAGCCGCTAAAGGAACTTAAATTTACATCTACTACTCTAATTTTTAACATTTTCTAATTTTTTCTAAAGATATTCACTTCTAGAGCACGTTAAAATATTCAAAAAAGGAAAAAAAGGACAAAAAAATTTTAATTACTTATTTTTGAATTTTAAGAAAAATAAGATTGTATTGAGTAATCCTGCGATAATACCACCATAAAAACCTGTTTCTGGCCACCATTCATATTCTGCATAGGCTATACCAAATGAAGCTAAACCTATAATTGCTAATAGAGTTGTACCCGCTGCTAGAATCAAACCAATTTTATCTAAATCAGTTTTTATAAATCTGTTGGGAAGTAGATCGTTTATAACAATTATTATTTGAATTATTAAAAATATTAACATAACAATTTGAGCGAATAAATCACCATCAGTAGCATATCCACAATCCAAACAAGAATGCCTATAATAACCACTTCCTAGATAAAAACTAGCAAAATATTGAGTAGCAAGTAAAATAATCCCAATAATACTAAGTACTAATATCAAAGCGGCAAACACATTGACGTTCCTCTCAGATGACATTTTAAATTCCTCTTAGGTTATTAGTAAATTTATTTTATAATAATGATCTTGGGATGTAGAATTATTTAAATGTTTATTTTATATTTATAAAAGTCATTTTAGCATTCGTTTTTCTCTTTTTTTCTTAGTGACACAATAGACGGGGCCTTGCATCATAGTCATATAACAGCCATTACAACTAATGCATTTTGCTGGTGAAATATCACCATTTCGCCAACGATTTGGAAGATCTGGTTCATAAATCAGTGGTCTGCTCAGTGAAATAAAATCCGCAATATTTTCTTTAAGAATTCTTTCAGCAGAAATAGGATTTTTAATTCCCCCCATCGCAATTAATTTGCATTTATTGAGAAATGGTTTAATCCTTTTATTGTTGTGTAAGAAATAATTTTCTTCTTCAGGGGATTTAATATTTAGACTTGGATATGGCTTTTTACTCAAAATTTGAGCATCTCCCCCCCCTCCACTAGGCTCGATGGCATCAAATCCAATTTCTGAAAGAATTTTAGCATATTCAACACCTTCTTCTAAGCTTAATCCATTTGGAATGAAATCTTCTGTTTGCAGTTTAATAGTTATGGGAAAATTACTTCCTAATTCATCACGTAAACCATTATAAATATCGATCAAAATCTTTGCTCTTTTTTGAGTATCTCCCCCGTATTCGTCGGTTCTTTTATTAGTATATGGAGAAATGAAATTACTTAAAAAATAACCGTGAGCAGCATGGAGTTGCACCATATCATAACCACACTCATAACTTCTTTTTCCGGTATCTACAAATTTTTGTATTAACGTTTCTATTTCATTAGCTGTTAATTCTCGCGGTGTTAATCCAGTGGTTTTAAAAAGAACTGGGGATGGTGCTACTGGATGATATTTAGGATGGTAACCTTGACGACCTGTATGAGCTATTTGAATAGCAATCTTAACATCCGCATATTCATGAATTGCTTCTACTAATTTATTTTGACCAGGTATAAATGAATCATTATATAAACATGCTTGATATGGATTAGCAGTACCCCCGGGATCCACAGCTGTGAAACCTGATATTATTAATCCAGTACCTCCACGGGCTAAGTCTCTGTATATATCAATAAGTTTATCACCAACATAGCCATACTTTTCTGCACTTCGCATATGAGTCGCTGAACGCACTATTCTGTTTTTAATTTGAACATTACCAATTTTTTCTGGGCTAAAAAGAGTTTTAAGTTCCAAGTTAATCACAATTTAGAATTATAATCTGAAGCTATTTATTTTTTTGATTATAATTTATATAGTAATATCTCTATTAACAGTTGACATTTTAAGGATGAATGAATAATGACAAATATAAAAAGATGGGAAGAAGATAATCATTGGGTAGAAATAGATCTGGATCGCTGTATGGGATCAGGAGATTGTGTAAATGGGTGTCCCGCTGAGGTATATAAAGTTATAAATGGGAAAGTTAATGCCGAAAATATTGGTGAATGTATTGAGTGTGGCACTTGTCAATACAGATGTCCATTTAAAGCAATATTAAAACATGCTGCTTGGAGATAAAAAGCAAAAAGTTTAGGTCTTTTCTAATTCTTTTAATCTCTCTGAGAAAATTTTTTCTGTAGCATCCATTTCTGATACCGCGTTTTTAAGAACTGGTATCCAAAAAAATGGAATTGCTAACCAAAAAATAATTGACATCATCATACCGTATACAGAACCAAATGCATCTCTTACAAATGAACCAATTAAAGGACCCAGGGACCGGCCAATTATATCGAAAAAATTAGCTGTCGCCAGTGTAGTTCCCCTATGTTCTGGAAGGTTAAGATCTACTACTGTTGCATACCAGCTACCATTGACAGCTCCATTAGCAAACATACCAATCATCATTAAGATTAGCATTATCAAAGCTTCAGGAATTACCAAAAGTTCACCTACAGATACGTTATTAGGAGCTTTAAATGGAAGTATTAAAGCAATAAATATTAAGGGTATGGGCATGATATTTCCTATTAGAGCCAATAATACTCGAGCATTTCTTTTACCTTTTTTAAATAATTTATCACCAATAACTCCAAATACTACAGTGCCAATAAGAGTGCTTAAAAGTATAGTTCCTAAGAATATTAAAGATATATCTTCAGGGACATTATGATAATCACTCATATAATAAAAGATCAAAAACAATATAATACCCGTAGGTATTGTATCAACAAAATTAATAACTAGCCAAATATTCGCCTTTTTTCTGAATATCTCTTTTAAATCAGACCTTTTTATCCTATAAGTGTATTCTACAGCATCTTTTTCATTTAAAAATAGGTAGTCTTTCCCAATGCGAGATGGTTCCTTAAAAAACAGAATAAGGATAGTAATTACGAATCCCAATATCCCTATTACACAATAAGATAATCTCCAATCGATTGGACCAGCTATAGTAGCAGCAATTAATCCTAAAGCCATACCTAAAAGAGAAGCAATAGAAAAAAATGAGAATCCCTTAGATCTATCATTTTGAGATATTAAATCACCCATTAATGAAAAGATACTTGGTATAATGGCACCAAATCCAATTCCATTCACTGAAGTAAGGAAAAAAAATAAATAATATCCATTTAGGTTCGGTGCAACAAAAATAATAAAGATTGAAAAAATTGAATAAAACAAGGCACCACCAAAGACCATCCATTTCCTCGTGATTTTGTCCGCTAAATATCCAAAAATTAAAATAGAAATACCCGAGAGAATTGTAAATGTAGATGTTAAAACACCTAATTGAGCTGTTGCTCCACTAAATCCAAAATAATATGAAATAATCTTTAGATTTGGAGAAATCATATTTTGGACAGAATAAGCTAAGGAAAGAATTACAATGAATAATAATATTGATATAAGAGAAGAATTATGAGTTTTCTTTTTCATAATAGTAATTAAATTAAATTCTATATATAAGTTGCTTTATGAAAACTCTAAGGCTTTAATAATAGTATGTTAGAACATGCAAATTTTATAATATATATGCTCAAGATTTAAATTTTTCAAGAATTTGCTTCAATGTCTCAAAATTTACAACTCCTACTAATTTTCGTAATACTTTTCCTCCCTTTATAATGAGAGTTGTAGGGATTGAAGCTATTCCGAAATATTGAGCAATTTCAGGATTTTCATCAACATTTACTTTAGTGAAAATATAATCCATTAAGTATTCTTGTTGTGCTTTTGCAAAAATAGGAGCAAACAGTTTACATGGTGCACACCAAATAGCCCAGAAGTCAATAATCACTACTTTATCCGGAAAATCTTTTAGTAGTTGATTAAATTGATCATTTCCATCTATATTAATGATTTCTTTAGGCATCGATTGAAGTTCTAGCAACATTTCTGCTTTTCTAAGCCTTATCTTTTCTAACTCGTTATCAGACATTATTATTAATCGTGTATGTGAGAATTCTTATAAACCTATAAAAAACCTTCTATAAGTTCTTATACTTATGATATAATAATCTTTATTTAAACATCTGGATTATAAAAAAAACTCAAGATATAATAACAGAATTTTTAAAAATATAAAGTTTATATCAAAATTTAATAAGTTATATTTGGATATTAGTCAACAATTTAGTATATTTAATTTAAATGTGATAATTTATGGATGAAAAAGAAACGATAAATGAAGTTATAAAAATATTAAATAACAGATGTACGGTCCGAGCATATGATCCAAGACCTTTATCCCAAGAAGAAATAAATATGATTATTCATGGTGCTATGCGTGCTCCTACTGCAGGAAATATGATGTTTTATTCTATTCTTGAAGTGCAAAATCAAAAAATGAAGGATAAATTAGTAAAAACTTGCGATAATCAACCTCATATAGCAAAAGCACCTCTTATTCTTATATTCTTAGCAGATATGCAACGTTGGTATGATTTTTTTAGAGCTTCAGGGGTACCAGAATTGTGTATTAATAAAAATCTTGTTTATCGAACTCCTGAAGAATCTGACCTTTTACTTGCTTGCTGTGATGCTCTTATTGCTGCCCAGAATGCTGTAATTACTGCTGAATCAATGGGAATAGGCTCTTGCTACATTGGAGATATCATAGAAAATATCGAAACTCATCGCGAAATGTTTAATCTTCCAAAATGGGTATTTCCAATAACTATGCTCTGTTTTGGATATCCCAAACAAGATCCATCTAAAAGAATACTTACACGACGATTTCCTAAGAGATTTATCCATTTTACCAACTCTTATAAAAGATTTAATAAGGAACATTTCGCCGAAATGTTTCAAAATTATGAAAAAGAAACTCTAGTAGAAAATGCAGAGAATCTTGGACAGGATTACTATTTACGGAAAACGGGATCTGCCTTCTCACTAGAAATGAGCCGTTCAGTTAAAGTTGCACTTAGAGATTGGGTAAAAAAAGTATAATCTAGGCACTCAATTTCTGAAATTTTAATGGGTATATCATTTTAAATTTTATTAAAAAAGTACAATTTTTATGGAAATACAAAAGATCACAGAGGAAAATTTAGATATAATCTCGTCAATATGTCTTGATCCAAGTGTAGATCAAGAAACGAGGGCTCTCATGGAGAATGCTATGGATGAGAGAACTAATTGGATTAAGAAAATGATTCCTAAAGGTCTTGAAATATTAGTGGCACTTGAAACACCTAGACCGGAAAATATTCATTATAAGTGGGTTGGGAAAATGCTTCATTCAGATTTGGCAGTTCATGGGCAGGTACCAATGGGGTTAATTGAATATATTCCGATAGAACATGCATTAGAACCGGTTGAAGGAAGTACTTCCCTTTTTATTAATTGTATGTGGGTCTTACCACCTTTTTGGCTAAAAGGAGTAGGAATGGCATTAGTTAAGTCATTTATTGAAAAAGCAAAAAAGTTTGGGGGTGCTAGTGTTATAGCATATGATGGAGATTCATGGTTTGGAACCCCTATAAAATACATGCCTTTATCATTCTTTAAAAAATATGGATTCGAAGAGGTTGATAGAGATGGGAGTCGAGTTCTTCTATTCCTTAATTTAGGTTCTAATATACAACCAAAACTTATTTATCCGAAAGTTAAGAATCTTAACGATAATAAAAAGAGGAAAATTGAAATTTTTTCTAATAACCAATGTCCATGGTCAAGATATATGGTCAATACCTTTAAAAAAGAATTAGCGAAATATTCGGATATAGACACTTGCATTATTAATACATGTAATAGGGAAATAATTCAAAATTTAGGGATATCTAGAGGCGTGTGTTTAAACGGGAGTCTCTTAATTAAAAGATTGGCATCATGGAAAGAAATTATACCAAAACTTGCAAAATTTAGAACAGAATTACAGTAGATTTCTGATATTTTAGTCTTCATTAAAAATACTTAAAAGACTGTATTTATATAATTTTACTTATAGGATATGTAAGGTATTAATCTCAATGAAGATTCATTCGCTTTTTATTTTAAAAAGGACAGGTGCATGCATTTTTCATAAACATTTTACAAAAGACTTCGATAATATTGAGGTTAATTTAATAACTCCTTTCTTTTCAGCAATATTTTCGTTTTCTGAGAATGTAATTTCAAGAAAAACTCCAGAAATTCTTGAAATGAGAGAATTTAGATTTGTTTTTAAGGTTCATCAAGATTTAATTTTTTCAATTTTATCAGATTCAACTGCGAGTCTTTTATTTGTGACTACCCGTTTAGAAAGAATAGCTGACGTATTTTTAGAGGAGTATCCAGATACTACTAAAATAAAAGATTACCAACAACTTGAGAACCCTAAATTCGAAAAAATAGTTGATTCTATTGTCGCGGGAGAAGATGAACTATATATGAGTAAAACATTTTATGAGAAAGTAATTGATGTCTTTGAAAGCTTAATGCTTGAGAATGAAATTATTGGTGCTGCGCTTTTAACTACTAAAGGCAATACAATTTATACTTCTCTTCCAAATGATATATTAGTTAATTCTTTGAAAGAATTAGAGATTAGATATATGGTTGGTGCTATATCTCTTCCTGAAATGTATTATAGTTTAGGTAATGGACAAAAAGTGTTTTCTAGAATGGTTGATATTCCTTGGAAATTGGATCCACTTTTAGTTGTGGTCCTTTATGATAAAACGGTACCCTTAGGAATGGCAGAACTAAACCTAACTAAATTAGCTAGTAGAATTAAAAACATTATTTAATATAATTAACAACGAAAATAAAAAAAATATAAAAAATTATAATTTTAAAACATATAATAGAAATACAAACAGCCTATACCAAGGATAAAAGCCAGAACCGCCCAAACATACCTAAATGCTTTAGAATAATTTCTATGCCGTTTTCCTGATTCAGACCAGATTGTATCTACTTGAATATACGGACTTGGACCTCTCCGATACCAACCTTTAATTCTCACCCTTTGACCTATTAAACGATTGACAGATCTAAGGGAGAATATCAGGTCTACAATACCAATTCCAAACCTATAATCCACATACATCAAGCCCGTGTCGTCTTGGAAGTACATATCTTCACTGAAATAATATCCTGGAATACCTTTCCCAACAATTTTTCCCTCTATATAGGCAGGGATACAACGTATTGGGCTGACCTTTACGTTTGTAACGAGATCTAACACTTTTTTATCTTCAAAACCACCCTTATACATATATCTCGTTTTTATTATAGACATAAATCCTATAATGTAAAATCCAATAGCCCATACAAACCACATATTTGCATAAACAGGTGCTAGAAAAGCAATATTATAAAATCCAGCAAGATCGAATACCCATACAATAGTTATTCCTAGCAGGGCGATGAAAGCAAGTGTAGGAATTGTTTTCATGAAAATATCCCATAGAAATTCATCCCACATTGATTTGCCTGCTTGTTCTTCTTTTAATCTTTTTGCATCAGAGAAATCAATTTCTGGTTTAACTCCATAGATATCACATAACATATTCAGGCGCATAATCCTTTTTGCTGGTAATGGGTGTGTTGAAAGAGCTTGATAATATTTAGCCCATGGATTATACAAATCCCAAGCTGCGGCTTTTTGAATTGCTTCCATAGAAAAAGTTTGTGTTGTTCCAACGCTGATGATACCTAATCCTTTTGCCGCACTTGGGTCAAAAATACCTAATCCTCTAAGTGCTCGCACTCGTGATTTCTTCCTTTCTTCGATATTACCATCTACTAATAATCCATATGCTATTTTAACTAGTCCAGTTGCAAGTGGGTTTGGATCTTCCAAAACTTCTGCACTATGCTCATCAGCATAATATTCACGAACTCTGCTAATTATAAGGGATATTAAATAACTCAAGTAATAACTTACATAGGATAACACAGCAATAGCAATTAATGCAAGTCGAAGATAAGAACCCTCATCACTATCACTTCTACTACTCCTTGAAAAAAAACTGGCATAATATGCCCATCGAGCAACAGTTAATAGTAACAATGGAATGGCAAATACAACAGTCATCAATATGAAATCCGAGTGAACAACATGCCCTAACTCATGGCAAAATACCGCATTTTGCTCTCTTTTATTTAAGTAGTGTAATATTCCATCTGTTAGTACAACTCTTGCGGAATTTTTACTCCATCCGAATGTAAAAGCATTAGGGTTGAGATCATGTATTATACCTAGCCTCGGCATTTTTATACCACGAAATGAAACTACCTTATTAAGAGATTCTGCTAGATGGGGGAATTCGGCAACGAATTGTTCATAAGGTATCCAATCTATCTTATAAAGCCAGCCTACAATCAACGGAGATATGCCATATTGGAGAAGTATTATACCCACCGTTATCGCAATTATAATAATTAAGCCCCATATTGATGAAGGTAAAAACCAAACACCTATTACAAAAACAACCGCATACATCAAAGCAAACAGGGAAGTTGTAGCAAGTCCAGAAGCTAATCTTAATCCTATAGTTTACCACCTTTAAATTAATTTATTCTTTTTTTTTAAATTTATAAAAAAATTTTATTCATGATATTGTACGCATTCACACCTATAAAAACTTTCCAACTAAAAATTAAAAACAGTAGGAAGATTATTACAAATAATTTAGAACCATTCAAGAGAATTGCTTATTTATGTATGATCTTATAATCATTGGCGCGGGAATTGCTGGTGCAACATTTGCTTCCAAAATTTCGAAATATGCTAAAACACTTCTAATTGAAGCCCAAGATTATAAAAAAGAAATTCCTATAAGAACAAATATATTTCCCGAACATAATCGCCCTTTTATCAAGGAAGAGATCGAGTGGGATGACAAGAATATCTTTCCTTCCCTTCACACTAAGTCAAATTATATGAGCGATGAGTTTAATGGTGTTATTGATTCCACTGAATTTGGAATACCTTTAGGTAACATTTGTTATACTGAGAATTTATTGGATAAGTTAATTAGTCAGTTTGAAGACCAAGGAGGTATATTTAATTCTAATGAACAAATTTCGAGAATTAATAGATATAATGATTATTTGGAATTAATCAACAGTAAAGGGGAATCTTATAATACAAAACTATTAGCTCTCGCAACTGGTTCACGAGGTTTCGACCTACAACGATCTTTAGGATTCGATATACCTGATCATTACACTGGAGCATTAATCCATTTATTTGGAAATGAAGATAAAATAAATGAAAATTTAGAATATAATTATGTATTCCACATAAATCCCAAGATCTCAACTAACGGTCCTTTTTTCTTTAATAGGGGAAAAGAAAGAATTTTAACTGGTTTTTTAGGGGGAAAAAATGATCCTAAGGAAAGAATTTTAGATAAACTTGATAGAATTCTAAAATATTATAAACCTATTCAACCTTTTGTAGATGGATTGAAATATGACTTATCAACTACTGTTGTTGGGGAAATATCCAAACATCCAATTAATACTTTCTCGAAGGATCGAGTTCTTGTTCTAGGAGAAGCTGCAGGAATCGTGACTGCTTTTTTTTATGAAGGTTTGTTGCCTGGAGTTGCGTGTGCTGATATTGCAACCAAAACTTTAAAACCTTTATTGGAAAAAGACAGTAATTATAGCCATGCAGAATTAAGTAAATATGATCAAGAAATTAAACGTGTACTTTTTCCCTATTTCAAAAATGGTAACGCGCTAGAATACCTAATTTATAATGAAGGATCTCATGTTAAGTCATTATGGCGTTTATATACAGAATTATTAAATGAGAATAAATTAGCCAGAAAATATATTTATGAAGCATATATAAACCATGATCTTTCTAAACATAATACAAGTAATGACAGATATGTTGGAGAAAAATGGTTTGGCAAGCTTCCTGCTCTTTCAAAAATAACCCTAAGTCCAAAATTTTTGAGGGCAATGCTCTTGTGAGCTAAAATATTTTTAAAGATATTTAAAATAAAAATATTTACTAGTTACTATTTAGATCTTATCCTCAATATATGGGGAGATGATACTGTTTCAGCGAATTAATTAGGTTTTATTATAAATTTTCGATATATAAATAAACCTAAACCAAAAAATAAAATAATATACGCAATTAGACCAAAAATATGAATTATACTGGGGGCATCCCCGGTTAACACACTATTACCAAGAATGGTATAAGTATATGTAAAAGGAATCCAATCTACAATCGTACGAAGGGGTTGACCGAACATTTCAATATCTATGAATCCTCCGCATAAAAAGAGGGTCGCAAGTACTGTAAACACGGACACTGGGAAAGTAAATATTTGTTCTGGGATTAAAGATCCAAGTAAAGTGCCTATAATAGCTCCTAAAACAGTAGTGGTTAAAGAAATTAATAAAAAACCCAAAAAATTTATTGGGAAAGGGATGCCAATCCAAAGAAAAATGATAGTTGCACCTAATGTAAAATGAATAATAAAACTTAGGATACTAGCTGAAAGAACTTTTCCTAAGAAAGTGTAATTTTGATTAGAAGCAGTAGCAAGCGCAAGCTCTGGAGTCATTTTATTATCTTTCTCAATAAAAATAAAAACTGACCCAATTATCATGGAGGAGACTAAACATACAAAAACTAAAGCGCCTGTACCAATCGTCCACATTCGTGGAAATGTTTTTCTTTCAGGATTTGCATCCTTATAAATATAAATAACTTCAGTCTCGTTAAACAATATATTATCATAATATGCTTTAAGTTTGCGCTGAAATCCAAAGTATAGATTCTTGAGGTAATCTTCGTTAATATTTAAGCATCTTAACTCAATTGTAACCCTACCTCCCGTCCAATTACCATTTTTCACAGATTGGATTATATTTTCAAAATTTTCTGGAAGAATAACAATCATAACAATCTCCTCGAGTTGTATTTCATTTTCAAATTGTTGGGCTGAAATTCCAATCACTTTTATGTGGCTTTTAACAATTGTTTTTCCAACTAATTCGTTGTTGTTTAAAAAATCCATGAATTCCTCAGTATTGGGTAATTCGTTGTTTTCAAGGGCAGTATTTAACTCATTATTAGAACTATAATCAGGAATTACAAGAGCAATTGGATAATTAAAGTTCACAGCCCCAAAAATCATATTCATAAAAAATAAATAGGTTATAGGAAAAATTAAAGATAGGAGCAATAAAGTACGAGAGGGTCCATGAAAAATTATTCTAATATTCTTCAAGATCTCATATTTAAGAACCCCGATTGATGAATTCTTTTTTTTATTAGATTTTTTAGTCATAACTTAAATCCCTCCCTCGAAATCAAAATCCAAAAAATAATGGTGAGACAAACACATGATATTGCTAGAATCCCTAATCTAGGTAAAACGTATAATGGGTTTGGTAAAAAGGTTTCTGAAAATAAAATTTCCATCCAATAAGTTGATGGTATGAATCTTGAAACTGAATAAACTGTGTCTCCTAACATTCTTGTAGGTGCAAATCCTCCTGAAAAAAACCAAAGAAGAATTGCAATGATTATTGCTAGTAACATTACATTCATAGTTTGTTTTGATTTTAATCCAATTATACCCCCAAGACATGTATGAAACCATGTTGAAAGGAGGAATGCTAAAATAACAACTCCTAAATTGCCACGAAATTCTATATGAAATATCAAAAATAAAATAAGAGAAAAAACTGTTACTACAATAGACCCTAAAATAACCGCTATTAATTGTTTTGATGCAATATAGGCACTACGCTTAATTGGACTAATTGTAATTTCAATCATAGTATTATCATTATATTCTTTTGCAACATTTAATCCTCCATATAAAAGACCACAGATAATCCCATATACCCCAATAACTCCTATAACTGTGCCTTTGTTTTCACTTACCTCTTGATCAATAACATAAGTCTTTTTTGCGATAAGCGCGAAATCATCAATATGACCAGCAGATAAATGTATATATTGATTGAACGTGAGGACAGCTTCATCTAATCTTTGAATATAATTTTTTACATAATCCTCGTTTATATTTTGGACTTCTAAAGTTAGCGTTCCTTTAATATAAGTACTATTAGCAGTGATGTTTGCTTGGAATCCAACAGGAATGTAAATAAGCCCTAAAACTTCATAATTTTCTAATTTCATTTTAGCTTCTTGATAAGAATCGATTTGTATTACATCAAACCACGGGGCAAATTCACTGGTAATATTGTTTATGTAATTAACCATAATGTTAGAATATTCAGTATTATCATCATCGACTACCATAACTTTGTAGGTTTCAGGATTATTAATGAGTGTAAATGATGTAAAAACGATCAAAATAACTAATGGAGGGATAATACCTGCTAGAAAATATTTTTTAACTCTTTTAGTGGAGATTAAATCTTTACGTAATATTGTTTTTAGATCATGAAACCATAGTTTTACCCCAAACCCCTTTTTTTTCTTAAACTTATTTTTCTCTTCCATTACTCTCTAAACTCCTTACCTGTAAGTTTTAGAAAAATATCTTCTAAGGTTGGTTTTTTAAATACGAATTCCTCAATATGGATATTGTGAGATTTAGTATATACCAGAAATTGTTCAATAATTTCTTCAATATTGTTTGATTCAAACATGATTTGGAAAAATGAATGAGTTTCGCTTAGACTTTTTTCCATTAAAATTTTGCCATGTAATTTTTCTTTAAGAAGTTGATCATAGAACTCAGGTGTTAGATTCTTATGTGATGATTTAAATTCAAAAATGGTATTTGGAAATACACGTTCTTGAATATCACGTAAACGTCCAGGTCCTTCAATTATTTTTGTATCTAAAATGACAATATTTTCAGCTAACCTTTCAGCTTCTTCCATGTAATTAGTAGTTACTAATATTGTCATACCTTGCTTGGCTAATTCAAGAATGTATTCATGAATAGCACTACGAGTCTGAACATCTACTCCTAACGTTGGTTCATCTAAAATAAGAAGTTCTGGCTCATGGAGTAATGCTCGGATTAGTTGGAGACGTCTTTTCATTCCACCTGAATAAGTTCCAACTCGATCATTCCTCCGGTCAAAAAGACCAGCAATCTTTAAAAGCTTCTCGATCTTAGGAGTTATTTCGGATTTTGGCATATTATATAATCTTGCATGAAAACCTAAATTTTCATAACCAGTGAGTTCATTATATAAAGATAATTCTTGTGGGACAAGACCAAAAACGCCGAATAATGATTTTCGTTCACTGTAAGGATCTTTTCCTTTAACTCTAATTGTTCCATCTGTTTGCTTAAGTTGTCCTGTTATTAATTTTACAAGTGTTGATTTTCCTGCTCCATTTGGTCCGATTAGACAGAAAATTTCTCCTTTATGAATTTGAAATGAAATATTTTCTAATGCAATGGTATTTGGGTAATGTTTACTGACTTGATTTAATTCGATCAGAACTTTATCAGATTTTTGATTATAATTATCAACCCGATTTTCTTTTTCATTTCCTAACACATTACATACCCTAGCTAATTTTAGTGTTACTTATGACTATTTAAAATATAAAAACTTAAATATATTACTACTCTAGTAGTAACATAACAAAATATATTTAAATATTTTGAAATTGAAAAATCTATTTTTTAATTCTATCTAAGAATATGAATCATTTAGAAAAATTACTGCAAGAATTAGGTTTTACTCAATACGAAGCCCAAACACTTGCTACACTAATACGTTATAAAATGCTAAGTGCTCGTGAAATTCATAAATATAGTGGCGTTCCTCAACCTAAAATTTATGAAACAATGACTAAACTTCAACAAAAAGGTTTTATTGATATTTATCCAAAAAAAAAAAAGAAAGTATATTTGGTTAAACCAAAGGAAGTTATTCAAGAATATTTGTTAAAATATTCTCATAAAATCCAAGACTTCGGGCAGAGAAGTATTGAAATAATAGATAAAATTTATGATACAGAAGAAGCTGAAGAAATTCCTTTTATAGGCATCGCAGGAGAAAGTGTACTTCAAGATTATATCCATATGTTGATAGATACAGCCAAGGAAACAGTTATATCATTTATTCCTCTCTATCATTATGATGAAAAGATAACTTCAATCTTAAATAAACGGAAGAATGATATTGATATTAAATTAATATTTCATGATAGGAAAATAGGAGATTTAGAAAATCAGCTTTCAGGGATTGATAAATATTATCTTAACGCACCCACATTTGATATAATTAAGACTATAATTGAAAACATCGAAAATTTCCTTCCAATTGACCATAAAAAAGCATATTCATTTCAAATTGTAAAGGATATTGCAATGCATTTAGACAATATATTTGGATTAATGATTGTTTGCACTTGACACGAGCCGGAAGACTATTT
>CAYPFJ010000069.1:0-2852 GCA_964409945.1 uncultured archaeon | reverse complement strand
CAATACCAATTCCACTCCCAATGGCAATATTATCAATGTTGCCGCAACTTACTAACTTTCATAACCGCGGGATTAAACAAATTTTAGCATCTTCAACTAAATTCTGAAAATGATAGATTAATGATATCTCAATAAAGAATAAAAAAGGGAAGCAATAGGAAATTCATTAATTTATAACAGCTATTTATTTCTTTTAGCTTCAATCCTTTTAATTAAAATCAGTGATATCCTCCCAATTTGTGCTTTTATGGAAGCTTTTATACTATATTTTTTATAAATGAATCTAACTAGCAAAGTTAACAAAATAAATGTTCCTATTACCGCAAACCAAATGGTAATTGCATTTAATTGATCTAAAAATATAAAATATATGATATTATGTGCAAAATATATTGTTAAGGAATAATAGGAGTAGAAATAGAAAAATCTATAGCTTTTTTTTACTTTAATAACTTCGAATTCTTCAATAATTAATAATATTGAAAATGAAGATAATAATATCCCTAATGAATAAAACATCGAGGAAAGTGTTCCATGAGATAAAAAATCAGGAAAGTAAAATAGAACTCCAAATATTATTAGGATTGGCCCCATTATTAATGTAGGAAGCCACAATTTATTCTTGAATACAAATCTTCTTTCTTTTTTATCATTTTTAAGAGACATTTCAAATATGATATCACCTATGACAGTCCCTACTATAAAAAAACTGAAATAATTTAAAATGGGATGCAAACCTATATTATTGTATAAAATAAAAAATGTTATTCCAAATATGTTAAACTGTCCTTCATAAGGCAAAAGAAATAAAACAATATAATAATTAGCAATCCATATAATTACAGCAAATACTAATCTAATCAATTTTGAAGTTTTTAAAAATGGATATGATAATAATAGAGAAAAAGCTATTGTAAGTGGTATATACCATTTCCAGATATTTGAGGGATCTAATGTCCCAATAGCTGTAGCACTATTGTAAAGTATCGCTACAAATAGAATAAGCAAAGCACGAATTAAATATTCATTTTTAGCTTGTTTATCATTTATTTTATTAAGAGTTTCAGCTTTAACTACTCTACTTTTGAAAAATATTATCGCACTTAATCCTGAAACAAATAAAAATCCACCAGCAGCTATATCGCCAAGAAAAGAATGAATAAGCGAATTCAACCAAAAATCTTCAGGTCTAACCCACCAAGAAAACATATGTATGAAAATCATTAGAACTATAGAAAAACCACGAAGTGTATCGATACTCCTTATTCTCTTTATTTTATAATCCTTAAACATTTTATATCATTAGAGTGTAAACAGTTATACACTAAAAAGTATTGATAATTATTTAGAAATATAATAATTAGAGATATAAAGAAATTAAATACTTTTAGGAGTACTTGAGACAATAACTAATCTCATCTAATATTTTCAATATATCAAAAAGGACTAGTCTATATAGCTTTACGTTTAATTAAAAAAAAAAGAGAATACAATAAAAATATCCAATTTAAAATTTCTTATTCATATGTTAAAAGCGGACAAACAACCTTTCCACTGGTCTTAAAATCTTCAAGATCTTCTTTTGTTATTATTTTACCTTGCATTTCACAAGTGGAACAGTTCCACTCGTATTTTTTTCGATCATCACTATCAACTATAACCCCCGAATCGAAGTTATGCTTGACACCGCACGTAAATTTTTGCATATTCTTCCACATTTTCTATTTTTTTTTCAAAAAGAAATTATCAAATCTTTTTCTTTTTGAACAAACCTCCAGACAAAAATATAATTATCTGAATGAATTATCAATTATTTATTATGAATTAATTATAATATTTTTTTTACCTATTTAAACCTTCCCCTCATTTTCCCACTTGTGTAAATGACGTGACGACAAAAGAGAGAGTGAGGGTAGGTCAATTAAATTTCTAAAAAGGTGAACATATTTTACAAAAATATAATTTATTCTAAACAAACCTTAAAATTCATAATATCTTCTATTTAAGTCTTCGGTTTTCAAATAAAAAATGTTCATAATCTTAGTAGTAGATAACTCCATTTTCAATAAAAATAACTAAGGATATTATTAAAAAATATTTGGATTTAGAATAATTGTATCCTATTGCAAGATCCTTCTCTAGTAGTAAGACGGTTGCTTTTGATAAGCAGGCTAATATTAATGAAATTAATAAATTAATATTCATGTTAAATGAATTTTAATAATCTCGCATAGTCATCTGAAATTAATGAATAGGAAATTATAATACTATATAATAAAGAATTAACTATACTAATCGGGATAAATATGAAAGATGGTAAGCAAGAATGTGAGTATTGCGGGAAAAAAGTAGAAGTAGAATCTCTCGGTAGTCATCAAGTATAGTGTATAGACAACATTATCGAGGATCCTATCACAAAATTTGATGAATACAGCAAATTAGATTGGTTCTTCGTAAATGATTACACAAAATATCCTCAGATAATTAGTAATGATTTCTTAAAAGAAAAGATCTCAAAGATTGACAAGTTAATTGGCAAGATATAATCCAAGTTTCCCGTCAGGCAATTTAGAAATCAATTGTTTAATTATAGAAATCAATATTAATTTATTTCAAATCTAATTAATAGTGATATAAAATATCAAAATCCGAGGTAGATATTTATCGAGAATTACAGCAGCATCTTGACACTTTCCCAGTTGAATATCCTTCGACAGAATCGTGAAGATTAGATCCGTTTAGAACCTTTTATTCCTTTTAGATTGTATCCCAAGAAAATTAAACGATTTTAAAAATAAAAAAAAAATAAATTATCTATAAGTATAGACAATCAATAATCCATCTTCAACTCT
>CAYPFJ010000068.1:0-20566 GCA_964409945.1 uncultured archaeon | reverse complement strand
TCCACAAGCTTTAAATATTTTTGTCGATGAAGGGAAATTAAAAATTATCATTTTAAATATAAAGAGAAATTAATTTCCCTTTTTTTAAACATAAAAAACTTGAAGTACGATTATTTAATTCTCATATAAAATTTTTTCATGTTAATATATCTTCTAATTTATAGGCACTTATAGTTCCATCATCATAACAGCAAAATAGGAACTTATTTTCTATAAGGAATTGAATCATATTTATACAAGATTTTTTTTTTTTATTAAATAATATTTTACCCGTTTTTTCTTCAATCACCATAAGATTCCCCTTAGTAGTACCAGCAAAAACAAGAATTTTATCATTAATTACTATCACTTTGAGAACTTCAAAATTATATCCTTTTAATTCCCAAAGAATATCAGTAGAATCATTTAAGCAAATTAAATTTGAGGTATAATCAATTTTTTCAAATGGTATAGACTGATTAAAATGAGTAAATGAATAAGAACTAACAAGTGTTTTATTAAAAATTGGAAATGGGTAAGATATACATTTCCATACATAATCTTTGAATTCATAAGTGTTGATTTCTTTTTTTGTGTTTTTATTAATGAAATGTAATTTCTTATCATCACCACCACATAATATAATGCAACCTTTAATTGAATTCAGATAAGAAACAAAACGTATTTTATTTGAAAATCTTTTAAACCATAGTAGTTTTCCATCGATACTATTAAAACCCCTAATTGTTCCATCATTTCCGCATGCGAATATTATTTTTTTATCATCTGTATAGACTATGGCATCTCCTATACCATCTTCAAAAACTTGCCCCCATATTAAATTCCCGTCGGATGATTTCAAAACCCTTATTGTTTTATCAAGAGAATATACAATTAATTCACTTATATCATTATTGTCAATATCATCTATGAGGATTCCACTAATAGAGGCATTAAATTTATGCTTCCATAATAAAACTAAATCGTGATTAGAATTACATTTAAATACTCTTAAAATTCCATCCATTCCACCTAAAATTACTTCATTATTTCCATCATTATCAATATCATGTAATTTTATATGCCAAATTGGTATATTATTCGAAATAATTTCTTGATGCATTAGCTTGCCATTTAGTGCCAAAATTAATAATGTTCCAGTTTTAGTATACGCAATTATTTCTATTTCGCCATCATTATTAATATCTCCTAATTCAATTCCAAGTATAGGTTTATTATATTTAAAATTCCAGATTTCTTTAAATTTCAAGGTTAAAAATGACAGTTTTATGTTAAAATATTTAATTTAAATTTAAAAATAATAAATTGTTGATAATTTTTCTTAATAAAAACGAAATTTATATTTTTTATATTATTATCAAAGTTAGGATTATTATAAAATAATCAAAAATGGTAAAATAAGAATTAAGAACATAAAGGAGTAAAAAATAATGTCTTTTGACATAAAAATAGATAAGGATGCATGTACTGGGTGTGGTACTTGTTATGAAGTATGCCCTTCCGAATGCTTTGGTGAACCTGAAGGAGGCAAAGTAAACGTTTTAGAAGAAAACAGAGAAGATTGTGTAGGTTGTAGGGCTTGTGAAACCCAATGTCCTGAGGAAGCAATAGAGATTATAGAAAACTAAATTATCTGAACAAGTAATCATATATTCTTTTTTTTATTTTTTCTTTCTATTATTATCTTTAAATTAGATATTAGTATAGAGAAAAAAAATAATGGCTTTTAATCTAATTGTTTTTTTTTTACATCATGAGTATAAAAACTATCAATAGCAATCCCCAAATAATAATATTTTGTTTTTTTAAAATTTACCATAATAGAATCCTTCCACATTTTTTACACGTTCCTTCATTCACTTGGATATTAATACAGTTTTCATGGTATGGGGCGTTACACGTTTGACAGGTAAATATTTTCCCTGTATGGTCAGTAAAATCAAAACCACAATAAATACATTTACTAGTAAATGAAAATTCAGAACTATTGACATTTACTTCAATAATTTGAGTTGTTTCAGTTAATCCCGTTTCTCCAGTAGCAGGTGTTATATAATCATTTTGTTGAGGTGGTGAAACCCATTGTTCTTCTAAAGGTGGTTGAGAATTCTGTTTTTGAGGAGATTGCCAATCAGAGACATATTGAGGTGCTTTTACTTTTGAAATTCCCATTTTTTGAGATATTATCTCATCTAAAATATTTGTTAAGATCAAAGCAGAGGCATATTTACCTTTAGCTCCACCTTTCTGTAAATGCGTATGGCTAATCATATGAATTACTCGACCACCTTTTTTTCCATAATCAAACTCTACTAATACAGGGGATTCTCCCCACTTATTTTGAATTTCCCATGAACCAATTAGCACTCTAACAGTTTGATGGTTGATAATTTGTATAGGAAAAGATCTTGTTTCAAGCCACCAGCGAAATTCACTTTTTTTTGTATCTTTAACAGTTTGTTTTTGCCATTTATTTTGCTGAATTTCACTTAATACTCCCTCTAAAAATGGGTGATTTGGATCAATAATTTGACAAGCAACAACGGCATCAGCGGTCTTTGCCCGATTCCATCGTATATAACCTGGAAAAATATTTTCAATTATACTATGTATAGCCCAATCAGTTGTGATCAACCATCCACCATTCATTACAAAATCTCTAACTTTTGGATGAGAGGCATATGGGATATCACTTCCAGGGCATCCAATAAGTACTACATCATAAAGCGTGAGATCTTCTTTCATAATTTCTTTCTCTCTGATCACTTTCTTTAATGATGCATACATGTGCTCAATCACCTTTTTAGGTTTTTCATATCTTCCAGTTACAGCTAAGATTTTTCCATGTTTTTCAACGGCTTGCACTACATCTTTTTTATCTAGTGCTTCCATTTTCCGCTTCTTAACTTCTGAATATAAATCTTTCCAACTCATTTGATAAGCCTTTAAATAAAGTTATAAGGAATTTAGTGTTATTTTATAATTATCATAAATGAAATAATATATATATTTTGATTAAAAGGGATAATATTGCTAAATTTAAAAGATTTAGGGCAACCTTCGGAATTTTGGGAATATTTCGAAAAGGTTTCTAAAATTCCTCGATGCTCTGAGCATGAAGAGAAAATTCGAATCTTTATAAAGGAGGAATCAGAGAGATTAGGTTTTAAGAATAAGATTGATTCTACTGGAAACCTAGTAATCAATATTCCACCAAAAACAAAAAAAAAAACAAAAAGTGTTTTACAATGCCATATGGATATGGTATGTGAAAAAAATGAATCTATAACTCATAACTTTTCAAAAGATCCATTGAAATTAAAAATAGAAGAAATAGAAAATGAAAAGTGGCTTACAGCTGAAGGTACTACATTAGGAGCTGATAATGGAGTAGGAATATGTTATATGTTGACTCTAATGAAAAAAATACAGCAGGGAGAATTAGAATTTAATTCCATGGGATTGGATCTTTTATTTACTATAGATGAGGAACAAGGTTTACGAGGTGCATTTAATATTGATAAAAATTTTATAGATGGAAATTTTCTGATAAACCTTGATTCAGAAGAAGATGATGCGGTAACTATAGGGTGTGCAGGTGGTTTAGTTCATTTCATCGAAATAAAAAAGGATACAATAGATTTAAATCAAACCATGGAAAATTTCATGCCTATAAAAATTTTTATTTCTGGGTTATTAGGAGGACACTCAGGAGTAGATATTCATTTAGGAAGAGGAAATGCTTTAAAAATCATTGGTCAGCTTCTCTGGAAATTAAATCAAAAATTTTTGATTCATTTTTGTTCAATAGAAGGAGGTAATAGAACTAATGCCATACCTAGAGAAGGAAAGGCAATCTTTTATATTGAAAAAAATAAATCCTCGGAGATATTTTCTTTTATAAAGAACACGTTTAATGAAATAAAAGTAGTTTTTGATGGGATTGAACCGAATTTAGTTCTATCAATAGAAAAATTAGAAGATTATAATCTTAGTAATGTATTATCAAAAAAAGTTCAAGATAAATTATTAGATATAATGTACCTAATTCCAAATGGACCTATCTCAATGCATCCTCAAATTGGGGGCTTAGTATTTACATCATCTAATTTTGGGACAATAAATACTGGTGAAAAAGACATAGAACTCAAAGTAAGCCAAAGAAGCTTAAGTGAATATTTTAAAAAAGTAATATGGGAAAAAACAAAAGTTCTATTAGAAATGAGTGAATTAGAAATTAATATAAAAAAAGATTCTGATTATCCCGGATGGACACCGAATTTTCAATCCAAACTATTAGCAAAATGTAAGAAAACATATTATGAATTATTTAATGAAGACATAAAAATTAAAGCTATTCATGCTGGTTTAGAGTGTGGAATTCTTAAAAAGAAGTTTCCTCAAATGGAAATGATTTCAATAGGTCCTAGAAATGAAGGTGCTCATTCACCAGATGAACGATTACTTATTAAATCCGTAGAAAAGGTTTGGAATATCTTAATTAGTTTACTAAGAAAGTTATGTTAAATTATAAGAGTCAATAAAAGACTCTATGAAAAACTTAATAAATTTTATTTAATAATTATTTCATAATTTATGCAAAAAGATACATCTATGAAAGAGGAAATAATTGGATCAGAAACAGTTTTAGAAAGAATTAAAAGTAGAACTCCTTGGATTTTTGGAAATTCATTAAGAAAACCCAAAATTGGTTTCCCTAAAATGAGGCTCCCAAGAATTTCCCTTCCGATGCCATCAAGATCTTTGAGTGTGGTAAGTATTTTAATAATTTTATTCGTCCTTCAGACCGGAGTTGTTTATTTAATGGTTCGAAAGCCTCCTGCTTTGGGATCTAATTCTGCTGGAAAAGCTGTATTTATTTATGCTGATGTTCATGAAAGTTTTATTATTGAAGGTATTGTAGCATCAATATTGATTATTTTTTGTTCAATGGGATTTATTTTTTTATATCAAGCATCTAAATATGTATATAATAAAAAAATGGCAGTTTGGATTTTACTAATTGGAGTATTAATGATTATTATAAGTTTTATTTTACTCCAATATATGTTATCTGTGAAAATGGGAACATTATCAGTTTAAATCCTAAAATTTTGATGATTTTAATTAAATTGATATTCAAATTCAAATAGACCAAATACAATTTAACAAAATTCTTCATTGATATACCAATTAATAAAAAAAAGAAAAAAGTAATTTAAAAAAATAAGAATTAAAAGTGTTTTTGGTTATTGTGCAAAACTTTTATATGCTCCTTCGTCTAGTAAGTTCCCTTTTTCAGCATTCCAATTTGATGGCTCTATTTTAAATAACCATGCAGAGTAAGCATCTTCATTAATTTTTTCTGGCTCATCCATCAAATCTGAATTAACCTCAATGACAGTACCACTTACAGGTGAATAAATATCACCAACAGCTTTACTTGATTCAACTGTGCAATCAATTGGATCACTTGAAGGCTCGTCACCGTCCATTTTGACTTGTTCAAGTTTAGCACCTTCAAGTCCTTCTACATCAACAAAGCTAATTTCTCCAAGCTGTTCTGCTGCGTATGGTGAAATTCCAACCATTTTTGTTGAATCATCAAACCATTGATGTGTTTTAGTAAACCATTTAGCCATTTTTATCTAACTCCTTTTTAAAAAATTTATGAATTTTAATAATATTGAATTAAATAGTATGTTTTAATTAATTAAGGGAATAATTTAAAATTTTATTATTGATTTTTTCAATTAAATAATTTTAAAAATATGGATTCTAAGTTAAAAGATCAACTAAATTTCTATACTGAATTTAAACATTGGTATATTCAAATAAAAGAGGATTTTAATTTTGATCTTCAAAAGGATTGCGAAGCTCGTGATTATCTTTCCCGAATTTTCTTTAATAAAAATCAAAAATGGAATTTGGATAATGTTTTAAATTTATTTAAAGACAGGATTTTATCAAAACCAGCGCTTCTAGTATATGGATGCGGTCCATCGTTGGAAAAAACTGTTGATGTAATTTGGAAGCAAAAGGGAATTAGTTTTTTTGAAAATTTCATTAATTTAACTGCAGACGGAGCCTCAATTTTATTAAGAGAAAAAGGTATTAACGTTGATGCAAACTTCACAGATTTAGACGGAATTACTAAAAATGAATTTGAATATGCAAGTTTTAATATAGTTCATGCTCATGGCGACAATATCGAGAGATTAAAATTTTTTGAGAATGAAATCCTATCATTCCAAAACGTTATAGGAACGACCCAAGTAGAACCAGTTACAAATATAATAAATACGGGTGGATTTACAGATGGAGATCGAATACTTTTTTTTTTACGTCCTTTATTATTATCATTTCATAACTTATTTCTTATAGGAATGGATTTTGGAAGTATCATTGGGAAGTATTCTAAATTAGACGTAAATAAAAGTCAAGAAGCAACCGCTATTAAACAAAAAAAACTTCTATATGCCATGAAATTAATAAAATGGCTAAAAAAAAAGATCAAAAACAAAATATTTTTTGTTAATTCTGAGTGTATATCTAAAGATTTTGTAAATCTCTCAATAGAGGAATTCTTAAATTTTTAATATTATAAAATTAAATTTTGTAGTTTTGGATTCCCGAAGAAGTTATTTTGTATAGTAATCTTTTTTCAGGAAGACTCATAGAATTTACTAATTGAACATATCGTTGATTATGTTCTTTATAATCTAAATACACATATTCTGAAAAGAAATGATTTAAAAAGTGGTTACCAACGGGGAACACTTTTATCGAAGTATCTTTAATTAAATTAGAAGTTACTTGTGCAGTTGCTATAGTGATTAAATTAAATTTGATAGTAAGTTCATTAATTATAGTTAAAATCTTGATAAATATATCTTTAGTTCTATTAGTAGAAATTTTTGTGTTTGCAATTTCAGAATTGAAATGGTTATTTATAGTATCGATAATTAGTACATTAACATTATCTTTTTTCAGAAGACTCTCTAATTTCTGCAATGATAATAAGAGAGCCGAATTACTCATAATTTTAGATACAAAAATATTTTTAAATAATTTGTTATAATCAACATTTCGCGATGTTATGAGTTCCTTTAACCGTTCTGGGCGGAATGTATTCTCTGTATCAAAATAAAATATAAGATGTTTATTTATTATTTGAGATCTTTCATTTAAACTAGATGATTGAAAATATGTTTGAACAGATAATTGATGACACAATTGAGTTTTACCAGTTTTGTTTGCTCCAAAAATCAAATATTTCCTACCTTGGTAAAATCCACCTCCTATAGTTTCATCAAAATTTTTGGCTCCTGAAGGTATATTATATTGTAATTTTTTCAAAAATTGATAATCCTTTAGAATTTCTTTTGTTCTAACAATTTGATGCTTATCGATTTCTAATACTTCACTAATACTTATCATTATTTATGAATGTACTTTTTAGTTTAAACACAATTCGAAATTATTAATATAAAATAAGCTACTTAATTATATTAAATCTGAAGAAAAACGAAAAATTATTTTTAAAATATTCATAAAGATAAGATCATAGTACTAATAATTTTATGAAATTAAAGTAACTTCTTCAAAATATTTTTAAAAGACTATTAAAATGGCAAAAAAAAAAAGGGAAGTATGCCCTTACTGTGGTAAAAGTTTTGCTTATTTATCTCGACATAAATGCAAGATTAAAGAGCGTGTTGAAGGTCCTTTAGAAGAAAAATCTAATGTTGAGAGAAGAATTGAAAGAATTGAAGAAAAAAAGAAGGAATTTAATCGGAATTTACGAAAGGATGAAAAATTAATTCTCAATATTATAAACAGGGAAAAAGATATCTTATTTAACAGACTTAAGGAACTTAGTAATAAAGAGCGAAATGATTTAGAAGAAATTTTAGAGTTATTAGTATTGCAGTCAAAAATAAAAATGAATCGAGAATTGGTTGATGCTTCATGGACAAAACATATTTACGCTCTTGAAGAAATCGATGTGATAGTAAAAGATCTTAAAATTGATATAAACAGAAAAGATTTCATTTGGAACATGTTTTCTAGACAACCATGCTTTATTTGTCCTTTTCGAGATAAGTGCAATGAAACCAATTTAGATCAGTTTAATCCTCAGCATTGTCCATGGTTAACTGAATGGATTGAAGTAACTTCAAAAGGAGAAGAATATACTATAAACTTTAGTGAAATTGAAGCAAGAATGCAGGATATATAATCATTTTTTTTGTAAACCAATTAGATAAATTTCATTACTTTTTTTTTTAGAAGCTTTTGGTTTATAAGATTTTAAAAATCTAAATATTGATTTCATTTCTTTTGCAAATTTTTCGAAATCAGAGCCTTGGAAAGCTTTAATAACTACATTACCTTTATATTTTAGATTGTTTTTTACGATTCCTAATATGTTATAACAGAGGTTTAGCTGTCTAATGTGATCTGTAAATTTATTGCCAATCTTTTTAATAGATGCATCTGATAAGATAAGATCTAATTTAGCTCGAAAGTAAGAATCAATCTGCTCTTGGATTTCAAGCGTGGTAAGATCTGCTTTAATAGTGCCAATATTTTCGATTGGTGATACTTTCTTAATATCAATACCAATTATTTTGTAATGATCCCGATAATAGAATTGATCTTTATATTTTTCTAAATTTTCTTCTGCAAATTTTTTAGCTACTTGCAACCATGAACCAGGAGCGGATCCTAAATCTAATATATAAAAAGCTCTTTTAAAGATATTAAATCTTTTTTGAATGTCTAACAATTTATAGGCAGATCTTGCACGGTACCCTTCTTTTTTTGCTTGTTTGTAAAATGGTTCTTGTTTATGCAACTCTCTTTTATTTGCCATTTTAAATCGAATAATTACTCTTATAATTTATACATAATATCTTTTATAGTAGGTAAATCCAAATCACTTTTTATAGATAAAAAATCAAAATGAGTCCTCGAACACCGATATCCCATTTCTCTAATTTTATCAATTATAACTTCTATTTTCGGAACGGAAGGAAGTTTTAAATTTTGACATAATTTATGAACGTTATAATAAGAAATAGGCATATTATTTTCTTCAATGGCAAGAGTTAAGAGTTTTTCTATTCTTTTTTTATTGGGAGATTTAAGATTTCTATTCAAAATAAGTATCTTTTGAATAAAGTCAACATCATGAATTTTACCAATCCATAATGGTCCAGCATAATCAAGAACACCTTTATTATTGCATATTGGACATTCTTTAGGTAAATCTAAAATATTATTTCTAAATGCTGAGCGATAACCACAATTATTACAATGTATAATATAACCGAATTTTTTAAAAAAACTAGAAATTTTCTTCTTATTTTTAAATGATAGACATAAAAATCTAATAAAATGGCTAGAATAGAAAGTTAAAAGGGGAATTATCCCTATTTTATTTATATTTGCGATTCGAGAAACGAAGTATATTAAAATACGCGCACCTATTTCTTTACAATACTCAGTATGGAGTGGTTTTGCCAAATATTTCCTGATACATGCATTCGGTCGCACTCCAAATAAGACAGCTGTATCTGTAGCTGTAATACATATTAACCCATTTACCTTTTCTATTGTTTTAAAGGCAGAGTCCATATAAAGATTGGGTGTTCCAAATGGATCAATTGAAATCACATTTGGTTTTTTATGTATTTCATCTGAGCTATTTGCAATTTCAGAAAAAAGTAAATTTGCGTCCTTGTTTGTTACTTCAATTTGACTGTGATTCTTTTCTAAATTATTTAATCTAATATTTTTCTTAATTAGTTTAATGGCTTCAGGATTAATATCATTAATAAAAATTTTTTTTATTCTTGAACACTCTTTTAAAATTCTAATAGCACTTAAACCAGATGCCGCCATAGAATCTACAATTATTAACTCGTCTTTTTTAAATAAATCCCCATATGCATTAATAGCTAACGTTGAAATGTCACGATTTATCTCCATTCTCTTGTTATAAAAAACATTCATTGCTTTCGAAGGGATTGATCCGTTATCAATAGTATGAATGTAAAATTCTGTTAATCCTTCCTTAATTAAAGTTAAAGCTTTTTTTTTCATCATTCTATTTCAAATATCTAATTCAGATATAACTAAAGTATTCTAGCACCCATTATTCAAATCCTTCTTCTCTCAAATTTAAAGTGAATTCATATGATCGGTTTTCAGTTATATTGTTAAATATAAATTTTCTTTGATTTAGAGTTTTAGTCTTGGTAATTTTTAAATTAAAATTTACCCAAAATTCCATAGCTTTTCCACCACTTTGGACCTCGATAACTTGATCATCATAGTTTTTTCTACTTAATTCATTAACTATTAAAATTTCAATGTTATATATTTCATTTAAATAAGTTAGACTAGCTAATATTTGATGTAATTTGTAATTAAGGCTATAATTCTTTTCTTTATTCTCTTGGTTTAATTCTAATCGATATAAATTAGTAATTGAATCAATAATTATTAATTTTAATTTATCTTCATTATTTTCTAATTTTTTTAAGATTAAAAATTCTAAATTAAAAATAATATTATATAAATCATTAAAATTCATGGGTTTAATAATTGTAATTCTATCAAGAACTTCTTCTGAACCTTTAGATAAAGATATAAGTTTTTCATAAGGTAAATTGGGTTTTGTATAAATATAAATGGCGTTTTCATTATTTTTCACAGTATTTATGGCTGTTTGTAATGCAAAAGTAGTTTTTCCCACACCAAAATCACCCCAAATAGAAAAAATACCTTTGATAGTATTTATTTTTCTTATAATTGCATTTAATTTTAATGTCGGAAATTTCATTTGATTTAATATTTTTAATTTATATTTAATTAATATTTACAACTTGAAAAAAAAAATTTATGTTTTAACAGAGGATTTATCTTTTTTTTTTCAGTTAAATAAGGAATTAAATCATCGAAATATTTCATTTAAAATTCTAAATATTGAAAATAAAATTCCCGAGTTTAATGCTTTACTATTGACTACACGTGAGGAATTGGTAAAATATAATCTGAATAATCTCAATACTGAAATTCTTGCCTATAATAAGAAAGAAAAGTTTGAAAAATTTCTGATTAAATTAATTGCAGCATTTAAAATTGGTTATAAAGATAATTATTCAGAATTAACATTTTCAATTGATCCTGGGACTAAACATATAGGATTAGTAGTTTTCTTAGATGATTATTTTTTAATCTCTCATACTATCTATAACAAAAATGACTTAATTAAAAAACTCAAAGATTATGATGAATATTTGCAAACTAAAGATAAGAGTAGCTTAAAACTGAATTTCAAGTTTGGAAGAGGAGTTCTTCCACTTACACACCATTTGGTTTCTCAAATTTTTAGTATTTTTTATAATAGAGAAAATATACATATATTTTTAATTGATGAGTCTAAATCTTCAAAAATTAAAATATGCAATGAAAAGGGGAAGAAAATTCCTAAAGATGAAGCTTCAGCCTTAATTCTAGCCTTAAGGAACGGAATCGAAGTTAATCATAATAATTATATGAAAATATTTAACCAGATAAAATCAAAAAAACTGAAAACCAAAACATTTATGAAAGAAAACTCTAATAATTACTATTATTTAACCATAAATGTGAAAAAATTAGTAGAAAATGTGTTAAGTGGAGAATTTTCTCTAAGTAGAGCTTTAGAAATTTTGCACCAAGATCAAAAGTTGATCTAACATATTATTGTTTCAATAGTTTAGAACTGGAATCTTCTTTTAAATCATTTAAACACTATCATATTAGAAATAGATAAAAATTCTTATTAATTCTGGTATATATCTCAAGAAATATCTTATTTACTCTTATTTTCTCTAGATATACATGAAACGATTAAAAAGCCTCGATATGTTTCGGGGATTAGCTATGGTATATATGCTGGTGGGCCATATGATTACATGGTGGCCTGCTCCTGAAGAGAGATGGATTTTAATTGGTTATGTGTCCATTCTATCCACGTTAGGAGCTGTTGGATTTACTTTCATATCTGGAATAAGTACTATGATATCATATAGAAATAGACTTGTAAAAATGGAAAAAATTGAAAATTATAATTTTTCTCAGGTTAAATATGAATATCTATTTAGAGCGACTTTTATAGTAATTCTTGGTTTAATCTATAATGTAGTTGTGGCGATAATGTTCATGGATCCGTCTCAGATTTGGACTTGGTTTATATTATTAACTTTGGGAGTTTGTTTATTAATGTCATGGCCGTTATTAAAGACATCAAAAAAATTTAGAATATTTATTGGAGCGCTCATTTGGTTAGCTAATCAAATAATCTTAATTCTATTGGCTCCATTTGAAGGGCAGAGTAATTTATACGGCATTTTATTTCATATCTTATATAATAGCATTGACCAAAATATTATACTATCTTTTTTTACATTTTTTATAATAGGAACTGTTATAGGGGACATAATATATGATTTCTCTCTTATTGACAATGAGTTGGAAAAAAGGGCATATTTAAAAAAAAATTTTTTATTACCCTCATTGCTAATAGGAACTATTCTAATAGTGATTGGATTTTATTTTTTATTACCTTTTTTTTTTACGGAAGAAATTCTATCAATAAAATCAAATTTATGGTGGTTAATGTATTCTTTAGGGATTGAGATAATTTTAATTTCAATTTTCATAACTATTGATGTATACGAAGTATTTAAGCCAGAAAAGAGCTATAGGTTTTTATATTATTTTTCTTATTATTCCCTAACAGTCTTTTTATTACAAAATATTAACTATTTCTTTTTTTATAATTCTTTACATTGGTATAATCTATGGTTCTTTATTCTAATAACAGTTATATTATATGAACTTTTTTTGAGGTTATTATATAATAGATGGGGTCCAATTTTTTCTTTAAAGATCCAAATTGGTCGATTAGCATCAGGAATAACTAAAAAACTTATGAATAAAAAGATGCGGTTGTAAAAGTTGATAAAATATTAAAACGATAGAAAATAGAAAGGCAATGAGAGAAAGAATAGTCATTCTATTATTAGAAAAATTTTTATTTCTTAGGGTAATTTAAAAATGTTTTACCCCATTCTGATTGAAGAAATTTCCTTACTCTTCGTTTTCCAATAGTAGGATACCATAACATATCATGAAAAATCATAGAGGCATATGTAGGTCCTAGAAAGAAGAGTTCACTTTTAAAAAGAGGATAAAGAAATTGCAATGGTCCTTTTCTTACCATTTGGTCTCCCCAAATGACTATACTCCGTTTAACCTTAAAATTCCAATTTAACTTGGAGATATCTTCTCCAATAATTTCAATTTGCTTGAAATCTCCACATCCTAAACCTTCTTCATGAGCCATTCTTATTGCTGGTAATTCTAAAGGTTCAAATCCCATCATTTTAGCAACAATTGTATCAACAGCAACTTGATCATACCCCGCTAGAATCATATTCATAATCCGGGGTATCATTGTTCTGGGTCCTGCACCATCACCACAGACAGTCCCATCTACAACAGCCAATATATTTGGATGGATTTGTTTTTGGATGATAAGTAAATCTACTAATACTTCAGACATATATTGATGTGAAAAATGTCTTCTTTTTGTTAAAAGCCCTCCAAAAGCATTCTTCATTGCGCAAGTTATACCCCCTTGTTTCATTTCTCCACTTGTTTGTTTCAAAGCCCCACCAATAGCTCCAGTATGGCCATGAGTTTTCATAGTTGGGAGATGTATTATTGATTTGCCAACATAAAACTTCGGAATAAGAAAACCTTCAGGAAAAATTTTTGAATCTAAAGCATGTAAACTTTTATTTTTAAGTGTAAGAAATTTGGATCTTAGAGATTCGTAAGGTACAAATGGGATTCGAGTTAAAGGAACAAACCAAACGCCATATTTATCGAAAATTAGACCCCATTTGTTTCCCTTTAATCCTTTTTCTATATTTGTTACTACCGTTCTATTTTCAGCGGAGAATATTTTCTTTGGATTGTACCCATCTTCCACCATTGTTTTCAATACTCCTTCTACTTGCCATGGTGGGCTAGAACATGCGGGAAAGAATTTAGACCAACTTAAATTTAATTTTATTATTATATTTTCATCTTTATTATAGAATTTTTCATAATTCGTAAGGTGCATTAAATTTTTATAATCATCCAAGACTGTTTTAGGCGAAGTTTTAACAATAAATACTTGAGATTTTTTTGGGTTCATTAGGTGAAAAAAAAAAGAATCATTTAACTTTATTTCTAAATTTTAATCGATCTATAACTTTAATTATAAAGAATAATTGAAAAATAAAGTAAGAATAAAAATATTAAATTGATTAGAAATATAAAAATTAATCGGAAATGTATTGCATTCCTTCATAGGATTTACTTTCCTTCTTAAAGGGTAAACATACAATATAATGATCTCCACCTAAATGAATTTTCCTAGGGGTTTCTACACCACAACCTATATGCTTATCTTTATCGGGACATCTAGGGTGAAATGGACAGCCTTCAGGTGGATTTATAGGGCTAGGAACATCACCTTCTAATATAATTCTATTAGTTTTTGAACTGGGATCGAATGTGGGTCTTGCTGATAATAAAGCTACAGTGTATGGATGTGAAGGATTGTAAAAAACCTCCTCAATAGTTCCTGTTTCGACAAATTTACCAAGATACATTACGACTATTCTATCAGCTATATGTTGCACTACACTAAGATCATGAGTTATGAATAGAAATGATAAATTGAATTGTTTCTGAAGGTCTTTTAATAAATTTAGAATTTGAGCTTGTACTGAAACATCGAGGGCAGATGTAGGTTCATCCAAAACGATTACTTGAGGATTACATGCTAATGCCCTAGCAATCACGATTCTTTGTTTTTGACCCCCAGAAAATTCATGTGGATATCGATCTAAGTGTTCTTGTTTCATTGAAACTATTTCAAGTAGTTCTAATACTCTACTTCTAATCCTATTTCTTTTTGTCATACCTTCTAAGATTCTTAGCGGTTCACCTATAATATTTACCACTTTCCAACGTGGGTTTAAAGAAGCATCTGGATCTTGAAATACCATTTGAATACTTTTTCGAATAAATTTATCAATCAGTAAATCTTTTTGAATTTGTTTAGCTAACATTTTTGCTTTGTCATAAGAAATATCTGGCGATAAGATAGTTAGAGCTAAACTTAGAATAGATAAAAAAACAAGACCCGCCAAGATAGCTGGTATCACTCCGAAAACGCCTGCACTAAAAACTATACCAAAGCTTGTCGAAAAAGCAAAAACCAGACTGAGCATGAATCTAAAGGTCTTAATAGATGGTAGTTTAGTCATCCATAAATCGATTTTTTTTCTATATTTCATAGAAATGATTGGGAAAACCCTGGTATAAAAATTTCTGAATCTTTGAGCTATTCTTTCAGATATTCCCTGCAATCTTCTCTGATCAATCCTTCTGTTTTGAAAATAGATTTCTCCATCAGTATTAGGAACTAAATTTAAAATTGTGTTTCCAATTGTTGTTTTACCACACCCACTCTCTCCTACCAAGCCTAAAGTCTCATTTTTATAAAAATTAAAAGTAACCCCATCGACAGCTTTAACTTCACCAATTTTACGTTTGAATAAACCACCATAAATAGGATAATATGTTTTAAGATTCTTTACACGGATAATTATTTCTTTTTTCTCTTTTGAATTTTCTAGTTTCTCCAATTTAATATCATTAGTTTTTAAATCTGGAAAAGTCATTTTAAACACTTTATTTTAAATATTTTAATTGAATTAAATTCTATACTTTAGAAAGAATTTCTCCTTCTTTTTCGATCCACTCAAATTTAGGTGAATCTTTATATTTTGGATCAAAAAGATGGCATGCCACAAAATATCGTTCAGCGATTTCATTTAATTGTGGCTTGACTTTATCACAAATTTCAAGTCTTTTATCACATCTGGGATGGAATCTACAACCGGATGGGGGATAAATGAGATTTGGAACCATTCCTCGAATAGTTAGTAATTTTTGATTCTTTTTTTCTATACTTGGAATTGCTCCAATCAATCCTTTTGTATATGGATGGCGCGGATTTTTGAATAAACGTTCTGCTGTTGCATATTCAACGATATTTCCACTATACATTACTGCCACTCTGTTACATAATTCAGCTATAATTCCCAAGTCGTGGGTTATAATAAGAATTGAGGTCTTAAATCTAGTTTTCAGATCTTTCATTAAATCAAGAATTTGAGCTTGGATAGTTACATCTAAGGCGGTAGTTGGCTCATCAGCAATTAAAAGAGCTGGATTGCATGATAATGCCATAGCAATCATTACACGTTGTCTCATTCCACCACTTAATTCATGAGGATATCTTTTTAATATTCCTTTTGCATCTGCAATCCCTACTTCAGTTATTATTTTTTCAACCCACTCAGATGTTACGTCATTTAATCTTGGGATATGAGATACTTCTTTTTTAAGTTTGTCAATTTTAGTTTTAATTTCTTTCTTTTCTTCTTCTGATAATCTGCCATCGTCATTATTTAATAATGCTTTTAAATCCCCTTTTTCATCTATCTTTTTTTTTCTTTCTAATAAGCGATTATCAAGTTCTTGTTTAAGATCTGCTTCTTGATGTAACATAAAGACTTCTGAAATTTGTTTACCAACATTAAAAACAGGATTGAGAGAATTTAAAGGATCTTGAAAGATCATTGTAATTTCTTTACCACGATGCGCTCGCATTTCATTCTCCGTTAATTCTAAAAGGTACCTTCCTTTAAAGGTAATTTTTCCATCAATAATCTTGCCTGGTGCTCTTACAAGTCGTAAAATTGAAAGTGCTGTAACAGATTTACCACATCCTGTTTCACCAACAAGACCGAGAACTTCATCTTCATAAATGTCAAAAGATACACCATCAACAGCTTTAACTATACCTTCTTCAGTATAAAAATATGTTTTTAAATTCTTAACTTCGAGTAATTTTTTAGGAGGTTTTGATTCAGTTTTAGCAAGAACTACTGGTTCTTTCTCATTTTCTGCAATTTCCATTATTCTCTTTTTTTTCAATAGTTTAAGTTTAAATTAATAAAAAAAATGCATGATTTAATTATAAGTTTTTCAATCTTGGATCTAACGCATCTCTTATACCATCACCAACTAACATAAATCCTAATACAGTTAGGAAGATCATAAATCCGGGCCACAATCCTGCCCATGGTGCTTCATAGGGATTCTCCCTTGCCACATTAATATCATTTCCCCATTCAATCATTATAGTTTGATTAACACCCAAAAATGAAAGTCCTGCTAAACCTAAGATATAAGATCCAATATCAAAAGTAAAAAACACAATAATTGGCTGTATTACATTTGGCAGTATGTGGCGAAACATAATTCTCCAGTTTCCTGCACCTGAAACTCTTGCCGCCTCTATATATGGGAGTTGACGCGCTTGTAAAACATTACCTCTAATCAATCTTGCATAAACAGGAATTCCTAAAAATCCCCAGACCATTAAAATGATTTGAATAGATCCTCCAAAAACAAAAATAAGGACTAAAGAGAGTATTAATGCAGGAAAGGCAAGCATGACATCACAGATTCTCATTATTACAGAATCGACCCATCCTCCAAAGTATGCAGCAATAACACCAAATAGAATACCACCAGTTACACTAACTGTAATCGATGGTAAAGAGATTGTAATAGAAGTCCTAGCACCCCATATTAGTCTTGATAATACATCACCCCCCATAGCCGTTCTTCCTAAAGGATATTCTGGAGATGGAGGATTCCATGAACCAGAATGAACGAGCATTGCATCTGCATAACTTTGAGGAGAGAGCCATGGAGCGTATACAGCTAAAGTAATAATAAAAATTATTACAGAAATCCCTAAAATAGTCAATGGATTTTTTAATCTTCGTAACAAACTTCTTTTACTGATACTTTTTTCATATTCAAATTGACGAGCTGATAATTCTTCGATTCGAGAACCTGGAAGGATAAGAAATTTAATATTCTTAAAAATCCAAGATATGATGTTTTTTGTAACCTTTTCTTTCTCTTCCACTTCTACTAATTCCTCTTCTAATACTAAATAAGGTTTTTCCATTTTTTTTTCACCTTTTTTTTATTTTTATGTATATCTTATTCTTGGGTCCAGAATTGCATAGAGAACGTCTGTTATTAAATTTGCAGATATAAAGATAATTGTTATCATAAAAACTACGGCTGTTATAACCCAATAATCCGATTGCAAAATAGCAGCAACAAATAAGCTTCCCATTCCATTTAAACCAAAGGTGGTTTCAGTTAGTACTGCGCCGCCTAATAATCCAGCAATACTCAATCCAATAACAGTTACAGTAGGAATTAAGGCATTTTTTAATGCGTGTGAATGTATAACTGTTTTTTCTTTGCAGCCTTTTGCTCTAGCTGTTCTTACAAAATCTTGCTCCATTACCTCCAGCATGCTGGAACGTGTTTGTCTTGTTATCGATGCCAACATTAAAAATGATAAACAAAATACAGGGAGAAACATGTGCCAAGCATAATCTCCAATTATATACCAATCTCCTGATAGAAATGCATCAATATAGATAAAACCAGTAATCCTTGCAGGCGCTTGATATTCAGAACTTAAAAAACCAACTGGTTCAAACCATTTTAATTGATAACCTAAAATATATTGAAGTAACATTCCTAGAAAAAATACAGGAAGTGCTACACCTACTAAGGCAATACCTCTAACAATAGTATCAGGTGTTTTATTCCTATGGACTGCTGAGACAACTCCTGCTTTAGTTCCTAAATAGGAAGCGATTATTATAGAAAATATTGTAAGATCTATTGTAATAGGAAATCTTGTCATAACAAGATCCCAAACAGGTTGATTTCTTACAATTGATACAGATAAGCCCCAATTCCCCGTAAATAGATCAGCCATGTATCGAAAATATTGTACTATTATAGGATCACAGAGTCCAAGTTGGCATCTCAACTGGTGGACGAGTGCCGGTGGTGCGTTATGTACACCAGCAGCTGCCAATCGAGCTGAAATAGGGTCACCAGGCATCATTCGAGAAAGTATGAATGTTATGGTTAGTACTCCGAATAATACAGGAATCATTACTATAATTCTTCTAATTATATATTTTAATAAACTCATATTTAAACATCTTAAAATTTTTAATTATATTTCTAATTCTCGGCCTACCATCACTTTTCGTTTCTCATTTGTTGCAGAAGCTAATATTGCGGCTAATAGATTAGTACATAATAAAGTCAGTATTGTAATATAACCTTCAACCCTAATAAAATAGATATAAAACACAGAAGCGTCAAAGCCATAAACTATCCAGTACCAAATCCATGATATTATTATTATTACTGGAATATACCAAATACTATTTTTAATTGCATACTCGAAAAATGATTCTCTAAAAGACACAAAAAACATAATAGCAAAAAGGATTATAAATGACAAGAATGTACTCGGATTAAATAATATTTGATATAAAAAGATTAACTTTTGCCCAACCTGTGATGGAACTGTTTTTCTTATTGTAGAATCGTAGTATCTCGGATAAGCATTAGCTATGTATCCAAAAAATACAAAATAAATCAATAAGATCCCAAAAATAAAATTTCCTTGCCGACCGAGTAGAATTTTCGAAAATTTCATAGTTTATTCTCAAACTAATGTTTAAGTTAATTTATACATTATTATGTAAATTGAAAATTATAAATAATTTATATTTGATCCTTTATTAAATATTGGGTCAATTTGAGAAATCATTAAGTTATCTTGACAAGTACAGCCATATATTTTAATATTTCATATCTTAATGGTGGCAAAAAATTTTAATAGACACTAGGTTTTTGAGACTTTAGTTAATTTTATTTAGAACGACAAATTTCTAATTGTCTCAATAATTCATAATTTTACGAAGCGAAAAAAGCGGAAAATCACCAGTAATGGTAACATCAAGTATCAGGGAAAACCTTATTCCGTCGATTATGAGTTGGCAGGTAAAACCGTGGAGGTTCAAGAAATAAACGAAGACAAGAATCTTTTAGTTTTCCTGAACGGCGTGCTTTTAAAGGCATTAAAGCTTTAAGATTTAATGTTAAAATCGCTTTTTTTTAATTTTAATTAAAATAATATGTACAAAATACAACAAATAAAATCAGTTGAAGAGTGAAAAAAGTGACAAAATTATATTGCTGATTTGCTAACAAAATATTATTACTAACAACAATAAAGTAAAAAAAAAAATATTAATTAAATTTTTATAATATCATTTAAATATGTCTGCTTTTATAGCCATTTAGTTTTATTCATAATACCAGTGAGAATATTCCTGCATTGTCATAACGTTGTATTGAACTCCCTTTAAGTCGGCTTTATGGGTTTGTTGTACTAAATATACCCAGCCTGAGATATGACAGTGGCTTGCTGGATTTAATGGGCGGTTTACATCATAAATTAATGATTGTATCTTCATAT
>CAYPFJ010000067.1:0-20881 GCA_964409945.1 uncultured archaeon | reverse complement strand
TGATCTTGATGGTAATTTCAACTTAATATGGACCAGTTCTCAAGGGGCAGATAATTATTCTGTGTTTGCATCTAATAGTTATATGACGGATATCGATGGAGGTGTTACTCTTATAGCTGATCAGAATGCAACCTCACCATACTCTATTACCGGACTGTCGGATGGAGTTTACTATTACATTATTGCAGCATATAATGAGTATGGTTACACATTATCCAATTGTATTAATGTTACTGTTGGAGGAGTAGTTCCAGAACCATTTACGTTGTTATCCGACGCTGATACTCCTGATCCTGATGGAGATTTCAAATTATTATGGACCATTTCAGTGGGAGCAAATAATTATACGGTGTATACATCTAATAGTTTTATTACTGTCCTTGATTACAGCCAAACTCCACTTTCCTTTCAAAATGCAACCTCACCATACTCTATTACTGGAATGTCGGATGGAACCTACTATTACATTGTTGCAGCATATAACAAATATGGATATACATTATCCAATTGTGTTAGTGTCACTGTTTTACTTGAAGAAAGTAATGGAATAGACTTTATTCCAGGATACAATGGATTCTTACTCATGCCAATAATTGGACTGATATCCATCTTTCTGGTTTTCAGGCACTTTAAGAAAAAAACCTAAAATCATAAATATCAATATCAAAAAATTAAATTAAATTATTTATTTTTTTTATCTTTCTCCTTGGATTATTCACGGTGGATCGGGTAATTAATTATTCGAAAAATCTCCGCTTAAAATATTCTTATAAAGTATCAGATTGTCATTAATTTAAAAAATTTAGAGTTATTTCTATTATTTGATTAGATGTCTCTAATTAATTGATAAAACTACTTATTATGAACTAATCATACATAATTTTAATTAAGTATATACTTATTACTTTTTTAGAACTAATTAATAAATTAGGAAAAGTTGATATGTCAGAGAAATTCAAAAAACCCAATAATAACAATAATTCAGGAAATGAATATACGGAATCTAATTTAGAAAATGAAGACACTAAAGAAGAAAAGCATAAAGAAAAAATCAGTAAGTCAATAGTTATCAGAGCAGATGCTTATAAAACTATAATTTTATATGCAGGTCGTTATGCCAATAAATCAATTCCTCCAGAGCAATGGAAGGAGATCTATGGGATTTTAATTGGAACTTCTGACGAAGAATTAGTATATGTAGAGCGAGCTGAGGCTTTAACGTTTGGTCATGCCACAGATGTGCAGTTAGATGAGAGACATTATGGATTTATTGAAAATATTCAGGAAACGCTCGATAAGGAAGGAAAAGGATATTATATGGTTGGATGGTTCCATAGTCATCCTGGATTAAACTTATTCTTTTCTTACATAGATTTACTTAACCAATTGGGTTTTCAGCAAAACAACGATGATTTTTGTGGGTTAGTATTCGATCACACACTATTAGGAAAGAAAAAACAGGAAATCATAAAAAATGAAGATGGTTCTGAATATGCAATGACTAAATATGATACTGGTTTTGAAATTTATCGAATAACTGATGTTACTATGGACATTAATGATCCTCAGTATGATACGAATTATCACAAAGTGGATTATGTTGTAGATGGATTAAACAAATATTTTTTCGCAAATGTGTTATCAGAACTATCTGCATTAGTTACAGAAGGAAAACCATTGCAATCTGCTTATGGGGAAGATAAAAAACCACTAGAAAATACATTAGTATCATCAGAACAAGAAGCTAAAGGATCAAATTACTTTGACGATGAACTTAATAGTATTTCAAATAAAGAGTTCTTAACTGAAATTCCTATGGCAGAAGATATAGCATTCGGTGTGGATGATTTCTTTTACGGTGAAATAGATGCGAAGAAAAAGCAGAAAGAGATAAAATTAAAAGAAGTAGCAGAACAATTGATTTATGAAGGAAACCAAGCTTTTGAGCAGAAAGATTCATTTGCTGGAATTGAAAAACTTAGACAAGGTATTGACAAGTATAAAGAGATTAAAGATTTTGATAGAGTTTTAGATTTATTAAGAATTGTTTCACATATGTGCATATCAAATGAACATCTAATTTTAGCTGACGAATTTACAGATGAACTTTATAAACTTGCTAAGAAACAAAATCACCGTTTTTATCTGGGAATAGCACACTATATTAAAGGATATCTGTTATTGAAGAGAGCAGATAACGATGTTTTAGAGGAAGCTTTAAATAAAATTCAAGATGCTGCAATAATTTTTGAAAAAGAAGGAGATTTTGCTGGTGCAGGAATGTGTTTTAACAAAATTGGTACAATTTACCAATCCAGGCTTAATAAACTAGAAAATGCTTGTTTATTTTATAGAGCAGCAATTGAGAATTTTAATAAAGCTATTTTAAAAATGCATCCATTAAGAACATCGTTTTGGAATAAAGCAGAATTAATTGTCCAAAAAGTTATGGAGTTAAGAGATATTGTCGAAGAAATATTACCACACCTCGAAAACGTTGAATTGAAAAATAAAATTATGAATGATCTTAAAAACCTACATTATAATTTTTAAATTTCATTTTTGAATTCCGATTATTTTATTTTTTTTAAATGCAATTCAAAAAAATTATATTTTAAGAATAATTATCTAGCATACTTCTTTTAGTGATCTCAGCATGCCACGACGTAAACAAAAAATTAAATATTCAAGGAAAATTGCGTGTAAACATCTTGAACCAAAAGGGGATATAAGCACTAGTCTTCAAGCTTTATGTTATTGTCCTGCTAGAGAATTAACTTTGGGCACTCGAGCTTATGTTTGCCAAGTATGTGATATATATGATCCAGTTAAAAACAATCAGCGATTTTCTGATGTATATGAAGAAAGTAAAAAATTAGCAGAAAAGAGAATTAAAGAGAAAGAAATAAAATTGGAAGAATTTGAACTCGGAGATATAATATCCGATGAAGAAATTGATTTATCAATTGATGAATTTGATGAAGAGGATGAAGAAGAGCCATTAAAATTTGAAAAGAGAAAAGCGGGAAAAGCAGAATTGGAGGACTCAGAAGAATTTGGTGAAGTAGAGTGTCCGTTCTGCGGAGATCTATATGCTGACCTTGCCTCTCATATTAAGAGCTGTGAGTTTGCACCTGATGATGCAAGTATCGAAGACATTATGCCTTCTAAACCAAAGAAGAAGCGTAAAAAAACTAATGAAAAAACTGAAGGAGGAGAAAGTAAAAGTTCAGAAAAACAGAAATGTCCTTACTGTGGAAAGGAATTTCTACGTTTAGGAAGACATCTAATTTCATGTTCAAAGAAACCTGCTGATGCTGATGATGATGAAGATGAAGAAGATGAAGAATGAACTTATTAAAATAATTACTCTCATTATTTTATGATAAAATGGAAACTAGGGAAGAAATATATTACTGTCAACCTGTATTCCGGCCACCATCAGAAGCGTATTCTCTATTAATTCAATTAACTGAGGGTTGTACATTTAAATGCGATTTTTGTATGTCAAATCTTCGCAAAAAATTTTTGGTTAGGGATGTACAATTAGTAAAAAAAGATTTAGATATTGCCAGAAAACAATATGGATCAAATGTGAGAAAAATTTTTTTCTTAGATGGGAATGCAATGGTTACTCCTACTGAGAAATTATTAGATATAACCAGATATGCATATACACTTTTTCCAAATTTAGAAAGGTGTGGTGTTTATGCTCACTCTAAAGATATACTTAAAAAGTCAGATGAGCAATTAAAAATGTTATTTGAAGCAGGTCTTAAAATTGCTTATGTTGGTTTTGAGTCTGGTTCTGATCGTTTACTTGAAATGGTACACAAACAAGTCAATAAATCAGATCATATTAAAGCTTCTAAAAAGTTGATGAAAGCAGGGATAACTTTATCAGCGACTTTGATAAATGGTCTCGGTGGAGGAAATAATCCTGAAATTTCAATAGAACATGCCCTAGAATCAGCTGATTTGGTTAATAAAATTTGTCCTGATGATGATAGAATTTGGTATATTGCATTCCTAACACTTATGGTACCTTCTGGGACTGAAATCTTTAAAAAAAAGATAAAAGGAGAATTTCAAGAGATGAATTCAATAGAAATTCTTCAAGAGTTAAAAAATTTCATAAATCAAATCGAATTTCATAACAAGAGTGCAAATTGTATATTCCGGAGTAATCACGCATCAAATTATTTACCCATTAAAGGTATTTTGGATAGAGAAAAAGATGAGATATTAAGTATAATAAATTATGGATTAACTCATAAAAATATATTACGACCAGAATTTTATCGGGGGCTATAATCAGTTTAAAATAAGGAAGTTTTAAAGAACTTTATTTTAAAAACTTGATCTTTTAAAAACAATTTCTTGAGTTTTAGGTATATAATCTTGTACTGGACTTTTTGGTTGCTTTTTTATAATATTAATAAAATCATAGAGTTGGTCTTGGTTCATAGCCATTTTATTAGAAAGATTAGAAAGTGAAAGTTTGTCAAAATCTTTTGAAAATTCGAATAATCTATTACGTATTAAGTTTTGATAAGTTAATGAGATTAACATCTTTAAGTTTGGGAAGTTCTCAGATTTAATATCTCTCACAAACTCAAAAATTTTATCGGAAGCATCATGGTAATTCAATATTTTATAGCAGCTCAATATTTCATACATTTTTTTTATATATTTAAAATATTGAGTGATCTTAGTACTGATATCTTGAAGATGGTATTTATCGAGATTATGATCTACCTCATTTTTCAACATAGCTAACAATTTTGAAAAGCTTTCTAAATTAGTTTCATCAATTTTTTCTCTCAAGAGATTATTGAATCTGCGTTCATAAACCATTCTATGATTTTTTAATTCTGACTGTATTTGTTTACTTAGCTCATAAAAATCAAGAAGTTCTTTTTCAGTACTAAAAACATCTTTATGTTCTTGAATTAATATCAATGCTGATCTTACTTTTTCTAAAGCTGAATTATAATCTCCACTCTTTACTTTTTTTAGAATGATAGATTTATAATAATTCAATTCTTCAAAAAGATTCTTTTTCTTTTTGAAATTTTCAACCTTAGAATTAAAGCTCATATGCTCTCTATAAAATTTCTAATGATATATATTCTTATTACATCTAAATAGAATAGATCCAAAATTTAAATTTAATATTAACCATTTAATAAACCATTCTTTGCATTATTGTAAAACATAAAATAAAGAATTCTAATTGTAAGGTAACCTCATAATTTTAATATTTGTTATTGATTAATTGACTGAGCGATTGAATCAAATAAATTTGTAAGTAATGAATTTGAAATAATAAATAACTTGTCATCCTGGTTATATGTGAACTCTTATATTCGATGAGACAAACACTTAAGATTTAATAAAGGAAATAATTGTACTTCAACTGAGAATGATAGCACCAGCAAATTAGGGTTAATGGTCAAGGATCTAGAAAAGAAAGGTGCAAAATTACTTTTTAACGTTAGATAATAGTAAATAAATGAAATAATTAATTAATTACGAGCCCCGCATAAAGAACAAACTTCCGCGTCTCCAATAGGATTACCACAGTCCTTACATCTTCTTACTTCGTCCATTATATCTTTTTTTTCAGATATATCTACTTTACCCTCTAATTCTTCTATTTTTTCTATTCCTTTAGAAAATATTGTACCTGGTCTGTCACCGGGCCAAATGATATTAACAATAATACCTGAAACTACTAACATTATACATATTACTATAAAAATAGTTAAGTTATGACTGATATTTTGCTGTAAGAACGTTATTGTGGCAGTTATCCAGTTTACCATAAAAGTCCCTACTGGCATGATAATAGGCATGAGGAAAATTAAGATAGCGCCAAAAATATCAGCAAGGATTTGTAAAAATCCTATTATTTGAAAAATTATTTTTTATCACCCATTTTATGCTTTCATTCTATTCTCTCGAATTTTCTTTCTATTAATACTAAAATCAACAAGATCATATATTTTTAATACAATTGTTAGAAAATAAACTCCCATATACACTAAGACCATTGTTTGGAGATTTAAAGATAGAAATCCAGGATATCCAGATATATTAAAAGTAAATAGAATTTCGGTGGCTCCAGAAAATTTATAACTCCATAAATATAGACAATTTACAATAACTTGAATTAACGCAAATACTGCTCTTCTTATTGATTGCTTGGGTGAAGAATATGAAAAAAATGCACATCCACTAATTATTAATCCAAAAGCTACTATCCAAAATATTATATTTTCATAGCTTTCCTGAGTTAATGTTATTTCCCCTAATGATGGTATTTCTAAATTTCTCACCCAATTAAAAAATAAAAAAGGAAGAATAATTGTCGTAACAACATAAACGCTTGTATAGATTGTTCCCCTAATCATGTTTTTTGTTGCTCCCATCTTATTAACCTCCTATAGATATGAGTAATCTCCGATTGATATATTATGCATATTAAATGAGAGAGAATGCAGTCCCAAAGAATAAGTTAAACCTATAGTAAAATTAGCAAAGAACTCTATATCAGGGGGCGGCGTTCTATACCAATTTATCTTTGTAGCATTGGGAAAAGAAATAATATTGCTAAGATCCCCTATAAAATTAAAAAGCCCTTTATTACCTTTTGTTATAGTTCCAAACTCTTGGTGTTTTTCAAAAAACTTTATGAAAATAGTATCATTTTGACCGGGTATTGTATAGTTTACATGTTCATATCTCATCCCAATCTCAATCCCTACCTGAAGATCTTTTAGATCAAAATAACCCGCATTAGTGATATTAAAAGGTAAAGAAAAATTAAAAGCAGTAAGTTCACCTGTTAAATTGTTAAAATCCACATCAAAACTTGCATCAGTGTAGTCAACTCCTATATTTTTAGAAGAAGGATCAAGAATTAAATACGCGGAATAACCACCTAATAAAGATACAACAGTTACAGATAAAGTTAACAGTAATATGAATATCCTAAATAGCAACCTAAAAACTCGAGATGGTCTCATTATATTCGGGTAAAAATATTTTTAGTAGTTCTCTAAGGTGTTTTTTTTTAGAATTATCTAATTAACTTTTATTAAATTTATTATTAATATAAATTTTGTATTTATATTTTTTAACAATTTAAGTTAGCATATCTTAGATAAATCGATTTCAAATTTACTTGATTTTGACCGATTTACAAAAAAACTCTGTCCATATTAAATTTTCGTTATATTTTATCCACTAAGCTTTAAAGAACTAATAGAATTTTATATCATGTTTCTATAACCAACATCTATAAGTGAATTTAAATTTGTTAATTAAATAATTAGAATATATAGGAAATTTAATTATTATTTTTTAAAAAAAATCTCTATAAAAAAATTGATAATAATATGATAGATTTAGAAAATATTCACGCACACTCGATTAATTATGAAGTCGTAGCTGAAAAAATGAACACATCGGTAGAGGTTGGTTTAACTGAAAATGAGGCCCAAAAAAGACTTGAGGAGTATGGAAGAAATGAATTAATTAAAGAGAAGGGAAAAACAGCTCTACAAATCTTCATAAGCCAATTCAAAGATTTTTTAATATATCTTCTAATGTTTGCAATATTAATTTCAATCATAATTGGAATATATGAATCTACTCGATCTGGTGTAACTTGGCCTTCAGAATATACTGATGCCATTGTCATTGCCGCAATTTTGATAGTGAATGCTATATTAGGATTTTATCAAGAATATCAAGCAGAGAAGTCCCTTGAGAGTCTTAAGAAATTAGCACCACATTTTGCTAAAGTTCGTAGGGATGGAAAAGTTATAGAAATTGCAGTAGAAGATGTAGTTCCTGGAGATATTGTACTCTTTGAAGAGGGGGATAAATTTCCTGCTGATATAAGACTTGACAAACAATTTTCACTTTATGTTGATGAAGCAATTTTAACGGGAGAGTCAAAACCTGTGAAAAAACAATTAAAACCTGTTGACAAAAAAATGATTTTAGCTGATAGGACTAACCTTGGCTATATGAATACGATTATCACTCGTGGAAATGGAGAAGGAATAGCCATCGGAACAGGAATGGCTACAGAAATAGGTAAAATCGCTGAAAGTTTGCAAGAAGAAGAAATAGAGCTTAGTCCATTTCAGAAAGAGGTAAATAGATTTGGAAAACTTTTAGGTGTGATAATTATAGTAATATGTCTTTCTGTTTTTCTCATAGAGCTAATTATATTACTAATAACAGAATTTGATTTTGAAGAACTTATTACAGCGTTTGAAATATCAATATCATTAGCAGTATCTGCGGTTCCTGAAGGTTTAATCGTTGTTATTACAGTAGTTATGTCTATAGGAATGCGTAAGATGGCAGATCGTAATGCTCTCGTTAGAAAATTGACTGCTGTCGAGACATTAGGAAGAGTGAATGTAATCTGTTCGGATAAAACGGGTACTTTAACAAAAAACGAAATGACAGTTGTAAAAGTCTATATAGGGGGTATGGAATATAACGTGGAAGGTGTCGGTTATGCTATTGAAGGTAAAATTATTGGTGAAAAAGGTAACCAAGTTCAAATTGATGAATTTCTGAGAAAATATTTAGAAGTATGCATGTTTTGTAATAATTCAAATGTTTCCTTAAAAAATGATGGTACAAATGATACAGATGTCGTTGGAGATCCTACTGAAATTTCATTAAAAGTGTTAGCAATGAAGATGGATTTAGATACCACAACAGAGAAAATTGATGAGATTCCTTTTAGCTCAGATAGAAAAATGATGTCAGTAGTAATGAAGATCGATAATAAATTATATTCATTAATAAAAGGTGCTCCTGACGTTTTGTTAGACAACGCAAGTCAAGCAGTTTATGAGAATCAAATAAAACCAATTAATGAAGTAAAAGACAAAATTCTAGCAAAAAATGAGGAATTTGCTAAAAATGCATTAAGAGTATTGGGAATTGCTTATAAACCATTAAATGATGGTTATAGAGAAGAAGAAATTGAACAAGATTATATTTATCTCGGTTTAGCAGGAATAATTGATCCTGCTAGAGATGAAGTAAAAGATGCTATCGAAGAAGCGAGAATGGCAGGAATTAGAACAATCATGATTACAGGCGATCATAAAATTACTGCCATTGCAATAGCACATGAGATTGGTCTAACTGACTCCAGTGAAGCAATTACGGGAATAGAATTAGAAGAAATGAGTGATGATGAACTCCGGGAAAGAGTTAAAACAGTGGACATTTTTGCGAGAGTTTCATCAGAGCATAAACTCAGAATTCTACGTAGATTGAAGGAGTTGGATTTAGTGGTTTCAATGACCGGAGATGGAGTGAATGATGCTCCCGCTGTGAAGGGGGCACATGTAGGTGTAGCGATGGGTTTAAAGGGAACCGAGGTGACTCAAGAAGCTTCAGAAATGATATTAATAGATGATAACTATGCAACAATTGTAAATGCCATAGAAGAAGGACGAGGAATATTCGAGACAACTAAAGGATTCTTCCGATACATGTTAAGCACTAATTTTGATGAGATCTTTTTAATTCTTACAGCATATATAGTATTAAAATTATTTCCACTTGTATTTCTTAGCATTCCAGTTTCGCCAATTCAGATCTTATGGCTTAATATAGCGACTGATGGAATTCCTGCCATGGTACTTGGCTTAACACCTACGGATCCGGATGTAATGAAAAACAAACCAAGAAAAGGTTTTACATTGATATCAGAGATTAAAGGTCCGGTTCTTCTGCTTGGAATTTATACTTCAATAACAGATATTTCACTCTATTTACTACTTTGGGGTGTATTAATTCCAAGTTGGACTGCCAGTGGAATAGATCCTGGATTAATCAGCGGTGCAACAATTTTTGGTGTAACCTATACAGCAGAAGAATATGCAATCGCATTAACACAAACAATAATATTCGCAAATTTAGTCATTTGTGAATTGCTGTTTGTTTACACATGTACATCAAATATCAAACCATTTTATTTATTTCCAAATAAACATTTATTCTGGGCAACTGGTCTTTCTTTTGTTTTACAAATGGTTATCTTATATACACCAATGGGAATAGGATTTCATGTCGTACCATTAAACCACTTTTATTACTGGATAGCTCTTCTCCTTGGTGCTTTTAGTGTTTCGGTCATGGATGAGGTTCGGAAATGGCGACTTCGTAGGAGGAGAGGAATGACAATTTGGAGAAAATCTTAAAATCTTTTTATTTTTATTCTTATTTATTTTATATTTTATTTTAAAGCTTTTTTCATTTATCCTTACCTAATTCTTTATTTCTTTTTAATTAATTTTATATTTTTTTCATAATTCTATTTAATAATTAGAACTAAATAATTCAATATCCTAATACGGGAATTTAGAAATGAATATAGCTGAAGAATTAAAAAATAAGGTTGAATCCGGTCAAACTGTATTAACTGAATTTGAATCTAAAGAATTGTTAGAAGAAATTGGAATTCAAGTTCCGTCTCAAAAACTAGCAACTTCAAAAGAAGAAACTCTTGCCGCAGTAGAGGAGATTGGGTTTCCTATTGTTATGAAACTCATGGCTGAAGATGTTGTTCATAAATCTGATACTGGAGCTGTTAAGTTAAACCTCAAAACAAAAGAAGAAGTAGAAAACGCTTATGATGAATTAATGAAAATTCCATCTCAGAAAGAAAAAAAGATTTCAGTACAGAAAATGGCAAAGGAACCAATAACAGAACTTATTATAGGTATGACCACAGACCCTCAATTTGGTCCTGCTTTAATGTTTGGTATTGGTGGGATTTTAGTAGAGCTTTTAGAGGATGTTAGCTTTAGAATAGCCCCAATTACAGAATATGATGCCAAAGAAATGGTTCACGAGATTAAGGGCTTTCCTATATTGGACGGATATCGTGGAAAGCCCAAAGCAGATATTGAAGCCATTGTAGAGACTTTAATGAAAATATCCGATCTAGTTACAAAACATGAGAACATTAACGAAATGGATTTAAATCCGGTATTTATCTACGAAAAGGGATTAATATGTGTAGATGCTAGGATTATATTAAAGGAGAAAGATACTAACAGCTAATAAGACTTAAATTTTTAAGATATTTCAAGATACTAATATAAAAAATTTTTACATAAAGTTCTATTTACCCTCTCATAATTTCTCCATATGAGATATATTTAAAGGAACTAATTGCGATATTTCTTATAATGTTTTTAATTATTTTTTTCAAATTTAACCTACAAAATTATTAATATTAATTGCTAATAAAATTATAAAAATATTAAATTAAATAGAAAAAAATTGTATAGACTTATGTTTAACTCTAATATTAAAAAAAATAAACGGATTCTAATTCTTTTCATTATTACAATTACAATAAGTTTCTTAAATGTTGGACGTTATAATTGGATTTTTAATAATGCTATAACTGATATAGATTCGCCTTCTGAATATGAATTTTTTAATGAGCTAAAGACTTCTGATTACTCTTCTAGCTATGCTGGTATTGGAGAAAATATGAATATTGCATTGCATCAATCATATTTGAATGATTCATTTAACATAATATTAAATACATCTGATTCAACTAACAATAAGTTTAAATTACCATGTCCGACAAATACAACATTTAATTCAAGTTATACCAAATTTGAAATTGAAGATATTTCTGCTCCAAATAAAACTTTAATTGTTGAAGACGATTTTACAGGAGTGGCAGAATTTTTGGTAAATAATCATTATTTATCTTTTAACGCGAGTGGAGTGGGATATATCGCAAATATATCATTACGAATATATTGTTTTGATAATTTGGATCCTAGCAATGTATCACTTGCTTTGTTTAGCGCAGGATCTAATAGAAAACCTTTGACGAACTTAGGAACATTGGTTTCAGAAGATGTTGTTGATGATACTAAAACAGATTTCTATTGGCACAACATTACAAATATTAATTTTAAATATAATGCATCAAACACTAACCATGATCTATTTTATATAAGAGTTAATTCTGTTGGCGGATCAGGTCTTATAATCGATTATGCATCAGATACTGGAGTAAATGATCAATTAGATGAGTCGTTTGTATATAGGAATGATAGAAATACTTTAGAATATAGTGGGATTTTACCTTCAAATACAGTAGATTTTCCTTTAATTATTGATTTTTATCCTTTAAACAATACTCCAAAACCTTCTGAAATTGGACTTAAAGTAAATAATACTAATGTTTTTGATATAACCAATGGGCAAGGCAATTGGGAATCTATAGATGTATATGGTAATGCTTCTGGAGTATTGCTATTCATTGTTTCTGCTGATTGGTGGGATGTCACTTGTAATGTTTCTCAAGTCCAGATTAATTATACAAAAACAGATTTAAAGGCAAGTTCTGAATTTAATATTGCTGGAAGTGGTCAGATAGTAGAATGGAATGTTACACGTAAAGCAGGTTTAAATTATTTTGAATCACGGTTTGATAATTATCAAATTAATTTTACGATACCAGATACTTGGTATGAAAGTAGTATCAGAGTATTTAATGGTAGTGTTCCAAAAACATCAGATAGTACTAACCGTTCATTAGGGAATGGATATAGAGATGTTAAGGTTCTAAATGCTGGAAATGGAACTTTTTGGTATTTGACAGCAGATTCACCGAACCTTATTTCTTCTATCAATACATACATTGGCACTGATCCAACAGATACATTTAATTTTACTGACATTGCTCATTTTAATGGAACTTTTTACACTGAAATCAAGAATGGAGCATTTAACCTGAGTGTATATTCTCCTGCTTTAATTAATGATGAATTAAATTATTCAATTAAAGTTGAATCATTTACAGCAGGGTCAGTAATATCTCTCGCGGATTGGGATATTTCTGATAATGTAACTCAATATGGAGATTTTCGGGTTCATATTTATTGGAATAATAATACAGATGCAGTATTTCTCGAAGACACAATAACAATTATAGGTGAGACAAATTTAATACCAAGTTTACCCAAATTTAGATTCGATGCCAGCGAGTCTTTTAACCTTGATTTATTTTTCAATGATACTGGTTTAGACGCAGGTATAGATGGAGCGGATATTACATATCGCCTTGGTAATGGAATAATAAGAAGTGATGATACTCCTCTTGGTAGTGGTAATTATAGAATAACTATTGATTGTAATGATGGGGATTTCAGTGCTTATGGTCCCAATTTAATTGAAATAAATGCAAGTAAAACTTATTATAATAATCAGAGTGAAACAGTGCAAATTACAATTTTAGGAGAAACAGATTTAGTAGGATCTATTTTAAAAACATCATTTGATTCAACTGAAACCTTTAATGTCTCCTTGTTTTTCAATAATACTGTTAAAGATAATGGTATCTTTGGAGCAATTCGAGATGTTTATGTTAATTCAACTCCTTTCACTCCAATTAGTAATTATGATTATGGGGATGGTAATTATAATATTACAATAAATTGTGATGATGATTATTTTGATACTGAAGAATATGGCTATTTTAATCTAAGTGTTAATATTGAAAAATCTTATTACTATAATCAATCAACTTGGTTTATTATTTATGTTACAGGAGAAACTAGCTTAAGCACTACTAAGTTCCCTGATCCTAGTATAGGATACTATAATTCTGATGAAGTGTTTAATATTACAGCTTATTTCAGAGATATTGGCAGAAATGAGGGAATAAATGGAGGATTAGCTAAAATTTATGTAAAAGAAGTATCAGCTAGTTCATATCAAGAATATACTCCGGTTATAATTGACCCCTATGGTATAGGATATTATAATATCACAGTAGATTGTAGTGATCCAATATTTAACCCTTATGGTAAATATAATATAAAAATCAATATTACTAAGCCAAACTATTACACAGCAGAGGATATATCATTGGAAATAGTTGTTGGAAATACGACACTTACGATTCTTGAACCAACTGGAAAAATTTCTTATGTAGATGATGAGACTTTTGATATAAGGATAGAATATGAAGATCACACGTTATCTACTATGATTATCGGAGCAGATATCACCTATACTATTGATGGTACAAATTATCGATCGGATAATATATCGCCTAATGTTGACGATACATATAATATAACAATCGATGCGGGAGATCCCGATTTTGGAACTAATTATGGGTATGTTAATATAATTATTCGTGCAAATAAAACAAATTATATTAACCTAACAAGGACTTTTACTTTTGAACGCCAAATTACAACTCAAATTACTCCCTTCAATAATCCTCCTTTATTTGAAGTAATGAGAGGTCTTAATGTGACGTATACGTTTAATTATTCAGATACATCAGGAAACCCTATAGTTGAATATGATGAGTTTCAGAGAACGTCTCCTTACGTTGGCTTTCAATACCACCTTCGGAATGATGGTGATGGTAATTACACGCTCAGAATCGATACTTCAAATGTTGGGGTAATAGTTGACCCTTATAAACTTAATTTTAGTATTTCAGTTTTTGGTAATCAATCTCAAGATATCTCATTAACGATCTTAGTAACCATAATTCAGACAGAGATTGAAATACAATCATGGAACGATAATGCTGATTTTGCTCGAAGTACTTGGACTAATGTATCTATATATTTCTACTTTAATGATACTACAAATAATCTCCCGATTGATTCATTAAGTGAAAGCGATATCAAAGTGAAGGATTTTTATGCGGGTACTACTTGGCTTCCCGGATTTGAATTATTCATTGAACCAGGGCTTGGAAATTATAAATTAAATATTAGCACTGTAGGGAAAAACTCAGGTTTATATACATTACAATTGAATATCTCTAAATATCCGAACTACAACTGGAGCTTGAATTACATTCAATTTTACTTAAGAGGAAATTACACTCAAATAAATATGATTTCAGTCGAAGATCCTGAAGAAATACTAATTCCAACTGGTATTGGAAATAATTATACAACCTTCTTAGGAAGTGATTTAACTGTTGAGTTCAATATAACAGATAAAGAGTGGAATAATAATATAGTTACAAAGATTCCGATTGAATACATAGTAACATTTAAAAATATTAATATAGGAACTACTGGTACACTCCAAGAAAATCTCTTATTTATTCCATTAGCACCGTATATACATTCAGGAAGTATTTCAACTTCAGCATTATCAGATACGGGATTTTATTTAATTAATATCACTGTTGTTATGTTAAATTATGAAAATACTACTTTCAGTTTTAATTTAACTTTAGTAAATTCACAAATTAATATTATATCAATTTCTAACCAAGGAGGTCAATTAGACCCATTTGGACCTGGAGATTACTATAATTCTTCTATAGCTCTTGATATTAATTTAGAATTTAATATAACTGATGATCAAGCTTTAAATAAAATAATCGCGAGAGCTTTAGATTCACATGTAGTAAGATATATAAATTTAGGAACAGGACAGAATGGAACGCTCTCAAACGGTCTTGCATTCAACCTACCTACTTCAACATACATTGGAATTATTACAACTTCAGGTTTATCCATAGGCAATTATTTGATCAACGTATCAGTAGTGATTTTGGATTATAAAGTAATACCATTAGTTTTCAATTTAACAATTGTTTCCGCAGATAGTAATTTAATATCTATTACTAATGTAGGAGGTCAATTATCACCTACAGGACCAGGAGGATTTTATGAACCTACCGTAGCAACAAATGTAGTTATTGAATTTAATACAACAGATGCCTATTTTGGAACTATTATTCAAATTGCACCGGGAGTATCTTATACTATCTATTATACTAATATTGATACGAATGATAATGGTACAATATTTCATTCAATTACCGAAAGTGCCTCAAGTCATTCTGGGAGTTTAGATATCTCTTCATTTTCAATTGGAAATTATTCTGTTACAATTATTATTAACAAGTCAAATAACCTAGTCTCCATCCTTAGTTTTAAATTAAGGATAGTGTCAGCACTTAGTAATATTAGATCATTAACTAATCCTGGAGGTCAATTATCAGTTATAGGAAGTTTCTACGTAACTTTCATTGGAAGTAATATTGGTATTGCATTTAATACAACGGATGCCCATTTTGGAACTATTATTCAAATTGCACCAGGGGAATCTTATCTTATTTATTACACCAATATTGATTCATTAGAAAATGGAACTTTAACACATACAATATCCGAACTAACCTTTGTACATTCTGGATTATTGAATATTTCCCAGTTGCCTATTGGTAATTACTCATTTTCTATTATAGTGTTAAAAAGCGGTAATAATGTGACTACAGTGGATTTTCAATTAAGAATAATAGAAAAATTTGAGACAAGAATTTTTGTTTATCCCCCTGAGAAGGTATATGCTGGACTTCCGTTTACAATCCTTATCAGGGCAGAATATTTTGATGGTTTTGATTGGTTACCCATAGATGGATCAAATATGACTGTGATTCTATATTACAATAGTGAAAATGGTGATTCTTATAATTATAATACTAATAGTACAGGAGAAATAGCTATTTTAATACCTACATATAGTGATACTATAACATTGAATATAACAATTCAATTAATTAGTGCTTATTATCATCAAGGATATACGATTGATGTTTCAGACATTGATATTATACCAATACCACCAGGTTTTAGCTTTAAAGATATTTTACCATACTTAATAATTGCGGGGATAGCTATTGCTGCTGTAGGCGGTTCAGTTGGCATTTATCGGGGTGTAATAGTTCCCAAAAAACGTGAGAAATCACGTATCCTTACTGAAGTTAAAACTATTTTTGATGATGCAATTACCTTAGAACACGTTTTAGTTTTATACAAGGGAACAGGTACATGTATTTTTTTCAAATCGTTTGGTTCTGAACAAATTGATCCCGAGTTAATTTCCGGTTTTATTTCAGCAATAAGCAGTTTTGGTAAAGACTTAGTAAGCCAAGAAGAATTGAATGAGATATCTTATGGTGATAAAATGTTACTCCTTTCAGATGGAGAAAACATTAGAGTCGCTTTAGTATTAGGTAAAAAAGCGTCACTCCTTCTACGTAGAAATTTAATGGAATTTATACATTTCTTTGAGAAAACTTATGCCAATGAGCTACCTAATTGGAGAGGTCAACTAAACATATTTAGAGATGCTGGTACTATTGTCGATGATATATTAAATACTTCAATTATTTTACCACATGAAATTAGCTATGAAATTTCTAGTGCTAAAACACTAAAGAAGCCCCAATCTAGAGATGTTTTAAAAATCGCAAATACTTTAATGAAAGATTCGGAAAGGAATTTCTTCTTTATTGCTACATTATTAAAAGAGGCTACAGAAAAAACAGGTAAAGAAACAGCAGAGATTTTCATGGGAATCAAAGAATTAAGAGATAAGAAAATTTTAATGCCAATAGAAATTGCAGCTATAGAAACTCCACCAATTTCTCAGCAAGAATTAAACCTTATTAACCAGAAAGTCACGGGATTGGTTAATTTTTCACCAGAAGACAGACAAAAATTAGTTAATGATCTTGCTCAAATGGGTCCCGCAGAAAGAGAAGCATATTTTGTGAGTTTGAGTGAACAACATGAAATTGTATCTGCTCCGATCGAATCACAACCTGAAGTTGCTGAAATTGTAAATATAAAAGGAGCCAATAAGGAAATTAAGAAATTAAAAAAGAATGCATTGAAAGCAAAGAAAGAGAATGATTATGATACCTCTTTAAAAATTCTCCATAATGCCGTAAAAATTGCTACAACTTGGGAATTGGCAAGTGAGTCCCTATTATTAGACGATCTAATACGTATGACTAAAATCGAAGATCTTAATATTAAATTAAAATCGCTTGAAAAAGAAGCTAAATTAGCTGCTAAACAAGAACACTATAATGAAGCTGCTCAGAAATATAAGATATCTTCAAAAATTGCATCGGAAATCTTTAAGTTAGGTGTAGATGATATGACAAAGGAAGTTAAGAGATTAACAAATAAAGCAAAAGAATTTGAAAAGCTACTCTAATTTATTTTTTTTTATTTTTTTCTTTAATTAAGATTCTTATACTTATATTCATAATTTCCCTAAATAAATGAGGGTAGTTCTTAAAAATAGCAAATATATTTATATCCATAATAGTAAGTAACAATATTTAGAGAATTTCAATAATGTGATTTTTAAAATGTTCACTGGATTCATTAAAAAACGAAAAATTAAAAAAGAAAAGGATGTAAAAGAGATTAACGCTTCAGATAGTCGAGTTGAAAACACGGTTATAAAAAAAGAAGATAGTATTATTGAGCTTGGAGATAAAAAATCTCAGAGAATAACAAATGATAAGAAACTCATAGTAGATTATCGGGAGATACCAAGAATACAAGACAAAGTTAAATTGAAGGGAAATATCAGAGAACAAGATCAAGTTACTAATTTATTTTCATCCAATTTCAATCACGATGAATCTCTGATAGTACCATCAAAAATTAAAGAAAAAATCGAAAGAATTATTTTAAAGATCCTTTATGATCAAAAAGCAGTAAAATCTTTAAAAGAATTAACTGAAAAAGCCTTAGATAGAGCAGCTAAAGAGAGAATTACAATTTCTGAGAGATCTATAAATTTGATTATTCATCAAATGAATAAAGATGAAAAGATTCAATTCACTCAAAAGGATGGCTGGAAAATAAGAATTTAATTTTAATTTAGGAGTCCAACTATTTTTAATTTTGTACCTAATCAGATATACCGTTTTCAGTTATAGAGAAGATAGCATCTGCTTCTGGTAGATGTGGAGCATCAACAATTTTAGCGATTCTCTGCTCTCCTTTACCCTTCCTTAAAAAAACTCTAATTGTAGATCCATGTGCCACAATATTTCCCCCAGCGGCTTGTAATGGGTTTCCATAAAAAACGTCAGGCTTAGCTTGAACTTGATTAGTTACAACGACTGCCAAATTTGGATATATATCACATAATCTTAATAAATCGTGCAAATGGGAATTAATTGTCTGCTGACGATTTGCTAACGTTCCACGTCCTATATACTCACTTCGAAAATGCCCAATTAAAGAATCGACTACAATTAATTTGATGTTCCTTTCTTTAATCAAATTTGCAGCTTCTTTAATCAGGAGGATTTGGTGATCGCTATTATATGCACGGCCAAAGATAATATTCTTCAGCACTTTCTTATGGTCTATATCTAAACCTTCAGCCATCTGGATAATTCTTTCTGGCCTAAATGTACCCTCAGTGTCTATATATAAAGCATTTCCTTCAAGACCTCCATTTTCTTCGGGCAATTGAACATTTACGCATAATTGATGCATTATTTGAGTTTTCCCAGTCCTAAATTCTCCAAAAAACTCTATCACACTACCAGTTTCAACACCACCACCTAAAGAGTCATCTAATTCTTGACTACCAGTTGTTATTCGAGCGATATTTTTTCTATGTTCCCATACATCTTCTGCGGATTTAAAGCCGATATGTAATTGTTCCATACACGATTTAATTAATTTTTCAGTTGTTTTTTCTCCTAAACCGCTTTCTTCCTGAATAATTTTTGGTGGGGTAAATGCTATTGCTTCTAAACTTGAAAAGCCCGCTTTTATTAATTTGTTTAATGTAGCTTCTCCTACACCGGGAAGTTTTTTAACAGCATTAATGCATTCTTTTAGACTCTCTCCAATGCTTAGATCATCTTCCCTATCTAAATCTAAATCATCTTCTAATTGATTTTCAACTTCAATTTTATTTTCTTGATTATCAACTTCATTAAAAGCTTCAATCAATTCTACTTCATCATCGTAACCATCATTATTTAATTCAATGTTTTCATCTAAATTGTTCTTATCATCCCCATTTTCAAATTTAGCAAAATTTAAATGTTCTTTATAGATTTTCCCTTTTGTATGATTACGTTTGCATTCTTTACAATAATAAGGATTACCCATCTCAAAACCATTATTTTCTTCAATTTCTGTTGCCTTAGCCATAAAAGATCATCAAAATATGTGTAATTTTTATAGATACTATTTATTATGCATAGTTGGATACATCCTTATTTTAACTAAAATAGAGTTCTAATTTTCAAATTTTCTTTTAGTGATAAAAAAAGCAAGGAACGACAAAATTCTATAATTTTTAAGTGTGCTAATAATTTCCTTCTCTCTATGAGTAATAAATAAAATAATATATACATGAATAAATTATATAAAGTTATTATCAAAATCACCAATTATACTGAATGAAATCTTATGAAAATAAAAGTAAAACTCGAATGTTATCCAGAAATAAGCGATTCCATGGTAGAGGATTCTATTAATCTTATTAATAAGAATAAAGAGAATTGGGATCCTCCTTTTTTCTTTGACACGAAGACTTATATAGATCTACCAAAACTTCAAAAAATTACAGAACAATTTATTAGTGATAGTCTTAAAAATATTATAGTTTTAGGTACAGGAGGTTCAATCCAGACTTTACTTGCTTTAAAACATTTAGCGAAAAGAAAAATATTTCCTGTTACTAGTTCCAGAGCTGTAGAATTAAAGGGATGTTTAGATAAAACATCTCCAGAAGATTCAATTGTAATTCCAATATCGAGAGGAGGAGAAACAATAGATATTAATTCAACTATTGGAACTTTTCTAAAGTTAGGCTATAAATTTATAGGACTTTCTTCCATGGGCAGTATGAACACAATTCTGAAAAAAATAGATTGTCCTATATTAGATGTGCCTAATCTTTCTGGACGTTATGCTGGATCTGTTACAAATGTTGGAATTGTTCCAGCGTATATGGCCGGTATTGATGTCAAAGAATTTTT
>CAYPFJ010000066.1:0-22057 GCA_964409945.1 uncultured archaeon | reverse complement strand
TTTGAATATCACCGATTGCTCCTACAAGGGCAATTGGTGACATATCAATATTATTTTCATTTAAAACCTTCGCAAAAAAGTAGCTTAAACCAGCTCCAGATATCTCTAAACTTCCATCAAATCCAAAAAAATAAGGATTAAGGTGCCATTGATATGAATTTTTATGGACTTCTCTAATTAAATCAATATCTTCCTTAGATGATATATTCTGAGGTAGATGATGATCTAATATAATAAAAGAATTAAAATTTTCTTTTAAAGGTAGTTGTTTTTGAAGTTCTAAGTACTGGCCACTTCCAAAATCAGTAAATATTAAGAAATTTTTAAATTCTTTAACATTATCAGAGATTTTTTTAATTTCTTCCTTTTCTAATTGACGTAAAACGGTAATTTGAAAGGGAATATTTTCTCTAAATAAAGATTTACCTAGGATTGCACCTGAACTCAGTCCGTCAGCGTCTAAATGTGTATATATACGAATAGATGAGTTCATTTCTTTCAAACTTTCAAGAAAGTTATCCTTTACAATCTTTATGGCTTCAATAAACTTTTCTATTTTGTTTTTCGAGTCATTCATCATATATAGAAGTAGATAATCATAAATGCAAAATTAATATTATATTAAATTAAATTATCAAATTAATAATAAATACTCAATTAAAAAAAGTAAATTTAACAAGGTGAAAATAAGTGCATCACGTAAAAATTAATGAATTGGCTAAAAATATCACTGAAAAAATCATACACAATAAGGAATACTATAAAGCAAAGATACATAAATTAGAAAATGGTTCTACTATTCTTGATATGAGTAAAGCATCTTGGGGTGGAGGAAAACTTGTCGGTGAAATTTGCATGGGTGGTTTAGGGACAATTGAATTTTCTTCTTATAATCTTGATGGACATTACATACCAAGTGTTAATGTTTATACTTCAGAACCATTAATCTCGTGTATGGCTTCTCAGCTAGCGGGTTGGAATGTTAAATTGAAAAAGGAAGTTGAAAAAGATGGAGAATTGAAAAAAAAAGTTATATTTCAATCCTTAGGATCAGGACCTGCTCGTGCTAAGAGTCAAGTAGAAAAAATATTCGAAGAATTAGATTATACTGACGATTCGAATTGTGCTATTATTGTTTTTGAAACTCCAAAATTGCCAAATGAAGAAGTTATGGATATTGTAGCTAATAAATGTGGTATTGATCCAAATAATACTTATGCGATATGCGCTCCAACTGCAAGTTTGACGGGTTCTATTCAAGTAGCCGCTAGAGTAGTAGAAACAGGAATCCATAAATTACATGAAATAAAATTTCCAATTGATAAGATATATGATGGTTTTGGTGCTACAACGATTGCTCCCATAGCAAAGGATGATCTTGGAGCAATGGGACGTACAAACGATTCAATAAGTGCTGCGGGTTTAACTTATTATACCATAAATGTTGAGAAAGAAAAAGAAGAAGAAATATTTGAACTTCTTAAAAAAGCACCGGCTAATACATCGTCTAGTTACGGAAAACCCTTTATAGAGACATTTAAAGCTGCAAATTACAATTTTTATGAGATTGATCCGGGATTATTTGCTCCAGCAATTTATACAGTAAATAACATTAAAACAGGAAAAAGTATAACAATCGGAAATGTAAATCATGAGTTATTAAAACAATCTTATGGGCTAACCGAATGAACAATGTTTATTTTGTACAATTCATAATTCTCATGATTTTTTTTAAATTAAAAATAAAAAGGGGAAATTACATGTTTGTTAATTCTGTTTCATATTTAAGAATCTCCGCATCAGATATATCTCGATCATACTTTATCTTTTTCTGGATACCCAAGTATGCACAAGCGAGTTTAGCCGCAGCAGCAACTTCTGCTTTTTTAAGAGTAATTGAATACTCGTCCTGTTGAATTTGTTCTTCTTGATACGAACTCTCTTGAAACCTTCTATCCTGAAATTGAGTAGATCGCTGATTTTTCATCTTATATAACAAAGAAGCCATTTTTTGAGCAACTTTAAAAGGTAATTGATTTTTTACTACTAATCGTATAATATTATTTACGTCAAAATAATTTAAGGTTTCAAATTTTGCGCGAAGATAACTTTTAAGATTCTCTGAGTTTTTTTCACACTCTATCTCTGTCCAATCATGAATTGCAAGTTTTCTTCTAAAATACACTAATTCCCAATCAATATCTAATTCCCTTAATAACTCAAGTAATTTAATATCATTTGGTTTTCTGGATTCTATAATTAAATAAAGTTGAAGTCCATAATATTTATGTTCTTGTTGAAGAAAAAATCCTCTTTGTTGCATAGATGCAAGGATTAACACTTTAACTGAAGCAATATTATCGGATAAATTTTTTTTCCCACAACTTAGATATATGACATTTCCCTCTTCACTTATATATTCACAATCTAAAAATCCTAAAATACTTTCTTTATTTTCTTTTATGAATCTCATTAAACCACTCAGTGTCGGTTTAACTTCGAATTTAATTAAATCATTTTCTCCAATTGTTGCATAATCATTATAATTGCTGCCTATTGCCAACTTAATTGAATTCAATTTAAGTTCTTTATCTAATCCGAATACTTTCTGAAACGCTTGATTTATTGGAAATATTTCTTCCTCTAATATTTTCAAATCAGCCATCGAACTTTCATAAGGTTCGGGATCATTTAGTATTTTATTTAAAACAGGAGCTTCTGAAGCATCAACTTCAATCTCATATGATTTTGCTAAATCTTTTCGAATAATACAAAATGATCGCTTTTTTTTATTGTAGATTGAAAATGATGTATGGTCATCAAGGACCGCTCGAAACTTTTCAATGAATTTACTCTCTGTACTGTCAGATCCTATCCTTCTTCGGCGAATATTTTATCAACTGGTTATTTTATAATATTTTATTAATATTATTAATTTATTTATAAAATTATTATTTTAAATTCTTATCTAAAATTTAATATAATCTATTTTTTTATTAATTAAAAGATAAAAGACTTTTAGAAGTAAGTAATTTTTAAACTTTTATTCTAACTCTGCTTCTGTGAAATAATTCTCTCCTTTTTTCACATAAGTAATTGTAGAACCAAAATTATTACGTACGGTATATTTATTCCCTTGGACTTCTAAAACCTCAATAGAATATGATAATCTTCTTTGATTCATAATTTCATTAATAATTTTTTTTTCCTCAATTGCGTCCATAACTATAAGTTATTGCGCTACCCAAAAAAAATTTATTATTTTTATTTTAAATTCATATCCAAAAATGTATTTCATAAAGGAGTTTACATTAATTGCATTATTTAAAATTTAAAAATTGTTTAACTAAAAATCACGAATCAAAATGAAGATGTCATATAAGAATAAAAGTCAATTTAAAGCGGAATTTTAGGTATATTTACTAAATTTGAATCAGATTATCATGATTTTATCGAATTTGTAACTAAAGTTTCCATAACTGATGATTTAAGGAATATATTCAGATATCTTAATGGAATATTATGTAAAAGGCTAGTTTACTATGAAAAAATTCAAATAAAAAGTTTTTGTTGTCAAAATTATTTTAATATTTTTTTTATGAGGAAACCTTTATTCATTAAAGTTTTCATAATTAATTGGTTTATCTAATCATCTAATTAACCATTTCCTAAGTTGTATCAATTAACTTTAATTTGAAGCCTTATTTTCTTATTAAAAAATCGAATTTTTTTTATTAAATATCATATCTTTTTATATAAACACGTGTTTAATTAAATTATTAAATAAAAATCATGGTTTTTATTCTTAAGGACTTCTCTAGAAACTTAAAGCATTTTTCTTTGATACAATATGGTTAAACAAAAACTTGATATCGGATTTTTCACTTCTATGTATTCACAAGTTAATGGAACTGCAATTGCTTGTAGAAATCTTGCTGAAGCAATTGCTAAATATACTGGACATAACGTACATGTATTCGCACCTGGGATTGAACCCCCTAAGACCAAACCTCAAAATCTCCACCTCCATAACTTTTTTGGTGCAAAGATAGCTCCTAAAACTGGTTTTGTACTCAGTTTTCCTCTCCATAGGTATTTTTTCTGTTCTCATGATTATCTAGATATTGCACATATTCATACACATGCGAGCTTTGGATCCTTAGCAATTAATTGGGCTAAATATTTGGGTATTCCGATGGTAGGGACACATAATTCCCCACTTTCATTTTATACAGCCCAGTATATTCCTGTTCTTGGAAAATTACTTTCGAGAATGGATTGGGTTTGGCGATATGAAAGACATATTCTTGATAAATATGATCTTGTTTCGGTTCCAACGAAATCGAAAAAAAATTTACTTAGAGATCAAAGATTTAAAGAACCTATTGTATGTTTGACCAATGGAATCTCTGATTTATATTTTACAGACGTAAAAGAAAACGGAATACGAGATAAGTACAATTTGGATAGTAAAAAGATTCTTTTATATGCCTCAAGGCTATCTCCTGAAAAACACCAATTAAGTATAATTAAAACGTTCAAAAAAATCCAAAAAGAAGTACCAGATTCACACTTAGTACTGGTAGGAAGTGATGGACCATCAAGCTCCCAAGTTAAGAAATTAATTAACAAGAAACATTATAAAGATAATGTTTCTTACCTAGGTCATGTACCCTTTACAGATCTATTAAAATTATATAACACTGCTGATTTATCTTGTCTTTGGTCATGGATCGAAGCAGAAGGTTTAGTATTAATCGAAGCAATGGCACAGGGTACTCCCTGTGTAGGAGCTAACGCAACAGGAATTTCAAATGTTATTCAACATGGTAAAACAGGGTATCTCGCTGATAATCTTGATGATTTCAAAGATAAAGTCGTGACTTTACTCAAAGATGATAATTTACGAGCAGAAATGGGCAAAAATGCGAAAATAGTTGCTAGAAACTACCAAATTAGTAAAGTTGCTAAAACTTGGATAGAAATATACAAATTTGTAATTAATGAACTTTATCCTCTCCGATATTATAAGCAAGAGAGAAAGGAGCGAGTAGAATTAGTTAAGGAGTTTATCCACAAATTACCTATTATCTCTTTTTAAGAATTTCTAAATCTTAAAAGTTGAAGTTTTTTCTAATTTCATTAAGTTTCAAATTACATTTATAGCAAAATCTACTAGATTTTTTATCAATTTCATTTATTTCATTCGAGAATCGCATAACGCACAAATTATCGTGACAATGATCAGGACCTAAGATTAAATGGCCAACTTCATGGCAAATTTCTTTAATAACTCGTTTTGCAAAAATTGAATGATTTTCTGGCGTATTATAATAATTTTCTTTTAATTCAAATGAGGATATTACTGCACAACGATGTTTTAAATGAGCTTCTCCATATAAAAATAAAACATTATCATCGTTGCTTGAATAAATCGGAAGATTAGTAATTGCAATTATCATTCCAAGATTTTTCTTAATTCGTTTATCGATTAAAATTTGATAGAATTTATTTGTTGGATGTATTCTAATTTTATTAGAAGACTTTTTCATTTCTTTGTATTCCTTTTTCACACCTTTAGAAAAAATCTCACTAGAAAAATTATATTCACCCAAATTTCTAATATCAAAAAAGAAAGAATCAAATAGTTGATTTAAATGATTTTTAATTTTTTCAAAGTTAATGATATCAAAATCTCCAAAAAAAAGAATTCCTAATTGACATGGTAATATTACCTTTTCTGATACTTCATCTATTAATTCAAATTCTTTAGGGTAAGAAATTCCTATTCGTGTAATTAAGTTTTTTAATTTTTCTTTGTATTTACGGATTTTTTGTTCATATCTCTGAAGTTTTGGCATTATCAGACTAATAAAAGTTACGTTCTATAAGAAGTTTCTTTCAGCGGTGAAGATGTCAGAAGATTAGGATTAAAATTGTTATTAATAGGTATTTAAGTTATGATTAATATAACAAATTAAAAAATTATATTTTATTTAAATAATTATTCGAGAATATGACAGAATTACCAGAAGATAAGGAAATTATTAAAAAAGATTTTATCCCTCACTTTTTTCCGACTTATAGGATAAAAAGAAAATTGTATCCTATACCAATTATTCTCGTTGTGGGTATAGCGGGGATTTTAGCCTATTTAACTTATGTTGAAGCAGGATTTCGAGGCGGCGGCGGATATTTTTCAGAAAGTGAAATGGGCGCATTAGGAGGGCTATTAAATGGTTTAATTTATACAGCGTTAGCAGTTGTCTCAGCATTTATAATTATTTTCATAATTAAAAGAAAAGGTATTGGTGTTTTAATGTATATCTTTGGATTTAGTTTTGGATTTATTGGATTTTTCCAAACTTATTTTTTTGGTTATATATTAATATATTTATTATTTTACAGAATGCCAGTTTTATTCTATTTATTTTACTATGAATTGATACTTCTAGCAGCTGTGTTTACAATAATAATGCTCTATTTATATTTCACTTCAAGATCAATAAAAATTAAAAATTTTATTGTTCTATATATAGGTCTATTAATTGGAGCATCAATGGGAGTTTTAATGCCCTTATGGACTACTTTAGCCATCCTAATTGGGATTTCGTGTTGGGATATTTTCGCTGTGCTTTATAAGCATGGACCAATCAAGCAAATGATTGATATCGCATCAAATCCAGAGGAAGAGAATGTTTTATCAGAACCTGAATTAAAGCAAAAGATAGAAACCGGAGAATATGAGTATGACACTTCGAAATTAGAGATTGGAATAGGTGATCTCGCATTTTACAGTATGCTTACTTCTAGCGCTCTTGTTCAATCTAATAACTTATTAGTGATGATTTTTACTGCTTTTGCAATATTAATTGGTACTGGGATTACTATTTCCGGATTAAAAAGAAATAAAATTCTACCTGGTTTGCCCATTTCAATTTTTCTAGGGATAGGAACAATGTTGCTCTCATGGTATTTGTTTTCAACTTTTTTTAATTAATCAAAATCACATTTTTTTAAGGAAATAAAGCTTAAGTTTATGTTTTAACTAAAATTATTAACATTGGAAATGAAGATTAAAACGATGAGTAATATAGATGATATAAATTTAATAGCAGTTATTGGTGCTGGAACTATGGGTCATGAAATAGCCCAAGTTGCTTTAATGGGTGGCTTTAAACCGGTAATACTAAATGATCTAAACAATAAAATTCTCGAGAAAGCAGCAAACAAAATTGAAAATGGTTTAAAAAGATTAGAAGCTAAAGGAAAGCTAAAAGAGGGACAAACAGCTTCTAATCTGATGGAAAATCTAATAAAAGAAGAAGATCTAAAAAGGGCTGTTTCACAAGCAGATTTCATTGTTGAAGCAATACCAGAGATTATGAAACTTAAACAAGACCTTTTTGACAAATTAGGGACATTAGCCCCCAAACATACAATCTTTGCTACAAATACATCAACAATGAGCATCACAAAAATTGCTTCTTCTTCTGGACGACCAGATAAAGTAATTGGATGTCATTTTTTTACTCCTATTGTTGTACTTAGATTAATCGAAATTATTAAGGGTGATAAAACTTCAAAAGAAACAGTAGAAATTGCTAAAAAAGTTTGTCAACAACTTCCTGCGTTAAAAGGAAAGAGATTCTTACCTGTTCTTGAAAAAGAGAGTCCTGGTTTCATTGTGAATCGGCTTACAATAGGAACTAGTGCTTATTTGAATTGGCTACTTGATTTTGCAATTGAAAATCATATTCCGTTAGAACAAATAGATGCGGATGCAAAAGAGTTAATGGAGATTGGACCATTTGCAAGATGGGACTATTTAGGTCTTGATGTTATTTATAATGTCATGAAATATTTTGAAGATGTGATCTCTCCTCAATTTGCTCCAGGAAAAATTTTAACAAAATTAGTTAATGAAGGAAAATTAGGAAGGAAAATAGGAAAAGGGCTTTTTGAATGGAAGGACGAACAACCAATTATAAATAAGGATATTAAAGCTGGGCTTTTCGATCTCGACCTTGTTATGGCTATTCAATTGAATGAAGGTTGTAAACTTTTAGAAGAGGGTATTGTTTCGGGGTATAAAATAATTGATGATTCAATGATGGCTGGAATGTCTACGCCTGGACCATTTAGTGCGGGTAAAAAAAATTTTGAGAAGTGGACTAAACTTTTAGAAGATTTCGTAGAAAAATCAAATATTAGTTATTTAAAACCGTGTGAATTAATGAAATCTGGTAAATTTATTCAAATGCGAAAATAGTAAATTAACAAAATACTTATATCCAAAGGTCTATATTAGAGTTTTTAATTGCATCTGGTATTTCTTGTATATTATTTTCTCCTAAATCTAAAACTTCTAAGGATAATAATTCACCTAAAAATTCTGGGATAACTTTAATATTATTTCTCATTAAATCTAAACATTTTAATGACTTGAGATTCTTAATGAATTCAGGAATCACTTCTATATTTTGATCTCTTAGGACAAGTTCTTCAATAAACGTTGAAATCCTTAATTGTTCTGGAATAAGATTTATTTGAAAACTGTGATATCCATATAAATATATTCCAATAATATTTCCATTAAGGTTTATTATATAATTGCAAGCATATAAGCTTGAAATATCCTTTTTTTTCACTAATTTTTTTAATTTCATTCCTGTAAGAAACTCTAATAAACCTAATACTGGAGCTTCCTCAGGAGTGATTCCTTCATTAATATATTTTTTGATAAAATTTTTCTTAATAAGTATGAATAATGAATAAGGAAGTCTATTTAATTTAGAATTATTAGTATAACTTAACTTTCTAAGTGATTTTAACTTGTGCCATTGAATATTTGGGAATTTTTCAAATTTATTCCAATCTAAGTATAAATATTGCAAAACTGAAAGAGATTCAATTGAATCTGGTAAATTGGTTAAACTATTATCCCATAAATTTAAATATTCTAAGTGTGATAAAGCTCCAATGGAAGATGGTAACTCAACAAGTTTTCTTCCAGCAAAGTCCAACGCTATGATATGTCTATCTCTTTTAACAGGTTTAAAAAACCCAACCGCTAAATCAGGATTCAATTGACTTTCAATTTCTAATAAAAAATATACTTCTTTCGAATTTACTTCATAGATATCAGTAAGTCTTTCTAGTAATGTAGTTTCTAAGGATTCTAAAATTTGTTCATTAGATTCTTTAAATAGATTAAAAAGAGTATTTAAAACATAGATTGATTTTTCATTTTGGATAACCCATCTCATTGGATTAAAAGATATTTTCGGAAATTGATAAAAAAGAATTTTAGCAGCAAGATTCCGCACTAGATGATTTTCATCTGAAATTAAATAATTTTCAAGGATTTTAAAATTCTCTTCATCTCTAATAACATATTTTCCATATTCTTCCATACATTTAACTCTATAATCAATACTGGTGCTACTCTCGATTAGCGAGATGAGTAAGGTATTAACTTCTGCTTTACTTAACTTATTATTAACTAGATCATGAATAATTTGTTCTAACGTTTTAGGTTTACTCAACATCATATCTCTTAGATATAAACAATAAGCAATAATAAATCAAGCTCAAACAAAAATTAATCAATAATGACACATTATAAATGTTTGTTTATTAATATAAAAAGGATTATATGATTAAAATGATTAAAAAGCTAAAAATACTTTAACCATAATGTCTGAAATAGAAAACCCTCCTAAAACTGGTTTTGAGAAAATAATTGATTATTTTAATGAGAATCTTGATATAAACCACCCTGTTGCCATTGCTAAAATTGTCGAAGATACTGAATTTTCTTGGAGTTTTATTAAAAAGACTCTAAAAAAAATAAAGGAAGAATATGATGGATTCCATTTTGAAAAATCTGGAAATACATGGATTATATGGAAAGATCGTAATCATTTAATAAAAAAATTAGATAATACTTGCTCTCGTCTATTAAATGAATCTGAGAATGAATGATAAAATTATTGTTACGCTATTCAACCTAATAATTTAAATTATTATGATTTAAATATTTGAATTATAGAATTTTCTATCTCAAATATTTTAAAAGGATCAACACTTGTATTTTATTTAAAAACACACGAGTATCATGAGTGTTCAATTAGATTGAACACAAGATATTAAATTAAAAGTCATCAGATATTTAACTATATGTAAGTGAAATATATTGCGTTATTACACGACATTTTTATCGTATTCACGAGATATTTATAAATTTTCAAAAAATGGACTGTATTTATTTAATATATTGTGTATTGCTAAATTCTAAGTAATAAATTTAAATTAAAATTGAATAGATAAGATTATGAAATTCAAACAAAAAAACTTAGCTGGTATAATAATTGTAATGTTAAGTGTTATAATCTCATCAGGTACCTTGATTTCCTCTAATTCTATTCATACTGTTAAATTCAAGGATGGAAGCGATCTATACAATCACCCTATCTTATCAGATTACGATCAATTTTCACAAGGTAATTTTTCTGGGTATGAATTCTCTTATTATAATCTCTCGGTTTTTCTCGATGAAAAAACTTCTACAGTTGCAGGTAATCTAACTGTTGATTATTATAATGATGATCCAGTAAATTTTACTCAAATTCCTTTCCATATTTATGCTTCTGGAATGCAATTTGACAAGAGAGCAGGATATATTGAAATTTTAAACGTAACAACATTAGAAGATCCTAAAGAACAATTGGATTATGATGTCTACTCTAATATTCAACTAATGTGGGTAAATCTAACTGGTAATTTAGAGCCTGGAAATCGTATTTCCTTTATAATATCTTTCAATACAACGCTTCCTGATGGAAATAGTGAAAAGTTAGATCGGGCAAGTGATTATGGTTGGGATGATAATCATTCACGTATATTTAAATTTGCGTGCTGTTATCCATTACCCTGTGTATATGATGAATTTGATGGATGGAATATTGATCCTTATATATTAACTGGTGATCCGTTCTATTATGATATGGCTTATTACGATTTAATCATCAATGTACCTAAAAATATGACTGTTGCTGCTACTGGAGAATTAATAGAAAACATGACTATTGGAGAAAGAACAATTCATCATTACAATCCCCATCTTCCAGTCCGAGAAGTAACTTTTTCAGCATCTCAATATTTTATAGTAGAATCCGATATCATTCCTTACATCAATATTACCGTTTCCAGTTATTTTCTACCAAAATCTTATGATTTGTGGCATGATTTTGCTTTAGAAATCGCTATAAATTCTGGCAGTCTATATCATAATACATTCGGAAATTATTGTTATTCAACTTTTAATGTTGTTGAGGAATATACTCATTATGGTGGTATGGAATATCCTTTACAAATATATGCTAGTGAAGCAGCAGATAATTATACTGGAGTAAATGGACCTCATTGGTATCTTGAAACTATTATAGCTCATGAAGTAGCTCATCAATGGTTTTATAATCTGCTAGGTGTTGACGAAGTTGATTGGGGTTTTTTAGATGAAGGAATTGTCTGTTGGGTTTCAGATTGGTATAAAGATGTGTTTCACCCAGATTGGTACATGTTTGAGCCATATTGGGGGTTAGATCGTGTTAGACATTATTCGCTGAATTATGGATTGCCAAATAAAATTAATCAATCGGTTCCTGATTGTTTAATAAGTGGAACTGATTATTGGTACTTAGGGTATACTAAAACAAACACTATACTCGAAAAACTAAGGGTGATATTAGGTCATGAGAACTTTATTGAAGGACTTACATTGTTTTTCCAGGATAATTATTTTGATATTGCGGATTTGACAGATTTACAAAATGCATTTGAAACTGTTATGGGAGAATCTCTTGATTGGTTCTTTTTCCCATGGTTTGATAATCCTTACCTTCCTAAATATAATATAGCTAATGTAATATATGACGCTAAAAGTAAGATAATCAATATTACAGTTAAAGATACCAATGAAGATTTAAACCCATATAGCTATTCACAACTAATTCCTATTAAAATCTATAGCAGTGGCTTAACCTTAGAATATTCAGATTATGAATGGATTAACGGAACAACGTCTTTAATTATTCCTATTGCAAATCAACCTGTACGAGTAAGATTAGATTATTCTGATTTTGTTCTTGTGCAATTTTCAAATTATGGATTAAATTATTTAGAGACGACAGATATAACTATAGTGAATAGACCCGAACAAAAAATTCCAGGATATAATATTTTACTTATCATTCTTTCTTTTAGTGCTTTTGGTTTAATAATACTCTTTAAAAAAACCCAAATACCTAATGAATAAATAATTCTATTTTTTTTTTTTTAATTTATTGTGAATGTACTTATGTAAGTTGAGTAATTCTTCAGTAGTACATCTATCTATTAAATCCAATAAATTTTCTGACCATGATTCCGTGCATTGTTCACATTCAAATATAAAATCAAAGTTTCCACTTTTTTCTTTACTATTCATGATTCCTAATTTTAATATATTTGTTATTTTAAATAGGAGACCTGCTAGAAATATAATCTACAACGAATACTCAGAAGATCTTCTCTGCTTATTGAGAAAACATTAGTTCCTCTTTCTTTTCTAAAATTTGTTTTGTGAGGAAGAATATCTTTTATAACTCTAAAAAATACTCTACTGTCCTTTATCCATAAACGATCTACCATGACATTTATTTTATCTCTTGTTCCGGTGCTATATATTTGAAAAGCTGAAAGTGACTCTAAATTTGTCTCCATGCTTTTTTATTAATATATATAAATTTAAACTGCTGTATATAAAGAAAAAAATAATTTTAAAGTAGAGATATGTGGTGCTTCATTTGTTAACTTTTTTACTACTCTCCTCCCAATGGCATCAGTACCATAAAGATTAATGTTTTTTGGATTTTGAAGCAGAATTATTACCAAATGATATGATATCGTCTATTTTTACCGATTTTTATATTTAAATCTCGAAATTTTTATTTAAATTCCACTAACTTTCATATCATTTTCATAGGAGATTTAAAAAATACACTTTCAGAATTTGCTAATATCATTAAAAGCAATTATTAAAAGCAATTATCTATTTATTCAATTATAGTGTGAAGATTCACACACAAATTAAAATTAATATATAAGGATAAAACAAATGAAAATTGAAAAATCGAGCCAAGATCTCGAAAATGAAGTAATTTATGCCGGTTTATGTATCCACTGTGGAAGTTGCAATGCTTTTTGTCCACATATGGACTTCAACAAAGAAACTGGAGAAGCATTTGTCTTGGATGAATGTGCTGAGACCGTAGGACTCTGTTACAACTCTTGCCCTAGAAGTTTCCTCCCTGTGTCTGAAATTGAACAAAAACTCTTTGGAAAAACACGTATTGATTTAGCTGTCGGGGTTTATAATGATATAGTTCAAGTAAAATCAAAAAATAAAGATGATATTTTATATAATCTCGTGGTTGCCGCTTTCAAAGCAGGTATTGTAAAACACATGGTTCTAAGTGAAGTTAAAAGTAAAAAACCGCCGGTAGCTTTCCCAGTTGTAGTAGATAATGAGAAGGACGCAAAGAAATATATTCCAAAAACTACTATGGAGAATGCAGGGCCCTTAATTACAGGTGTAGGACAAGCCTATAGGGAATATAAACGGGATATTGGAATCCTCGGGAATCCTTGCCATATTCAAGGACTTGCAAAAATTTTAGTCTCTGACTTTAACACTGGAGCAGAACGAACTTCTTTAATGATAGCTTATGCCTGTTCCTCTGGGGGGATGACAGGTTGTAAATATTGTACAGATTTCTCTGGAGAATTTTCAGATATATCCTACTCCCCTTGGGGAGCACCAAAAGGTTCTGGTGAAGCTTTTCTAATAATCAGAACAGACGTTGGGCAAAAATTAGTTGATACTGCTGTTAAGAATAAATTACTCGAAATTACAGATCCAAATCCAGATTTGTCTGAAATGAAAAAATTCCTTAATAAAAAACGCAAAAAGAATTTCTTAAATCTCCTTGGTAAGGATTTAATAAAAGCTAAATACTTAGATCTTAATGTTGACGAGTTAAAGGATATTCTTGAAGAGTAATAGTATTCATTTTACAATCTTCTGATATCTCTTTTTTTTGTATTTTTCTTTTAAAATTGAATATTATTCCCTGATAAATTCCTTTTTTCTCAAAATCGAGTGAGTTAATGTTTTAAAAATCATTTTATTGTTTTCTCCACTCTTTGAAGAAGTTTCAAATAAATAGTCAATATTGTATTTTTCTTTAAATTCTTCAGCATGTTCATGCTCGACACTTCTTCTTATATCTGCTAAATCAAGCTTTTCCCCCACTAAAATGAAAATAGGATTATCTGCATTATTGTTTACAATTTTATACCATTCTTCTAAAGAATCAAAACTTGTTCTACGAGTAATATCATAGCATAGAAGACAACCCGTCGCCCCCCTAGAATAATTGGGTAAAAAAAGCCTAAAGCGTCTTTCTCCAGCAAAATCCCATATCTGGAGTCTTATATCGAAAACCTCATCAATTTTTACATCATACGTGGCGAGGTCTGTCCCTATCGTAATTTTCATAGGTATAAACTGTCCAGTAATTAATCTCTGAACCATAGTACTTTTACCTACCCCTCCATCCCCTACAACAACGATTTTAAACAGCATTTTTCGCGCCGCGCACATGATCCAGACCCTACTTTTTTTGAGAGATAATTAATAATAATATAAATGATGGTTTAATAAATTTTTATTCACTTTTCAAATGTTCTTTTATTTTATTGTTCAAGGATTTAAGATTCTCAATAATATTAATTTGTATATTTCTGGGTAGTGGTTCAATAAGCTTGTCTAACTTTTCTTTATTGAAATCATTAATAGTTCTATAATTTAACTTGAGAATAATAATTGTCAAAATAGGCGAGATAAACAGGATTCCATATAACATATATGAGAAAGGTATTAATTGTGAGCCTGAAAGATAAACCTGTATGCCTAAAATTGGACTATTGCCTATTAGAAGTAAAAAAATCAAATTAGCAATGTTTAAAAGTATAAAAACTAAGAGGTTAATGATAGAGATCATCTTTAAAGTCTTCAATTTTAAAAAAGAGATAATATTTCTCGAATCAATTGAAAGATGAGGATCTAATTTACCCTCAATCTCGCTGGTTATAATTTCAAACCGTGAATACTTCCATAAATCAATAAAAATCCAAAAAAATGCAAATGTGTATAAAAAGACAAGAATACCTGTAAAATAGAAGTAATAATTCTCGACCAAATGAGGATTGTATAATGACTCCGCACCTAGCCAGAAAATTAAGATCAATTGAAATTGTGTTGAATAAAACAACCGATTTGCATTTTTTCCTTCGGAGCCGAAAGGATTATAATTAACATAACTTTTTTCAAATTCAGTTCTCTTCTTATTAGAACTGAGAATTCTAAAAAATAGTGAAAACGTAAATGTAATCAATGGGAAAAGTAAAAATAAGATATTATCCCATACTTGTGTAATGATTAAGATAAAAAGGAAAGTAAATAAAATCAAATCACACAAAAAACTTTCGGATATTAAATCTTTTAATGATAAATAATGTTCATCGTTATTTTTTTCAGTCATTTTTTTATTAAAATATACGTAACAAATAAATTTTTACGGTTTTAATCTAGAACATTATCATAAAGAATGTAAGCCTTTGGCTCATATCTGAAAGCCAAAAAATTTTAATTATTCATACTATTTTATTTCACTATATATCTCCAAAACATTAACACCGTAAGTTGTGTAGAAATTTTGAGTGATAACCCTAATGATATTAGAAAAACTGCACTATACGATATTCATATAAAACATGGTGCACGGATGGTTAGCTTTGCCGGATGGAAGATGCCCGTTCAATATGAAAGTATTATCAAGGAACATAACGCAGTACGTTCTTACGCTGGTGTATTTGATATTTCACATATGGGTGAATTTCTTCTCGAAGGTAAAGATGTCATTGAATTCCTCCAATATCTTATGATAAATGATTTGAATTTATTGGAACCATCCAAAGGTCAATATTCCTGCATGTGTTATGAAAATGGAACAGTTGTAGATGATCTTGTATATTATGAGGAAACTCCTGAGCGTTTTAGAATGATTGTTAATGCGGGTAATATTGAAAAAGACTTGCAATGGCTTAGTGCACATAAAGGAGAATTTGATGTTCAAATCACAGATCTTTCAGCGCAAAGATCGCGAATAGCATTTCAAGGTCCAAAGGCAGATGAAATTCTTCAACCACTTGTAGATGTTGATCTTTCTCAAATCAATAGGTTTTATTTTGCCCATTGCACGATTAATGGTAAATCTATCTTCATAGCCCGAACAGGATACACAGGTGAGCGTGGATTTGAAATCTCCTTTGAAAATGAATTTGCAGAGAAGATATGGAATGACCTATTAAATACTGGAGCTAGTCCCGCTGGTTTAGGAGCGAGAGATTCATTGAGATTAGAAGCTTGTTATTCATTATATGGGCATGAGATAAGCGATGCTATTACTCCGGTGGAAGCGGGACTTAGTTGGTTAGTAAAACCAAAAGAAGGAATTAATTATATAGGCAAAGAGGTATTGATGAAACAAAAATCTGAAGGAACTCAAAGAATTATCGTCGGTCTTAATTTAATAGATAAGGGAATTATTAGAGAGAATTATAAAATCTTTAAAAATGGGAATCAAATTGGATTTGTCACTTCTGGTGGATATTCTCCTACTCTAAAAAAAACTATTGGTTTAGGAATTGTGAATAAACAATATAAAGAAATAGGAACTGAAATTAACATAGAAATTCGAAATAAATTCTTAAGAGGAAAGATTGTTTCTACACCCTTTTATAGAAATGTATAAAAATCAATATTAAGATGTGAAAATTATGGATTATAAATTTCTTGATGGTTTAAAATATACATCAACTCATGAATGGATAAGAATTGAAAATTCAATCGCAACAGTCGGAATTACTGATTATGCCCAACATCAATTAGGTGATATCGTATTTGTAGAACTTCCTGAAGTTGGTATGGTATTCGAAAAGGGAAGTAATGCCGCCGAAATTGAATCAGTAAAAGCTGTGGGTGATTTAATTATGCCATTATCAGGAGAAATTATTAGGGTCAACCAAAAGCTCGCTGATAATCCGGAGTTTGTGAATTCTTCTCCATTTGCAGAGGGATGGATGATAAAGATTGAATATTCTGATGTGAATGAAATAGATGAGCTTTTATCTGTTGATAAATATAAACAAATAATCCAAAACGAAGAAAATTAATATTTTTTTCTTTATTGTTATAATTAATTTGTAATAAACTCGTAAAAGGAGAGATAGTTTGGATTTTATTCCTCATGATAATAAAACAGTTTCGGAAATGTTAGATGTAATTGGTGTGAAGTCTTTACAAGAACTCTTTCAAGATATCCCTAACGATCTACGTTTAGATAAATTAAATCTACCCTCTGGTTTATCTGAACCAGATCTTGTACAGCAAATTGAGAAAATTTCTCAAAAGAATAAAATATATTCGAGTTCTTTCTTAGGAGCAGGATGTTATTATCATTATATTCCCTCTTTAGTTGATTCTATAACATCGAGATCAGAGTTTTATACTTCCTATACACCCTATCAAGCTGAGGCAAGTCAGGGTTACTTACAAGCTATCTATGAATATCAAACAATTATTTCTCGACTTACCCAGATGGATGTTGCTAATGCTAGTATGTATGATGGTTCAACTGCCCTAGCTGAAGCGGCTATTATGTCAACAATTATTACAGGCAAAAAAACCGTTATATTACTTAAGGGTATTCACCCAGAATATGAAGACGTAGTTAGAACTTATTGTTGGGGTCGAAATGTCTGTGTGGAAACTGCCAGTGAAGAAATTTTAAAAGAAAAATTAAACAGTGATGTAGCAGCTATATTGTTTCAAAGTCCAAATTTTTTTGGTGATATTGAAGATTCCTTGAAAATTGTTAAAAATCTAAGAGAAAAGAATTCTAATTGTATGATTATTCAAGTTATGACTGATCCAACATGTTTAGGTATCTTGAATCCTCCTGGATCAACTGATATAGATATTTTTGTTGCTGAAGGACAATCTTTTGGTTTAAACCCCTCTTTTGGTGGACCTGGATTAGGAATCTTTACTGCTAAACAAAAATACTTAAGGAAGATCCCTGGAAGACTGATTGGGAAAACAAAAGAAATTAATGGAGATCAATATGGATTTATATTAACTCTACAAGCACGCGAACAACATATTCGTAGAGAAAAAGCAAGTTCTAATATATGTACTAATCAAGCATTATGTTCATTAGCTGCATTAATTTACCTTTTATCTCTAGGAAGAACTGGTTTAAAAGAAATTGCATCTCAAAATGTTCAGAAAGCTCACTATTTAAAAATGAGATTAAGTAAAATTCCTGGTTATGAAATAATAAATAAAAAACCAACTTATAACGAGTTTTTAGTCAAATGTCCCAATATTGATGCTCTATGTAACCTATGTAAACAACGGGATCTTCAACCTCCTCTAAAAATATCAAGTTATTTTCCTGAAATGAAAAATATAGCATTAGTGTGTGTAACTGAAATGAATTCAAAAGATTCAATTAACTCATTTATAGAAGCTGCTACTTTAGCTTTAAATAATGAAGCGGAGGAGATCTAATAGTGAGTTTTAATATTCCTTTAATTTTTGATAAAGAAAATGAAAATATCCAGCAGAACTTTGTACCTAAAATGGATATAGACATAACAGAACTTAATGAAATTTTACCAGAAAATTTACTAAGAAAAGAGTTACCAATTCCAAATATTCCAGAAATCGAAATTATTCGTCATTTTATTAAATTAAGTAATAGAACTTATGGAGTTGATACTGGAATTTATCCATTAGGTTCTTGCACAATGAAATATAACCCTAAAGTAAATGAAACCATAGTAAAATTACCTGGCTTCGCCCATATTCATCCATTACAAGAAGAAAATCAAGGTTGTCTTGAACTAATTTATCATATTTCAAAATTGTTGGGAGAAATAACTGGAATGGATGGATTTACTTTACAACCTGCAGCTGGAGCCCATGGGGAATTAGCAGGTTTATTAATCATAAAGAAGTTTTTTGAGAGTAAAGGTATTAAAAAACAAAAAATTATTGTTCCGGATTCTGCTCACGGAACTAATCCAGCATCAGCAAAAATGGCGGGATTTTCAATTATAGAATTAATATCAAATGAGTTTGGAGAGGTTCCCTTAGATGAATTAGAATTTGTTATGCAAGAAGGTGATGTTGCAGGGATTATGCTCACTAATCCTAATACATTAGGAGTTTTTGATAAACAAATAAAGGAAATTACACGAATCGTGCATGAGAATGAAGGTTTATGCTATTATGACGGAGCGAATTTAAATCCAATGTTAGGAATATGCCGTCCGCGGGACATGGGATTTGACATTGTGCACTTAAATTTACATAAAACATTTTCAACTCCTCATGGTGGAGGTGGACCGGGATCAGGACCAATAGGAGTTGTAAATGAATTGATTCCTTTCCTCCCAAAACCATGTTTAATTTCAACTAAAAAAGGAATAATATGTAAAAATAATGATGATAAATCAATTGGAAGAATTAAAGCATTTTGGGGAAACTTTGGAGTGATTATTAGGGCATATGCCTATATTTTAGCGTTAGGTGCTGAAGGATTAAAAAAAGTCGGTCAGATTGCAGTTTTAAATGCTAATTATTTACGAATTCTTTTACAACAAAACTATTTTCTTCCCTATAATCGAATCTGTCAGCATGAGTTTGTACTTTCAGATCAAGGATTACCCAACGACGTTTCAACAGAAGATATTGCGAAACGTATTCTTGATTATGGAATATATGCACCAACAATCTATTTTCCATTAATAGTTCCAGGAGCTTTAATGATTGAGCCTACTGAAACAGAACCAAAATCTTCTTTAGATTATTTTGTTGAGGTAATGAATAAAATATTTGAAGAAGCAAAAAAGAATCCCGAACTTCTAAAAAATGCACCTCATAAAACTCCAGTTAAACGACTTGATGCTGTCCTAGCAGCAAGAAAACCTATTCTACATGATTAATTTTTTAAGTTAATTAATTTTTTTATTTTTAAACTAACTTGTCCAGAAATTTTTAGCTAAACTTCTTCTCTTTTTCCAAAGCTCATTTTTTTGAGAAAATCCCATTACTCCAGCACCTTTATCTGCATCCTTTATTTTCCACATTCCACTAACTGCTCCTGTTAAAGCACCTGATAATACTTCAAAACCCTGTGCTGTATATAGATCGCACTCAACACCTTTATTTATTATAAATTTTAGTTGTCGTAAGCCTTGTTGATTTTTAGATTTGAGTACCTCAAGTAATTTCTCTACTTCAATATCAAGTTGATTATTAGGTACTACACGATTCCATAAATTCCAATCTACTGCTCGCTGTGCAGTGTGAAGAGCTCCTATTAAATTAATTTCCTTTGCTCTCCTTCTTCCAATTAGGCGGGATAATCTAGTTGTTCCACCCCATCCAGGTGTTATTCCGACATCCACCTCTGGCATGCCCCACTTTGCTCTTTCTGTTGCAATAACAAAATCGCATACCATTGTAATCTCTAATCCTCCCCCAACTGCGAAGCCATCTACCGCTGCAATTGTAATTTTATCTAACTCTTCAATTTGATTTGCCATATTTTGATAATATCTTACTCGCCTTGTTATTCCATTCGCGTCGCCCCATTTTAGCATTTCTGTGATATCATCACCCACACTAAAATTATTACCAGCTCCTTTGATTATTAGAAAATTTAATTTACTAGATTTGCGTACCAATCCTATAGCGGCTACAAGTTCATCAGAGAGTTGCATGCTTAAGGCATTCAAAACTTTTGGACGATTTAGGGTGATTCTTGCTATCTGCTCATTCTCTTCATAAATTAATTGTTCGAATTTCATAAAAGTAAATTAAACAAATTTCTATATAAATATTGTTTAAATTAATTTTTGACTGCAAATATAATAAGCAAATTTCTACAATATATGCAATTTTGGCAATGTTTATTTAGGAATAAGTAAATTTTTATAGTCTATAGCAATATAAGGTTTTAGATAGTATGAAATACATAAATTAGATTTTGGTGTACAAAAATAAACTATTTATCTTTTTTTCCTTACGAGCAATTCAGAGAAAATCAAGAAAATATCATTAAGCAAATTGAATTAAGTTCGAAATCAAAAAAGATTTCTTTATTATCAGCACCTAACGGAACAGGTAAAACCATTATTGCCTTATCTAGTGTACTCCCTTTAGCTTTTGAAAAGAATTTAAAAATTATTTATATGTGTAGGACACATTCTCAAAATAGACGAATCATCAAAGAATTGATAAAAATCTCGCAAAAAGTAATAAATGACAAACTCGGAGTAAATCTTAATGGCCTTTCGATAAGAGGTAGAAATGAAATGTGTCTAAATGAAACATTATTATCTCTCAAGTTAAATCCAACAGAAGCAATGTCAGTCTGTAGAGATTTAAGGAAAAATAGAAATTGTATTTATTTTTTAAACTTGTTAAAAAAAAGGGGACAAGCAGAAAATCCAATATCAATTGCTCCAGAATTGTTTAATAAACCTATTGATGCAGACGATCTTATATTATTTTGTAAGGAAAAAAGATTTTGTCCATATTTCTTAAGTAAATTTTTACTGGAATCAATGAAAGTAATTATTTGCAATTATCAATGGATTTTTAACCCATTTATACGAGATTCGTTCTTAGAATTCATTGGTCAAGAGCTTCAAAATTGTATTTTAGTAATAGATGAATGTCATAATATATTAGATGTTGCAACAGAAGTAAATTCACAAAAAATCACACCATATTCATTAAGGCTCTGTTTAAAAGATCTTGAAATGTATCGATCCCCCATTTTAATGCAGAGTTTTGTTAAAATATTATTAAATCAGT
>CAYPFJ010000065.1:0-22079 GCA_964409945.1 uncultured archaeon | reverse complement strand
CCAAGTTTGGGATATCAAGGATCATCGTTCATTGCATCTAATAATAGTAATACAAGTTGGATAACGTATGCACATATGGAGATTCCAGCAGGATTTGAAGAAACGAATATGACGGTTGAATATCCTTCAGATTATGATTTAACAGGGGTATTTTTCTCTCTAAATCCTGATAATCTTTCTCAAACTACTATAATGGAGAATGGAATCAAAAAAGTTGTAAATATTCCTGTAAGTTCTATAACAAGTAATACAAATGGATTTTGGAAGCTAACAGCAGTATCACCAAATTATTGTACGGAAATGGGAATATATAATAATGCTACAGGTGATTGGGAACCTAGTAGTGCATTTTTTAGTGGAGATTATGCTAATTTTACAGCAAAAATTAATACTTCTCAATGGGTTTCTGGATATATTCAACAAACAAAAGCCCAGCTTCAAATAAGGTTTCCAAATGGCTCAATTTGGACAGCAGAAAATCAGATACAACCAGTTGCTGATACTGGCATGGTGTATTTTGATCCGATTTTGATACCTTCTGCTGAACCAAATTACGAAGTAGGTGAATATCAGGCAATAATCACGTGGAATAATTCATACTCTAATTTTAAATTAAATGAGACAGGACTTATTTATAATACTTTTACTGTTAACCACAATTCGACATTAATTCCCGATGAATATTATTATGCCGACATATTTGAGGGGGATACAGTAAATCTAAAGGTTTCATTTAACGATCCAACGAATGATAAACCGATAGAAAATGCAAATATCTCTTTAACAAACTTTGCTGGAGGTACTCAATATTTTAATGAGATAAATCCGGGTTATTATTTACTTATCTTCAATACTTCTGAAGGTAATCCTGGAGAAAATGAGATTACAATTTATGCTACTCATCCTTCATATCAAGATAATGAAGTTAATATTACAATAGAAGTAATCCATTATACTAATCTTGCTGCTGAAGAATATCCTAGCTTAGAAGTCCCTTGGAATGATAATTTTACCATACATCTTGATTATACTGATATATCAGATAATTCTGGTGTTGAGAATGCTAATCCAACCGTTTCTTGGAATGATAATTGGTCCATAAAATCGGGAAATGGACTTTATAATGTAACGTGTAATACCTCCAAATATAAAATAAACACTGCTCCTAATTTAAGAATTGATTTTGATGAAATAGGATATGAATCTCAAACAATAATACTATCAATTGAAGTAGTTGAACGAGCAACATCTCTCGATGAAATTTTTATAAATAACCATGATTGTACCCTAAATAAATCTTACAATATCCATGCAGGAGATTTAGTAAACATTACAGTTAAGTACAAAGATAATGATGCAGCAGGGGGACCTCTTATTCATAATGCAGAGGTTACGTTAAATGGAACAAGTATAGGAGAAATCTTTACAGATAATATTAATTTTTATAATCTTACTCTAAATACTACAACATTTGGTATTGGGATACACTTTTTTAATATAATAGCTCATAAAAATAATTATACGGCAATAACAGAGTTATTAACTATAAATGTTTATGAGAGAGAAACTGATTATTTGTTATACTTAAATGGAATGGTTCAAGGTCAAAATCCATCTATAACGCTATACAAAAATCAACTTTTAAATATCACTCTTACATATAATGACACTCTTTCAAAAGAACATATTCCTGATGCCATTGTGGATATAAATGGCTCAGGAGTATCAAAACTTCTCACTGAAGCTTTCAATAATTACTCAGTAATTATAAATACAACTGATTTAAATCAAGGAGTTAATTTTTTAACCATCTTCGCCCGAAAGGATAGTTATGAAGCTCATTCAATTCCGTTTATAATAGACATTATCCAAATAGAAACAAATTTAACATTATTTATAGATGGTGAGGATATAACATCAGATCCATCAATCAACAGATATACGAATGAAATCCTCAATATTACTGTTTCGTATGACAGGTCTGTTCCGGTGAGTCATATTCCTGGTGCTCTTGTGGATATAAATGGCTCAGGAGTATCGAAACCTCTCGCTGAAGCTTTCAATAACTATTCAGTACTTATAAATACAACTGATTTAAATAAAGGAGCAAATTTCTTAACCATTTACGCTCGAAAAGTTGATTATGAACCTCAGACTATCTTATTTATAATACAGATTATCCAAATAGAAACGGAGTTATCATTATTTGTAGATGGCATGGATATAACATCAGATCCATCAATTAACCGATATCCCAACGAAATCCTCAATATTACTGTTTCGTATGACAGGTCTGTTCCAGTAAGCCATATTCCTGGTGCCCTTGTGGATATAAATGGCTCAGGAGTATCGAAACCTCTCACTGGAGCTTTCAATAATTACTCAGTGCTTATAAATACAAATGATTTAAATCAAGGAGCAAATTTTTTAACCATTTACGCTCGAAAGAATGGTTATGAACCTCAGACTATTTTACTTATAATACAGATTATCCAAATAGAAACGGAGTTATCATTATTTATAGATGGCATGGATATAACATCAGATCCATCAATTAACCGATATCCCAACGAAATCCTCAATATTACTGTTTCGTATGACAGGTCTGTTCCAGTAAGCCATATTCCTGGTGCCCTTGTGGATATAAATGGCTCAGGAGTATCGAAACCTCTCACTGGAGCTTTCAATAATTACTCAGTGCTTATAAATACAAATGATTTAAATCAAGGAGCAAATTTTTTAACCATTTACGCTCGAAAGAATGGTTATGAACCTCAGACTATTTTACTTATAATACAGATTATCCAAAAAGAAACAGAAATGCAAATATTTTTAAATGGGTATAATAAGACTCTTGATCCCGTTTTTAATCTTGTGATAGGTCAAAAATTAAATTTAACTATAAAATATACAGAACAAACGGGAGCCTTTCTTTCTAATGCTACAATATCCTTAATTGGAGCAGGTAAATCATGGCAATTAAAAATAAATAATACATTCCAACATTATTATATAATACTTAATACAACTGATTTAGGTATTGGAGTAAAATTATTTTCAATTATAGCTCAAAAACCTAACTTTGAGTCGATAACAAAAGATTTAAGAATTACAATAAACAGAATTTCAGCAAAAATTAGAACATTATCAGGAGAAGCTCAAATAGAAGCTGAAATAGGGGATGATATATTATTGCAAATAATCTTAAACGATACTATTTTTGGTGCTGAAATACCAGGAGCAATGGTAACATATAATTGGGCTTATGGCCAAGGAGAACTCGAAGGTCCTGATATTGATGGTACTTATGAGATTCTATTAGAAAATGTACGAGAGGGGATTCATACTATAACTATAAATGCTTTTGCAGGGGATAATTACGATTTTGAGAGTTATGTAATTACTTTAGTTGTAACAGCGTCTACAGTGAGTCCTGGTCCTGATTGGAGTTGGTTAGTTTATGTATTAGTTGGAGCTATTGCAGGTCTTACAGTTGTTTTTACTCTATATCAAACACACTTTAAATATCCTCCGATGGTAAGAAAAATAAGAAAATTAAAGAAAAAAGTGAAAAAAGCAAAAAAGACAAAACCTATCTTAGTAAATAAAAGAGATGAGATTATTAATAAGGAACTTCAAAATCAAATAAAAGGTATAGAATATGATGTTATTCAACCTGAACAATTAGATAAGATTGAAAAAGCACCCATTATTAAAGAAGGAGGAGAAGATTAAATGGCACATGGATTTATTATAACTGAATGGACTGAGGACCAAGGGTTAATTATCAAACTAAGTTATCCAGAAAATCTTAGTACAGATTTAGATGATATGATGCGTATCTTCTATGCTCATATTACTGGTGCTGGATCGTCAGGAAATGTATTAGTGCGATTAGAAAAAGTACGCTCTAATGTTTCAAGTTATTTTACTGGATTGGACTCTGATATGCCCGTAATGATAAACTTAATGTTAGAGCTAGGAGAAGATCCAGAAATGTTTGGTGAAACCGTATTAAAGGAAATTAATGAAGACTTGTTAAGTTATTTAAGACAAATGAACACTAATGTATCTGAAAGTTATGAAATTGCAAAAAATATAAAACTTTACATGAAAAATAGTTTAATTCTGTTGGATCGATTGAAAAATTTATCAAAAGAGCAAAGATTAGCACAAATATATAGTAGTGAAAAAGCTCGGACCATTTTAGAAACCTTACAAGAAAGACCTTTATCTAGAAGGGATTTACAGGGAATTATAGAAGACAAATTAAAAAAAATTATCCCAAATATTGAATTTATCTTAGATCCATTTATTAAAACCGGTTTAATAACACAAGATTGGGTTGAAGGAAATACTGATATAACTCTATTTCTTCTTTCTGATTTTACGATTTTTAGAAAGCCTGTAAATAAATTAATTGAAAATGCTAAGAAAAGTATTCCCACTCCAGAACTCGCAAGTGCTTATCTTGGCGAAGTGAAGCAATTTTTTAAGGATTACAATCCCAATCATGAGGATAATTTAAAAATTGCTCAAATTTTAATGAATCCAGACAACTATGATTATATCACATTATTTAGAGAAAGAGCATATCCTCTAAACAAGATTCCAAAATCTCCAGGCCAAAGCATGGATGAAATTGGAAGTTTTTTAGAATCTCTAGAGAATAATCAGATTATTAAGTTAATAAAAGATAATAAAGATACTATATGGATATTCTTGTTAACTGATATTGCTATTCATACATTTTATCCTGAATATTTAATTGAAAAAATTCGAAAGGAACGAATGGATGGAAAAATAGAAAAAAATGTTGCTATTCAGCATTTAGAGTTCCTTGAAAAAGCATATAAAAAATAAGAAGTAGGTAATATTTAACGTGTCAAATGAAGAAGATTCTGCGACAAAACATGTTCTAGAACTTATTGGCTTAGCTCATGATGAAGTAGATACTTATTATAAGATCACAGGAAGAGGTCCTATTATGATAGGAGAAATTGCCTTAATCTCTAATCTCTCTGGTGATAGAGCCTCAGAGATTGCTGAAAATTTATTCCAAAAGGGTCTTCTTAAAAAAATTCCTGGAAAGGTCCCAATATATGAAGCTTTACCTCCATATGCTGCATTAGTCAGTCAGATTCATCAATTTAAGGAGACTATTAAGACATTTCAGGAAATCGCCCCACAAAATATCCAAAAAAAATTTGATTCATTAGAACAACACTCTGATAAGCTTAGAAAATTAGATGATTACAAGACTTATCTGCAAATAATGAAAACTAAATTACCCGCTCAGATAAAAACACAATTTGAGCGGTTTGACAAAGAACTTGATCAGGTTAAAAGATTTCAAGATGTTAAAAGTTTTATTATTAACTTAAAGCAAATTGTCCCTTCAGATATAACTAAAGAATTTGAAGCTATGGCGTCCAGTTTAGAGTCAGTAAAATCAGAGATAGCCACCAGATTCGAAAAGCAATTTAGAATTGGTGCTTTGAGTAGTATGGCTGAAAAAATTGTATCTAAAGTAATTTCAGAACAATTTGCTCAAATAACTAAAACCTTTAAGGAAAAATTCGTACAAACCACCCAAAATATGCTAGATCAAGTCATAAACCAATTAGGTAGCATCTCAGACACTGCAGGTGAGGTAAGCACAGATTTAGGTACAATTTTCATAGATATTGAGAGTGGATTGGTAACTAGTTTAGAAGACTTAGAAGGCAGAGTATCGGGGGTTTATGATGACATTATTACTGGAATAAATGAGTTGAAGGAATTATTCAGAAAAGAAATCTTTGAAACAATACAAGATGACATAATCTACAATATTATAAACCAATTGGAAAGCGCTGAGCTTACAATGAATGAATTTTGGGAGCGATCGAAAAAAGCCTCGCTCCTAAGTTTTAAAGATGTTTGGTTTGTAAAATCAGCTGAAGGGATTATGGCACAAATAAATGAATCATTAACTAGAGTAAAAATGAGGGTTCACATTGTCGCTCCTAAATTAGAAGATATTGATATAATGCCGATAGTTGGTTTAAAAAAACATATTAATATTAGGATATCAACAAATTTCGATTTAACTAATCCGGAGGATCAGGTAAGATTTAAACAATTAGCAGGTTATACCAATATTACAATAAGACATTATCCTAGAGAAAATTTATGGTCAATAAATAAAGATTTCGAAGAAGTTGTAGTTTGTGTTGTGTCAAAATCAGGAGAAGGTGAATTCGAAATAGCTGGAATGGGATCAAAACTAGAAGAACATGTAAAGCTATTTGCTGCTGTTTTGGAAGACGTTTGGATTCAAAGCAGAAAAATCGAGCAAATTGAAATTACACAAGCAATAAAACAGGCTCCTGAAGTGAGCCCTTTAAAACCTCCTTACCAACAACCTATTACTCCCACTATACCAAAAATATCCGAAAATATACCACCACAAATGGTTCCAACTCCAGAAATCACTCCTGAGGAAGTTATCACACCAAAACTAATTTCTCCAATTGAACCAGCAATTAAGCCTATAGTAATGCAACCAGATATTCAACCTGAATCGGTAATTTCTTCAGATGGTTATTTAACAACTCAATTTGATAATATTTTGAGTAAGATTGATATTCTACCCGGAGAACATATTGCTTTACTTTTAGATAAATTACAGGATGATCTACTTGAAAGAAAAGGTTTCAGTGCTATTTTAAGGCAAATAAGAATGAGTATCTCGCCGCTTAAAATTAATAAGAATTTGTTAGACAATACTGAAAAAGAACAATTAAGAAGTAAAATGACGTTTTGGAGAAGTAAATTAAAGCTTTAGCTTATTTATTTCTCTTTTTTTCTCTATTATTATTATTATTGAAAAATTAGATGATAATATTATATGAAAATGCTATTTAAAATTCTACCCTATACTTTTTTAGATTTTGTTTCATACCTCTAATAAGATATCTTTATCAAAAAAGAACGTTCTGAGAATGAAAAATGAAAAATAACAATAAATATTCTATTGATCTTGAAGTAAAATTTAAACCTTTAGAGATTATTAACGTTCCACAATTAATTGAAGAATGTAATAAAGAATGGCAGAATATATCACTTTGTAATGTTAATGATTCTGTCGTCAGATTAGCAGTCGTTAAAGGAGAATTTCATTGGCATAAGCATGAAAAAGAAGATGAATTCTTTTTCGTTATCGAAGGTTTATTTTTAATTGATTTGGAAGATAAAACAATTGAATTAAAGCCAAAACAAGGTTTTACTGTACCAAAAGGAGTAATGCATAGAACAAGAGCTCCTACTCGTACATCAGTTTTAGTAATCGAAAAAAGTACTATAAAACCAACTGGAGATTAAAAGAAATCAAAATAAAAGTGGATTTGATATACCAAGATATTTTTCAACTACGTTTAAAATATCTTCTTTAGTACCGATATAACTAAAAATTTGGTGCTTCGCTTTTCCATGAGAAGTATTTTCGATTGTTTCAAATTGATTTAATTGAAGCTCAATTTCTCCATAATTCAAGATTGATTTTTCTGGTGATTCCGAATTATATGATTGAATGACTCCTATTTCTGCTTCGGGGTGATCTCTTGCAACATCAAAACACTCATTTTGAGTTTTTGGAATGTCATCAGAAAGCTTAACTAAAAATCCAGAATCTTCAGTATTGGGAATTTTTAACACATATCCGATTTTAGCTGGTCTTGAGAAATCAATATCTTCAGGTCTGATAGCTAACTTATACACCTCATCCACATCAATCTTATATGCTATATAATTTTCTTTTACCTTCAATCGATCCTTAGGTATGGTACGAAAATAGGATATAGGCTTTGGATTCGGGTTAGTGGGTATTAATACTGTTCCTGGATTATCGGGACCACCACTGATAATATTTGCTAAACTCCAACCATTAACTTTAAGATGTGGTCTATAAAACACACAATCATCTAAGAATTCTATCCCACAATAAGGTACGCCAGTTTCATATAGTTCCTTTATTAATGTAAACTGCCGTGTAATTTCTCCTTGATATCCTTGCTTAGTCATATAATTGAAAACAAAAATCTGGCTCGAAAGTGTACAAGATATATCCGAACTTGCTAATATCTCATAATTTGCTGGATCTAAGCCTTTAGGGGCTTCCCATTCACCCCAATTCTCAGGATCTTTATAAAAAAAATCTCTTTCTGGACTAATCCAATACCTATCTCCTCCTATCGCTCTGTTTCTTGTTTCAATGATTTTTTTAAGATTAGGATTCACCCATAATAAATTATATGAATCATCTCGAGGAAATAGTGCTAAAAGTCGACCCCCATACTCAGAAATTATAGCTGTACCTTCTCCAGAAACTAATTCTATCATTTTTGTTTTATTTTCAATTAATGTGATTAAAGGCTCTTTAGTATAATAATTCATAATTAACTCTAATGATTATTAATATAAATTTGTAATTTTTGAAAAAAGAATATTATAACCCTGATATGATCTTATATAGTCTAATTTAAGTATTAACAGCAATAATAAATGCTAGAGGTAGGATTATAGAAAAGATTCCAAGAAATAAAAGTAGCAATAGAAATATTAAAAGTATAGAACAAAATTGTATTATTCTTGAAAAAACCTTATAATTTATTGTAAATAATCAAATATTAAGAATTAATCATCAGATCCACCATTAATTTTATATGTCTACTTATCATCTATTTCTTTACTATCAAATTAAATGAGGGTTTATTCAATATTCGTTGAAATAAAATGAAACTAATAACTAAGACAAAAATACTAATTTTAATAATTTTCGGAATCCTTTTCGCTTTCTCACCAATAATTACCAATTGGCTGAAATTTGACATGGGATTTAATGAAAAAACTTCAGAAAATAATGATATTATTAATTTAGATAATAAAAATCTACAAATCTCAACAGTTTCGAGAAAAATCCATATTGATAATAATTGGTCTGCTGCCAAAAGTGCGGGAATTTGTACGGGGCAAGGAACTCATTCCGACCCTTATGTGATAAAAAACTTGGTAATAGATGGTGAGGATTCGGGAAATTGTATCTGGATTGAAAATTCCACTGCATATTTTAAAATAGAGAATTGTAAATTGTACAATGCGGGAAAAGATTATGCTGGAATCTATTTATCTAGCGTTAATAATTCTCGAATAATTGATAATGATTGTTCATCTAATTATTATGGGATACGTATAATAGAGTGTAATTATAATACCATTTCATATAACACTGCAAACAATAATGATCGTTATGGAATAATTTTACCTTGCAGTGAGAGTAACACCATTTCATACAACACTGCAAATTATAACACTTATTGTGGGATTTGTTTAGATGTAAGTCATTATAATAATATTTATGGAAATGTTGCCTTTAACAATGAGTTTGGGATAATTTTTAGGAGATCTGTCCGATCATATTGGATTGCTGGTTGCCATAATAACACTATTTCGGGAAATATTATAAATAGCAATAGCGAATATGGTATACTTTTTCGTAGTTGCGTTAATAATAATATATATCTTAATTGCTTTACTAATAATGTAGTCCATGCTTGTGATGAGGGAGGGAATAACTATTGGGATAATGGAGTCAAGGGAAATTTTTGGAGTAATTATACTGGTTTGGACGAAGATGGAGACGGAATTGGTGATATTCCGTATAATATTAATGGTACTGCGGGAAGTAAAGACAACTATCCATTGATGAGATGCCCAATTTCAGCTCAAGAAAGCCCTTTTGAAAAACTTATCTTAATTACGATTATTAGTGGAGGAGCTGTGATAGGTGCAGCAACAATACTATTAATCAGAACGAAATGGAAAAAAATATAATAATTAAGTTTCTGTGATCTATTTTTGTTTGGAGGTTGTTCTCCTTAATTTATAACTAACTTGATTAATATTAAAGGTTTAGAACAAAATTGTGTAATTCTTGAAATACACCTATTCTTTAATGTAAATAATAAAATATTAAGAATTAACCATCAAATCCAACATTAATGTTAAATATCTGCTTGTCATCTATTTCTATACTATCAATTTAAAGGAAAGTTTATTCAATATTCGTTGAAATTCAATGAAATTAATATCTAAGACAAAAATACTAATTTTAATAATTATCGGAATCCTATTCACCTTCTCACCAATAATTAACAATTGGCTGAAATTTAATGTGGAAAAGGGGGACAAATGTTCAGAAAATAATGATGTTATTATTTTAGATACTAAAAATTTGAAAGGCTCAGAAATCTCAGGAAAAATTCATATTAATGGTAATTCTAAATGGCTCGATTTTAAAAATGATGGTTATTGTACAGGTTCAGGTACTTCTTCTGATCCTTACGTGATAAAAAACTTGATTATAGATGGTGAGGGTTCGGGAAGTTGTATCTGGATTGAAAATTCCACAGTATATTTTAAAATTGAAAACTGTACATTATACAATTCAGGAAATTTTTCTGTAGTAAATTATACTGTAGTATACTATTCTGCAGGAATCTATTTATCTTATGTTTCTAATGCTCAAATAATTGATAATAATTGTTCATCTAATTATATTGGAATATGTTTAGCCTCGAGCAAGAGATGTACCATTTCAGAAAATAGAGTAAACATCAATGATTTTATGGGAATATATTTAACTGAGTGTTATAGTAACACCATTTCAGGGAACACTGCAATGAATATCACTAATGGTGCCGGGATTTATCTATACATGAGTTATTATAATAATATTTTTGGAAATAGTTTATTTAACAATGGGGGAGGGATCGGTTTATTGATGTGTGATTACAACACCATTTCGGGGAATATTGTAAAAAATAGTCAGGGAAGTGGGATATATTTAGCGGGAGGTAATTATAACGGAATTTCAGAAAACACAGTAAATAATACCTCTGTGGGGATTTATCTCAATGCAGAATTTTATAGTAATGTTTATGAAAATGTCGTATTCAACAATAGTCAGCATGGAATAGTTATTACTTCAGGTCAGCATAACGACATTTCAGAAAACACAATTAATAATAGCACTCTTTGTGGGATTTTTTTAGAAGGAAGTTCTTATAATAAAATTTCTATAAATGCTGTATTAAACAATAAGATTGGGATACTTTTTACGAATTATTTTGAAATGCTTGGATGCCACGATAATATTATTTTGGCGAATAACGTAAAGAACAATAGGAAGTATGGGATAGGTCTTGATTCTTATTGTACTAATAATGATGTATATCGTAATAGTTTTAATAATTCCCTCAATGCGTATGATAATGGTTCGAGTAATCTATGGGATAATGGAGTTCAAGGGAATTCTTGGAGTGATTATACTGGTTTAGACGAAAATGGAGACGGAATCGGTGATATTCCGTATTGGATTAATGGTACGGCAGGAAGCAAAGATAATTATCCATTGGTTCCGAATTCGAATTCGGACGATCCCAATTCAGCTCCTGAAAACCCTTTTGAAAGACTTATCTTAATTACGATTATTAGTGGAGGAGCTGTGATAGGTGTAGCAACTATCCTATTGGTTATAAGGAAAAGGAAAAAAATATAATCATTATGTTTTTATTGCCTATTTTTTTGGAATTTCTTCTCCTTCATTTATAACCGACTTGATTAATCCCTAGTATCAAAATATAATATAATTTTAAAACAGTTGAGACTCATTTTTCTTAAATATTTTATTAACTTTCGTAGCTAATATCAAAAATTAAGATTCTTCTTAGCGAAAGATTTTTAATAGTTTAAATTAAATTGAATAATACTAAATTAGAGGTGATTATATGCCTAAAATAACTCATTTTGAAATCAATACTGATGATCCACTAAGAGCAAAAAGCTTTTATGAAAAAGTTTTTGATTGAAAAATCGAAAAATGGGAGGGTCCCGTGGAATATTGGGTAATAGAAGCAGGGAAAGAAGATGAAGAAGGAATTAATGGAGGTTTACAAAAAAGAGAAGAACCTAGTGATCAGGTATTTAACTATATTCAAGTATCCAAATTAGATGATTTTAAAAAAAAAATTGTACAATCTGGTGGTACAATTGAAAGTCCCAAAATTACTGTACCGGGAGTAGGTTATTTCTATATGTTTAAGGACACTGAAGGAAATAAACTTGGAATTATGGAAGAAGACGAAAATGCAAAATAAACCTGTCTTTTTCTTTAATATTTTTTCGACATTAATTCAAAAAAATTTAAGTCGATTAAAAACACCAAAAGGGAACCATGTTAGATGTTATTTGCAATAAAAATTAAAGGGAGTATAAAAAAACTCCCCGTTTCATTATGGAATGGAAAAGAAATCAATAAGCATAAAAAAAAAATAAAAAACTAAAAAAAATACTACTCTACCGACCGCAATCCTTACAAATTGCTCTCGAATCCGTAAAATTGAGCTTAATCTCTTTACCACATTTCATACAATTTATTCTTATTCTTTTTTTCATAACAATCCCTCTTTTAATTAAAAATCAAAATTTTTTGTAGTTTTTGCATAATGCGCAATTTGATTTTTTCGACACTTCCTACAAAGTGCCCTCGAGTCTGTAAGGTCTAGTTTTATTTCTTTACCGCATTTTCTACAGTTTATTATTATTTTAGCCATATTTTTCACTTATTTTTTGAGTAAATTGGAAAAAAAATGTTTTAATAGGAAATATAGCGCGAATGATGTCCTCTGATATCATTCGTAATAATGATTAATCTCGTCTTTTTCTTCATTCGTTTAATTCGCATTTTCACTATCCTCCAATATCAAATTTTTAGTATCGATTATATAATTGTCCTATATAAACGATAGAATCAACTTGATTTTTTACATTGTTGATATTTATTCTCTCCTGGTGTTGTTTAGTGTGTTTTCTAATTTTGAATTTAGATTTAATTTGCTTTGGTTCTTCCTTAACATTCTCTGCTTTTTCCTCAACAAAAGGAATAATTATATAGAGATTTTCATTCTCATTCTCTACTTTTTCGAATACTTGAACCATTTTTTTATCACTTCTTTTTTATTTTTTCTTATGATTATTTACTCGCACTCCAATATATAGATTCATACTTCGCACTTCATGTGGAGTTCATACTTTATTCCGAAGTGAAAAGCTTAAAAAGTAGTGAAGTTATATTATAATATAAGAAAATAAGATCTTATAGGACTGTATTTTATTATGAGTAGATCAGAGGGAATTTTATATCCTCCTGGTGAGATTTTAAACCCCATCATAGGAAAGACTGATTTTGAATATGTTATATTATGGATGCTCAGCAATAATGATATTTGCGAGTGGTCAGATTTTACTGCGGAAATTAGCGAATCGACATTATCAGGTAATTTAAAAAAATTAATGAATAAAAATTATATTAAAAAGCCTGAAAAAGGAAAGTATCAGATCACTTCACAGGGGAGAGATAGATTTAGTGAATTAGTATACGATAAAAAATCGGGGCAGAGGAGATTAAAATATCCACCGAAAGCAATACTTAAAATGAGGAATTATGATCATTGGATTTTATGGATGCTTTACAACAATTATTCATGTAAATGGTCAGATTTTAAACAAACACCACTCTTAATTAATCAATCCTCCTTATCTAATAATATTAATGCATTAATTGATGATGGATTTGTTGCAAGAGAGAATAAAGAATATATTATAACACCATCGGGAAAAACCGAGTATCTTAAAGTGTTGAAATCCTATGATTTAGACCGTCAATCTATTTTAGAACAAGAAAGCAAGAGAATTGAAGAAATTACAGAAAAAACTAGTAGATTCTTTAAGAAGTATAAAATAGAAGATGATGAGTTAAAATTTCGGTATCTTGATAATATTCTAAAATTATCTTATTCTAAAGTTGAATCCATGCTAAAAGAAGAAGATTTCAATAAAATTTTGTTATTCCTTTCGATTAATCATCCTAATCAATATCCTGAGTATATTTCACCTGTAGATTTCTCAGTGAAATATAAGATTGATAGAACTACTTTAGAATATTACATAAGGGAAATGATTGATAATGAGTTTTTTGGTATAAAATTTTTTAAAATTGAGATTGAAAAAGGAGGAACTTATTATTTTCAAAAGAATGAGACTATAGAAAAAATACTTAATGCAATTGTAGAAAAACATATTACAAAATTCACCTACTTAAATAAATTTCATGAAACGAAGATAACAGATGTGGGACTGCTATTAGATATAATATTAAACGATATTTGTAATAATCTATTCAATGAACATCTAAAACCCTCATTAAAGTCATTTTTACCTGAATATATTAAATATTTAGCTTATAAAATTGAGACTGAGAAAAAATTAGTTGATAGTGAAGCCAAATTAGCAGGATTTATATGGCAAAATGTTAATGAAGAATTCCAAACCTTTGATCCTTCAAACATGGCTATAGCTGGAGAAGAGGATGAGTTATATTATACAATGGATAGCAGCACTTTCAATATATTAGATATTGTGGTTTTGTCTAAATTTTTTTATTTAAACACAAATGAAGTTCAGAACACCTATAATTTGAATAAAATAGATATTTATAATAAAATAATTAAAAATTTATATAAAAATAAAGTTTCTAAAGCAAAGGAACTATCTCAAAATATTACCAATAAGATAAAAACCATAAATCAATTAATAATAAAGGATATTATAGCTACAACAGAGAATGATTTTAATGATTCAGTCAAAATTACTAATGAGATTATTGATAAATATCCAAATGAATTTATTGGATACTTATTACAATCAATCACTTATTTATTGATTGATAATTATGAAAAATCTTTAGAAATCATTGAGGATGCATTAAAAATAACATCTAATGTTCTCCTGATCTGCCAAAAAGCTCAGATTTTAATGAGAACATCTCAAGGAGGTAAAGCTTTAGGTTATATTAATGAAGCATTATCTCAATATCCAGATAATTCATCATTATTAAGAACAAAATACATAATTTATGTTACTTATTGGATGCCACTAGTAAAGGATTATAATGAACCTCTTGATGTTATAAATCAATTAACCACCCTGAATCAAAATGATCAAGAAATTTTACTCTTAAAAAGTCTATATTATTGTTTAATCAATAAATATAAAGAAGCAAAGCGTTTAATCATAAATGAAATTGATTTTAATAATTTTAAAAAAAATCCCAGAATTGATACAATTGCTTACTTTATTTTGGTTTATTCTTATTTAGCACGCGGCAAATTTGATAAAGCTTTAGAAACTGCTAATCTGGTTTTAACAATATATCCCGAACATCCTACTTCATTTTTTACAAAAGCCTTAGTACTTGGATATAATTTAATTTATAGATTTACATTTAAGGAGCCAAATATTGATGTTTTTACTGAATTGATAACAGCTACTCTCTCTTTTGAAAAAATTAATTATAATAAAACAATTTATCTTCTATTCCAATCACAAGTTTTAAATGGGCTTGGAAAATACGATGAAAGCATTAATTCTATTGATACTGCTATTGAAATAGCTCCAACATTGAATTTTCTATATGCTAGGAAAGCATACATATTAATAACAACTAAGAGAGAATCTCAAGCATTAAGTTTAATCAATGAATTGTTAGAAAGTCGTCAACCATTGAAGTACAACCTATTGAAACAAAAATCTTATGTCCAAATCATTCTAAAAAAATATGACGAAGCTTTGAAGACTGTTAATGATGCAATTGAATTATATCCTCACGATAATGACTTTATCAATAATAAAGCCATGATCTTAGGTTATTTGGGAAGAAGAGAGAAAGCTATTGAAACTGCTGAACATCTAATAAGTCTTAATCCAAAATATGGAAATTCATATGATACATATGGTGAAGTGTTAATGGCTCTTGAAGAATACGAAAAAGCTATTGAAAAATTTAAAGAAGCATTAACTCTTGAACCCACTGGATGGTTTGCCTATGAAACTTGTTTAAAAATGGGACAATGTTATAAGGAACTTGGAAATATTGAAAAAGCTCTTGAATATTATGAGAAAGGAGAAAAATTGATAGAAAAGATGCATCCTAGTTACAGGGATAATTATCTAGCGAAAACAGAGAAATTAATTTCTGAAGCTAAAAGCTTACTTGGAGAATCAACAAACAGTGAATAATCAAAATAAAAAATGTGATCTTAATGGATTACAGATTTGTAAAAGCATTTGAGTTTAATTTTAATTTTGGAACACTTTTATCAGTTGATTTCACCACATGTTCTGAAGAATCAGACTTAATTAATCTTACTGAAGAAATATTTAATGAAATTAGAGATTGTATTAATTTACGAGGCATTCCCAGTCTAATATGGTTTAAGGGAATAACCGACTCGATAAATCCTTCAAATTTTACCTTAATTACAAAAATGATTAGAGCGGTATATCCTAGACAAAAAATTGGAATTTATTTGAATTGTGGAATTTTTCAAAACGAGAATTTTCGAAATGTTCTTTATGGGTGCGATTTGGTTGCTATTAATCTCAATACCGTTAATAACTTTCAATTTTCAAAAATTAATACATGCCCTGAATTTATAAATTCTAAGTACGTATTAGAAGGAATAATAGAATTTAGTAAAAATTTCAAGGGAAAATTAGGCATTTATACTATGTTTTTAAAAGGTGTTAATGATAACGTTAAAAATGTTAAAAGATTAAAAGAATTCCTATTAAACGTCATGCCGGATCATTACTCTGTCAGTAATTATACATTAAATGGCTTTGAACCTGTATCGACGGACTTTAAAGAAGGTGTTAGAGAAATCTTGGAAGACCTTCCTTTCAAGGTTATTTATATGTTCTAATTCATAACTGTTTTCGATTAAGTTCAATTAAATTGTCTAACATGGTTCAAATTTGAAACCACAACATTCGCATAGATTTTCAAGATTTTCAATATATTTTAACATTGAATTATACCATTTATCTAATAACTTTTTTAACTGCAGCTTAATTGAATCGATGTTTTTAGCATTATATACATAAAGATATCCTTGTTTCTTACTATCTATTAATCCTTTTACATTAGCGTAATCTTTCATTGACATTGAATTACGTTTAATAAGTTTTAATGCAGATAAATCTTGAATTGCTCTTTGAATAGAACTTCTATCCATTTTTAATGCTTGCGCTACTTCAGACGTTCTAACATCTTTTTTTTTTAACAGATATCCAAGTACTTTAGATTCTGTTCTGTTCAGGCCTAATATACATTTAAACAATCGTTCACTAGAGAAAATATCTTTTTTATCTAATAACCTATCTATTTCCTCAAATTCTTTTAAATGTTTTCCAATTACTTCCATTGGTAATCAGCTCAAAATATTATAAGAAATTTAAAGAAAAAAGGAATTAATTTAATAATTTCATTTTTTTAATTTTTCTAATACTTTCTTCATTCCTTCATAGTTCATTGCTCCGACAACTTGATTTACAACCTCATCATTTTTGATAAATAAGGTTGTTGGAATTCCTGTTATTCCATACTTCATCGCTATAGCGTTATTTTCATCAACATTAACCTTTACAAATATAAAATCGTTTTGAAATTCTCCTTGAAGTTTCTTAAAAGTTGGAGCAAAAAACATGCAGGGTCCACACCATACAGCCCAAAAATCTATAATAATTATTTTATCAGGATAATCCTTCAATAATTTATTAAATTCTTCAGAAGAATGTATCTCTATTACATGTTCTGGCATTGTCTGATGTTTTAATAAAATTTCAGCTTTTTTCATTCTTAACCTTTCTAGGTCCTTATCTGCTTCTTGCATTTATGTTTCACATTTCTCTTTTTTTTTTTAGTTGTTTGCAGATCAATCACAACTTTCTAGGATTACAAAAACTGAAAGAATATTTAAAATTGATTATTATGAAAAAAAAATCACTACTTTTTTAATTCGATAAGCAGTTTCAAACGAATTTTATTAAAGTAATCTTTTTGATTATTCTTTCCTTTAATTTTTTTCATACAATTAACGTAATATGCAGCACATTACAAAATAGCATCGTACTTTTCTTTATTCGCCAGATAATCAGCAAGTACAGCTTCATAATACTCGATCCGGCGTGTTCGAAGCCCATAAATCATTCTGGAAAGCCTGTTGAAAAATTGCTCTTTAGAAAGCGAAAGGAATATATACTTCTCGAGATTCTCAATGTATTCAATAATTGTTTCCTCTAGGTCACCTCGTTCCTCAAATCTGTAAAGAAAGTCGCGTTTCAAGACTGTTAAGACCCTCTCAAAAAAGTGTTTATCTGTCTCATCAGGTAAAATGAACTTCATTTCATCCCTGAAGATAGTGAACAGTTCAAAAAAAGCCTTTAGCCCTTCTGGATGCACATGAAAGCTACGCGTCCGATAACGAGGAAGTCCTTTAGTATATCTTTCGATTTCAGGATTATCAAGCTTTAGTAAATCTGCAAGATACCAAGATTGATTGCTAATTTGATAAAATCTATCAAATAAACCGTTGTTCTTCTGGTTCACAGTATCGGCACCAAGCTCATTTAAGATTGAAGCAACATCTAAATCAGTAGATCTACAAACAAGTATTTGTTCATTTTTATCTAGGTATTCTCGCAGCTGCTGATTATATTGATCTTTTCGAGCTCTATATTCTTGTAAAACGTCTTCATAAAAACTAATATGGTACTGGCGCATTTTTAATATCCATTTGAAAATTCGATCTATAGTTATTTCATATTCCTTACGATTAAGATAAGTCGCATCTGATTCTGCTAGAAAAGGAAATATTCTTTGAGACTTAAATTGATATTGTTTTAATTCTTCAATATATTGCTGAACAACAACTTTAAGGATCTTATTCTTCTCTTTTCTAACCTCCCAATAAAAATCGCTCCTTAAAACATTCGCAAACGTCTTAAAGGTGGAAATTTCAGCATTTGGCATGAAATAAATTAAATAACTCATTTCCCAAGTAAAAAGAGTACAGATTTGAAAGAAGCGGTTCATACTTTTCGCATATCCTCGAAGGGAATACCTACCAAGCTCAGTGATACCATCTGAATCATACACGATGGCAACAAGTTCGCACGGATCCATGAAATAAGAGCTGAAGTCTGACATCAATTGTAATATAATTATTATTTGTTTTTTATTACACTCTGTCTTCTATTATAAAAGAAAGGAAAAAGATTATTTAAATATTGAGTGAGAGTGAGTTTATGGACCTAGAATGTTAGGTCTTATATATCCAAGCCGTATTAAATTCTGTTCAAAGGAACTAATAGCTCGAGGATTTTCCCACCAAGTAGGAACAGCCCATTCCCCCCTCATTAGCTTCTTCATAACCCTTTCGAAATTTTTCGCATTATCATCCGCAGTAGCAAAGGTATTCATTTCGTAATGAGAATTTATAGATAAGGGCACTTGCGCAGATAACCGGCAATCATATTTAATGTAATATACTCGTCTTCCTATATAATAAAGAATCTTATAGTGATGCCTAATAACAAGTGAATGCCCATTTTCATCTCTTAACAAATCCCCATTTTCATCTCTTAGTAGTTCACCTGTAAGAGCGTCTCTGCCATCCCAAAGATCCAAAAGGAGCTCAATCTGTAGATCTAAAACAGATGACCAACTTGCACCAAGTCCTGTACTATACTCATTCAATCTTTTAATCTTTTCAATATCTCCTTCGCTGAGTTCATAAGATATTTGTTTCCATTCGTAATATTCCTGAAACCCTTTCTCATACTTTAAAAGATAGGAAAGTCTCTCAGTCTCACTATAATGATCTTGATTATATCGATCTAAGAAGAGTGAAAAGACAGGGTTATAGTTCTTAATAGCATTAATAAAGACGTCTTCATCAATGGTCAAACGGTGAAAGCGGGATGCTTCCACGACATCTTGAAATAAGCCTGCTAAGAATTCAAATGAGATCGGTTCCTTTGATAAGACCATCTGTTGGAGATTTCTTAGAGTATCCAAGTAATCATAACCAAATTCACGTACAAGAAAGCTTGCTAAATCATCTAAGCCCCATACATTACTAAACTTGAAAAGCTCGTTAATTACATCTCTTCCTCTCTTCTGAAGACTCTGTATATATCTATCCGAAGTTTTTATATTCTCAAATGTATTCATAGCATACTCCATAAGTTGAGCTCTAAATTCTAACACTTTAGACTCAGACATAATAAGTTTATCCAGTATGAGATTCACAAACTTAATGTAATTTTCCTCTTCAATATAGCCAAATTTTGCAAACAGTGCTTCAATCATATTATCAAGCTGTACTTTAGCTCGTCTATAATCTGGATTGTTGGAAACGTCTACAGGTCCGAGACCACCCATATAGAAAACTGCAACATCGTTAATTATTCTTTCTAATTGGTCTAATTTCACACCGTTATCATGCTTCTTTTTAAGGCGAGCTGCGACCTCCCAACTAACCTCATCATCAACAATAATATCAAACCCTTCATATTTCGTGCCTCGTAAGAACTCTCTTGCCTTTGCATGTAATTCCTCATTATAAGGTATCTGGTCTAATTCCTGACTTGGTCTATCTGGATCGCTATCTGGATCGAAGAACTTTGAATAGAAGTAATTGATCATTGATGGATCCATATGCTTATTTGTTCCTTCGTATGGATCAATTTCAGGATCGGAAAACTTTACATCACTTACACCCTCTTTTTTAGCAGCAGCTTGAGTGAACGGAAGCAATTCAATCTCATCTCGGGAAGTCAAAACAACCTCTCCGTACGTATCTGCATGCATTTCCTTGCCATTAACCGTCATCTCGGGAAGTCAAAACAACCTCTCCGTACGTATCTGCATGCATTTCCTTGCCATTAACCGTCCCTTTTTTTGACAGCAAATTTTATATTGTTTATGATGTAAGAGGCATCGGAGGGTATAAATCCCTTATTTCTCATTATTTAAAATTATCCACCAGCCAACTACTCCAACAGCTTAAAGAATTCCAATTCCTTGAATGTGCCGAATATCTTTCTAATATTTCAGATTTTAATAATTTTCATTGCTGTAATTTTTGCTACTATTATAAAAATGATAAATGTAAGTTTTCAGAATTATACCCTCAACTAAAGAATGATTCTTCTCATGTTTCAATTTCTTATCCTACTTCCTCTTTCTCATAACAAGATCCTTCAATAACTCTGCAAAAATCAATTTCCAATTTTACATTGAATTTTTCCAATTTATTTTTGAAATTTTCCAGATTATTGTTGAAAGTGTATTTTTTGGAGACATCTCTACAAGCCTCATACTCTAATTCCATTCCAAATTAAGCCAATTCTTTATCCTTCATTTTGAAAAATAAACTAGAAAAAAGATCACTTTGAACTTTCCAAAATAAATCGAAAAAAAATTTCATAGAAGTTCATGATGCATTTGGAAAATTCGATTCTCATTTTTTCTCCATTATTACATGATAAATTTAGTATTATCAAGAAATAGGATGTTATGAGTTACCGAGCAGGAAGTAACTTTTTCATTTTTATCCCCATCCTACACAAAGCCCTAAACCATATAGAAATAGTTCAAAATGCACCCTTCATATTGCCTAATCCTTAATGTTAGTAGCTTTCTAATGAGGATTCATTATCTCTTTAACCCCTTCTTATTTATAAGTGAATTATAACTACTAAAGACACCAAAAATAAAAGTCCTATGTGATAGCAAACTTGAATATGACAGAAAGATTAACCGAATTATTAAAAAAGGCAAAGCTAAAAAGAGATACGAATTTACTTGAAGAAGTCCACAATTTCATTTTGGATTCCCTTCAAGATTTAAAGATCTATAAGAAAAACAACAGAAGATCGGAGACATATCAATTAAACGAAGAGATAAGAGCATTAGAATCACTTAACGCCTTAGTCTTTGAGATTAATGCTCAGATTGAGAAAAGCTATTACCCAAGACTTCACAATATTCGCAAAAATAAAAGAGTGTGAAATAAAAAAAATGGAAACTAAAAGTGTGGAAACCTTAGTGTTTGAGAATCGAGCATGGGAAAAAG
>CAYPFJ010000064.1:0-22098 GCA_964409945.1 uncultured archaeon | reverse complement strand
TAGAGGCCACACAGTTAGAAAAAGGATTAGTAATATTAAACGAATCATATGAAAATTTATCCCTATTGATTAAGAAAGGGATAGAAGACGTGGAAGGGTTAATTAAATTAAGGAATCATACTATTCATGTTGATATTCCCGATGAAATAATGATTTATCTTGATAAAGAGAAGATTCAATCTGTAATTTCAAACTTATTGATAAATGCTATAAAGTATACACCTAGTGGAGGTAATATTACCATAAAATCAAGAATCAAGAAAAATAATCTAATATATTCGATTAGAGACGATGGAATTGGCTTGCGCAGAAAGGAGATAGCACAATTGTTTAGACCTTTTGGGAAAATTGAAATATATGGAAGGGGTTGGGATATAATTTCTGATGGGATTGGATTAGGTCTATATCTATCAAAAGAAATTATAGATTTACATAATGGTAAAATCTGGGTAGAATCACCGGGCTTGGATAAAGGAAGTACTTTCTATTTTTCACTACCAATCATAAGCAATAACGACAATGGGTAAAACGAGAAATGCTCTATTTCAAATCGTTTTAAATGGATTAAGACTAGAGATACTCAAATAAAAACTCTAAATCTGGCAAATCAAAGGGTTTTAAAATATAACCATCTGCCATTGTTTCTTTCATTTTTTTCTCTATTTTAAAAAGTGTTACAGCGGTTAAGTAAAAAACAGGTGTTTCTTTTAGACTTATATGAGATTTTATTTCCTTACAAATATCATATCCACTCACATCTGGTAAAATAATATCTAATAATATTAATTTTGGTCTTGTTACATATAATTCTTCAATTCCTTTAGATCCTGTAAGGACTCCTTTAAAGGAATACCCTTTACTTTCAAAATAATTCTTTAATAAAAGGATCGTAGATAAATCATCTTCTATAAGCAAAATATCATATTGGGAAGGTTTTTCTTTTCTTTCTTCTAATTTAGTTACAAATTTACTTTCCAACTGTTGTATTTCATGTAATACATTATCAATAATTGATTTAATATCATCGTTTATCTCATTTCTATATTTTTCAAGTAATAATTGAGAAAATCCTTTTATAGTAGTCAATTTTCCTTTTACTTCATGAACTAAATCTGAATCATTGGCAATTTCTAGTTCTGTAAGTATTTTTCCGCCAAATTTTGTTTTTTCGTTTATAAAATAATTAACACTTTCTCTTATTAATTTAGAAAATGAAGAAAATTTATGTGTATCCATAAATTCTTCCCATTTTTTTTCAGTTTCAGTTGATATATAAACGGAAATTCGTTTTTTATCAGCATAATAATCTTTTTCACCTTCTTTCCATTTTAAGAATCCCTTAGTGGTTTTTCCCTGCCAAATTGCTTGTTTTCCCGTCTCTTGCTCAAATTGTACCATTTCCTTTGTTTTTTTATCACTATTCAACATGAATTTTCACATTTAAAATATTATCAATTTTTTTTTTATTCTATTCTTTAATTGATTTTTACATTTATTAATATTTAAAATTGATTAAGTGAATTATAGTAAAATTAAATATAAAATCTCTGATTGTAAGAAACTTCAATGTAATTTTCAATATGAGACATATATCTTGTATAACAATTTAAAACAATAAACTTAATCATAAGTCAAAACGATTGACTAAACCTCGCTTCAAGAACATTTCTTTTAATTCTGTAAGAACTTCTCCTCTAGGTGAAGTTGATCTAATATTGCCACTAATTGAAATTTTTGGAGGCGGGGGTGGAGGTTTAAGCGAATCTAAGTCAATTTCTTCCTGTTTCGGTGGTGGTGGAGCATTCGGGGGACTAGAGGATATCTTTGGTAAAGGAGTTTTTGATTTTAGAGAAGGTTTTGCTTTTTCTAATTTCTTAGTTGTGAGTTTTCCATCTTTAACTATTTCTTTTTCTTCTATTTTTAAAGATGGGTGTGTTGGCAGTGGTTTTGGAGGTCCTGAGCCTTTTTTATATTTTTTTTTCTTTTGACTCTCATCAAATTTAGCTTTTTTCTTTCTTTGTTTAACACTTTCATTAGATTTTGAGATAGGTGAGATAACATCATTTTTTACTTTTTCAAAAGGAACTGAAAAAAGAGATTGTGATAGATCTGATGGATTCAATCTAAGTATAGCCCTTTTAATTTCTGTAAGTTCAGATACGAATTTATCCATTAGTTTCAGATTGAGGTCTAAAATCTTCTGAAATTTTTCATCAATATCAGGTATCACAATCTCTTTACCTTTCTCCTCTTTTTCCTTTGAAAAAATATTTTTAATACTTTTAATTATTTCTGGTTTATTAGCATAATAATTATAAATACTTGTAGGAATAATCTCAAAATTCCAAGGTTTTTCAGATTTTTTAAAAATCTCCGAGATTTTTTCTGCAAGGTATTCAAGTTTAATTTGAAAATCTGGATCTTCTCTGATATCAAAATCTGCCTTATTCAATAAAACTACAATAAAAGGACTTTCCTTTAAGAATTCGAGAATATCTGTTATATCTTTCAGATATTTTACCGCATTTAAATATCTAACATCATCTTGGGAATCAATAACAAAAATTATAATATCCACTTGGATGAAAAATTGTTCTGGAGAGGCAAGATATTCATCTATATGATCTTTTTGACCTCCTAGATCCCAGAGAATCAAATCTAATTTATCAGATTGATATTCTTCTATGTTTGTCCCAATTGTAGGTTCCAAATTAGCCATGTCATTATAATTATAATCTTTAATTAATCTATTTATTAAAGATGTTTTTCCAGCGAAATCTAAACCTGCAACGACAATTTTCAATTTAGGTTTTTTTAAATATAATTTTCTTTTACTCCATGCATTTGAAATTAAGGTTGAAGCAATTAGAGCATTCTTTAAAGTTATTCTATTAATAGAATATTTTTCAATCAGATTTTCAAAACCATAATTTTCTAATTTAGCGAGATCGCGTAAATTTGTGATATCAATTTTTCTAAATTTCTCAATCTCTTCTTTTTTTATTCCTTTTAATTTATTTATTTCTAAATCTAATACATCTTTCAGAGAAGTAGGATAATAATCCAAATCTAAAAATCGATCAGAGAAATATTTAATAACCCTTTTTGCTGACTCTGACATTACATATCGTTCTCTTTGTTTTTATAGAAAAGTTTACTAAACTTTCCATTTTTAGTGTTATTTTTATTTTTAATAGTAAAATAAAAAAATTAATAAATAAATTTTGTTACTATTTTAGCGAAAATGGATCTTATTAGTAAATTTTTAGAGAATTTATTATAATTATTTAAAATGTGTATATCTAAAAATAGTTTTTAATAGACCGTAGTAAAAAGAAATGGGAAATTATTAATGGTTGAAAAGAAACAGGTTGAAAATGTTGTAGAAAATATAATGTCAGATACATATAATAACTTGCAATCTATTTTAGAAAAACATCCTTTTATAATAATGATTGGGAAATATGATCATACTCTAGGACCTAGAGCTATATACACATCAGTTAAAGTTGAATTGGATCAACAATTTTTTAGAAATCTTTTAAGAGATGCTTTAAATACTAAAAATAAATTTGTTATTTTAAATTTTAATTATTTTTATTCCCAAATATATAAAATTGAAATTGAGGATAATAATGCTAGGGGTAGAAAGCAATTATATTCAATAATCTTACTTAGAGATATAGAATTTCCATTAATCCCTGTAATTCATTTTAGACGGATTGAAATGCTTTTTCGTAAAATTGGTGAGGATAAAATATTATTGGATGATGAAAATATTTTTGATATTTTTTTTAAAGAATTGAACGAGATTTATACGAAAAAAAGTGATATTCTCCCAATAGAAAAATTTAATTTGCAAATTCGTAGCGGAATAAATACAATTCAAGGATTTTGTGAATTGATATTCGAAGATAAAAAAGAAAATAAAAATCTTTCTGATGAGGATATAATAAATTTTATGGAAATGATCTTGGATTCCTGTAAAGATATTGTTGTATCTCTTGAAAAGTATTTAAAAACCTCTCTGTAGTAAGTTAAAATTTATCATTTCGATTGAATAATAAAATAATGGTGTTAAAATAATCGCTGGGTTAGATTTGTTTGAAAACATTGAAAAAAAAGATAGAAAAATTGTTTTTCTTAGGTGATTATTAATTGCGATTAAAATTAACTTATGAACCCAGAGAAATAAGAGAAAAATTTAAAGATTTATTTGAATATTCTTTAGATTTAATTTATGTCCATGATTTAAAGGGAAAATTTCTCGATGCCAATGATATTGCTTTATCTACTCTTGGTTTTACGAGAGAAGAAATTTCAAACATTTCATTCAGTAAATTATTAGAAAATGATCAATTAGAAAAAGCATTTAATATTTTAAAAGAACTAAAAGAATTCGGGAGACAAAAATGTCCAAGTGAATATAAATTGAAGGATAGATATGGAAATAGAATATATCTTGAAACGTATGGAATTCCATTAAAAACAAATGGACAAATTTTTGGTATATTAGGTATAGCTAAAGATATTACTGCTAAAAAAAAAGCAGAATTACAATTAAAACAAGCTAAACAAGATTTAGAACAAATAAATCTTGAATTGGAGAATAAAGTTAGAAAAAAGACTCAAAAATTAGAAAAATCTGCACAAAATTTAAAAAGTTCTGAGGAAAAGTATCGTGATTTGATTGAAACGTCAACTATGGGCCTTTTAGAGATTGATTTACAAAAAGATCGGGTAGAGTATATAAATCCTAAATTTATGGAAATTTCAGGTTTTAATAGAAAAGAATTGGAAGAGGGTCAGCTATTTCATAAGATTATATATCCAGAGAATTATAAAGAAATTATTAAAACTCATGACAGTGAAGATATAGAATTTAGAACCATATCTAAGGATAAAGATATCAAATGGTTATCTGGAACAAGAGTATTTCAATATAATTCAAAAGGAAAACCTATTAATTTAAGGTTATGGGTTCAAGATATTTCAAGAATCAAAGAATCTGAATTGAAATTAAAAGAATCAGAAGAGAAATATCGTCTTATCACAGAGTCAATATCAGACCCCCTCCATGTGGTTGATACTGATTTAAAGATTATTTATCTAAATCCTGCATTTACTAATTGGTTAAAAGCCTTAGGACTAAATCATGAAGTTATTGGGAAAAATCCTACTGAAGCTTTTCCTTTCATCGAAAAGAATGTAATTAAGGAATATCAAGAAATTTTTAACTCTAAAAAAGAATTTTTTCTCGAAGGCTATAGCTTATTGAATAATAAACGAATCTTCACAGAAACCAAGAAAATTCCCGTTCTAAACGATGGGAAAGTTATTCAGATAATCACAATTGTAAGGGACGTGTCGGAACGTAAAGAAATCGATTTAAAATTAAGAGAATCAGAAGAAAAATATAGAAGTATTCTCGAAAACATTAATGAAGGATATTTTGAGGTTGATCTTAAAGGCAATTTCACGTTTTTTAATGATGCATTGTGTGTAAGTACAGATTATTCAAGAGAAGAATTACTAAATAAGAGCTATAGCATATTATTTGACGATAAAACGGCAAAAGACGTTTATCGTATGTACCATGAATTATACCAAAGAGGAAAAGGTTTTATCTTATTCGATTATCAAGTAATAAGAAAAGATGGAAATAAGTTCTACCACGAATCCTCTATTTATTTAAGATATGATTCTAATGGAAAAATTATTGGCTTTAAAGGTTTTATTAGGGATATTAGTGAAAAAAAGAAAATAGAAACTTTAAGAGAGAGGTTTAGTCAAGAACTAGAAAAAGAAGTGGAACTAAAAACCAAAGAATTAAAAGTTGCTTTTAACCAACAGAGGTTATATCTAGACAAAATCTTGAAGGCTTCCCACTTTCAAACAGAATTTATGGCCAGAATTTCTCATGAATTAAGAACCCCCTTAAATGCAATAATTGGATTTACTGCTTTACTTCTTGAGGGAGTTTATGGTCAATTAAATGTAGTACAATTAGAATTTATTAAAGATATTGAAGAATCATCAAAAGATTTACTAGATATGATATCAAATATCCTAGATATATCTAAAATTGAATCAGGTCAAGTCCTTCTAAAAATTGAGAAAATACAGATATTTGATCTAATGCAACAAATTATTTCAACTTTAAATCCATTATATAGTAAAAAAAATTTAAAATTTGAATTAAAAGGTTTAAAAAAAAATCAAGTAATATCTGTTGACCGAATTAAATTCAAACAAATCATTTTTAATCTATTAAGTAATGCTATAAAATTTACTGAGAAAGGAACTATAATATTTGAGTTTGTAGATAGTAAAGATAAATGGGAGTTTATTGTAAAAGATACAGGAATAGGAATTTCAAAGGAAGATTTTAATATAATATTTAAAGAATTTAAAAGAGTTAGATCTGCTTCTGTTGATTCAAAACCAGGTTCTGGTTTAGGATTAGCGTTAACCAAGAGATTAGTTAATCTACATGGGGGAGACATAAGTTTTAAGAGTAAGCTAGGAAAGGGATCAACGTTTACGTTTTTTCTCCCAAAGAGATTAGAGATATCTTACAATAGTAATAAAAGTGTAACACAATTTTTAGAGTATCTATAATATAATTGAAAAAATAAATATTGAAAATTTAAATTATGGTTTGTAGTGAAAAAGGAATTTTAGAAAAGAATATCGAATTAGTTAAAGAAGTCGAAAACATAAGAAAAAAATGGACAAACTTAGAGATTTTATCTTCGAATATTTCCTCTCGTTTTCTTGGAGATATTAGCACTAATGATGCAATAAATGCAACACTTCGTGATATGGGAATCTTAAATGGTGCTAGTCGTGTTATTTTGGTTATTTTTAAGGATGATAATATTAATTTGAATCATATATACGAGTGGTGCGCAGAAGGTATAAATCCACTATTTCAATTCTTTCAAAATTCATGGATAAATAATTTTCCATGGTGGAACGAGCAGCTAAGAAAGGGAAATATTATCAATATAAGTGATGTTAATAATGTACCAAAGGAAGCACAAGCTACTAAAACTTTGTTAAAAGTTAATCACATTAAATCTTTATTGGTATTTCCATTGTATATTAAATCAGAATTTGCAGGATTCATAGGATATGCTAATGATATAATAGAAAAAGAGTGGAAGGACAATGATTTATCACCTTTACGTCTATCTTCGCAGATAATTGGAAATGCTTTAGAAAGACATAAAATGGAAAACCTTTTAAAAAAATCTGAAGAAAATTATCGTCTTATTATTGAAAATATTAACGATCTTATAGTTATAATTGACAGGAATTTCAAAATTGAATATTTAAATCAAGAAACTGTTTTCAGATTATTAGGGTATCAAAAGATTGATATTATTGGAAAATCTGCCTTGGATTTTATTCATCCAGATGATGTAGAACAAGCTAATTATACATTTAAGAAAGGATTCCCACCAAGAGCCTCCGTTATAGAATTGCGTTTTAAACACAAAGATGATAGTTGGCTCTGGTTTGAATGTAGTGGTCATACTTTTATTGATAGAGATGGAGAATTAAAAGGAATAATAATTTCAAGAGATATTTCAGAGCGAAAATCTGTTGAAGAAAGGTATAAAGCCCTATTTGATAATTCTCCAAATGCGATATTCATTATTGATTTAAATGGAGTTATTATAGATGCCAATCCTACAATAGAAGTTTTATTTAGTCTAAATAGAAATAATATAGTTGGAAAATCCATTGAGGAATATAATGAAATTTTTCATTTAGAAGTTAAAAAATATTTTAAACGAATTTTCAAAGCCTCTTTCTTAAAAGATTTTCCTGAACCTATTGAGGTTAAAGTTAAGAATTCATTTGGGGAATATTTATGGGTTGAAACTCAAGCATCCATTATAAAACAGGATAGTACCACTCTAATTCAATTAATTTTTCAAGATATTACTGAGAAAAAGAAGATGGAAATTTTAGAAAATAAATTTAAAGATGAACTGGAGAATGAAGTTCAAATGAGAACTAAAGAGTTAAATGATGCGCTCACACAGCAAAAATTATTTGTAGATCAAATCGTAAAATCATCTCAATTTAAAACAGAATTTATGGCTACTATGTCACATGAGCTGAGAACTCCACTAAATGCTATCATTGGATTTACAGATTTACTTCTGGAAGGTTTGTATGGTCAATTAACTGAAGATCAAAGAGAATTCATATCTGATATTAAAAATTCCGCGGAACATCAATTTGATATGATTAAGCATATTCTAGATATATCCAAAATAGAATCTGGACAAATGTCATTAAATGTTCAAAAATTTTCATTAAACAATATGGTTGAACAGATAATATCTAGCTTAAAACCATTGATTAATAAGAAAGAAATTAAAGTTAAAATAAAAGGTTTAGAAGAGGACAAATTTATTTTTGCAGATCCGATAAGGTTTAAAGAAATTTTGTTAAACCTATTAAGTAACGCTATCAAATTTACAATTGAGGGAAAAATAACATTAACTGTTAAAGAGAAATATAATCATTGGCTTTTCAAAATAAATGATACAGGAATCGGAATTGCACGTAAGGATTTCCCTTTAATATTTAAGGAATTCAAAAGAGTAGATTCTACTTATGTTCGATCTGTTCCCGGAACGGGACTTGGCTTGTCACTAACAAAAAGACTAGTAGAGTTACATGGAGGAGAAATTAATTTTACAAGTATGTTGGGAGCGGGATCTACTTTTACCTATTCAATCTCAAAGAAATTAGAAGAAAAATTAGGGTGATGAAATTAACATGGTAAAAGGTTTAGCTTTTTTCAGTTGGGATACAAGGATGGGTGCTACACTTGAGTTTCAGTACCCTTTAGATTTGAATTTGACTGATGATTTAATAAATAAAATATACATGACTCATTCATATGAAGAGGAATTTAAGAAGGATGAGATAATTGAAGTTTCCTATAAGGATCAACTTATTTTGAGTTTTTGTGATAAAGCTAAAGTTGTTGAGGTCGGCTATGAAATTGTTATTATTATTCTTGATGAAAAGGAAAAGATCGATTTATATAAATTAAAATCTCAATTTATTGAATTTTCTAGAGAGCTTTTACAAAAGGCAAAGAGTGATAGAAAAAAATATTTTATTGAGAAAATTAATATTTTTTTAGGTGAATCATTATCAAAAAAGGTATTAGTAATTGGAAGAGCAGGTACTGGAAAAACAACAATTAAAAAGATTGTGTTTGAAGGAAATGATCCAAATGATTTATTATCTAATCCTTTAGAACCTACACGTGGAATATTAGCATCCGTTTATTCGTGGTTAGATTTAAGGTTAGGACTATTCGACTCTTCTGGGCAAGAATTAAGTGATCTATTGGAAGGTAAAGTGGATAATGACCAAATTTTAGTTTTTGAAAACACCGATACTATTATATACCTATTTGATTATCCAACTTGGGTTTCCAACTCCCAACTAATTATGGATGATATTCAAAAGGTTTTAGCTATTATAAAAGAAAAATCCTATACTGCTAAGCTAATTGTTTTCTTTCATAAAATAGATTTGATAGAAATAGAATCTAGAAGGGAGATTTTAGAGGAAATAACAAATATAATAAAGAAGAAATTTGATGTCCCAATTTATTATACAAGTATTTATCCAAATTTAATTTACAGCCTATACAACGCATTTTATGAATTATTAAGCAGCTTTTCGAAAGAAACCGGTTATTTAAAAAACATTTTAGATAATAGTATTAGAGACTTTTCTAAAACTATGTTTTTTATTACTAACTTAAATGATAGCATAATAGTACAATCGATGTCCAAAGATTTTAATACCGTGATGATTAATCATTCGCATAAACTTATAACACAGTTAAATAAAACTTTTGAAAATATGGTTAACAACGATAGAATTGAGCATTTAATACTTTCAAGTTTTAATTTTAATATAATTATGAATAGTCTGAATTACCAAAAATTTGGTCTTAAAAATTTAATTTGTCTATCTGAAACTCTTAGTGCTAATAAATTAATCTGGACGATTGGTCAAATTAGATTAAAACTTAAGAATGCATATTATCTAAATAAAAAAGTAGCCTGATAAAAGTGAGTGAAAAAATTATTTTTGTTGGACCCCCTGGCGCGGGGAAAACTACCCTTCGTAAAGTCTTTTTTGAAGGTGAAAATTCTAATAAATTGCTAGAATATGCTTTAGAACCAACGTACGGTGAGGAATCACTCATATTAAAATTACCTGGGATAAATCATGATGTTGGTATATTTGATCTGGCTGGACAAGAAAATGAACGATGGCTTGATACAGACGAAAAAAAAATTTTTATTGGAACTAAGATAATTTTAGTAGTAATCGATATTACTCTTAGCTATGATGAAATCATTAAATTTATGGAGAAAATTATCGATATAAGAAATTCTTTAACGCCATCAACATATATTTTTGTATTATTACATAAAATAGATCTAGTAAGTGAAAAAAAGGTTAGGGAAATTAAAACAGTAATTAAAAATGATTTCGCAAATGAGGTATCTATAAATTTCTTATTTACAAGTTTAAAGAGGGAATATTTTGCTAAAACATTTTCATATTTCATTGAAATTATGAAAGTATGTCTTCAAGACGTTATTCCTGATGAAGGTTTATTATTAAATATGGTTGAAGAATCACTTAAAATTATACATCAAATTGATAGAGAATTAATTGTTTCTAAAGATATTCTTTATGAAAAATTGAATCGTCCGGAGAAATTAGTGAATTATTTAATAGAGGGTTTAGTAAATAAAGGACATATTGAAATAAAGTATGTAGAGAATAAAGAACTTCTTAGTTTGACAAATAAAGGTAAGTTATTTTATCAAAAGATTCTAAAGGATTTTTCTTCTGCTTCTTTGGAGAAATCAGAGAGAGATTTATCTTCTACAGAACTCATTGTTGAAGGAAAACCCCCATCAATTATAGGAGCTATAATAGCGGACAAAGATGGAATATCTCTATTACGATTTGAACTATTTGATGACGCACTTAAAAACTTTATGACTCACAGTATCCCAAATGATAATACTATTATTCCATTTGATATTGAATTAATTCCAATGTTCATCAGCGCATTAGAAAAATTTTCTTTAGAATTAAACATTAAAGACTTAACAGGATTTGGATTAAAAGGAAGTAATTTAAAAATGCATATTTTTGGATATGAAAATTATACTGTAACTGTTTTTATGAATCCCAATATTAACTTAAAAGCTATAGAAAATAAAATAAATAATTTTTTTAAAAATTTATTTGAAGATAATAGAGATAAATTTGAAATGGGGATTAAGAAGGGTAAAGTTGACGATCTCTTCCCTTTAATGAAAATAGGAAGGAATTGGTTAGAACAATTAAATAATTCATATCAAAACATGATTATTAACTCAGAAATTATGGATAATGAAAATGCACAAGTTCTTTATAATAAAATCGATGAACTCTATGATGAAGTCAACCAGGAATTTTCTGTAACTCTTGAAATAGTTAAAAAATTAAAGGTTGACATAATGAAAGCAATAATTGAAAAAGATTTTGAAGAACTAAAAAAAATTGCTAAGATTGCTCAAGATTTAAAAACTAGATTTGTTTCATGATGTAGATTAATGATTTTACTTAATAGTATGACATTATTAGAGATTAAATATAAGAGATTAGGAAAAGAAAAAATATATGGAAAATGATGCTTCAAATGAATTTAAATTGGAACATTGAGGTTTTATTCGCATTTTTAGGTTTTATTTTCTTCTTTGTTTTTACCATATTATTTTTAAGGTTAGCGATTCTTAAAAAAAATAAAACCTTCTTATCTCTATTTATAACATTCTTGATTTTTGCAACATTTCATTTACTTGAAACCACAGCATATATTTTTTTAAGTTTCGAGTTAAAACGTATTAGTGCAATGATGTATTCTATTGGTTTATTTTCTTTAATATTAAATGTAGATTTTGTATCTAAGAACAAATTTAATTATTATAAAAGTATAGCTGCGAGTTTTATAATTGGTTGCACAATTATTTTAGCGTTAGTTCCTGAAAACATAGAATTGTATTACAATGCATACTTTGGTTATCCAACTTTAGGGGTAGCAGGACCCCTAAAGATAATAAATATTTTATCATTATTTCTACTAGGATTTCAATTAGTGTATTGGTTTTATCAAACTTGGCGTAAATCACCTTTAGAATTAAAAAAAGATGCATTTAAACTATTTATTGTCAATTTAATTTTCTATGGTTGTATTTTAATTCTTTTTTCATTTGGATTGTGGTTAGTTTTTCCAATTGGATATCTTATTGCTGCGGGTTCTATAAGTATCGTATCTATATTTATTTATCATGAACCAAAACTATTGTATATCTTATCTTTTAATGTACAAAGAATAACTGTTATTACTAATCATTCTGGCATTCCTTTGTTTAATTTATCATGGGACATGAGCACTAAATCGTCTAAGGATGAACAAAATCTTTTAGCAAAATGGTTACCTCTCTTACAGCAACTTAGTCGAAAAATTGGTAAATCCTTAATTGTAGAAGAGATAAAACTTGAAAAGAACATAATTTTGTTTAAGCTCGGTGAATTTGTCACAGCAGTTCTCCTTTCTGAAATATCGACTCCCGCTCTTCGAGAATCACTTGATAAATTCGTTAAAGCATTTGAAGAACGATATAGAACATTACTTAAAACAGGAATGACAGATCATATCTATTATAATGAGACAATTGATTTTATTAATGAATTTTTTCCAATAGGTACTTTATCTGCAATAACATCTGATCATTCATTAGATAGTTATCTTGAAGATTTAGTAAAACTACGTACACTTGAGCTAGAGCAATTGAATCTGAAGATTACAGAAGCTGATCATTCAAAATCATTATTCCTAGCATCGATGAGTCATGAATTACGTACGCCCTTGAATTCTATAATTGGTTTTTCAGAAATACTTACACTTGATTACTCCGATAAATTAGATGAAACACAAAAGCAATATTTAGGGATAATTTTTGATGAAAGCAACTACTTATTAAATTTAATTAATGGGATACTTGATATCTCTAAAATTGAATCAGGAAAATTTGAAATTTCACCAACTTATTTTAAGTTTAACAAGATATTAAAAAATGTAATAGAATCATTATCTCCAAAAATATTAGAAAAAAAATTAAAATTAGAGTACGAAATTACAGCGGAAATTAATATTTATTCCGATGAAGATCGTGTTAAACAAATTTTATTTAACCTTATTGGTAATGCGGTTAAATTTACACCAAATCGAGGAACGATAATGATAAGAACTAAAATTTATAATGAACAATTAGAAATTCATATTATTGATAATGGTATTGGTGTAAGTGATAAAAACAAACAAAGATTGTTTAAACCTTTCCAACAAATTGACATGAATACATCCAAAAAATATCAAGGAACAGGCTTAGGATTGTACCTTACGAAAAATCTTGTTAATTTACTTGGAGGCGATATCTCTGTTGATACAGAATTAGGAAAAGGAAGTGACTTTAATTTTACTATTTCATCTAATATAAAAAAATCTCAAAAAAATCTGAAGATAACCCCCTTAACAAAAATTATATAACATTTATTATGATGAAAATTATTGTTCATCTAGAGTTTACAGAATCTCAAAAAATAAATATGATAATTATTATAAATTATAAGATAATTTTATAAATAATTCAAATAACAGAATTGGGTAATTATAAATGACAAAAAATGTATATGTTGTTGAAGATAACGAAAAAAATATGAAATTATTTAGAGCAATTTTAAAATTAATACCAGACATAGTAATTTTTGAAGAAACCCAAGGAGATTTAGGATTAGAACTTTTAAAATCTGGGAATCCAGATTTAGTTATTTTAGATATTCAGCTTCCTGAAATGAGTGGAATAGATATATGTACAGAACTTCGAAAAATCGAGAAATTTACTGAGATACCGATAATAGCGGTAACTTCTTTTGCAATGAAAGGTGATAAAGAAAGAATTTTATCGGCAGGATTTAATGAATATATATCTAAACCAATAAAAATAAATGATTTTAGAGAAGTAGTAAAAAAATATTTAAATTAATTATTTGATTTTTTAATTTGGTTTCGATTCTTAACTCATTTTTTCATATAATGAATCTTTTCAAGGACCAAGTAAATTAGGCTATTTGTATTATTTGTAATATATAATATGTGTATCTGAATATGATTGAAAACAAAAAAATTATAATAGTAGGTCCACCCGGGGTGGGTAAGACAACGATTAAAAAAGTTTTTTTTGAAATGGCTAATCCATATACACTTTTAAACACAAGCTTAGAACCTACGCGTGGAATCAATTCAAGTCTATATTCTTTATTTGATAGGAATTTAGGAGTCTTCGATTTAGCGGGACAAGAAAATGAACAATGGCTTAAAAGCGATAAAATGATTTTCAATAACGCAAATCTGGTTCTTTGTGTATTAGATGTTAATATGTATTTGAAAGAAATTTTATCTTTTCTAAACACCATTATCAATGTTACTAAAGAAATAATATCAAAAAATTACTCTATTGCTATATTACTACATAAAATTGATTTAATCGATAAATTATATCTCCAGCATAAAATAAAAGCTCTTAATGATTTTTTGAATAACAAGAAAAATATAGACATATTAGTCTATCCAACATCAATAACAAGAGATTATTTCCTCAATACTTATGATTCAATTTCAGAAATTATTGCAAAGGTAGTTGATCAGAAAGGTCTTTTTATGAAAAAATCCAAGCTTTCAAATTTTCGAAAAGATTTAGAAATTCTTTTATATTATGATATTGAACAAAAATATCAAGTAAGCACTATATTTTATGACTTAAATCTCTCAATTAAAAAGGCAAATTTACATCTTGAGAGATTAGCTAAATTAGGTTTCGTAGAATTTTTGGACGATTTGAAAAGTTTTCAATTAACTCAAAAAGTGGATTTTTTTAAAGTAGGCATGGAAAAGGAAACTGGTACAAATAAGGAAATTAGAATTAAAAAAATCCTTGAAACATTGTTTTATTTTTCTAATATAAAAGAAATAAACAATAATGTTTGATTTTGGATAAACACAAATCTCTCAAGTAGAATCAGATAAAGTTATCATTTTCTTAGCAATCATATTAAAAATTAATTCTACATTTTCCCCCGTTGCTGATGAACATTCTATATATTCATATAGATTATATTTTTTTCCATATTCAATAGCAAAATCGTACTCAACAACTCTTTTACCATTCGCATCTAGATCTAATTTGCCACCAACTAATAAAATCGGAATGTATTTATCTCTAACTTCTGGATTTTTTTTCAATACTTTTAGCCACTCTTCTAAATTTGTTAAACTAGAAAAACGTGAAATGTCATACATAAAGATTCCTCCAGAGGCACCAATCACATAATTGGGTAATAAGTTTTTAAATTGATGCTCGCCTCCAAAATCCCATATTTGTATGTGAACTCGATTGTCATCTACTTCAAGAACTTTAGTATAAAAGTCAACACCAATAGTCATTTTAAAATCTTCTTGATACTTACCAGTCACATAACGATTAACTAAAGTAGTTTTACCAACACCCCCATCTCCAAAAATGCAAATTTTAAAACGGAAATAACTCATTTTTAATATCCTCAAATCTTAATTAATTTCTTATAACAATTTTATTAATTTTTATGGTTTTATATTTGATTAATTTTTTTCTTCAAATGAAGAATTTCTTTTGTTAATTTATCATTATCAGATCGCAATCTCTCAATTTCATCTGTTAATGAATTTGTTATTTTTATGACCTGATCTTTTGAAAAAATATCGTCATCATGCAACTCATGAACATCAACGCCTCTTATTTGGAATTCTTTATCTATATAAAGAGTGGTTAACAAATTCTTTAAATCTCCATGAAGAAAAATATATGGAAAAGGAAATTTAGATTGCAGTTTTATTATATTTTTGCTCAATTTTATTTCATGCATTTGATTGCATATACTACAATAATACTGTCTGCTAATAAAATCATAATTCACACTCACAAAAAATTTATCGAGTTAATAGTTTTAAATTTAAGTATTTGCAATATTGTTTGAATGATTTTTTTAAAATGCATTAAAGTCCCTAACAATTTTAATAAGATAAATAATCTTATTTATAATTAGATTAAAAATTATAGTTGTACATAAATAATTGGATAATTAATTAATCCTTAGGGATTTCATATTGAAAGGAATTGTGATTCTAAATCTGGATAAAAAATCAAAATTATCTATAGATCTTCAATATCCACAAAATATCTGTGAAGAATTAGGTGTCACAGAATCAATGTTAGAAACAGTGTTTGATGAACATAGAAAGATTCGAACAGGACCTAATTATCTCGAAATGCAAATAAAACGCGATCTGAGTGTTGCAAGTTTTTTTACGGGTCATTCTTCTAAACACTTTATTGGGAAAGGAGATCATGTTATTACCGTGTTTCTTTCTGATGAGGATATCCTTCCAAGAAATTTTGAGGGTCAAGTAAGAAGAATCGCTTTTGAATTATTACCCAAAAGGAAAGAAAAAATGTTTAAAGAATTAATTGTTAAATCTTACATTCTATTAGAAAAAGGGGAACTGGACGTTTATTGGCAGGAAAGGCAAGAATTTGAACTAGAATTAGGGGAGAAAAAGGGAAGAATTGATGACCTCGCTCAAAAAGTCTCTCTGTTAGTTTCAGACAGATCAGAACATCTTAGAAATGTAGAAGCACTAAAAAGGGAAGTATCTGAATTATATTCAAAATTAGAAAATTGGAGTAATCAAATGGCGGAATTAAATGAATATAATGCAACATTAAGTGCAAAAAATAGAGAATTAACTAGATTAACTAATGTTCAAAAATTAGCATTAGATCAAAAAGAGGAACGTATTAATAATTTAAAAGCAAAAATAGGAGATGCCACAGAAATTGAAAAAGGTGCTGAGAAATTATTAATAGAAATTAGAAGGTTTAGAAAGGATAATGAAAAATTAAATCGAGAAATTAATAAATTAAACGAGACGAATAAGAATTTAAAATTTCAGCTACTAAAATCAAAAAGGGACAGTGATTCAATTCCAGAATTAGAACTCGAGATTAATCAATTGAAAGATAAAATACTGGGTGTAACTAATGAAAAGGAGAATATAAGACATTTATTAACAGATTTGCAAAATGATATTAAAATTTTGCGAGAAGAGCGTGATCGGTATTATAAAATTGTGAAAGCAAGTAAACCTTTTTAATATTTTTTTAGTTTAAAACTTTCAAAAAAAAGGTTAGAGCTTTTTTAATAATTCTGCAAGAAAGTTAATATTCATTTCTAATACTGGACTTTTCCAAGATTGTAGCTCATTAGAAAAATCCTCTCTTTTTATTAGGGTTGGATCTTCTCCCATATCAATCCGTTTTTTCACTAATTCAAGTATTTCCTTAATATATTTATTTTCTAATGAAAATTCCTCTTTTGATGATAAATCTCCGTGACCAGGAACAGCAACTTTAAAATCAAGCGTCATTATTTCATTATTAACAGATATCCATCTCTCAGGATCACCAGACCCTATCCATGGATCACTTCGTGCAAAGAGTAAATCTCCCGCAAAAAGTATTTTTTCTTCGGGGATATACACAATAACATCGCCATCAGTATGTGCTTTTTTAAACACCCGCATGTGAACATTAGATTTAGCTCCATGGATAACACATCCTCCCTTAAAAGTAAGATTTGGTTCTCGAAGAAAAAAATCATCAGACTGAACATAATTAAGAAATTTAAGATCATTTTCAATATCCTTTCTTTTTTCCTCATCCTTTTCCGCTTTAAGAGATTCTTTCATCTCTGTTAAATCCATTTTTTTAAATTCCTCAATTCTTTTTCTGCCAACTGTTTGAATATTCCTTAGAGTCCGATCAGATGTCATTATTTGAGTTGATATATCAAATAGAGAGGTTCCCATGAGATGATCCATGTGATAATGAGTTAGTACAATAAAATTAGGCTCTTTTTGAGTAAATTGTATAGCAGCTTTCCTTAAATCTTTAGCAGCATCTACATCTCCAGTAGTATCAATTAGTATCAAATAATCTCCAATGTCAATAAAACCAGCGTTCCCTCCCATACCAGAATTTTTTTTAGAAATAGCTCCATAAGCACTTTCTGATAGCTTAAACAGATTAAAGAATTCTGAATTAAAATCTAATTTTTTAACAAAATCGAATGACATAAATTTTTTTGGAATTTACTCTTGAAAAACTTTTGCGAATAATTTTTGCGCATTTTTATTAATCTATATAAAAAATCTAGAACATATCATTTTAATAAAACAATATCACTTCTGATAAATTAAACCGGAAATGAATGATTAATAATTTAATTTAAAATGATATCCTTGAAAATATTAACAAATGCGGAAAAATCTTTATTAATGAAATAAAGATCAAAGGGATTATGTTTCTTTAGGATTAGCATATAATATGGAATAGTACTTTCTTCGAATATGATTGGTTTGAAGAAAAAGTGATTTCCTGATTTTCTTACTATGATCTGATCATTTTGTTCTTCTAATTCCATCTCAATAAATACATCATTTAGAGTTAAAAAATAAGCAATAGTTTTACTTAATAGTTTGTTTGAATCATCATCTTTAAAGTAGGAACCCAAAATAATCGAATTTTTATCAATTATTATTAATCCCTCACAGTCTAATTTTCTTGCGAATTCTTCAATAGTCTTTTGTACTAACTCTGATTTTGGATATAATTCTAATAAGATTTCAGATATAGCACTTATTATTGTATAAGGTTCATATATTGAAGTATAAAAGTAATAAATTTTTTCATAATCCACCGTTTCCTGTATTTCTTTCTTTAATTCATTTATTAGATGTTCTATTTCTATTTTGGTGTTATTAATTAATTTAGGATCATATTTATGAAAAAATATATTGAGGGGTGGTTTAATTTTCAATTCTTTAAACTTGTCAACCACATCATATAAATAACTCATTGATTCAAGTATACGAGAACCATCTAATATATCTATTACATATATCGCAATTTCTGTATTATCAAAATATTTACTAGGATTTTTTAAATAAGAAATAAGATAACTCTTTTGACCTCCTAAATCCCATTCACTTATTTCTCTACCCAATAGTCTAAAACTGGTTCTCTGTGCGCCTTTAGTTGGTTCAAGTTTAGCGATTTTGGAGAATTCCCTATTAAGAGTTAAGATTATACTCGTTTTACCTGCTCCATCTAATCCTGTAAACAGAATTTTATATGGTTCATGATTATGTTCTCTCTCCTTATTATAAATTATTTTAGATTCTTCCAATTGAATTTCACCACTTTTTTTTAGATAAAACAATAGAATAAAACATTATGTGATTTCGAGACATATATGATAATTTTTATTCTAAAACTTAAACAGATAATTTGGTATTTAAATATTGTTAAGGTTAAAAGCTAAATTTTTTCATGCCTTTAATATTTCTACATAAAATCTTAAAACCTTTAGGTTTTTTACACCTAAATTTGATAATTATTGATCTTTTTTGAAATATATTCTTTTAAGATAAATCTGAAATCCTTTCATAGGAAAAGATCAATAAAAAATAGAATTCAAGGAAATTTTAATCAGGTGTGAGTGAGTCAAGATCGGATAAATCTAAACCACTATCCATAACTTCCATAGTTTCTGATAAAAATTCATCAAGAATATCTTTAAGTTCATCACCAGATCTCTTTAAAATTAATCGGATCAAACCGATATTAATGTCTGGATCTGAGATAAGTGTAAGTACTCCTTTAGGGCCACAGCTTGATGCAAAAATCTTACCTCCACCAAATTCTGATGTTACAATTTCAAGATTACCTAATTCAAGATTTTTACCTTGTTCTTCACTAGCACAAAATACAGCGCTCGCAATAGCACCAATCCCATCAACATCAGCAGGAAAGTATGAGAATTTAGAGACACTTGCAATGGTAAGGCCCGTTCTATCAACCAATATTACCTTTTTAATACCACTCTCACTTTTGATTATTTTACTAAGAATGTTATCGAAACTTTTAGTGTCAATACTCATCGTTACACACCTTTTTATCTTATTTTTTGTAGTATGATAATAATATATTCTTCAATCTTTAAAACTATTATAATTTATGAATTTATAAAATTATCCTTTTAAAATCTTTCATCTGAAAATTAGGAAATTAAACTTTCTACATGCAAGTTCTAATAATTAGTGTATTAAGATCCTAATAATTTTAACCGAAGCTAATTTTCTTATATTAATCAAGGTAAGTACAATCTGAAATGAAATCAGAATAGAGAACAGCTTTTATACAAGGTTTTCGAGTATGAATAATGAAATAGAAAAGAGATTACATAGAGTTAAGATAAAATTAGATAAAAGTAATATCCTATGCCCTTATTCTAAGGTTTGTTTAAGTGCTGAAAATGCTAAGAGGTGTAATGATTTTTATCATAAATGCACAAAATTCTCCGATTTCGTTTCAGACTCCAAATAATATTACAGGTTGCCGATAATGAATCTAGGTTTAAAAAATAAGGTTGCATTAGTATTAGCTTCAAGTAAAGGTTTAGGTTTTGCGTGTGCCAAAGGACTTTACGAAGAGGGTGCTAATGTAGTAATATGTAGCCGTTCGAAAGATAATTTAAATAACGCCAAGAAAAAAATTGAAGCTTTAGAATCAATAAATTCAAATAATAAGGTATTATCTATTGTTGCAGATTTAATGTATGAAGAACAAATAAATAATCTGGTAGAAAAAACCTTAAATGAATTTGGAAGGATTAATATTCTTATTCATAATGCGGGTGGACCTCCTTCAGGTCCAATTGATAAAATTACTAAAGAAGAGTGGTCAAATTCAATTGATTTAAACCTCCGTTCTTTTATTTATATAACAGATAGGGTTATTCCGATAATGAAGAATCAAAAAGGAGGCAGGATTATTGCGATAACATCGGTTTCTGTTAAACAACCTTTGGAAAACTTGGTTTTATCTAATACTACACGTCTAGGAGTTGTAGGATTTGCTAAAACATTTGCTAACGAATATGGAAAGGATAATATTTTAGTTAATGTTGTATGTCCCGGACCAACGCTTACTGATCGTATGAAAAAATTAATCGATACAACAGTAAAAAATACTGGAAAATCGTATGAGGAGGTTGAACAAACATGGATCAATCCAATACCATTAGGACGATTAGGAAAACCGGAGGATTTAGCAAATTTAGTTGTATTTTTAGCATCTAAAAGAGCCAGTTATATTACTGGAACTCTTATTCAAATAGATGGAGGGTTTGTAAAAAGTGCCTTTTAGGACTAAATTTATTGAGATATCACCGTGATAATTTAAGATATTTAAACTATGAAATAATAATTATTATTGAAAATTATAGAAAAACAAAAAAGATTTTAATATATCATATTGATATTATTATTCTATATTTTATTCTAATAACATATATATTGATGGTCGTTTAAATATTAATTTAAACTAGATTTATAGAATTAAATAATATTATAATTTAAGAAGTGAGTGAAATTGCCCGTAAAAAAGTTAAGGTATTTGAAGGTTAATAGAATTAATGCACAAAAGATTTTAATTGTCTCAGTCTTATTTTTTAGCTTCTCTTTCATTTCTTTTATAAATGATCTTAACATAAATCAAATTTTTGGCCAAAATGACTCAATTAATAAAGATATAGAAGTTGGAAATTTAAAAACTCAAGCTTTAAGCTCTGATAATACATTTAGTGGTATTGGAGCTCCTTGGAACGTGACTCACTATGCTAATCGAACAAAAACTGATTTAGCAGTAAGCTTTTATAATAATTCCTATGATGATACTCATGCTCAAGTAGAATTATATGGATGGAATGGGTATCAATTAAATTCTACAATAACAAATTTATACGATACACGGAATTGGATTAATG
>CAYPFJ010000063.1:0-22484 GCA_964409945.1 uncultured archaeon | reverse complement strand
ACCAAAATTCTTCATTGGAAAAAAGGACATAAAGGATTAGGTGAACCTATTAGAAATTATGTGATCTATAATGCAATTACAATGAAATTTTACCATATTGAAAAAAAAAGAAATCCAGGATGTTCTCAATGTGGTAAAGACGTTCGCCGTGTATCTATAAAATTGAGATCTCAATCACCTTGTATAAATATAATTAAAATATTGGAGAAAAACGGATTTAAATTAGATCCAGATTCTGAACCAATTCTAACTTTACTGGATTTCAATGATATTATGATAGTTGATTTAGAAAAGAATCCAATTGAAAATGGTTTAAGAAATTACGAACTTATGACAGCTGTAGGGTTTAAAGGTGGAGAAATTTTTGTAACCTTAAAAATAAAACAAAATTTGAATCAAAAAACGATTTTAAATTAATTTTTTAAGAAAAAAACAATTATTTAAAGAAAAAATTTCAATATAAAATTAAAGATAATAAAAAGGGTTGAGAAAATGAGTATAAGAAGTAGTCGTATTTCCCAAGATTATGCGGGATTAAAAAAAATGCTGAAAGAGGGTAGTATTGTTCAATTAATACCATTTAATCCTAAAAAGAAGAGTATTGATCATTTAGCAATTTCAATTAAAGGCCCCAAAGGAACAGCTTATGCAGGTGGTCTTTTTAGATTAGAATTGAGATTCCCAGCTCAATATCCTAGCCAACCTCCTTTTGTTAGATTTCATACTCCAATTTGGCATCCAAATTTTTGGCCAAAACCATCTGAATATAAGGGCCAAAGAAATATTTGTTTAGCTTTAGTAGATCCATCGTTAATAGGTAAAAAAGGGGGGTGGAGTCCTTCAAAAACAGCGGTTACGGTTGTTCAAGCTATAATTGCTATGTTAAATACACGCGGAAAATATGTAAATCCTACTGATGTTTTCAATAAAAAAGCAGCAGTTGAAATGATGAAAAATCCAAAATTTTTCGAGAAAAAAGTAAAAAATCTTGTTAAGAAGTATGCAAACAAAAAATGGTGATTTCATTTATGGACGCTAAAGAATCAGGTAAAAATTCAATCAAAGATGCAATTAAAAGGAAGATAAAAGAAAAAATAAAACAAGAACTACTAGATGAAATCTGTGAAGAACTTGCATTAGAAGAAGACGAATTAACAGAAGAAATTTCTTCAATTCTTACACAAAAATCTTTTAATAAACCTATTATAAAACTTACAAAGATACCTACAGCAGAAATTGTGGAAAAAAAAGAGTTTGATATTCAAGAAGAAGAGAAAATCAATAAGGAAATTTATATTTCAGTAAAAACGATTCTTAAAATAGCGAGTCATGCACTTAAATATGCGAATTCTAAGATTCCAAGAGAAAAATGGGTGGAAGTTATAGGTCTTTTAGCAGGAAAAATAGAAAAAGATAATGGTCTCTTACAGATCGAGGATGCCTATCCAATGGGGCATGGTACAGCTGTCTATGCTGAAATTAAAGACTATAAAAACTATGCTAGAGCATACCAAGATATAAAAAAACAAAAATTATTTATCTGTGGGTGGTACCATTCACACCCGAGCTACGGATGTTTTTTAAGCGCAGAAGATATGGGCACTCAAGCGAGATATCAAAAACTGTGGGATAAGTCCGTTGCTCTTGTTATTGATCCATACCAAATTGATGGAAAATCCACAGGATTTGAAATATATACGGCAGATCTTAGAACTAAAACATGGTATCCTTTAGTATATGGAATTAAGGGATCATTAGATATTAAGATGCTTCCAGAAATTTTAAAATTCATGAATCCTATAATTGAAGGGAAAGCTGTATACCTCGAATATGATGAAGATTAAAACATAAGAAATTTGGTGATTATTAAACTGTGCCTAAATTTAAAGCTGTCGCAATAACATTGGCGATATTTTCATTGATAGGCATAATACATGGTGCAATTCTAAATTCTTTTAATGTACTTGTGAGTTGGCTATTAATAGGAATATGGTTAATTTTTTCTTTCAAAGTTTTAAAAAATATTAAACAATATCGTGAATATCGAAGTCCTCACAATACAGCATTTTTTACTGTTGGTCCTGTTTTTATTGGTATATTTTATTCAATCTGGGGAAATTTTACTGGTTTATTAGGAGAAAATCTTCTTGTAAGCTCAGCTTTATATTTAAGTTGGTGGAGTATTTTATTTGGATCTCCTTATGTATTATATGGTTCAATATCTTTATATCGTTGTTTTCGAAAATATAATGTAATTTATTTTGGCACAAAATCAGTAAATGCCCGGAAGTTTGGGTATATTCTAGGATTCTCAATTTTATTTTTCATAATTGTTTATTGGATAAGTTTTTATTCACTTATTGATTTCTATGAATCTTTATTAATACCTATTCATTTTTTAATTGATCTAAACCTTTTGTTATTGCTAATTGGAAGTATATTAATAATAATTATTCATGGATTTTTTGGAGCTCGACACCAATTACCCCGATTAACTAGAGACTATATAGCAAGACGTACTAATAGATTGAATGATTTAACATCACCTAATAGACATAGAGAAAGTATCCATAGTACAACACGATCATCTCCAACACCCTCAACTAGAACACTGTCTCGTACTTCAAGATCAGTATCCCATTCATCAAGATCAACGCCTAATGCACATATACAATCAAGAAGTTCTAGAGTCAAAACAACTACTAGGACAACAAGTAGTAGTAAAACAGGTCGACCAATTAGAAGTACTGAAAGTACCATAAAGCATATAAATTTTAAGTTATATAGACCAAAAGCAGCCAATTTATCAATAGACGATTTTAAATGTATATTTTGTTTTAGATTGCCTGAAAGTCCTAAGGATAATGGTAGAGGAATAATTTTATGTCCAAATTGTAGATATCCCGCTCATGCAGATGAATTCAAAGATTGGCTCAGAAGCTCTCGTCTTTGTTCTAGATGTAATGCTCCTATTCCGTCAAATTATAGGAAAAATCCTAAAATTATTAGTATAAAAAATTATATAGTCATTTATAAGGGTTTACTAAAGAAAGGATAGTAATTTCCAAAATAATCAATTTTTCAATTAGGAATTAATGGATATATTTCAGTCTTTCTTTTAACTCTCCTACGGTCGTTTTCAGTGAAGCAAAGACGTTATGGGGATGTATAGATTCTAGACTTTCTACTTTAAATTTTACTTTAAAATCATCTTCAAGGTTGGGAAAATCTCTTAAAATGAAATTTTTTGCCATTTCTCTTATAACATCTTCTGAAAATAGAGGTTTTAAGTGTGCACTTCTTACTAATTCGGCCTCTTCTGGTCTTTTTAAAACAGATTGAATTTTACCGCTCATAGATTCTTCTATTACATCAATTATATCTAAAACATCCACCTTATGATTAGTTAAATCTTTTATTTGGATAATTATTGTCCCAATGGATCTTTGGTTATGTGAGGAGAAAGGAAGTAGATTTAACAGTTTATTAAGATCTTCTTCGGAAACATTTATATCTTTTCTAGATTTAACAACTTCTTCTGCATATTCCAAAGAAAGCTCCTTAGCACAAGGACAGACAGTCATACCAACTGCACTAGCACCTATGAAATAATTAAAATCAAGCTTTCCCGAAATATCTCGACTTGCTTTTACAAATGAACTAATGTCATATGATTTTTGAATAAGTCTTTCATCATTTTCTTTTACTTGAACAACAATTTTGCCTTCTAGTTTTACTTCAGCTTTAGAAGTATAAGGGTGTTGTTCCATTAATTTCTTTATAATTCTATCTCCAACAAGCTCAATAGTCGGAGTTGGTCTGAAAATTACTTCATTAATAACTTCTTCTATAGTTTCCGAAGTTCGGGACATATGAATCCCACGTTGTTCAGCGGGAAGATTGATTAAGGCAGAAATTTTAGGATAGAAAGAGTACTTTTTATTTTCTTGAACTATTTCAACTTTTTTTTGCAATTCTACAATGCCAACCTTGTCAATTGGAATATCTATTATTGAACCAGAATCTTGTAAATCTGTTTTAAATTTAGTAATTTATAGCCACCAGTATCAAAAATTAATTTTTTAATGTTCTATTCTTTAAAAGGATTAGAAATATTTAAAATGATTTACATTGTTTATGAATTAATGGCTAAAAAATTCTTATATAGCAAATATGCTTTAATTGGAGAGAATTTAGATTTAAAGCAGAATGTAAATTTAGAGATAGACGAAAATGGAAGAATTATCCATATTTCTTGTGATAATATAAGTGCAAATATCGAAATTCTACCCAATCATCAGACATTCTTAATGATTCCAGGTCTTATAAACTCACATATCCATATTGGAGATAATTTTGCAAAAGAATTGGGTTTTAATAAAGAACTAGGGGAAATCGTTGCCCCACCATTTGGTCTTAAACATAAATTATTAAGACAAACTCCAAAAGATATTAAGATTAATGGAATTCAAAATGCTGTTCTGGAAATGCTTTCAAACGGTATTACATTTTTCATTGATTTTCGAGAGGAAGGGGTTAAGGGAGTAAAGCTTTTAAAAAAGGTACTTGCTGGCAGTCCAATTAACTTTTTAGTTTTAGGACGATTTATGGATGAAAGTGAAATAGAAGCTATATTTGATATGGCAGATGGAGTTGGATTATCTAGTTATAAACAAATTAGTTCATCAAATAAAAAATTTGTTGTATCTGCTAAACATAAATTTAAAAAAATTATTGCTTGCCATTGTGCAGAAAAGATTCGTAGTGAAAATTTAATAAATGAAATGTTTAGTGATAATTTTGTTGATGTAATCATTCATGGAACAAAATTTATCAAAAATGATTTAGAAAAAATAAACAGATATCATAAATCTCTTGTTTTATGTCCTCGTTGTAATGGATATTTTGGAACTGGATTTCCTCCCATCAATGAAATCTTAAGCTTAAAAATTCCAATATCCTTAGGAACAGATAATTTAATGGTAAATAATACAGATTTATTTGAAGAGATACGATATCTTTATCGAATTTCGAGGGTTTTATGCAATTATAATAAAGAGCTTCAATTTTCCTCTAAAGATTTATTGAAAATGGTTACAATTAATGCTGCAAAAAATTTTAATCTCGAAAAAGAGTTTGGCTCAATTTCAAAAGGAAAATTTGCTGATCTTTTTTTAATTGATCTTGGCTCTCCAAATCTCTTTTCTTCTATATTAGATTTTAATAATATATATGATTTAATTACTCAAAGAACAAAATCAGAAAATATAAAGAAGACATTTATTAAAGGAGGATTAGTATTTGAAAAAAGTTAACAAACCCTATATTATTTTAAACGCTGCAATGACTATAGATGGTAAAATTGCAACTAAAGAGGGTGATTCAGAATTATCGGATAAAGTTGATTGGAAAGAGGTTCATAAACTTCGAACTCAAGTTGATGCAATAATGGTAGGAAAGGATACAATTTTAAAAGATAATCCAAAATTGCATATTAAATATTATAATCACAAAGGATATTATAGAATTGTTTTAGATAGCAATTTGACGATACCACTAGAATCGAATGTAATTTCCTTTCGACCAGAAATTTATCCTACAATAATTTGCACTACTGAAAATGTTCCGTTTACCAAACAAAGAGATTATGAAGAAAGAGGAGTAAAAATAATTAAAGCGGGAGATGGTAAACGTGTGGATTTAATAAAACTTTTACCGATCCTAAAAAGTTTGGGAATAAATACTATCTTATTGGAAGGTGGTGGTAATTTAAATTGGAGTTTTATACAAAATAATTTAATTGATGATATAAGGTTAACTATAGCACCATGGATTGTAGGTGGAAAGGAAGCAACAAGCTTGGTAGAAGGAATAGGATTTGAAGAGATAAAAAGTGCGCCTAGATTTGATTTATTTGATGTTAAAATCAGAACTTATTATATTACATTAAGTTATAAAAAGAGAAAGTGATGATTGAAAAGAAAATCAAGCAGTTAATAAGCTTAACTATTAAGAAATTGAGTATTAAGGTTAAAGATATAAAAGATCAATTACCTGAAGAAGATCGTTATGTAATTACATATTCTAAAAATTTTACACTTTCTCTTTCAACCTATTGTATAAATCAGTGTGGATATTGCTTTTATAATTATAAAATTCCGAAATTAAATAGTGAAAGCAATGTTATTTTGCTTAGTAATGAACACATGGTAAATTTAATTCAGAAAGCGCTTCAAAATGAATGTAAAGAAGCCCTTATAATGTCTGGAGAACGTCCTGGAAGTTTTCTTGAGGTTAAAAAAGAATTAGAAAAAAGAAAATGTTCAGATTTTATTGAGTTTGTAAAAGATATTAGCACTTATTTACTAGATTTTAATATTCTACCACATACGAATTTAGGATATCTAACTTATAATGAAATAAAGAATTTAAAAAAATATAATGCTAGTATGGGATTGATGCTTGAAAGTACTAGCATGAAACTCTTTGAAAAGGGCGAAGTACATGAGCATTCTCCTGGAAAACTGCCAAAAAAAAGAATAGAGCATATAAATAATGCAGGAAAATTAAAAATTCCCTTTACTACAGGTTTATTATTAGGTATTGGAGAAAGTATTGAAGATATCATTGGAGATTTATACTTAATAAAGGAGATCAATGATAAATATGGGCATATACAAGAAGTAATAATTCAGAATTTCATAAATAAAAAAAATATCCCTTATCAGCCTAAAAAGTCAATTACTCTTGAAGATATGCTTAAAATAGTAGGATTTGCTCGAATTATTTTTGAAAACGATATTGCTATTCAAGTTCCACCAAATCTTATAACAGGTTTTGAGAGAGAGTTTATCGATATGGGCATTGATGATTTTGGTGGAATTTCCCCTTTTACATTAGATTTTATAAATCCTGAAAATCAGTGGCCTCAAATAGATGATTTATATAAAATTTGTAAAGAAAAAGGTTATAATCTCAAAGAGAGACTCCCTATCTATAGTAAATTTATAAAGAAAGAAAGTTTTTGTCCAGAAAATATTAAAAAAGTAATAGATAATATAAATTTAGATGATAAATACTCAGTTGTCTGAAAATATCAGTCCAAATATAAAGAAAATTCTACAGAAGGCTTTAGATTCGGATGAGATAAGTTCAGAAGAAGCCTTAGAGATTTTAAATGTAAAAGGAAAAGAATTCTTTGCTTTACAATACGTAGCTGATCAGATCTGCTTCGAAAAAAAGCAAAATCTTGTAACTTTTATTATAAATAGAAATATAAATTTCACAAATATTTGTTATCAACGCTGTAAGTTCTGTTCTTTCAGTTTACCAGCAACAGATCGTAATGCATTCTTACTTAATATTGATCAGATTAGAGAAAAAGTAATCGAGGCTAAAAATGCGGGATGTACGGAAGTTTGTATTCAAGGTGGCATAAATCCTAAGGTAAAGTTTGAATTTTATTTAGATATTATTAAAACTGTTAAAAATATCGATCCAACGATGCATATACATGCATTTTCTCCACAGGAAATATTCTATATAGCCAAATTATTTGAAAATTCGATAGTAGACACCCTTAGAGAATTAAAAAAAGCAGGACTAGACTCTATTCCAGGAACAGCTGCAGAGATATTAGTTGATGAAATAAGAAAAGTAATTTGTCCAAATAAGGTTAACACATCTCTATGGAAAGAAATTATAACTACTGCTCATAAGTTAAAGATTCCAACAACTTCTACCATAATGTATGGTCATATTGAAAGTTTAAGTGATAGAGTTAAGCATTTGGAAATATTAAGAGAAATACAAAGGGAAACTCATGGGTTCACTGAATTTGTACCATTACCGTTCGTAAAAGAAAATCCGATCTTATCTCAACTTGAAAATTTTCCTTTAAAACCTAACTATGGAATGGATGATTTAAAACTATTTTGTGTAGCAAGATTATTCTTTAATAATTATATTGATAATATCCAATGTAGTTGGGTAAAATTGGGACCAAATTTTGCGCAAGTTTCTTTAAATTACGGGGTTAATGACTTCTCTGGAACATTAATGGAAGAGAATATTTCAAAAAGTGCTGGTGCTGAATTTGGTGAGTATTTATCTCCAGAAGAAATAGTGAAAATAATAAATAACGCAGGAAAAAGACCAGCACAAAGAGATACTTTATATAATATTATAAAATTTTATTAAGATCTTGATCTTCTTAATAAATTATATTTAAAATTTTAATTATTAATGGGGTTCTCGAGACTGTAGTAAATCTAATACATAGCGTTGGGCAATGAGATCTGAGTTAACTTTTCCTAATACAATACCTTCTTCCACAACCGGCATTGCTGAGATTTTATATTGTTCCAATTCACGCACTATATCTACGATTGTAAAATTTGGATGAGTGGTAATAACATCTCTAGTCATTATTTTATCAAGAGTAACATCTATACTTCCCTCCGCCATAGCTTTTGTAACATCCCAATCAGTTACAACACCTACAAGTTTACCACTCGAAATAACAGCTATGATATCACTCACTTCTTTAATAATTAATGATGCAGCTTCTTGAATTGTGCTTTTAACGTCGATAGTCGGTATTGGTATCATAATGTCCTTAGCTGTACGTTGTCTTTCTTTCGCTGTAAGACGCTGAAGGCTTATTTGCTCAGCAGCAGTGCAGGGTAACATATCTGGATATTTAGTTAGCATATCAACTAATTCAATCATGTTATTATGAATTACTTTTTCTCTGTTTTCTTCACCTGCTATTAAACGTTGTTTTGATAATTTAGCAAATTCATTTGCATGATCTTTTAACCATTTTTGTACTAATTCACGATTGCCTAACATTTCTTCTGGAATTTGTAGGTGATCTGGGGTTTTTACAATATGATATTGAGCTGCAAATATTACTCCACCCGAATTAACTAAATAATCATTTGCGATCATAACTCCTTTTTCTCGATATACAATTTGTTCCATCCGAATTCGGGCAGCTTTTCTATTTGGATCAGGAGAGTAAGTATTAGCACCTTCAATAATCACTGACCATTTTCCCATTCGATCAACAGTCATCGAAGGATTTTCAGATCTTCTGACACATAAATAATTAAAAATAGGAGCAGCCGGAATCAAACAAAATGCATTTTCTAGGAGTAAATTATCTGCATTCGTAGAAAATTTAGTTGGATGTTTATATCCTTCTGAGAGTATTTGATTTTTAAAATATAGATTAGTAACTAATTTATTTTTTTTCCATAATTTAAATAATTCTCCAATAGGTAATCCAGATTCATTATATAAATATCCCTCTAAATCACTAATACCTATAACTTTTGCTTTAGGTAATCGATCTTTCAATATATGGGCAGCATGAGCTCCTACTGCTCCAAAACCTTGAATCAATATTTTAAGATCTTTTGTATTAGGAATTTCCAAATTAGCGAATTGAGTAAGTATTCTTAATCTTGGCATAATTTTTAACAGAGTTTGTAATGCAATTATGACGCCTCCCGCAGCAGCTCCAAGTTCATCAATACGGTTCCCTCCCATATCAGCAGGCTTAGAGAGAGCTTTATCTAACCCATTTTCAATGGCAATAGTCTTCATGTCAGCATCATTCGTGCCAACATCAGGCCCTGGAAGGTAGATATCTTTATATCGTCGAATTAATCGAGCAAAACCACTGACAATTTTAGTATGTTCTTCGGGAGAGAGTCCCCTTTCTGCTACAATTCCTGCTTTTCCACCTCCATAAGGAAGATTAGCAGCAGCATTTTTTAATGTCATTCCTCGTGCTAGATTATGGATATCAGATGGAGTTATACTTGGTAACATCCTAATTCCTCCCATTGAAGGGCGACCTCCCGCGAGGGAATCCACAACTACATATCCACCGATTTCAAGTGGTGAATTTTCATCCCATATACATCCTACTAAGTGAGGACCTACTTTATCGCATATAATCCCTAAATGGGATAAAAGATGGACATCTAAATTACTAAATTCTAAATAACATTTTCCTTGATCTTTTTTAAGCCGAGCTTTAAAAGTAGCTTTAGGGAGATGTTCATTAAGAAAGGATTCCATATTTTTTGGGATCATAATATCAAACTGTTTGAGGTTATTTAGTTCATAAGTGTATGCTATATAAGTTTAGTAATTATTTAAATTTCTACTCATAAATTCATCATAAAATTAATAATGTTAACTAATACGAGCACCTAAAATTTAAAATAGACTGGTTTTAATTATTGTAATATTGTAAAAGGTTTTATATGAACTATTTGAGTAGAACGTATTATAGAAATAAAATTGCCTAAATAACCAATATTATTTAGCCAATGCAATTTTTTATGGAATTAACAATTTTATTAATAATTTTATTAAAAATTAAAATTAATATTAAAAATATAAAGAAAGAATTGGTGGTTGTAATACCAATAACATTAATTGCAACAGCTCAAGTGAAAAATGGAAATATGGAAAAAGCTATTGAAGCCTTAAAAGAAATTGTACCTAAAATAAAAGAATCAGAACCAGGATGTTTACAATATATTCCTCACACAATAAAGGGAGAGGAAAATTCAATTATTTTTTATGAAGTATATGCAGATTCTGATGCATTGAAACAACACAATAAAAATTTAGGTAAGAACATGGCAAAACTTGGTCCACTTTTAGAACCTGGAATCGACGCAAAGATATGTCATGAAATTGTTTAATAAATAATTTTTTTTTTATTCATCTTGGATATAAGGTTTTCCAAAAAATAAGCAAATTTCTGCTTTTTCCAATTCTCTACCTAAATAATTTAAATGATATATATTTTTAGTTAAGTCATTTTGAATTATCTTTTTACTTAAAGCTTCAGCATTTTCCCCTATAAAATTTTGAAGCAACTTGTCATCATAAGAGTAGAAATGAACAAATATTTTTTTAGAATAGTTATCTGTATAAATTCTAAAATATCCATTAGTATCGGGGATATAATCTTGTAGGGTTTTATCTACTAATATCATATTAGCTTGATTTATAGGAGGTAATTCTTGACTTGTTTTTCCTTTAGCCTTTAATAGTGAGATTCCTTGGTTTATTGGGGGTGTTTTATTATGTTTGGCAATATAATTTAATTTTACACTTTCTTTTAATTCTCTTACCCCTCCCATTAATTTTGCACTATGTTCAACAGTAAAAAGAATTCCGATATCTAATTCAATTGCAATACTAGCTAAAAGTCCATTAATTCCGATAGAATCAATATCCATGAGTTCTACTACATTTGAAATTCCAAAAAACATTGGTAATTCAAAAGGTTCGTACTTATTTTCAATAATTTTCTTTTTATATAGAAAATAAGCTTCCAAAGAGTTACAAATTCCTGGACTTATTGGTGTTTCTAATAATGGATCAGCTATTAGTTTCTTAAATCCATTGCTTAATAATATCTTTGTTAATTTAAATAAATTTTTAACTCGAGTCTCAGGATCTTTAGGAAAATAGGCTTCCTTAACATTTGTGGGGAGTATAACAATAGGAATGTTTTTAGGGAGATTTAACATTTCTTTATAATTGCCGAGATCTAAACTTAAAATGATGTCAATGTTTTCATCTGCAGCAGCATTTATTTCTTCTGGGACCATTGAATCGATACTTATCAAAACATCATGTTTAGACCTAATTAATTTGATTATCTCTTTGATTCTTTCGGGATTCGGTTTATTAGATACACATCCAATATCTATAATATCCGCTCCAGAATTTATGTAATGTTTTGTTTTTTTAAGAATCTGCTCATTACTTTTTTCAGTACAATTAACTATCTCAGCAATTATAGGAGGTGGTATATTCCTTCCAATTATGATACTAGTTTTTTTTTCATTAAGGTAATATGTATGAGAACCTAGATCGTTCTTAGCCAATTCTAATTGTTCCTTTACAATTTCTGAATATTTATTTTCTCCTGAAATCTCTAATAATCTATTTGCCGGTATTGTATTAGATAATTTGAAATTTTCTAAACTTTTTAAAGTTACAGGTAAATCAGAAGCAAATTCAGGTCCTTTTCTAATATTTATTGAAAATTTTTCTTCTAAATTAGTAGAATCCCACTGGACAAAACCAGGCAATAATATCAAATCATAATTAGAAATTTCTATTTGTTCTAAAATATTAGTTGTTATAGATTCTGTAAGAAATGCAGAAATAGATATTGGTGCTTTTATAATATTTATCTCATGCACTTTTACGTGTTTGATTATCTTTTCTATTATATCATAACTTTGCAGGCCAGTAATTATAAGAATTCTAATCTAAATCACTTATCAGTTTTTCTTTTTCGAATGGAATAAAAATATCATCTAAAATAGAGCCATTAGCTTCTTTAATTTTTAAATTATTAATAATTGGTTCGAATCTACCACCTAATATTCCATTGGCAATAAAGGCTGCGCCCTGAGCAGCACGTTTTGCTATTTGACTATATGAATTCATTATTCTTACAGGGGCAACATCATTTAAGCCGCGAATCATTTTCTCTCGAATATATGCTAAATTTGATCCTCTCCCCGCCAATAATACTTCTTTAATTTTTTCTTTGGATGAAAAAGACGATGATATTCCAAAAACAGCTTTTTTCACGCTTGATAAATAAGCTTTTAGAGCAATTTTAGTTTGTTCATCCTTCTCGGCTAAAAGTGTAATTTCTTTCAAACTCAAATCGGAATAGCCAGAAATATAGGCTACTCCACCTTTATATATATTTTTTTTATGAATATTTTTAATTAGATAGGCTAATTCTCCATCAAGACTACCACAAGCTCTAAAGCCCATTATGTTACTTCCTCCAATTCCATCTATTATTTGCCCATTTTCAATTGCTAAAACTGCTGTAAACCCATAACCTATCTCCACCATAATAAAATTTGTATTTTCCGGGCTAACTTTAAATCTTTCCATTTGGTCTTTAATTCCAGTAACAGCTGTGCAAATCTTATCCGCTGTGCCCATATCGATTTTATTAATTTTTCGATATCTTGGAACAGTAGGTAAATGTTTAACTCCAGGTACAATGATACCTGGTATCTTTTGAGCTTTTATTAATCTTAGAACTTCACCAAGTCCAACTAATTTGTCTTTTTCTTTCTGTTCAAATTTTAATAACGTAAAAAAAATATCTTGCTCAGTTAAATCATTTACATTTTTTAAAGGAAGTCCAAAGCCACTTGGAGCAACCATAAGGTCAATATTTTTTACAGAATTAATTATGGTTATAGCTTTCTGAGGATTAGCAATTAGTTCTTTAGTGGGTAAAGATGTGTCAAGAATTGTGTTATTATCCTCCAAACCGAAGAAATCCCATGATAGACTACCAGGATCTATGCCTAGAACTCGATAAATCATTTCAAAGATTAAATAAATTAATGCATTTTAAAAGATTCTATAATTCTTTTTATATTCTATTTTTTTTTAATAATTGCATTTAACGCATAATGTTTTTAGAAATTAACTTAAAACTATAAAAACTGTGAAAATTTTAATAATTTAATCTAGATTTGAACTCTTATACTAAGTTGTAAGAAAATAATAGGAAAAAAATTAATTATAAAAGTAGTGAAAAAAGATTTTTGTTAAAGTATTTGTATGTAAGATATGTGGAGAAGCGTATATTGGAGAAGAAGCACCTAGTCGATGCCCTTTTTGTGGCGCATTTAAAAAATATTTTGTACAATCGACAGAATATGATGACGCTGGTGCTTGGGATGTTGAATTAAACGAAACCGATAAAGCTAATGTAGAAAAAGCTTTAGAAGTCGAAATATCGAACAATATCTTTTATAAATGTGCAAGTAATAAAACTCCTGAATTAGATGGTCAAAAGTTATTTAAAATCCTTGCTAAAGTGGAAGGAGAACATGCTTCTGTCTGGAAGAAAATTTTAAAGTTAGATAAAATAGAATTTCCAAAATATGATAAATGTGCTGCTGAATACAATCCAAACCTAGAGGAATCTCATAGCAGAGAGGACAGAGCAATAAAATTTTACGGACAAGCTGCTGCTGATGCTCAAAATTCAAGAGTGAAAGAAATTTTTCAAGCTTTTGTAGAAGTCGAAACAGACCATCTTCATCTCTCTGAAGCAAGACTTAAATAAATTAAGTCATTCTATTTTTTTTTAAAAGATAATTTTTTTAAATTTTGAGAGCTAAATCGCTAAAAGTATTTCTGAATTAATTACTTCTTTTTTGGAATGAAATAAAAATTGAAAACCTTATAACAAATTTTGTTTTTACTAAAGTAATTTAATTAAGAGAATATCTATAATGAGCCGAAGACCAAATATAATCTACATCTTAAATGATCATCAAGCATTTTATGGTCATGGTAAAATGGTTGGAGGTCCAAAAATTCATAGGTCAAATTTCAAAAAGCTCGCTACTAAAGGTTTAGAATTCACCCAAGCATATACTGCCTGTCCTTTGTGTGGTCCAGCAAGGAGAACTATGCTTACTGGTTTGTATCCCCATAATCATGGTGAAATTAGGAATGAGACAAATCATAAATATGATAGGGAAGTCTATCTTGATAAACTTGCTAAGAGTGGATATAAAAATTATTATTATGGAAAATGGCATGCAGGGAGAGGAAGTGCATTAGATTTTCAATGCAGAGGATTTAGTGGTGGTTCTACATATGGGAATCCGTATACTTCACGTGAATATAAGGAATATTTAAAAAGAAATAATCTTCCTTTTATTAAAGTAAAAATACAAAAAAATTTCCTTGGACCTGAACATCCATATACAAAAGCTCTTGGAATAAAAGAAGGAGAACTCCATATTCCTAATTTTCCTGTACTATCACAAGAAACTACAGGGATTATGCTTACTCCTAAAGAATCTCATGAAGCTTTTTTTTTAGCTTCACTTGCTTGTGATAAATTAAAAGAAATCGCAAAAAATCCTAAATCTCAACCATTTCATATGCGTCTTGATTTTTGGGGACCACATCATCCTTATTTCGCAAGTCAGGAATATTTAGATTTATATAATCCGAAGGATATCCCTGAACTTCCTAGTTTCCGCGATGATTTAAAAAGTAAGCCAGAAATTTATAAATATAATCATTTTTATCCCATAAGTGAAAATTGTAAACTTATATATCCAAATCCATTACCTTGGGAGGATTGGCAGAAAGTTTTAGCATTAAATTATGCTCAACAGACTTTAATAGATGAAGCAGGTGGATTGGTCCTTAATACTTTGGAGGAACTTGGGTTAGGCGATAACACCATTATTGTTTGGGCAAGTGATCATGGGGATGCAGTTGGATGTCACGGGGGTCAATTTGACAAAGACGGTTATATGCCGCAAGAAATGGTACGTATTCTAATGCTAATTAGTTATCCAGATTTCATTCCTACTAATAAGAAATGTGATGAACTTGTTAGTAATCTTGATTTGTGTCCTACATTTCTTGACGCCGCGGGTATGTCTTTTAATGATCCTATTGATGGCCATAGTTTATTACCTATTGCTACACAAGAAGATATTCAATGGCGTAATGATCTAATGTGTGAAACTCATGGTCATTGGAATAATCATGTTGGTCGTTTGGTTGTGACAAATAAATATAAATATGTTTGGAACGACGATGATATCGATGAGCTTTATGATTTGAAAAAAGATCCTTTTGAGTTAAATAATCTGATTAATAATATAGAATACAAAGATATTCTTGGTGATATGAAAGCACGTTTAAAGAAATGGCGTCTCAAAACAGGGGATAATGTAAGAAAAAGTATGATAAAAGGTAAAAAATTAAAAAGAGAAATTATTTAAACTAAGTTTCTTCAAAAATATTTTTAATTCTTTTATGCTAAAAAACTATAATATCATATAAAGTGGTCGAATTAATAAATTATGATATGGAAAACAAAAATAACAGAAATGTTAGGAATTGAATACCCTATAGTTATGGGTGCTTTTGGAGGGTGGGGTAAATCAGGGTTTGCCTCTTCATTTTCGAATGCGGGGGGATTAGGTATTATTGCAGCATTGAACTTTCCAGAAACAGATGATTTTAAACATGATCTAAGAAAAATGGAAGAATTAACTGATAAACCCTTCGGAGTAAATCTTTCATTGCCTCATCAGAGTTTAAAAGATACTAATGAAGATGATAAAACTAAAAAAAGATATTTAGAATATGTAGAAAGTGCGCTGAATGAAAACTGTAAAATTTTTACTACTTCTGGTTATAAAGCTTCATATATTGGAAAAAGAATTCATGATGCAGGAGGGTATTGGTTTCATAAGTGTGTATTAGTAAAACATGCAATTTCGGCAGAAAAGAAAGGAGCTGACGCAGTTACCTTAGTTGGTCTAGAAGGAACAGGTTTTAAAAATCCAATTTCAAATACTACATTAGTTAATATAACCATGGTAAAAAAATTAATCAAAATACCTATTATAGCCGCTGGAGGTATTGGAGACGCAAGAGGTTTTTTAAGTGCTTTAGCTATGGGTGCGGACGCTGTTTGCTTTGGAACAGCATTAATGGCAACCGAAGAATGCCCAGTGCCTTTAAGGATAAAAGAAAAATGGATTAATTTAGATATATTTGATAAAGAATTTCACAAAAAAATTTTTAAGTATAATTTAAAGAATTTTATGGCTCCATCAACAGCAATAGGACATCGAAATAAAATCATTCCATTAAAATTGTTTTTTCAAGAAATTATTACAAATGCAGAGAATATTTTAAATTCTTGGGGTTTTGAGCGTAGTGAATTTAACACTCCTTCCTCATAATTAGTGTAAAATTAAAACGAAGACATGAGAAAACAGATATAAGTAAGCGGAATGCGAAGAAAGAATCAGTTTTTCTTTATCTTTTTTATTTTATTAAAATTAATATTCATTTTGAGAATTAGTGTTATTAAGAATAATTTAAAATTTTAAAATTGTAGTTGGTTTAATTAAAATTAAAAGAAGATCTCTTAAATTATTAAGAGATATAAAATTATTTATAATTAATAAGATTGAAAAGGTTTAAAATCATGAGTAAAACCAATTTAAATCATTCATATCATAAAAGAGATCCAAAATTCCCTATTGCAGAATCTCACGATCTTTCTCCTCGTTCGAAATGGCTTAGAGATTATTACTTCAAGGGTTTAGAGCGAGAATGGAATAATCAATTTATGCCATTTACAACAGGAACAGATTGGGATATCATTTTTCATGAGGGAGATTGGTATATTAATCCTGAAGTATATTACTATATCCAAGTATTAGGGAAAAATGATAAAGGTGTTTTTGCTTCATCCTATAGATCAATGGCTATACCAGTTGAATTGCTAGATAATTTTTGGGAATTATCTCTAACAGAACGTAGAGTCACCTTTCTCGAAAAAGTTATGCTTGACTATATTCCTCACGAAATTATTTCTGAAAATGACTTAATTGCAGGTGGGAGATTTAATACTCAATTAAGCAGATGTTTTAATGAGGAAGAAGCAAAAGAATATTGGAAGAAAAATGTAAGAAATAGAGAAGCTGTTTTTAAGTACCATAAATCTGGATTTGGAAATCTAGGAGCAGTTCCAGGGCATATTATACCTGATTATGAAACTGTAGTTAAAAAAGGATTTAAATATATCTATGAAAAAGCACGCAAAACCTATGAGGAACTTACAGAAGAGGAAAAAATTGGACAAAAAGGAGGAGAACTCAGAGCAATCATGACTGCAGCTAAAATTCCAAAGAAATTAGCAAAGAAATATGCTGAAGAGAGCCGAAGATTAAAAACTGAAACTAATAATCCTAAGAGAGCTGAAGAACTTGAACAAATGGCAATGAATTTAGAAAAAGTACCATGGGAGCCTGCTGAGACTTTTTGGCAAGGAGTTCAAACAGTTTGGCTAACTCATATGTTAGTAATGGCTGAAGAATCATACCCTGGAGCAGGCCTCTCTTTTGGTAGAATTGATCAGTATCTATGGGATTTATATAAAAAAGATGTTATTAAGCAAAAAACATTCAGTAAAGAATTTGCAAAAGATATATTAAGCAGTTTCTGGTTTCATTGTAATACTGTGTATGATGCAATGATTAGAGTTGGTAATCAGGGATTATTATCAGGATTCGGTCAAATTATAACACTTTCTGGATGTGGTTCAAATGGAGATGATTTAACAAATGAACTTACTTACACTATGCTTGAAGTCATAGATTCATGGTATCCTAGTCTTGAGCCTAAACCTAACGTAAGAATTCATAGAAATTCTCCGGATAGACTTTTGGATATATTAGTAGAGATGATTGCGAGAGCTCAAGGAGCTCCATTCATTCTGAATTTTGACGAGAGAAGTATTGCTGGAATGGTTAAAGAAGGTATACATAAAGAAGAAGCTTGGAATTATGCAGTAGTAGGTTGCCTAGAAAATACTATGCAAGGTAATGATAGAAGCGGAACTGTAAATTGTAATCCTAATTTATCTAAATCTATTGAATTAACATTATGGAATGGTAAAAATATGCCTAAAAATGATATTGTTACTAAACCTGGTGAACAAATCGGACCAGAAACAGGAAATCCTGAAGATTTTCAATCATGGGAAGAATTTTATAACGCTTGGAAAGGACAAGTTGAATTTATTATTAGATATACTGTGGAGATAAACAATTTATGCGAAGAACTTCGAGGTGATTTTATTCGCACTCCATACCTATCTTCGATCGTTCGAGGATGTATAGAGAAAGGTTTAGATATTATAAATGGAGGTCCTGAATTAAAATTTATAACTGTTGAAGGAGTGGGATATGCTACGACAGTTGATTCATTACTATCAATTAAGAAGCTTGTATATAAGGATAAAAAATACACAATAGCACAAATCAAAAATTCCCTTATGAATGACTTTAAAGGAAACGAGGTAATACAAACTTACTTAATGAATAAAGCTCCTAAATATGGGAATGATGAAGATGATGTTGATGAATTTTCTAAAATGGTAATGGAAACATGGGCTGAAGAATGTTGGAAATATAAAACACCAACCAACTATCAATATCGTCCAGGAATGTTATCATGGAACTACTGGGCTGGAGCAGACGCTAGTTATACAATAGCAACACCAAATGGACGGAATAAGGGATCATATCTATCAAATGCAATCTGTCCTACCAATGGAGCTGATACAAAAGGGCCTACAGCAGTTACTAATTCTATTGGTAAAGTATTAGGAGGAAAAACTGAATCTGGAGAATACCTTAATTATTTACCCAATGGAGCAAGCCATACAATTACTTTTAATCCGTCTATAATTAAAGATCCAGAACATAAAGAGAAATTTAAAGCTTATTTACGAGGATACATTGAAAATGGAGGGACTGCGTTACAAGTTAATATGCTTGATGCTGAAATGTTGAAAGACGCTCAAAAACATCCCGAAAATTATAAGAATCTTTTAGTTAGAGTAACGGGTTATAATGCATATTTCACCACCATAGGTAGAGAATTACAGGATGAGATAATTGCAAGAGAATCTCATAGAATTTAGTAATTTTTATTTATTTTCCAATTATTATTAAAACTAAAGAAAAAATTTAAGATTATGGCATTATCTGAAGCTTTAATCTTCCAAATTCAGAAATTTTCAACTGAAGATGGTCCAGGAATCAGAACAACTGTGTTTTTTAAACATTGTCCATTAAAATGCATATGGTGCCATAATCCTGAATCTATACTTAAAATTCCTCAACTTGAATGGTTTAAGCATAAATGTATTGGATGTAAAACATGCATAGAAGTATGTCAACAAAAAGCACTATCTTTTGACCAAATTGGCCTAAATATTGATAGAAAAAAATGTAATGGATGCGGAGAGTGTGCAGAGGAATGCCCTTCTACTGCATTAAATATTTTAGGTAAATGGTGGAATTTAGATGACCTCTTCTATGAGATTGAAAAAGATAAGATTTATTATACTAAATCTAATGGAGGAATAACGGTTTCTGGCGGTGAACCTACTGAACAATCTGATTTTATTATCAGCTTTTTGAAAAAATGTAAAGAAAATGGAATATCTACAGCTATAGACACATGTGGATATGCATCCAAAGTAGTTTATGAAAAAATTCTGCCTTATGTAGATTTAGTACTTTTAGATTTAAAACATATAGACTCTTATAAGCACAAAAAATATACAGGAGTTCCCAATGAAGTTATCTTAGAAAATGCTATTTGGATTTCTAATAATTTGAAAAGAAATGGTAAAAAAATGTGGATTAGAACTCCAATTATCCCTCATTATACTGCTAATGATGAAAATCTTAAAGGAATAGGAGAGTTTATCGTCAATAAATTAGAAAATTTTCCTGAGAGATGGGATCTTCTTTCTTTTAATAACCTTTGTATCTCAAAATATGAAAGACTAGATATGAAATGGTCCTTGAAGGACGAACCATTAATGAAAAAAGAAGAGATGGAACATTTTCTTAGTATAGCAGAAAAAACAGGTGTTAAAAACCCATGTTGGTCAGGATTGACAAGAAGATCAAAGGATGATTACACAAATACCAAAAAAAATAAAAAATCAACAACACCATCGTGTTGATAATATCAATTAACAATTTAAATAAAATAAAATACTTGATAAAATATGAGTGAATATAATAGTAAATATGGTTGGGATTCTGAATTTTCGGATGAACTTATTGAATTTACTCAACCAGAGATAATGGTAAAATTAGTTTCTACAATAGATTCAAGAGGTTGGCCACATCTTACAATTATTACATCAAATCGGGCGAAAAACAGAGATCAAATAGTATGGGGTCAATTTTTTGCAGGTACAAGTAAAGAAAATGTGCAAAAAAATCCGAAGCAAGGAATTTTTTATATGACTGCTGAAGCACCATTTAAATTTATCCAAGTAAAAGCTGATTTTACTCATATTAAAAGAGAAGGAGAAGACCTTGAATATTTCAATCAATTAGATTTTTTCCGATATTTGACTTATATTAATGTTTATAAAGTCTTTTATAATAATGTTGTTGCTGTAACTCCTATTAGAGATTTGCCACCTGGTGGTATCCCTAGAAAAATAATTAAAGCTATTACTAAAGAAGCAAAAACTGATTTAGAAGAAAAAAGGCTAAATGTGATAGGATATAAGCTTTTTACAGATAAAATAGGTATAAGAGCTATAGCATTTATCGATCCTTCTGATGGATATCCTATAATTATTCCACATCTTCAATTAAATGCTGTTGATCACAATAGACTCTATTTTCCATTGACGGCATTAAAAAATGATTTTTTAAGGATCCCTATTAATTCAAAAGTTGCTGTAATTGGCGCTAATTTCGATATGGCTAGCCAAGTTGTAAAAGGAACATTTACGAGTATTCAATCAATTGAAGATATCGAATATGGGTTAATAGATATTGAAGAAATTTATAATAGTTCTCCACCTATAGTCGGTAAAATTTATCCCGAAATTGAAACAAAACCTAAGGTAAATAATTTTACTCTTTAAATTTTAACTTTAGAGAAGAATATATTTTAGAGCAAGAAGTAAAATACATAGTCTCATAAATGGGTTAAAATGTTTAACTATCAAGATTTCGGACTAAAAGAGGGCAATTTATATGAAATTATAGCCACAACTTATTCTATAATAGAAAATGGTAAGGAAATTAAGCCCAATGCTTCTTGTATGGGCATTAGAATGATAGACGGAGAACAAATACAAATATCTCCTTTCTACAATACTATTACTTATAAAAATTTGAAGGAGTATAATACAATTGCAATCAATTTTGTTACTGATGTATATTTATATGCTCTAGCTGCATTAAAAGAACCAGATTCTCCTATTGATTTGACAGAATTTCCCTCAAAATATTACGATTTTAAATATATAGAATCTCGTGCTATGGATGTGCCATATATAAAAAAAGCATGGGGACTTTTAGTAGGCGAAGTTTCACATGAATTTCAAAAAACAAAAGATAATAATTTTGGAGAAATTGTTATACCTGTGTTTAAATTAGATGTTATTTTTACTGAAAAACTTCAAGAAACTCATAAATTGTTTAATAGAGCAGAGAATCTGGCTCTAGAAGTGATAATACTAGCAACTCGCTTAAAGATTGCCAGTGAGAATCATAACCAAACTCAATTTTCTAAGATTTATGAAAAAATAAAAGATTCTATAGACGATATTGAAAGATTTGGATATAATAAAAGAGCTTTAAAAACTATTGAATTAGTTAACAATTATATAACTAAATTAAAGATTTAACTCTTCTTAAGAATTTTTTCAATAAACATTAAAGGATATTCTAATTCATCAACCCATTCTACTTTTGCTAAGACATTAACAGATTCATATTCGATTTTTATTTCTGCTTGAATTATTTTACCTGTAATCTCATCATAATCAAATTCTGACTTTTTTTTACCTGAAATTT
>CAYPFJ010000062.1:0-22974 GCA_964409945.1 uncultured archaeon | reverse complement strand
AAGTCGTAACAAGGTAGCCGTAGGGGAACCTGCGGCTGGATCACCTCCTATTTATATTTAATTTAGAAATGAATATGTTCTTAGGCAAGTTCTTAATTAACTTTTACCTCATTTTTATATTCATATTTTATAATTAAACAAATTCATTTGAAACATACAAAGTATTGACTTTAAAAAAGTAAAAGATTTTAATTATTAATGTTTTTAATACAAATAATAATTGTAAAAAACCTGGGCCTGTAGATCAGTGGAAGATTGTGAGGTTCTATTTAATACCAACCTTCAACGCTTGACTTGCATTCAAGAGGTCACGGGTTCAATTCCCGTCAGGTCCATTCTTCTTTTTTGAATGAAATAAGACAAACTGAAAAAATAATTATTAGAACTTTAAAAAAAATTAAAATATTGAGGATTATTAAGAGTTATCATATTTTAGCTAAGGATTCACTTTTCACTTCTAATAAAAATAAGAAATTTTTTAATTATTCATTAAATATTCATTATAAGTATGAAGGTTTATGGAATATTATTGCTAATTATTCTTTTTATATTTCAAGCTACAACTGGTAGTGTTGAAATGTATAATTTCATCTTAGTTTTTTTTGGTATTATTTTATTAGTTATTATTCTAATTTACATTCTCTTAACATCAAAACAAGATTAGTTTGAAATTATCTATTTTTTGATGTTACAATTCTTATAATATCTTTATCTTTTAATTCGTAATTTTCTCCTAACCTTTTTTTTGTCCTAGCATCAATACCAAACATAAAATTTTCAGCTAACTCACTGTGAATTTTTTCTCTTACAAAATCTCTTAATAAAGTCCCTTTTTTTACTAGAAATGCATCTGGTAAAACATTGTTTTTGTTATCTGAATATGAATTAATATCTGATACTGGATAGACACAAATTTGATTTGCTATGATAAATGAAGCAAAATCTAATGCATTTTGAATTCCTGTACCCCCATATTTTTTTAAAATTTTCTCTTTAATCTTTTTCAGCATCTCTAGTACTTCCGACTTCAATTTGTTTTCATTAGTAATTTTGAAATCATTTGATCCTGGTAAATAATTAATCACGTTTTCTTCATGATATTTCCTTAAAAAATGCTCTGCTAACGCACTACAAGGGATAATTGGATCCGCATATTTCTTTTTTAACGCTATTAAATTATTATCGCTAATGTCCTTATCAATTTTATTTGCCAATATTAAAATAGGTTTAGATTTTCGTCTTAAAGTTTTTACAAACTCTAAAAGCTCAATATCTGACCATGTGGTGGGATTTTTACCTTCTAAATTTGAATCTTTTAATGAAAGGATTATCTGTTGTTTAGTAATTTTTACACCTGAAAGCCTATCATATAATGCCTCCACAACTTTTCTCTTCTCTGTTGTTATGGTTTTAGTGAATTTTGTCCAATCTTCTCTCTCAAGTATTTCTTTAAACCATAAATTTATTTCCTCTTCTAGAAATATTATATCATCGTAGGGATCGTTTTCTCCCATAGATACTAATTTTCCAGATTTATCGAGGGATCCAGTGATATCTACTATATGGAGAAGAACATCTGCTTTGATCAAGTCGTTTAAAAATCTATTACCTAAACCCTTTCCCTTATGCGCATCTGGAACTAACCCCGCAACATCAATTAAATTAATTGGTATAAAACGAGTTCCATCAATACATATAGAATTTTGAGGATTATCGGTGACATTTAATTCTTTACAGACACATTTGTTTTTTACATAAGCTACTCCCTTATTAGGCTCTATCGTAGTAAATGGTATTTCACTAACCTTCGCATGTGTTAAACAAGCAGCATTCAAAAATGTAGTCTTCCCACTGCTAGGTTTCCCAATAATACCTATTGTTAAGGTCATATGTATATTGAATTATGATATCTTAAAATTATTCCTTTTTCCTATGCAACTTGTAAAGGTGATTAATATATGCTTCTAACTCACTATAAGTATCTAGATTAGAAATATATTGTGTTGCTATATTCTTTCTTTCAGTATTTTGTACAATTGATGAGGAATTTTGAGACTTACCTTTTTTAGATTCATCTAAAACTTGAATTACATTTTCAGAATTATTAGGATGAGTTTTCTTATTTTTAATCGCTATTTTTTGAATGTAATCCCCTAGAATATTAATTTTCGAGTTAAAATTCGATTTTAAACTATTTTTAGTTTTATATAAGATGATTTTATTGTTTTTTTTAATATCTGAAAGTAATATTGAATTGTGCTTTATTAGAGGGATCTTCAACAAAAAAGATTCTTTAATTGAGTTTACTCTTATAATACATTGACCTTCCTCTAAAATTGATAAATAATTCTTATCTTCAACGTCAATATTTAGAAGTTCGCACATAATGTCCTTTTCCATATGATTTTTAAACGTTACTACAACACCATTGTTTGCCAAGATTTCTTTACTTATATCTGGACGTGTTGCTAAAGTTATTAAGCATTCTCCCGTTCCTCTTTGCAATAACGCAATATCTTCTAAATATGTTGTTAATTTACTCTTTTTCATTAAATCTTGTGGAGCGAAATATTGGGCATCTTCAATAATAGTGATATGCTGGATTCCATTGAAATTATATGAACCTTTTGTCAAATTTATATCCCATAAATATTTTAGAATCATATTTAGAAAGAATAGTGCATCCTCTTTCTCACCACCTAAACGGATAATCGAACTTAGATCAATGATAACATTCTTTTTAAATAAATCATATATGTTGATTTCATTCGTATTTTCAAATAAAGCCCTTAATGGTCCTACTGAAAACCTTCTGATTCGGTTTTTAATACTTATTAGTGTTTGGCTCAACATTGGTATGATACTCTTATTATTTTTTAGATACTCATTGCAAAAGTGCTCAAACCCCTTCCAATTTTGAAATTCTTTGTTTCCACAGACTTTTACTAATATTTCAACTAGAACCTTCTCCATTTGTGGAGAAAACTCAGAACTCTCATCTAATAACTTCCCACTTCTCAAAATGTCAAATATTCTTTCAGCATGAATAATAGGGCTCACTTTTTCTGGATTAAAAATATTTATAGAAAAATTTTGACCCGGCCATAATATGAGAACATCCTCTATACTTTTTTGAAGAAAATGATATTCTCCTTTAAATTCAACAAGAAAAAAAGGAATATCATACACCTTTTTAAAATTGATTAAGAAATTTTGTAAAAAGTTACTTTTTCCCGTTCCTGTTGCTCCACATATGAACATATGCTTCTCAAGATCTTTTAAGGCTAAATAAAACTTTTTCTTTTTAGCTTTTCCTTTTAAAATTCTTCCAATAGGAATATTCCCTTTTTTATTACTTACCTTTGTTGGGGTTTCAAGATTAATGATATTCTCATCTCCTTGTAAAAAACTTAGTAAAAATAGAATAATCGATACGCTATATTGTATATTTGCTAAATTGAATAAGACTGTTGGAATAATATATCCCTGTTTTTTTTCTAAAAATGGTTCAACACTATTAATGATAAAAAATGGTATATTAACAATAAGAGATATTGTAGTACATATTAAAATTCCAAATATCAACACTTTAATTCGGCTTAAGTAATATTTTTTCTTTTTATATATGTAGAATACAATATTTACCCAAAGAGATATCAGACTTAAGCCAAAAAAAAAAATAATGGATATCATAATTGAATATTTTAACTCTTTATTACTCTTCAATTTTAAAAACACCGCTAAATTTTAAAAAACCCAGAAACAAAGCTTTTAATTATTTTTCGTAAACTTTTTTAATTTTATGACTTAGAGATCTATATAAATAAAAATTTTATACTAACAATTAAAAAAGTGAATAAGAGATGGCACAATTATCTGGTGTTCCAATCCTTATATTAAAAGAAGGATCAGAAAGAAAACAAGGGAAGGATGCCCAAAAGAACAACATCGCAGCAGCTAAAGCTGTTTCTGAAGCGGTAAGAACGACTTTAGGTCCAAAAGGTATGGATAAAATGCTTGTTGATTCGTTAGGAGATGTTACGATAACAAATGATGGAGCAACGATTTTAGACAATATTGATGTTGAACATCCTGCTGCTAAAATGATCGTAGAAGTAGCTAAGACTCAGGATGATAAAGTGGGGGATGGAACTACTACAAGTGTTATTATTTCAGGAGAATTATTAAATCTTGCAGAAGAGTTAATGGAACAGGGAGTACACCCTACCATTATCTTTAGGGGTTACAGAAAAGCGTTATTAAAAAGTAAAGAGATTTTGAAAGAATTAGCAACAAAAATAGAGATTAACGATACAGCTACTTTAATGAAAGTTGCAGAAACTTCAATGAACAGTAAATTAATTACTGTAAAAAGTCATTTTGCAGATATTGCTGTTAAAGCAGTAACCCAAGTTAAAGAACAACGTGGAAGTCATGTAGTGATAGATTTAGATCAAATTCAAATTATCAAAAAAGAAGGAAAGAGCCTTTTAGACACTAATATCATTGATGGCATTATTGTTGATAAAGAAGTGGTTCATCCTATGATGCCAAAATCAATTAAAAATGCAAAGATTGCGTTAATCAGCGCTTCTTTAGAAGTAGAAAAAACAGAATTTGACGCTGAAATAAGAGTTCAAACACCTGATCAAATCAATAAATTTCTTGAAGAAGAAGCAAATATGTTAAAAAATCGCGTAGCAAAATTAAAAGAAATCGGTGCTAATGTAATTTTTTGTCAAAAAGGTGTTGATGATAAAGCACAAAACTATCTAGCGAAAGAAAATATCATAACAGTACGAAGAGTAAAACGATCAGATATGGAGAAATTAGCTAGAGCAACTAATGCTAAAATTATTAACAATATCTTTGAAATCAGTGAAAATGATTTAGGAGACGCCGGAAAAGTAGAAGAGAAGAAAATCGGAGATAATAATATGATTATTGTTTCTGAATGCGCAGATCCAAAAGCTGTAAGTATATTAATTAGAGCGGGAATTGAACATGTTGTGGATGAAGCAGAAAGAGTGCTTCATGATGCTTTATCGGTTGTTAAAGCAGCTATAGAATTACCTTTTATTTTACCTGGTGGTGGCGCTTCTGAAATAGAACTTGCAAAAAGGCTTAGACTATATGCGAGATCAATCGGAGGAAGAGAACAGCTAGCGATTGAAGTGTATGCAAACGCATTAGAAATAATCCCAAAGACTTTAGTCGAAAATGCGGGATATAACCCTGTAGATTTAATAGTAGAATTAAGATCACAACATGAAACTGAAGAAGGGAAGTCTAAGGGTATTAACATCGATACAGGAAAAACAGACGATATGATAAAGTTGGGTGTTCTAGAGCCTTTATCTGTCCTCACTCAGGCAATTCAGTCTGCAACTGAAGTATCTGCTATGATCCTTAAAATTGATGATGTCATAGCGGCTTCTGGGCTTTCAAAAGGTGGTCCTGAGGAATAAGGTAATTATTGATTTTTATTTTTCTTATTTTTTTTTAAAATTGGTTTAATTCTTTAAATTGAATACCCCAAGTAAATTTTGAGAGAATTAGATTACCATAATCAAAGAATTTTGTAATAAAAAGAGCTGCTGCTAATGCTTCTGCTGAACTTAATTTTTCCCATTTACCATAATTTGTTGGATTAGCAGCAATTAAAGGAGGTAGTTTGCGACCGTTTTTAAAAGTTGATTTTTTTAAATTCAAAATATTATTCCAGGAACAATCAATTACAATTAAGCCATATCTAAGAACAATATTTCTATCAAGATCAGATAACTCTTCTCTGGCAAATGGATTTAAAATAATGGAATTATTTAATGGGCCTTTAATATTATTTATAGATTAAGTTTTTTTAGTTTAGTTGCGGTACATTTCTTCGGATCACATTCTCTATAATTAAGACAAAATACCTTAGGTGTTTCTTTTATTGGATCGGAGATAGTCATTATTGAATTATTTAAAGCAATCACTAAAATATTAAAATTAACCAATTTGTTCCTTTTCTATTCATACTTAAAACTTGTAAGAACATTAACAGATTTTATAAAGTTCATAGTTGTTTGCTCTTCACCAAATATTTGCATAATTGAACTTATTATGTTTCTTGATTCACAGATAACTGGTATTCCACCGTATGTTAATGTAAATAAACCAATAAAAGAAATATCTTCAATATTCGATGTTTTGTCCATTGTGGAGAATCTTATTTTTGCTGACGGGCAAGTAATAAGCCCATAGAAATTTTCAGTATTCTCCCCAGAAATTGTAATATAACATAATAAATCTCCTATAGAACTTCCTCGAGATTCTTCTTTCATTTTTTGAAAAGCTGCATTCGCATTTGCAGAGAACGCCTCAATAGTTATAGGTAAATTTTGGCCACTTACTTCTCTCGCATCCAAAGTTAAACCAGAAGGGTTAACTAGAGCATATCTTATAAAAATGGGATTCTGAATGGAATCTAAAATTGTACTTATTGAAGGTAATAAATATGATTGTTCAAAGCTTTCGGGTTTATAAGATACGAAGGGAACTTCAGACCCCATTCCAAAAAGATAAATCGCACTACGAACTTTATCACAAAAAATTTCAACTTCTCTCTCTGATTGATCTCCACTTCCGAAAAATTCACCTAATTTTTGTTTCAAATAATACATGGCTGTGGCTAAATTATCTGCATCTAGAGGCCAGTCTTTATGGTAATCATGCACTATAGTTAGAAGTGTTTCATTAATTCTAATTGTTATTAAACAAACCTTATCAAAGTATGAAAATGAAATAACCTGGTCTTTAATATTTAAATCTTCCCAATTTTCTTCGCTAGCAGAAAAAGCTGCTGAAGCTAAACTTGTGATTTGATTTGGGTTTAAATCGATCTCACTCTTTCTCCCTATTTTTGCTATTGAAAGGCCATTCTGATCACATAACACAACTAAAAATGTACCTTCTGATGCTCGGAGAATAGATGTTAAATGTTTTATTAAGGACTCTCGTACACTCATTAGAGAAACCAGATTTTTTTGTGCTAAATCTTGATAATATATTTTAAGTATTATGATAATAATAAATTTTTATCTTTTAATTCAATCGTATTTAATTTTTAAATCTATTATAAAAAATTTTTTTATTTCTTAGTCTTTTAATTAATTATTAATACAATTTTAACATATCAACTTGCGGGAATTGCCAAGTCTGGTCAAAAGCTATAAGGCGCTTGATTGAAGGCTGACTATAGGCGGTGGACTTAGAATCCATTCTCATAGGAGTTCGGGAGTTCAAATCTCCCTTCCCGCATAATTTTTCATTTAATTATTATTTCTTAATATATGAAAAGAAAAATTTTAATGTTTGTAGACTCTACTATTAATAATTGTTTAAGAGTTCTAAAAACAATTTATTAAAAAAACCACATAAAATAATAGTACCATGCTTCTGTAGTGTAGTCCGGCCAATCTTTCAGCTTATGTTAAAGAAAGGGCTTGGCATGCTAGGCCTTCACCCTGGTGACAGTACAGATCGTTTCGTTTTGTATCATTAACCGGGTTCGAATCCCGGCAGAAGCACAATTTCTTTCTCTAATTAACATAAGGATTTAGAAAATTAGAAAAATCATTCGTGAAATTCACTCTAATTCTAATAATAAATGTTTATATTATAGGCATTTTAATCCTGTTTAAACTTAAAATTCTCTATGTTTTTCTCGATCCTCTCATAATCCTTCTTTATCTGATCCCAATGCTCTGGCTTTACAATTTTTTCATAATTATTTTATTTTGAATCATCAGTAAAAGATATAGAAAAAAAATTGTACAAGCTAATTTACAAAAGGTTTCCAGATAAAGGACATAAAGAAGGACATCAAATTAAATCATGGATGAGTAAAAGAATAGTAATCGATCGATTATATAATGGGAAATGCATTAGTTGTGGCGAAGAAAATTTAGCTACTCTTCAGTTTCACCACCGTGACATATCAAAAAAAACATTTCCAAAATATGATAAATTACGGTATACCACAATTGAAAAGATTGAAAAAAAGCTCATCCAAGATGATGCCGTATGTATCTGCGGAAATTGTCATAGAATGACTGAGGCATATAATTTCGAAAAAAACCATCAAAAAATCGTTGGAACCAAATACTCTCGTGAAATTACCACTTTTTACAAGAATTTGAATGACAATATTAAGAATTTTAAATTCCCTGCGAATATTGTAAAACAATATCCAAATATCAAAACTGAAAAAGTTGAGTTTGGATGGAAGCCAAAGTCTTATGAACTTACAAATGATGAAGAAAGGATTAAAGGAGAAATTAGATCAACCAATTGGAACGCAATTTCTCAAAATTGGACTCTCTCAACAGGGGAACTACTAAACCCCAAAAAAGAATCTTCCCGAACCAATCCACTCTATAAACATAAAGCTTGGCTTAATTACGTTTATAACAATATTGATTGGGGGTTATCTGACCCGAAAATAGCTCGAATTACAAACACTTCTCAGACTACAATAAATTATTGGCGAAATAAACTTAAAATTCAACCAAAAAATAGGTAAAATTAAGAGAGATTGGCGCCCCGGGCATGGTTATCGTCTTATTCAGAGATTGAACAATGAAATCGAACATGCGACCGATCGGTTAACAGCCGATTGCTCTACTTAGCCAAAAACACCGAAAAACGGTAATCTTTTTCTAACTGAGCTACCGAGGCACTTTTTTTGACATTTTTATTGATATATTAATTTATTAAATATAATATTTAGCTTTTTCTCTATTAATTAAGTGGTATTTAAATCAACATAAAAGTCGAACGATCATTTTTGAATCAATCTGCTTGGGTTGCATAATAGATCATTTATAGCATTTCACATTATGAAATTATAGTCAATTTAATTCTTTACACGATTTTATAGTTAAAGTTCTTTTTAGTTATCATATAAATTTCTTCACTTTTCTTGAGCGTTGTAAACTATATATATTAGAGCTTCTTAGTATTTGTTATGGGAAAGTGTCCATATTGTAATAAAGAGCTTCATATAGAAGATTTTTTTGAACATACAAAAAAAGAAACCAAGAAAGGAAAAATTAAAGTTAGAGTAGGAGATTTTAAAGGAGAAAGCATCAGTCCGTCTAGACTTTGTTGGGGTGATTGTAAAATGTGGGTGTGTCCATCATGCGATACTATTTTAGGATTTTCAGATCATGGGTATAAAAGCGGATAATGAATTCTAAGTAATGAATTTTGAAGCTGTGAGAATAAAATTTTGTAAGGATATGAATTGTAGCGAATAAGATAGAGGGTAGTAGGTCAATCAGGAACATTTTTTCTGACATCACCCCTTCGGTGGTTTCTACTGCTTTCGACTGTTCGTTTTCAGAGGGTGCCCGATTCCTTACTCATCTTGTTAAAATTAGTATAGACCGTTATATTAAGAATACGATTGGGCTAGTTAATTTTACTGTATCTGAAGATTTTAGAATCAATCTGTTTGGGCTGCGTAATAGATCAGCCATTTTGCCATAGCTTGAAAAGATTCATTAATATTTATATTATCTTTTGAGGAACAGAATACGCATTGATTGCATTTCGCTTTAATAGCATAATCATTTGCGATTTCATAATCTACTTCATGTCCTGGAAGATCCCATTTCATTCCCAAAAGAATTATGGGAACAAACCCAGCTTTTTGACGTATAATCCTTAGCCATTCAGGTATTTCTCTGAAAGTATCATAATCACTAATATCAAAACATATAAATGCCCCACTCGCACCTTTGCAATAATCAGGTAAGAGTTCACGGAACCGTTTTTCACCGGCAAAATCCCATAATTGCATTTTAACGGCTTCTCCAGTGTCGAGCATTTCGGCTTTCGTATGAAATCCCGCTCCTATTGTCATTTTATATCCCTCCTCGAATTTTCCTGTACAATACCTTGTAATCATTGCTGTTTTTCCAACGCCACCCGCACCCGCGACAATTACTTTAAAAATCCATGAGCTCTGCATTTTAATTTATCACAATAATATTCTAACTTTAAGAATAAGCTTATTGATAAATAATAAAAATTTTTCTTTAAATATTTTTTGATTAGGAAGGTCAATTCTAAATTTTGGAAAATTTAGGTTAAAAACTGAATTAACTTAGAGAGAAATTAGTAATTAATAGTTACTTTCATTTATTTCATTTAAATTTCTGTAACGCTTAATTTAAAATTTTGAAATCCTAAAAATTTGCAGTGAAAAAACTAACAAATTAAATAAGTATTGTTTTTATAAAAGTTTCTTTCCAAAATAAAAAAGATTTTTATAAGATTTTATTCTATTATTTTTTAGAACTAAATTTTAAAAAGTTTTAACAATAAAGGTTGTGATAAGACAGCATTAAAGAAGACGAGATTTGTCCTATATGTAGTTTTCCAAAAGAACTATGTATATGTGATAGTTTGAGCGCCGATGAACAACAAATAATAATTTCTAACGCTAGGAGGAAATGGGGGAGGGTTGTTACTGTAATCACGTTCGTTGGAAATTTCGAAGTAAACCTTAAGAATATTCTAACAAAAGCAAAAAAAAAATGCGCTTCTGGTGGAACTGTAAGAGATAATGAAGTCGAACTCCAAGGAGATCATCGGTTTAAATTGAAAAAATTCTTGATTGATCTTGGATTTCCTGAAGAAAATATTGTTATTCAAGAATAATTGTTGAAAATGAAAAATTACCACATTATACAATCTATAAAAGGCTGGAAGACTTAAGTATTAAAAAAATTATTGAATAAATCAGATTAACATAATTTCAATGGATTCTATTATATATAAAGTAATCTTTACGGCACACGAGCAATTTGAACATAAAAACCTTACTCTAAGTTTTAAAAGTCTAGAATTTAAAAAGCTAATATCAATTCCCGCTAAATTTACTTTAGAATTAAAAAAATTAAGCGAAATACATCAACATATAATTAGTTTTCAAAATATTGAAGAAGTTCTCATAATTGGAAATCCTACAGTTAATCATACATATAACTATTATCTTGTTATTTTATATACAAATAAATCAAATGAGAAGAAAACAGGATATTTAATTGGAAATGTGAAAAATTTAGGAGATATTATCATGGGTATCTGGCCTTTCAATATAGATCTTAAAGATTTATCAGAAGAGAAAATATTAGAAACCTACAATGATATGATGCAGCATCCGAATAATTATAGTAGTATTTGTTTAATATCTCAATAACTTATTATTAAGCATACATTTAAGTAAACAAATCTCTCTCATTTTCTTTCAAAAATTTTCTCAACTCTAAATCATAAGGCATCCCTGTTCTGGCACCTAACTTCTGGATTTTTAAGGATGCAGCGGCGTTTGCGTATTTGATTGATTTTTCTAAACTCCATCCCTTAATCCAATAAGCAACCGAAAATGCTCCGTTAAATGCGTCACCCGCACCTGTTGTATCTACAATATTTTTTATATTATAAGTGGGAATTTCATTTTGAAATTCTTTAGTTAAAACCAATGCACCCCTATTCCCTAATGTTATAACTACTAGGGGGATCCCTTTTTCAATTAAGGTTTTAGCAGCGTCTTCTGGTGTATTACATTTTGTTATCATCTTAGCTCCTTCTTTATTAGGAATTAAAATATCTGCCATTAGTAACAATTTTTTTAATTTTTTCCAACCTCGTTGAGCTATTTGAGATTCTAAATCAATACTAATTTTTACATCAAATTTCTTTGCTAAATTAATCACTTTTTCTGATATTTCTGGGTGAATTAATGTTGTATGCAAAACTTTAGCTTCCGACAAGTAATATTCCTCCAAATCCTTAAGTTCGAATTTCGTAGTTAACATATGAGGAGATTGAATTATTGTCTTTTCACCTTTAACAACAAATATAAAATTTACTGGAGTTTGCTTTCCTTTTTTTATGATTGTAAGTTTAGTATCTACTCTTTCTCTTTTAAATTCTTTAATTAAAAAATCTCCATATGAATCGTCTCCAACGGCACCAATAAATCCACAAGAAATCCCAAGACGTGCCACTGCTACCAGGAAATTTGCCGTTACACCACCAGAGAAATAATTCTCGGCAAAAGCATCAATCTTCTCATCTGGTTTAGGAAAATGGGGGATTTCAGCCACCCAATCAACAACAACCTCTCCTAGTCCAATAATATCTATTTTCCCCATTTTAATACTCTCAGTAATTAAATTACATTAGAAATTTAAACAATAGTCGAATAAATAAGAGGAATATTAAAAAGTATAACACTCAAGTTTCAATCTGTTTCATAACTCTCTCTAATTCTTCATTAATATTAATATCTTTAAAATCATAAACTGATATCTCGTATTGATTAGAATAATCACTAAATTTAGCTCTACCTTTCACAATAATATCTTTTCCTAGAAACTCTGATGACTTTTTTTCTAGAAATTTCTCAAATTCGGGTGTTTCTTTTAGTTGTACAATTTTAGTAGTCTCTACACCCATTAACTTTTCTGCTTGATCTCCTATAAAAGTAGTTCTTATTGTTCCTGTTCCATCATCTATAATAAGATTAATGATCATCCGGAATTCAGTCTCATCTCCTTTGCCACAAGTACAATTTTCAACTTTCTTAAAACAATTTTTACATGCTTCATAAACCGTAATATTATTAAGATCTTTGGCAATAAATCCTTTTAATTCGATCGTACCAGGAGCTTCAATAGTGTCTATCTTTGCGTAATCACCAGAAAAATTAGCTCCTTTCTCTTTTTTTTCTAAATTAAGGCTTTTAAGATTTTTTATTTCGAGATCTTTTAGCTCTAATTTTGATTCATTAATTAAAGAGATTTCATTTCTATTCGAAAAGTTGCTATATTTTACTAGAACATTTTCCAACGATAATCCCTGTCCTGTAGTTAATAGTTTTGAATATTCATCTGCTTTTTCACGCCATAGAGTAACTCTAATTCCATCAGTATTATCACTAACAATAAAACCTAATAAAGAAACATTTTCCCCTGATTTTAAAGATATAGTTTTAATATTATCTACTGAAGTGATAATACCCTTAAATGTAACAACTCCTTTACTATTCTGCAGTGCTTTTATATTTTTAATAACTTCTCCTTCAATATTGAGATCTTTATTTTTTTTGGTAATTTTTGTATTTTTACTTGCATTTAGATCAATTGTTTTCGAATCCAGTGTGCTTAATCGAGGATTTAAATTAGTTACCAATACAACATCACTAATTTCTAATTTATTTAATTTTTCTGTGTCTTCATTCCAAAAGGTAATTTTAATTGATCCCGTAGTATCTAATAATGTTAACGATCCTACTCTTCCAAATTCACCATCCTTTCGAGTGAATTCTCTTATTGGTGAAATTTGAATTATTTTTCCTTCTATGGATAAAGATCTAAGATTTAAATTAATTTCTTTTATATTAATAGATTTAAATGTTATTTTGGGATATTTATTATAGTCTACATCTTCAGGAGATAAAATAACTTTTCCATAACTTCCTACATGTATTTCAATATCTCCAAATTTTCCTTTTTTTGCGTTTCCATTATCAATTTTAACAAGTTCATTTTTTTCAAAATTAGATTCGTTAAAAACTTTTACTTGATCATCCCAGAGTACGATTCGAGCATCTCCCGTAGTATCATGTAGTAGAAAAGAGCCAACAAAACCCTTGCTTCCATCATTCTTATTAAAACTATTAACATTATAGATATCCTTGATTCTACCGAATAATGTTATGTTTTTCATATTTTGAGTAATATCAGAAATATAAATTTCAATTTCTTTTAACAGATCTTTATCTTCATTTTTAATATCAACTCCCAACTCTTTAGCTATGATAAATAAAGCGCCTTCATCAGAAATCAATCCCTTTAATTCATTTTTCTTATCTTCAACTAAATTTTGGATCTCCTTTCTTGCTAAACCCGTATTCTCTATAATTTTATTTATATAAACCTCAGTTTTCATTTCAATCACAAAAAAATTACACTTGTATTAAAAATATTCTAGTAGAGATTATTTAAAAAAAAAATTATTTAATTGTAATTAAAAAAAGATATTCTTTTAAAATTAAAGAGTATTAAATAAAGGTAATTTTTCAAAGTTATTTTATTGGGGTAATTACAAGGAGATAATTGATAATCTTATATTCTCTAAGATTTCTATTAATTAAGTTTTAATGATGCAAATGACAAGATTTAAAATCATACCCGTTATAGATATTTTAAATTCTAAGGCAGTTCATGCCATAAAGGGGGAAAGAACTAAATACAATCCTTTAAAATCAAATTTATTTCAGTCATCTAACCCAGTTGAGATTATTCAACTATTTAAAAAAAAGTATGATTTTAATGAATTTTATGTCGCAGATTTAGATTCTATAATAAATAAAACCCCAAATTTTCCAATTTTAAAACAAATTTTAGATATTTCAGATATGAATATAATACTGGATCCTGGAATTGTTAATCTTGAAGATATTTATCTTTTCTCAAGATTTAAAATTAAAAATCTAATTTTAGGATTAGAAACTATTAAAAGTTTTAAACTTATTAATCAAAGTTTACAAATCTTAGATCGTAATAAAATAATAATAAGTATTGATATGTATAATGGACAGATCTTATCAAGTGCAAAGGATATAAAAACTCAAAATCCGTTTAACCTCATAAAAAGAATTGAATCTCTAGGTATTAAAAATATCATTCTATTAGATTTATTTAGAGTTGGTCAGAAAATTGGAGGAATTCCACCATTCTATTTGGATCTATTACATAATTTTACTGGAAATATCTTCGTTGGTGGAGGGATCAAAAATTATAGAGATATTTTAGATTATAAAGAACAAAACTTCTCGGGTATATTAATCGCAACTGCTTTATATGATGGAACAATAGATATTGAAAAATTAAGACATTTCAATTAGTTTTATGGAATCAATCGATAAAAATAACACCAGTACTCGAAACGTTTAAGGATTTCTTACAAACTGGACATGTATGTTTCATTCTAACCCAATCTGTTAAATGCTCTCGATGTGCTTTTGCTTCGCAAATAGGACAGCCAGTAACCTCATCAAAAATCTCTATATTTTTTCCACAAACAGAACATTTGGTTTTTGATGCTGTAGACACTTTTATTAATTCTTTTTTAATATCTAATATTACAGTTTCAGTGTTCTCTGCAGTAGGACTAATTTGTTTCAATTCTTCTCTTGTATCAACACAAAAAATAGATCCTTCTGTATCATCCTTCTTATTTCCAATCCATACAACTTTACCTTTGAAATAACTATTACCTTGATCCTCTAACGTTAAGTTTAGTCGTCGATCTTCCATAACATAAGTTTGTATAACTTTAGTGTAATTTAACCCTAAGTTTGAAGATAATTGATTAATTACTTCTATTGGTTCTTTAAAAACTTCATTAGTTATATCCACTTTTGTAATTTCTTTAGGTGACATAATAAATTCACAATTGTTTTTTTGTATTTAATAAAAATGATTTAATATAAATTTTTATATAAAATTATACAAAAATAAATGTTTTGGATTTTATTATTCCTTTTATAATTCATAAATTTAAGTAATATTTTTCACCATAAACAGTATAAAGAATAATTATGAACAATAGCAGTAAACTTGTTAATTTTTTAAAATGAACCAACTTTCTAAATTTCAATCCTAATTAAATTTTTTAATATTTTTACATTATAATTAGATACATAATGCCCCATAATATCAAACTTTTAATTAGTCCTAAAACGATTGAAGAAGCAAAAATTGTTATTGCTAGTCAAGTAGATTATATTGATTGTAAAAATCCAGAGGAGGGGTCATTAGGAGCAAATTTTCCTTGGATTATTAAAGAAATGAAGGTTTTAATTCCCAACCGGAGTCATCAATTATTAAGTGCTACAATTGGAGATTTTCCGAATCTACCCGGTTCAGCATCATTAGCCGCTTTAGGAGCAGCAGTATCTGGCGCAGATATAATAAAAATTGGATTAAAAGGGCCTAAAAACGAAAAAGATGCTATATACTTAATGAGAAAGGTTGTTAAAGCAGTAAGAGAATATAATGAAAATATTAAAATTGTTGCAGCGGGATACGCAGATCGTATACGAATGGAAACATCACCAGAATTTATGAGTATTCCTACTATCGCGTCAGAATCCAGATCTGATATTGCCATGCTTGATACTTACATTAAAGATGGAAAAGGAATATTTGATTTTCTGAATTTTGATCAATTAATTCAATTTAAAGATAAAGCGAAAGAATATGATCTTGAAGTTGCATTAGCGGGGAATTTAAGGAAGAAAGATATTCCTTTAATAAATGATATTTCACCAGATATTATCGGAGTAAGAACGGTAGTATGTGAAGGTTATGATAGAAATAATGGAGTAATTAAAGCACAACTTATTGAGGAGTTAAAAACAGAATTATACAAAAAATAGGAAAATTTATTTTATTCTTTAATATAATTAAAAAAACTTAATTTAAATATTTCCGATTCACTATAAGAATATTTAAATAAAAAAATTTTATTTATTCTTCAACTTAATTGATGAATTTTCATGGATGGATGTGATAAAGATGTTAATTTCAGGTTTATAGGATTCCAAAACACTTAAAACCTCCTTTTCTCCTTCTTTTCTACATATTGCATAAACTGAACGACCTAACTGATTCATACTAGCACCAATTATGTTTAATTTGTTCAAATTTTCAATTAATTCTTTTATTTTTGATAAATCTAGAATATCAAGAATTTCAGTCTGCTTCACGAACTCTATGGATGTTTCGATAAATGTTTTAATATTTGGATCTATTTTTAATCTCTTCAGGGCTTTATTGCCCGCTTCTTTAATTTTTATATTTAAAATTGGATCTGTCAAAATTGATTTTGTATGAATAACTCCAAATGATCCACATATAATTTTTAAATTTTGTGGTACTTTAATCCTCTCATATACACATGGGAATCCCGGTTCCATCAAGATTCCCATACCTCCATTTAATTGCCCGCAAACAGTTCCTAAACCCGTTCTTTTTACAACCTCGGCAATATGTGCTATCTTTCCCTTTTCTAAATATGCTAATTTTAAATTAAACAAATAATCTAAACCAAATATGGTTCCCAGTGCCCCAGAGCCACTAGCTCCATAACCACATCCAACAGGTAATTCAAAATAGTGATTGATTCTTATTTTATATGATTTTTTAATATAATTTTTCAAATAATCGATAATAAAATATGTCGTTTCTGCCTTCTGGTTTACTTTTTCGTCATTAATATAAATCTCGGGCTCAATATCATTGTCATTACCAATAACTTGAGCTTTAATCTCAGTTTTACCTATTGCATTTACGCAAAAACCTGCACCTCGAGATCCAATCCTCACGGGATCCTTGATTTTTACACCGTTAATTTGATCAACTATTTCAAAAAATCCAGATATTCTGTGAGGAACTTCGACTATAATTTTTTTAAATTTATTAAATTTCATTCTAAAGTAACTTAATTTACCAAATTAACTATATATTAATACAAAGAAAATTTGAATGAAAATATTATGAAAGATAGAAATACTGTCTCTCTTCTCAAATTTTATTTAAAGATAATAATCAATAAAAGATTTATCTGGATCATACTTTAAAATATCTTTTGAAATATTAGAATTCTGATTTTTGACAAATTTTTTGAGATCTTTATACCCATAATTGTATTTATCTTTGATAATACTATTAGATTCATTCGCCAATCGTTCTAATGTCTCTTTGCTTCCATTATTTTCCAATTATTCTCTGTCTTTCTTTTAAATCGTATAGCCATTAATTTAGCATAACAATATCTGCAATCATTAGAGCACCCATAATAGCAATTTACATTACTATCTGCCCATTCTTTTGTTCCTAATGTAATTTTTCGTGTTTTACTTTGCATCGATAAGAGATTAAATTTAATTTTTAAAATTAACCATTAGATATCTTATAAAAAATTTTACTTTTTCTAGTTAAATAATATGCAGAAGTTACCTTAAAATTTTTTAGGAATATGAGTCTCAATTCGAATATGATTACATTTAATTTATCTTAAATTTAAGATTATCATTATGATTATTAAAATATTGATTTATTTATTAAATCAATAAATCCTGATCATCTCAATATCCATATCTATTGATTTTAAACTAAAAATTATCTTTTCTGGAGCACTATGAATTTTTGGTCTCCCTTCCTTAGCTAAATTGCCAAATTTTGTTAATAATTCAATAGATTCTCCTACTTTTTCAAAATTTGAAAAAAGAATAATGAAATGTACTTTTTTGAATTTTAAATTGTTTTTCCAAATAGCTTCAACTTCAGTATGCAAAATGAAATTTCAAAAGTATTTTTGAGTCTTTTATACAAAGATCAAAAAATAAAGCTAATTAACAAGATCTTCATAGGGTAATATTAAATACTCAAAAAAATATATATCAAATTAAAAATACTCTTCAATATTGACAGGATTTTAATAAACTAATCTTATTGAGTGATAATTATTGAAAGATAAAAATATCGTCATAAAAATCGGGGGGTCATTATTATTTACTGAAGATAAAGAACTTAATAAGGAAAAAATTCAAAATTTCTGTCGAATCTTAAAAAAAAAGAAATATTATGGACATCATGTTATTGTTTGTGGCGGTGGAGAAATTGCAAGAGAATATATAAATGCAGTAAGATCTTTTCAAGGAAATGAAGCATTGTGTGACACATTTGGAATTGATCTGTCTCGAATAAATGCTAAATTACTCATATCTGCGTTTCAAGATATCGCTTATCCTTTAGTCCCAAAATCAATAGAAGAACTCTCTACAGCATTGCTTTTTGGAAAAATTATTATAATGGGAGGATTACAACCTGGCCAATCTACAACCTCAGTTGCTCTCGAAGTAGCTGAATTTATAACAGCTGAAGAGTTAGTGGTTCTTACAGATGTGGAAGGTATTTATGATAAAGATCCAAAGAAATTTAATGATGCTAAATTGTTGAAACACTTAACTTATGCTGACTTACAAGAAATTATACTAAATCTACATGATGATAAGCAAGCAGCAGCCGGGGAATATCGCATTTTTGATGCAGTATCTTTACAAATTTTAAAAAGAAGTAAACTTCATATTAGAGTTATGTCTGGTAAAGATCTAAAAGAATTTGAAAAATATTGGAATGGTGAAGAAGATATAACTTGTACCACTATAACTGAATGAAAATCTTTGATAAATTATTTTAATCTTCTAATTTTTATTATCCTATATTAACCCTCTTAAACTCGAGTGAAAAAATGTCTCAATCTTCATGGAAAGATCAAATAAAAAAAAAATGGGGGCCCCATAGTCATTGTCCAATATGTGGCAAAGCAATGCCTACTGATAAAAAATTTTGTAGTCAAGCTTGTCGGGATAATTATCTTAACAAAGAGAGAAAACAGAAGAAAAAAGGAAGATTACAATGCGTTTTTTTAATAGTGATGTTAGTTGTAATGATGTTAATAATGATAGTACCAAGTTTCTTTGCTTAATTTGGATATTTACTTGGCACTTATTAATACTTTTTTTGGATTTTGATAAATTTTGGTAAAAATTAAAATAATAATTTTATTTAATGAATATATAAAATAATGAATATTTCTTCAAGCAGGGATAACCAAGTTGGTCAACGGTGCCGGACTTTTTTGGAAAATAATCCTCAATAACCGGACTCAAGATCTGATTATTATATTATCCGTTGATTAACATAATAACTAATGAGATATCCGGTGAGATAGCTCTTCGTGGGTTCGAATCCCACTCCCTGCATTATTTCAAATTTTCAAGTACTTTTTTTAAAGTCTTATTCAGAAAATTCACTAAAGGTTTTAATAATTCCTCATCACTCTTTTTGCTCTTTAAAAACAACAGAAGAAGTACTGGTGCCTTAAGTATATTTGCAGCTCTTTCAGCTATAATAGTACTCATCAATTTTTTATCCACACCAAATAAATTATAAGAAGCTGTTAATGATTTTAATCCTTTAATTGCTGAAGGACTTCCTAAAGTTATATTCCCGATCCCCATATTTGGTTGATCAGAAATTAATAATAGAAAACTCTTATGTAATTTAAAAAGGTTTAAGTATACTGTAATTTCATCAATTTCTATATTATCTTCAGCAATGGATTTCATTTTTATAAATAATTGTGCTTTTAGATTTTAATTATACAATAAAAATAGATACTATAGTACAACAATGCTTATATTATTTAATTATATTTAAAAATTATATTTAAATAGCAAATAATAATATGTTATTATCTCAATAATTGAATTCTAAAGAAAGTCTAAAGTGTTAAAAATCGAGGGTAAAAACTATAAAAAATTCAATAGCGAAATAAATATTTGTTATAATTGTGGAGTACAAATTGTTGATCAAAAACAAAAATATTGTCCTAATTGTCAAGTAATCTTGAACCCTAATACATATATAAATTGGAAAAAGAGCTGGTATGGATTTTTATGCTGTTTATGTGTTATTCCTGTTTTAATTGCTTTCTTAATTATTTTTATCTTATGAAATTTTAATAAGTTTTAATCAGAAGATATAACTACATCAGATATTCTCTGTCTTCGAATATCAAAATCATGATCAAGATGGATTGTTAAACAATGTTGATCTTCTTTCTGAATATTTTTATGAACATAACTTATAGGAACTACGGGTAATTCTGATTGTAAAACTGCTTTTTTTGGAATTGGAATGGGGATAACAGCTTTACATCTCTCACAATTTACTAATACTACCTTAATATCAGGCGATTCAATCTTTTTCATTCTTTCTAATACATCAGTAGATAAATTAGAAGTAGCTAATGTTAACTTCTCTTTTTTCTTAGGTGCTTCAGGAACAATTGGGATATCTAATTCAAGCTCTACCTTTGATGAATATTCAGTTTTTAATTCTTTTTCTTTTTTTAATGGTTTTTTAGCGGGTTTTTTCTTTTTCATTTCCTCGCACGTAGTCTTACTCTTTGTTTTTTTTAAAATAGTCGGTTTATTCTCCTTAATTATTTTCTTTTTAGCCAAAAATCTCACTCGATGAAATTTTGAGTTGTCTAATTATTAAGATCACCTATAATATTAAAAAATTTATATCTTTTGAAATTGAAAATATAATTTCTATTTATAATTATAAAAATCCGGATAAAAATTTAAGTATAAACTAGGTATCGAATATATTGATAAATAACAATTGTTAGAAGAACTATTATTGATTAATGTTTTACTTAAACACCAAAAATCTGTCTTAGGTTATTATAAATTCTTGATAACTCAGAAATTATTTGAGTATTGTTTTGTTGAAGATAATAATTTATATAACCCGCTAAACCTTCAGTATCTTTAATCCAGTCTAAAAACGATTGTATTTCACCTTTTAATTGAGGATCTAAACTGGAAACAGTCCCTGCTGAAGCTGTAACCTCCGCAGAAGCAATACCACCCATCTGAACCGTTGTTTCCCCCATTTGAGTGCCAACATCCATATATGGTCCTTGTGTGCGCATAGTCCCTACTGCTCTTTGAACATCCATTATAGCTCCACGGGCATCTCCATCTGGTTGAAGATAGCATATAAGTTTATGCTCTTCATCTTTTGCTGCACATATACTTCCTTCACCTTTTAAAGATATAGCAACTAAACGTTCAGTCTCCATTTGCAATACTGAATATTTTACTCCAGAAAGTATTATGAATTGAGCATTTTGACCAGTCCAACTTGATACTACTCTATCAACATCTCCGCTAACATCCCAATTATCTGTTGTATAAACAACATCTCTTCCTTTAATTACTACAGCTGCGATAATGTTAGGATCTGAATGCATCAAATTGTAAACTGCGGTTGCGGGATCTACTGGCATTTTTTTTCCTCTTTCTTTTGGGAATTTTAAAATAAAATAAAGTCTAAAATCATTAAGTTTTGTTATAAAATAATTATATACTAATTTATTAAAAATTTATCTATAGATAATTTTAGCCAATTTTTTTCTCTTTTTTTAAATTAATTTTACCAAAACACGATTGATCACGAGATTTAATGTGCTCCAAACCTTTTTTAATACTTACTTTATATTCATTTTCAAAGGAAATTCTATTCTCAAAAAAAAGCTTATGATTAATATCATTTTTCTTTAAATTTTCCAAATGATTTTCTAAACTAATACTATTTCTAAATAATTTCCCACATATGGGACAACTTGGAGATTGATTTTCTAGCAGTCCTTTTGGTTTTTTAACAATAACATGAAATTTTTTCTTTACATTAAGTGAACCCTTATGATACCGACAAAAATGTCTTACCAATTTTCCATAAGGGGGATATTCAAAAAAAACTTTACATCCATGAGTGCATTCCCAATATAAAACATCAGCATTACACTTTGGACATTTTGATTGAAAAGAGCGAAGATAACAGTGCTTTCCATGTGCTTTATAATAATGTCGCATTATATTAAGTGAAACAATGAACTTATTAAAATTTTTCGATCTAATCGAAAATTCAAAAATGAAAAATTAAGTTTCTTATTAATGGATAAATCCTCAAAACGCAAACATTTAAATGTGCTAGATTAATTATGAAAATTAAAGAAGAGAATTTTTAAAGGGTTGACGTTATTGGATCTTTCATTCCCTCAAAAAACTTTTAATTTATGCCCAGAATGTGGTAATGAAAATTTAATCTCAGATGATTCTCGTGGTGAGATAGTTTGCGGTGTGTGTGGTTTAGTATTAAGTCAAAGAACTATAGATGCAGGTCCCGAATGGCGAGCTTTCACATCAGAAGAGGCAAATAAAAAAGTAAGAGTAGGTGCCCCTGCAACACTTACACTTCACGATAAAGGATT
>CAYPFJ010000061.1:0-23068 GCA_964409945.1 uncultured archaeon | reverse complement strand
CATGCTAAAGCCAACTCAAAAGCCATTCCATAACAATACCCATTTATTTTAGCTATCACAGGCTTTTCCATCTTTTCAATTTTTGTAAAAATAGGATGGATCCATGTGTTTGCAAAATATCTAAAATTTCTTGGGATCCTTAAATCAGGAATAATACCTTCAGGATCTTTTTCTTGACCAGTTAAAAAATTTAAATCTATACCCGAGCTAAAAAATTCATCTCCTCCAGTTATGATTACAACCCTAGCATCAGTTCGTTCAACTTTATCAATTGCTTTTTGGAGTCCGACCATTAAATCATAATTCATGGCATTTTTTTTTTCTAAACGATTCAATTTTATAGTTGTAATAGTTTTATCTTCATTTTCCTCTATTAATACAGCGTTTTCATTCATTTTTTTTCTCTTCTAAAATTTAATTTTTGAGTATTATAATTTTATTTGGATAAAAAAACTATTTATTTCCCTCTTTTAATGAAAAAAACCAAGTGCTTTCGTTAAATAATTTAAACTGCTGTCATCTTTACTAAAACGTATAATAAATAGCTCACTTTTTTTTATTCTAATTAAATTTTAATAAATTACCATGTTATTCTTAATTAAAAATTATATTTGTGTTGAGGATTAAAATTGAAGTTCTTTAAATTATTTTCACCCTTTAAAATTAGGAATATGACGGTCTCCAACCGTATCGTTATGCCTGCTTTGAATCTTAACCTTGCAAATAATGGTTTTATCACTAAAGAACTAATTGATTTTTATGTTGAAAGGGCAAAGGGTGGGGCTGGAATGTTAATTGTTGGAGGATGTTATGTAGATCTTTATGGAAAAGGGGTCCCTATGATGATTTCAGTTGAAAGTGATGAATATCTTCCAAAATTAACAGAATTTACTGAAGCTATACATAAAGCTAGAGAAGATGTAAAAGTGGTTTGCCAATTATACCATAGTGGAGCTTACACATATCCCCAAATAATTGGGAAAGCCCCAATTGCTCCATCTGCTGTGTATAGTAACTTCAGTAAAACGACTCCGAGAGAGATGACTCTTGAAGATATTAAAAGAGAGCAACAAGCTTTTGCTGATGCTACAGTCCGAGCAGAAAAAGCAGGATTTGATGCCGTAGAAATATGCGCTAATGCTGGTTATCTATTTAGTCAATTTACATCTCCAAAAACAAATATACGAACTGATGAATATGGTGGTAATCTCGAAAATCGTTTAAGATTTCCCATTGAAACAATTGAATTAATGAGATCAAGTGTGGACGATTTTGTAATTGGATATCGTATTTCTGGTGACGATTTTGTTCCAGGAAGTAATACTTATAGAGAAAAAGCTGTTATAGCTGAAAGACTAGGTAAGTATTTGGATTACTTCAATGTAACAGGAGGTTGGCATGAAACCAAAACACCCCAAACAACTATGGATGTTCCAGAAGGGTGTTATTCATACTTAGCTGAAAATGTTAGGAATCAAGTATCCATTCCTATTTTTGCTTCCAACAGAATCAATAATCCTGAATTAGCTGAACAAATTTTGATGGCAGGAAAAGCAGATGCTATCTGTATGGGTAGATCATTAATAGCAGATCCCTATTTACCAATGAAAGCAAAAAATTATGAAATTCGAGATATAATGTCTTGTGTAGGCTGTAATCAAGGATGTTTTGACGCGATATTTAAATTAGTGCCTATTTCTTGTTTAAGGAACGCACGAGCAGGTAGAGAAGCCAAGACAGAATTAAAACCTTTAAAAGAAAAGAAAAAAGTAATGGTCATTGGTGCGGGTCCCGGAGGATTAGAATCCGCCAGAGTTGCTGGAATGAGAGGTCATGAGGTTCACATTTTTGAAAAAGATGATAAAATTGGAGGATTATTAAACATTATTTGGATTCCTCCCGGAAGAAATGAGTTTAAGAGAATGATTGATAATTATTCATATTGGATTCAAAAATATGGAATTCACCTGCATCTCGAACAAGAAGTTACAATTGATACCGTTAAAGAATTCAATCCAGATGTAGTTCTTCTAACAACTGGGTCAAAACCAATAAAGCCATCAATTCCAGGAATAGACAGAAAAAATGTTTATTGGGCTAATGAAGTATTTAGTATGGATGCTCCAATTGGAAAAAATAGCGTTATTATTGGTGGAGGGGCAACCGGTATCGAACTAGCTATTTATTTAGCTAAATATGGTTCTTTAAGTCTTGAAGCATTTGATTTTCTTACGTTCTACAATGCCTTAGAGCCAGAAACAGCTTTAAACATGTTACATGCTGGAAGAAATAAAGTTACTGTATTGGAACAGCTACCAAAGTTAGGGTCAGCTCTAGGAAAAACAACTAAATGGGTCCTTCTCGATAAATGTGATGCTCTAGGAATTAAATTTCATACTGGTGCAAAAGTAAAAGAGATTGGAGAAAATTTTGTAAGTTATCTTGATACTGCTGATAAAGAACAATTAATTAATAATGTTGATATAGTCTATTATGCAACTGGAGTAGAACCTAACAATGTTCTTTATAAAGAGATAAAACAGCTTAAAAATATTGAATTAGAGAAAATTGGAGATGTAAGAAAACCGCAAACTGTCCTAGACGCTGTTCATAGAGCATACAAAATAGCAAATAACATTTAAAAAAAATAGAAGAAGAAAAAATTCTTTAATATTAATATTTAAATCAGTTTAAAGTATTCAATATCTAATATCCTTTTTCTTGGTTTCTCTTTAAACACAGCTTCGACGCGCATCCCGACTTTTAACTTTTTTGGGTCACTCTCATTTATAATATGTACAAAATCAGTACTCGCACCATCAAGAGTAATTATAGCATAAGCAAAAGGAGGTTTTAAAGGCAAAACAGGCGTTGAATGTGAGACAACAGTGAAACCTTTAATAGTTCCTTGGTTTCCAAGTTCTACCCAGTCTTCCATCTTCTCAAAGCATTCAAAACATACCATTTTAGGAGGTACAAATATCTTACCACATTTTGGACATTTAACACCCATAATCTTATGATTTTTTCCTATTTCAGTAATAAATCTTTCAACATATGCTCCAGCAGTATGTTTATATGGGACTTTAATCCTCCCTTTAAATATTTTCTTCTCTTTATTTTCACTCATTTTTATCCCTCCTATCCCTCTCTAATAATTCTAAAATAAGGAATATCTCCAATATTTCCTTCTCTTTTCTCTTTAAACACAGCTTCTACACGTTGTCCTATTTTGAATTTAGTATGATCAGTTTCATTTACAAAATGCATCATATAAGTATCGGCACCATCTAACTTGAATATTCCATAACCATAAGGGAATGGACGCATTCCTCCTGTAGTTGGATCAATAAAAGGATAATTGACTACTGTGAACCCTTCAAGAGTACCTCTTGGAGAAAGTTCAACCATATCCTCAAGCTTCATCTCTATTAAACAATCTGCACAAACAGCTCTCGGGGGCATATGCACTTTACCACATTTAGGGCATTTACTTCCCATAATGCTCTTATTCTCTTTAAGTTCCTCAAAAAATTTAACTGCCAACTTCCCGATAGAATAATTATAGGGCAAATCTGTTTTCCATTTAATCTGAAATTCTATTTCTTTTTTTCCCATCTTTATCACCTCAATGGACTTGGATCTTTTCCTAATATTGCAAGTTCTGTCCATAGACTACCACCAAAACCCATGCCTAATGCAGTTTCTACATCTGGTACTTGTCGCTTTCCACCTCGACCCATAACTTGTATTGCAGCCTCGGCAAATCGAACTAATGCTGTTGCACCAATCGGATTAGTACTTAATACGCCTCCAGAAGGATTCACGGGTAATTCACCACTCATTTGGGTAATACCCTCGTCTAACAATTTTCCACCACCACCCAATTCTACAAAACCTAATGCTTCAGTCCAACTCAGTTCTGACCATGAAGTTGGTTCATATATTTCTGCTACGTCAAGATCTTTAACAGGATCTTTAATTCCTACTTTTTTATATAATTTTTTTGATGCTATGGTTGCTGTTGGAAGGTTATACATGATATCATCTGTACCAAACGTGTAATAATGAGCTGTTGAGACACCTTTAAACCACGCTGGATTATCTGTTACTTTTTTTGCTTCTACTTCATTTGCATAAATAACAGCACAAGCTCCTTCGCTTTGTGGGCAACAATCATGCAACCTTAGAGGATAAGATATCATTTGCGAATTCATTACATAATCTAAAGTAATATTAGGCATTTGTAAATGTGCGAATGGATTATTAGCAGCATTACTTCGATTTTTAACTGTTACCTTTGCTGCTTGTTCAGATGTAATTCCATATTTTGCAGCATACATATTTGCCATTAAAGCAAGTGGGCCTAGCGCTCCTGCTAATGAGGGACGTTCCCATACGGGATCAAATGCCGTGATTATTCCTGTAGTAGCCCCTCCCTCATTAAGTTTCTCCCATCCAACGACTAAAATCTTTTTATAAATTCCAGAAGCTATATTATAATATCCACAAATTCCTAAAGATGAACCTGTTGTTCCTCCAGTGGCAATTTTTACCACAGGTTTTAAATATCCTGGAGCAGCATCAATCCCACACCACATCTCAGAGAAATTAATGCCCTCAAAATGATCCATATTACCAATGAGAATGGCATCAATGTCTTTAGGTTCCATTTGAGCATCATCAAGTGCCATTTTAACAGCCTCATAGATCATTTCGGGAATATTCACATCTCTTCTCTTACTTCTAAATTTAGTTTGCCCTATTCCTACAATTGCTACATTATTTTTTGGCATTTTTTATTCACCTCCGAATATTAATACACAATTCCCTTGTGAACATATCCCATTCATTCCGTAAGCTAATCCTGTGTTTGCTTCAGATATTTGTCGCTTTTCTGCTTTATCCATTAATTGTAAGGCAATCTCTGCTACACGAATTAAGCCATTAGCCATTGCAACATTGCTAGATAATACTCCTCCGGATGGATTTACTGGAATTGATCCATCTATTTGTGTTTCTCCACTTTCGATAAATTTTCCACCCTCTCCTTTTCCACAGAATCCTAAAGCTTCATAAATCATAAGTTCATGCACAGAAAAAGCTTCAAAAACTTCTGCTACATCTAGTTCTTTGATTGGATCTTTAATTTCAGCCATTTTAAAAGCTTCTTTTGCTGCATACTCCAAACCTATTAAATCAGTCATAGTTCGATGTCCAAGATAATAGGCATCAGTACAACTAGCATATCCTTTTAACCATACAGGTGTATCAGTAAACTTCTTAGCATTTTCCTCATTAGTGAGTAGCATTGCAACTGCTCCATCACTATATGGGGGAAAATCTAATTCTTTTAAGGGATAAGCCAACATAGGTGAATTCAAAACGTCATCTATAGAAACTTTATTTTGTAGATGAGCATAGGGGTTATTAATAGCATTTTTTCGATTTTTTGTCACCACATTTGCAGCTTGTGCTTCAGTAATGCCATATTTACTCATGTACATATTTGCCATTAAGCCCGCAGAAGAAATTTGATCTAGACCTAAATGTCGTTGATAAAAAGGGTCAAATATTGAATTGTTTATAAGAAATTGATCACCTTCTGAGCATTTAGAGTGTGAAACAACTAAAACAGTATCATATTCTCCAGAAAGAATCCTCATAGCTCCATACACATAGGCAAATGCTCCATCTCCAGAAACTCGAGATTCTGCTTTCCTAACTGACCCAACAGCATCTTGAATAGCCATATTCGCTATTGTTCTTCCATCATTGAAATCGTTAGAACCGGTAATTACACAGCCAACATCATCATTTGTAATTCCTAACTCATTATGTAGCTTTTTAACAACTTCAAAAACAAGTTCTGAAATTGTTAAATCAATTTTTTCTGCTTCATATTTTGTTTGAGCACATCCAACTATTGCCACTTTATCCATTTTTCGTTTTCTCTTTTTTATTGTTTTAGAAATAATTATAATATTGAATGAATCATCTATAAAAACTTTTAAAAATTGACTTCTAAAGAAAAAATGGATTTAAAATTATTTTAAAAAATAAAAAATAGAAATATTTTAAGTGCTAAATACTCTCCCTGTTTTAGCTTCTTCCTCTTCACGAAGTGGTTGTTTCATTATCTTTCCTGTAGGTGTTTGAGGTAAACTGGTCCTAAATTCCACATATTTCGGAACTTTAAAATCAGCCAGATGTTTTTTACAATATGCGATAATTTCTTCTTCAGTAATAGATTCTCCTTCTTTCAATACAATAAAAGCTTTCGGAAGTTCTCCATAAATCTCATCCCGCACTCCAATAACGGTACCCAATAAGACTGCTGGATGAGAGTAAATCACTTCCTCAATTTCACGTGGATATATGTTTTCTCCACCTCGGATTATCATATCTTTTTTGCGATCTGTTATGAAGAAAAATCCATCATCATCCATATAACCAATATCTCCTGTATATAACCAACGATCTTTAAGAGTTTCTGCGTTTGCCTCTGGATTTTTAAAATATTCTTTCATAATATTATCTCCTTTAACAACAATTTCACCTTTGTTATTGGCAGGAACATCATTACCATTACTATCAACAATTTTCATTTCATTCCCTGGTAAAGGTATACCGATACTACCAACTTTTCGTCTATCTTCGGTTTCGGTAGGTATCGGATTAACTGAAGAAGCGCATGTACCCTCAGTGAGGCCATAACCTTCAACAATTTTGCATTTAAATGTTTTTTCAAATTCCTTAAATACCTCCACAGGTAAAGGAGCAGCTCCACAAATAATAAATTTTAATGAAGAAAGATCCAGATTTTCATGTGGCATTCTAAGTAATACAGAGAGCACTGTTGGAACACAACTGAAACTAGATGCTTTATATTTTGCAACAGTTTCCCAATGTGTTTGAGCTGAAAATCCAGGTGTTAATATACAGCTCGCTCCTATTGAAAGTGGGGCCATGACAGTGACTATTTGAGCATTAACATGGAATAATGGTAAAATTAGCATAAATCGAAAGTGTTCATTAGCTTTTAAGAAATCTCGTATCATTTCAGCATTTCTCCTAATATTAAAATGAGTTTGTAATACACCTTTAGGAAAACCAGTGGTTCCTGAAGTATAAAGTATGGCAGCAGGGTCTTCTTTTTCATCGATATCCACCTCAGGAGGAGCATCAGGTGAAGCCTTTTCCATTAATTCACCATAATTTAAGGTTCCTTCAACAGATTTCCCGATTACGATGATATATTCTAAATTATGAAGCTCTCCTTTAATTTGATTTACTCTTTCCATGAATTTCGGAATAGTAACAATTGCTTTAGCTTCAGAATGTCCAACGACAAACTTCACTTCTCTAGGTTTAAACAAAGCATTTACAGGACCAGTAACTGCTCCTATTTTAGGGATACCTAAATATAAATACACGAATTCGGGCATATTTGGTAAATAAACACTTACTTTATCTCCTTTTCTTATACCTAAATCGTATAAAAAATTCGCTACTTTATTTGATAATGCATCCAATTGAGAATAGGAGACCGTCATATCTTTCCAATATAAAAAAACCTTATCCTTATATTTTTCTGCTTGGCTTTTAACTAATTCTCTAAGATTCATATTTATTTCCTCATATATTTAAAAAAAGTTCTGATATTGGTAAATCAATTTTGTCAGCTTCATATTTTGTTTGAGCACTTCCAACAACAGCAACTTCTTTATCCATTTTTGATTTTCTCTTTTTTTTATTTATAATTCAACTTATTATTATATTGGTTGAATTATATAAAAAAAATATCTAATTGAGTTTAACTGAAATTAGTAAAATAGATATTTTTAACATTTTAGTTGATTTTTAAAGTGAAATTTACTCAATTTTGTTCAAAGAATTAGAAGCTTTTGCTTCAGAGAATTTTGATCTTTTAAAGTTTAAATAGAAAGATGTGTAATTTCTACTAAACAATTAATTTTTCTTTTTAAAATAAATCCAAACAAAATAAAAAAAATGTGATATTAAATGTCAGAATCAAACCCAGAAAATAAGTTAGTTATTTCAGCAGCATTAGCTGGTGCAATTACAACTAAAGCTAATAATCCAGATGTTCCTTATACTGCAGAAGAATTTGGAGATGAAGCAAAAAAGTGTTATGATGCAGGTGCTGCGATTGTCCACATTCATGCTCGAGATCCAGAAAAAGGTAATCCAACGCATGAGTTAGAGTTAATAAAAGCAGTTCTAGAAAATATTAAATCAAAAGCACCAGATGTAATAATCAATTTAAGTACTGCTATTAGTTCAGTTGCAACTGATAAACAAAGAATAGCGCCAGTTCAAACATTTAAACCTCCCCTAGCATCTTTAAATACAGCTTCCATGAATTTTGCAGTCGGTGATTACCGAACAGGAAAAGTGGGTATGGGAGCAGATAATATTTTTGCAAATACATTTAGAACGATTTCAAAATTTGCGAAAGAGATGAAAAAGGCTGGAACTAAACCAGAAATGGAAATTTACGATTTAGGAGGCTTGTATAATATGATTTTTCTAAATAGACAAGAAGGTACATTCACACAACCATTACATTTCCAATTTGTATGGGGCGTACTCGGAGGAATTCCATTCACCCCAAAGAATCTCGCTTTGCTGCTAGATCTAATACCTCCAGAAGCTACATGGAGTGTATGTGGTGTTTCTAAACAACAATTTCAAGCTGGATTATGTGCTGCAGCTTTGGGAGGGCATATTCGTGTTGGATTAGAAGATAATACTCGTATTGTTACAGGAGAATTAGCTAAAGGCAGTTATGAGCAAGTAGCATGGGCTAAGAAGGTTGCTGAGATTTCGGGACGCGAAATTGCTCAAGGTGAAGAGGCAAGAAAAATATTTCACTTAAAACAAGAACATGTAATGTTATAAATAGACATCTAAACCGAATAGCAACTATAAATAAAATTTTTTACTTTTTACTTATTTTAGTATCGTGTTATAACTTACGTTCTAACAAAAGATCTTCTATAAGAGAACTCATCATTTCAATAAATAGATTTTTAAAAAAGGGAGATAAAATAAAATTTTTTTAAAGCTTATTTTTCTATTTTATAGTAGCTTCATGTTTATAATTTGGACGTCATGTAACTATAGTTTTTGCACTCATGAAATCTTTAGCAAAATTATTTGTATTAATAATTCCTCATATTGAATGATTAATTTTTTCAATAAAAATAAAGAATAGTTCTTTAGTATTTGTTGGTTTTTTACCACGAAGGTTCTATTTAGGTTTAATAGAATTTCCAAAAAATTTTTAAAGTGAAATGAAAATGCTTGTTTAAATAAAAAAAAGAGTTGTAAAAAATAAAATTAGAATGTAAAATCTTCAGGTAACTCTGATTCTTTTGTACCTTCAACAACAAACATTAAATCCATAATTGTATATGTTGAATTCTTGGTTCGAAAGATTGGTACAACTTTTTTTCCTATTTCTGGTTCTCCGACAACTAACACGCTCATAAGAATAGTAACTACTTCTTCATCAAATTCAATGTTTATGAATTTTATTGGTTTTGGAAGTGTATTAAAGGCTCCAGAACGATGAGTAATAATAAATGAGTGTATTTTTGCTGTTTTTTGAGCTTTTTCAGTAATATCTATAACGGTATTTTTTCTTAGGCAATCTGGGCAAAAAATCCTAAATGGTTCATAAATTGAACCTTTTGTCTCACATTTTTTATTATCACATCTAGACGCCATAAGCCTTCCTTTACCGAGAGAATCAAAAAATACGGCTTCTCCACCATATGAATGTATATATGTCATATCTCTAGGGTTCGTAACACCTGCTAATTTTCCTGTATCCTTATTATAAATAGGTTGATTTGCTTCAATAATATGAAATGCTCCTTTAGGTTTATATCTTTTTTTAACAATATCTACAAAACCTTTTTCTTTTTCTGTTTTTGGCATTTTTCTAATCCTCCTTTAATAGATTATTTGGATTCATTAAAATAGTACATGTTACATGAGAACCAACACCTGCATGTGAAATAGCCAATCCTCTCTTCGCTCCCTTAACTTGCAAACTTGTCCAATCTTTTGGTTTTTTTCGATCAAATTTTTTCCATTTTTCTTCTGATTCGTGGATTTCATCCCATCGGTTCCAAATATGGTACCCAATTTCGGCAATTTGCATGAGCCCCGTTGCCCCTACTGCATGCATACAACCAATCAACCCACCACAGGGATTACTTGGTAATTTACCTGGTTTTTTGGTAATTGGATTTATAACATAGGCGTCGCCTGATTCTATATAGTCTCTTCCTTCACCATACGGCCGAATCCCTATATCTTCATAAGTTTGTATATCACTAATTGTGAAAGCATCATGTAATTCCACTAAATCTAGATCTTCCGAAGGATCATTTACTCCTGACATATGATATGCATAATAAGCGGACATCCTAGCGGCTAGGAAACTAGTAAAACCAGGATATCTATCTCCTCCAGGAAATCGTTTTCCTAAATCATCATATACACCTGGTTTTTCATTTGGTAAAAGAGGTATTTTCATATCTCTTCGATCGGCTACTCTTAATGTATGACTTCCTGCTGCAATATAAATTCTAAGTGGTTTATCTGTTATTTCATATGCGGTTTTTTCATCACAAACGATTCCACAAGCCGATCCTACACTCATTAAGCAACAATCTAAAGTACGAAGGGGATAAGCAACGATCGGAGAATTAATAACATCTTCTACAGTTATTTTTAGAGGACCATGAGCATAGGGATTCATTCTGGCATAACCTCGATTTTTTACAGCAATTTCTGCCATGGTATTTCTAAATGAATCTTCTTCCTTACCAAAAATTTTCCAATATCTTTGAGCCATGACAGCATAATACCCTGTATATATATGACCTAACGGAGTTTCCCAATCTTTATCAGCTGCACATGCAATAAGATGGTTTCCCTCATCAGTGGGAACTTCATCCATTCTCTCCCATCCTAACGCAAGAGTGCAATCACTATAACCTGAAGCTACAGCCTTAACAGCTTCCCACATGGCAGAACCACCTGTGGCACCACCAGTCTTTACACCAATATTACCTAATGGATCCAATCCAAGCCTATCATGAATTACTGCTTCGCCAAGTAATTGATCTCCAAAATGATCAGCAAAATGACCATAATAACAAGTGTGAATATATTGTTTTAATTCTCTAGGAGTCATTTTCACAAAATCTGCTGCTGCCGTTAATGCTTCAATGCACAATTCTTCAGTTCGCGTTTCTGGAAAAGCTCTATCAAATTTTGACATACCTACTGTAGCTAAATAAACTGGTCGCATTAATTTCGGTATTTTTAATTGTTTATCACTAAATTTAATCATATTAATTACACTTTTTTGAGCTTCACGTCTTTTTATTTTTAGTATTTAATTTTCAAATACATATAATATTTTATTGTTATGTTTTATTTTGATTAAAAGATTTCTAATTGGACTCATTAACAAAGATGGGAAAAAAATCCTATTTGATATAGAAGAAAATTTAAAATTCTTTGAAAATTGACTTACTCATTATGGATACAAGACTCCCAGAATTTCCAAAAATAGAAATTAGCAGAAATATACCCGAATTAGATTTAATAAATAACCCAATTTTTAATACAAAAGAAAAGACATTTTTAACTGAATTCTATGATTATATGGAAGAAAATCTTGAAAAAGATTTGAAAACCTTAGAGGAATTAAATTATTCGGCAGAAGAACCTATTCAAGAAAAGAAAAAAGAAATCGTAGCTACTCTTATGAAAAAATTGGCAGAAAAAGGCTATTATAGTACAGTAATAGATTTTGAAGATCATGAAATTGGAAATGTTACAAGAAACGCTCTTATAGCATTAGCGTTATGTGGAGGTTTTTGGTCTCAAAACAGTGATAGATATATAAATGGGAACTGGAGTATTGAAATGGGAAGATTAGCGGGAGGAACACTATATTGTAACCCCGTGAATTATAAAGCTAATGATTACCAAAGAGAGAAATATCTTATCCCTGTAGTAAAATATGGTTTAATGGCTGCTTCTGGTATGACTGAATTTAATGCTGGTAGTGATATTGCTAGAATTGAGTTAAGACTTGACGATAAAGGGGATAAAATAATTGCGAATGGAAAAAAACTCTTTATAACTAATGGAATGTTAGCAGATTACATTATTCTTTATGGTAGATTAAATAATGGAAGATTAGGGGGCATAATAGTAAATACAGAACATCAGCAGTTGAACAATTTCGAATCTTCGAGAGTTAGAACTTATGGAATGAATGATGCTTTTGTCAGCCGTTTAGTATTTAATGATGTTGAACTTCCTAAAGAAAATCTTTTAGAAGGTGATGGTCTAGATATTATGTTTCATCAACTAACTGAAGAGAGATTAGTTATTAGTGCTGAAGCTATAGGCGATTGCATTAAAAAGTTATTCTTTTCTCATAGTTTTGCCCTTCAACGTGAACAATTTAAACACAAATTACATCAATACCAGATTATTAGATTTCCAATTACCAAAAATATGCGCCAAACCAATTTATTACTTTCAGCATTAATAAATTACGCGCGGGAGATTGATAATCGAACCCAAATAGCTAGTTCTAAAATTATGGCTTCTCAAGTAATGGGACTTAAAATTCAAACTTCTGAATTAGCATTTCAAACTTCAATTGACTTATTTAGAACAATGGGAGGACGTGCGTTTACAGAACAATATTGCAATCAAGTGGCACTTTTTGATGCTTACTGCATGATTCATGGTGGTGGAAGCCATTATGTGCTTGGAGATGCTGAATCAAGAAGATTTTTTAAAACTAAATAATGAAAAAATAAAATCAAGAAAATAACTAAAGATCTCTAACAGGTTGAATAAATTTTTAATTTTACTATAAATCTTAAGAGAATTCATTATTAAATAAAACATCTTAATTAATGATAGATAATGGATTACTACAAATTCGAAAGCTTCGATATTACACCATTAGTAGAACAATATCGTGGAAAAAGATTACAAGACTTGTATCAAAATCATCGTACCATTAGCAATAATATGGGTAAATTTATTGAATTTTTCTGGGAAGAAAAAGACATTCCAAATGATATAGATTTATTTAAGACTCAAAAAAAATTGTTATATAACCTTAAAACTGTAAATTATATTGGCGAGTATATTGAAAAAAAATTAAATCAGAGAGGAATAAAAACTCTCATAGACTTAAAATATAATTTAAATTTTAGTTGTCCCGCGAATCAAATTATAAACTTAATTAAAAATAAGGATTATAAAACACTGGCTAAAATTAGACACATCAATGATTTAGATCTAAGTTTTTGCTTTAAAATTGAAGATTTTTTATTTTTAGATATTGAAACTCTGGGTATCATTGATAGTCCTGTCATCCTAGTAGGGATTGGCTTCTTTAAAAATAACAAATTTAAAATCCATCTCTTATTCGCAAGAGAACTTGAAGAAGAAATAGCAATTTATGAACATCTCATAACTCAAATATTTCCGTATTTTAAATCTTTCGTTACTTATAACGGAAAAACCTTTGATATACCATATTTAGCAAATCGATTTTTATATTTTTTTGATAAAAATCCTATGATTTCTGAAAATGATCCCCCATATGAAAAAAGTAATACCAAATTTCATCATATAGATCTATACCATCATTGTCGTCGCCTATATAAAGGAAAATACAATAATTACTCCTTGACAAGTATGGAAGAAAACCTACTGAGATGGACCAGAAATAATACATTACCAAGTAATTTAGTTGGTCTCTGTTATCGTAAATATAAAGATAATCCCAAAAGATATATAGGATTAATAAAGGAAATTATTGAGCATAATTATTATGATATTTACTCCATGCCTTTAATTCTTAAAAATCTTCTTGAAAATTTTTAAAAAAAACCCGTAATAAATATTTCTGCAAAATTATCATATCAAGAAAAATTAATTTAGATTTAATAATTCTTCAAATTGATATATATGGAAGATTTAGAAAAGAAATTGTTTGATCGCTCTTGGAATCATATGAATAGGGACAAAATGATTAAAAAATTACAAGAGACAGATTATGATATAGTAATTATAGGTGCTGGGATTACAGGAGCAGGAGTTACTAGAGAAGCAGCAATGAGGGGATTGAAGGTTGCGTGTGTAGACATGCAGGATTTTGCAGCAGGAACCTCTTCAAGGAGTTCAAAACTTGGACATGGAGGTATTAGATACATAGCTCATGGAGATTTAGATTTAGTAAAGGAAGCATTACATGAACGAAATTGGATGAGAGCCCATATACCCCACCTTATACGACCAATTCCATTTCTATTTGTTCATTTAGAGGGAGGAAAATATAAAATACGTGATATAAAAGGTGCAGCAAAGGTTTATGATTTTTTAAGCGATAATGAGTCAGAATTTAAAAATTATAAGAAATTTCGGATGCTTTCACCAGAGGAGATTTTTGAAATAGAACCGGAATATATAAGAGAGGGTAATTTAGGTGGAGCAATTTATTATGATACAAATCTAGATGATGCGAGACTAACTTTAGAAGTAATTAAAGAAGCTATTATTCGGGGGGCAACCGTTGTAAATTTCTGTAAAGTAAATGGTTATATAAAAGATAAAGGGATAATTACTGGAGTAAAATGCACTGATTTAGAAAATGATGTTGATTTTGAAATAAAAACTAAATTAGTAGTAAATGCTACTGGAATATGGACTGATCAATTAATCGATATTTATCCTGATGAAATACCTAATCCCTTGATTCGTCCAACGAAAGGAGTTCACCTTCAATATAGAAGGAAGCACATTAATAATCAGAATGCTGCGATAGTTTTTTCGAAAAAAGACGATAGAGCATTTTTTATTTTACCAAGAAATAAAGAATTTACTATTATCGGTACAACAGATACGGACTTTAAAGGAGACTTAGCTAATCCTTATTGTAATAAAGAGGATGCTGATTACTTAATTGAATCCGCTAAATTTTATTTTCCTAATGCTCAGATAGGATATGAAAATATATTATCGACATATGCGGGAATAAGACCACTCGTGATGCAGAAAGGGAAATCGGAGAGTGAAGTCTCTCGTAAACATTTCATATTTTTCTCTGAAGGTGGATTGCTTACTATAACTGGGGGTAAATTGACCGAATGGAGAGCAATGGCTGAAGATGTATTTAATCATATAACGAATAAAAACTTATTTCTTAATGCTATAAAAGAAAAACATTTTAGCAAGCAACCTTTCATTATTGGACTTGAAAAAGAAGATTGGTTAAAAGAATTAAAACAAACGGAATTAGAAATAGAAAATGATGTTGCAGATCATATCTATCATCAATATGGAAAAGGGGCTATAAAAATTTTGGATTTAATTAAAGAAGATTCATCATTAGGAGACAAAATTATCGAAGAAAATAATTTTATAAAAGCTGAAGTACTTTATACATTACGCTATGAATTAACGCCTCATTTAATTGATGTATTTTGCAGACGAACAGAAATGGCTCTATGGATTCATCATAAAAAAGCATTTGAAGCTGCTACTAAAGTTGCTGAATTAATGGTAGAGGAATACTCATGGGACGAAAATAAAAAAAATCAAGAGATTAAGTTTTATCTGGATTATATCAAAAAAACCGTTTCTTTCATAACTTAATCCTTTCAGACTCTAATTTTGAATTATCGGACTCCAATAGAATTATATTTTTAAAAATGTTATACAATATTATAATAGATCTAAATTTACATTTAAGAGTGAAAATAATTGATTTTTCAATTTGATTTTACGGAAAATATTTTAAAACCACTAGGAAAACTCGGGGGTTGGTTCATGCTCCTTTTGGGGATTATGTGGTTGATTTATGCTGTTTATGAGACTAAAAGGAGACAATCCTTCAAGAAAAGGAAGGTAGAAGACTGGGATTTTGATATTACTAAATTTTTAAAAGCGTTAACTTACATAGGTTTCATCGTAGGCTTATTAGCTTTAATATCCGGTTTTTCGGGATTAATGTTTGATATTCCACCAAGTGTAGCCTATGCTACTACATCTGAGAATAGTCGAAATCTATTTACTTCAATATTTTTGATTATCTTTGGAATTTTAACATTTGTAAAACCTGCAAACGACCTACCACTCGCAAGTTTAATTGGTGTTTTAGCTGCATCTTTAGTAGTAATTATTTTAGCTTTTGCAATCCCCCAGCAACTTGTTGATGTAATTGCTGTATTTCTTAATCCTAAAATATTGCTGGCTATTATCTTCTTAATAGTTTTTGCTATAGTCGCTCTTACGGCTAAATTCTATACAAAAGTTTTTATGACTATTTCAAAAGCAATTTCTTGGCCACCTTTGGCAGTTATTTTTGCAATCTTTTGTTTCATTCAAGGATTTCTACTATTAGTGGTTGGCGTTAGCATTTCGGGTTATTTCTAATTCTTTTTAATTTTTTTTATCTTTTATTAGGTTTAAAAGAAAGAAAATCTATGTGAAGGGTTTTTATTTATTTCACCAATTATATCATTACTCAGGTCATAGGAGCAATTTGGACATTTCTTATCATCATCCACAAAAATGTTTTTGAAACTATAACCTCTTCTTTCTAATAATAAAAATTTGCAGTTTGGGCAATAGGTATTACTTCCTTCCTCATGGTTTATATTTCCTATATATGGGAAATATAAACCTACTTCCTTAGCAATATTATAAGCCATATCTAATGTTTCATAAGGCGTACGTTTCATTGATGGCATTTTGAAATCAGGATGATATGCAGAAAAGTGAACAGGAGTATTTTTCCCTAAATTATCCACTATCCACTTACATAGTTTTTGAATTTCCTCTTTGCTGTCATTTAGATCAGGTATAATTAAATTAGTGATTTCTACATGAATCCCATTGGATTTAAAACGAGTAGCAGTGTCCAAAACGGGTTGAACTGACGTGACACCACATATCTTTTTATAAAATTCATCCGACATTGCCTTAATATCAATATTTGCAGCATCAATTCCTACTTCAATCAGTTCTTTTGTAGCTAATGGAGTAGAATATCCGTTTGTCACTAAAATCGTTTTAATTTCATGCTTTTTCAAAAAAGGAACAGTGTCTATAATCCATTCATGCCATATTAATGGTTCGTTATAAGTATAAGCAAGAGTCTTTGCTCCACTCTTAACAACTCTTTTTTCTAATTGTTCGGGCGTCATTTCAACTAATGACATTCCATGACCTTCATAGCCTTGAAGATCATAATGCCCATTTTTTCCATTATCTGTTGGATTTGCTTGGCTTATAGACCAGTTTTGGCAATTCTGACATTTAAAAGAACATCCAATTGATGCTATCGAATATGCTGTAGCTCCTGGCCAGAAATTATAAAGTGGTTTCTTCTCAATGGGATCTAAACTACCAGATGATATCATTGAACCATAAATTAAGGTGTATAATTCTCCATCAAAATTCTTTCTTGTTCTACATATACCTATTTTATCGGGTAAGATTGTACATTCATTGGCACATACATGACATTTAACTTTCTTACCATCTAGTTTATCAAACAATCTCGCTTTTAATTTCATACTGCTACCTTTTTTTAGTAATTATTTGCTTATTATATCACTAGATATATAATAGGCATCAAATTTTATATTTCTTATACCTTTAATTTGTAATATTTATAAAAAAAAGGAGTTATTCGAAATGTCCGGAATAGAAAAAGCTATTTCTTCCTTTAGAGGAAATTTTAATTGTGCTCAATCAATATTAAGTTCTTATGCCACTCAATATGGACTAGATAGAGATACAGCTCTAAGATTAGCTACTGGATTTGGAGGGGGAATGGGTCGTTTACAAAACACATGTGGTGCAGTCTCTGGGGCTTTTATGGTTATTGGTTTAAGATATGGTATGGGAATAAATGACGATAAAGAAGCGAGAGAAAAGACTTATCAGGTTATAAGAGAATTTTCAAATCGATTTCAAAAAATTCATGGCTCAATTATATGTAAGGAACTGCTTGATTGTGATATTAATACACCCGAAGGAAAAGAATACTACGATCGAAATGATTTTTTTGAAAAGAAGTGCTTTCAATATGTAAAAGATTCGGCAAAGATTTTAGAAGATATATTATAAGGAATTAAATAAAGGAAATATAATTTGTAAATTAATTTTATGACAGAGAATGAGACTGAGCTCAAGAAAGAGGAATTACGGCATTTATTAACTAAAAAGTTAGAAAATTTAAAAGAGTTAGAAGAAATTGGTAAAAATTCAGACTATATTAAAGAATTAAGTGATATCGCCCTAATTCAATTGCAATTGGAGAAATTTAGAGATTCTGAGGAAAATTACGTCATCTGTTTAAAACATTTTAAAAAACAAAAAGATAGGTTAGGCCAAGCAGCAGTTTATGGTGTGTTAGGCACTTTATATTATAAAGAAAGTGATTATAATAGATCTATTGCCTCCTACGAAAAAGCATATAATATTTATGAGGAATTAAAACAACCTCATGAACAAATCATTTGCTTAAAAGGAATTGGGAATAGTTATTTAAAATTAAATCAATATGATGAAGCCTGTGATATTTTTTTAGATTGTAGTGCGATCTGTTCAGAGAATAATGACATTTATAACTTATTAGATTGTTTAGGAAATTTAATTTATATCCATGAAAAGATTGAAAAATGGGATGTTATCTTTGAATTATACAAAAAAACACTAAAAGCTTTTAAAGAGATTAAAGATACTAAAGGAATTATCACTACTTATTTCAATTTGGGAATTCTTCAAAAGAAAGAACATAACTTAGAAGAAGCAGTAAGATATTTTAAGAAAGGGACTAATGCAGCAATTGATGCAAATTATGCGGAATTAATTATTAAAGGTCTTGGATATGTTGGTGAGGCATATTTTTATTTGGGAAGAATTAAGGAAGCGAAGAATCAATTTATTCGAGCATTACATATTGCTAATGATTTAAAGGCTGAAAATGCCGTTATTCAACTTAAAATTCTTTTGAAATCATTGGGATTGCAGGATAAAAACATTCTTGAAGAATTAAGTAAATTTGAAAATAGGTAAAAATGAAATTATAATAAAGAGAAATAAAATTGAATTATTTAAACAATCCTGTTATTTCTTCTTTGAATTATTATGATTTTTATAATCATCATTAAGAGCTTTCCTTAAAGAATCCGCACCACATTTATCACAAAAATCGTGTAATGTATGAGCAAATTGCTTACATTCATCACAAATGTAAGGAAAAGTTTTTTTAAATAATTTTGCGTCCAATATACCTCACTTTGTTTAAATTCTATGTTTTTTTAGTACAGAAAAAAATGATCCTTTTTATTACTTATATTTAAATTTAGAAAATTCCGAATTATTTTGACATATTATATTTATTGATACAAGAAGTAAACATTAAAAAAATAGGATGGTTCAATTACTCATACTTAATCACTTTAAAACTTAATTATGATTCAAGCTATTACATTTGATCTCTGGAACACAATATTTAATAATAGATTTTATACAGAAATGCGATTACACTGGTTTTCTCAATTTTTGAATGAAAAAGGTATTTCTCAGTCTAAAATTGATATAGAACATGCTTTTAAATTTGGCCTTCATTTACATAAACGTAATTTTGAAAACAATTATCATATATATACAGAAGATCGAATATTAGAAGTGCTTAAAATTCTTAAAATCGACTTATCTAAAAAAGATAAGGCTATAATTAAGAAGGAATTTGAAGAAGTAATGTTGATTGATCCTCCCTCTTTGAAAAAAGGAACCAGACAAACACTAGAAACATTATCCTCAGATTATAAAATAGGTCTCATTTCCAATACGGGGATAACACCAGGACGAATTATAATTAAAGTACTTCAAGAATATAATATTCTCCAATATTTTCAAGTGAAGATTTTCTCTGATGAGATTGGATATTATAAACCACATCCAATATTATTCAATAATGCTTTAAAAAAGCTCGAATGTGATCCAAGAAACGCCATTCATATTGGAGATATCTTGGAAACAGATGTAAAAGGAGCTAAGGAATGTAATATGCATACTATTTGGTTTAATGATTCATTCTCTAAAAAATCAAAGAAAATCAAACCAGATTATGAGATTCGAGAGATCTCTGAAGTGATACCTATTATTTATAATATCATTTGAGTTATTTATATAGAGCTCTTAGAATTTCATATCTTCATTTTCAGAAGTAATATCAAATAATTATAAATAAAGTTATTTTCTTTTTAATTTTAAATATTTTTAATTTTATATACGCATGAAAACATGCCCTTATTGTGGGTTCCAAATTGAAGAAGATTGGTCTTATTGTAGAAATTGTAATAAACCTTTAATTGCAAATCTAGAAGATGTTTTAGATAGAAACGTGAAATTTCCTTATGATGAGCCAGAGATTTATCATTTAGAATTGGAAGAAGAAAAAGATACATTTGATAACTTTGTTATAAAAGATGAAGAAATCGATCAAAAAATTAAAAATATTGATGATACTTTAGAGAGTAAAGAAGTTCGAGGAGAACCTATACCTGGAACATTATTATTAGAGAAATCAAGTTTATATTATAAAAAAAGAGATTTATCGGAAGCATTAAAAAACATTGAATTAGCTCTAAAAAATTTTAAAGTGGAAAACGATTTACTTAACATCGCTATTTGCTATAATGAGATCGGAATAATTCAAGAAGATAATGGATTTTTTGACCAAGCTATTTATAATTTCAATAGATCTCTAGAAATTCTTAAAGATTTAAACGATAAAAGTAAAATCATAAAAATATTAAACAATCTTGGAAATGTGTATTTTATAATTAAAGATTTAGAACAATCATATAATTATTATCAAGAGGCATTTCAACTGTCTCAACAAGAAAATTTAATATTTGATGAGATAAAATCTTCTAGTAATTTGGTGGAAGTTCTTTATTTACTACATGATTATGACCGAATTAAAAAAATTTTAGAAAAAAATTCAAAATTCTTCAAAGAGGATGAGGATATTTATGGGATAATTCAAACAGAAATAAAATATGGAAAGTTGTATTATCTTATAGGAGAAGACTATGATGAATCGTCTCAACACCTCAATGATGCCTTAGAGTTAATTAAAAAATTAGGAGAACATGTTTCGGTTTATATTAAAGCAAAATTAGAATGGGAATGTTATTTATATCTTGGAAAAATACACATTTTAAGGGATAATAGTACTAAAGCAGAAAATTTATTTATGCAAAGCTTAGAAGCTGTTCGTATTTTTGAGATAAGTGATAATATTAAAGAAGGTGAGATCTTAGAAAACTTAGCAAAGCTATATATATCCAAGGGAGATATTGAAAGGGCAATTGAATATTATGAATTGGCGTGTGAAATCTTTTTTAAATTTGGTGATAACATCAAAAATGCTGAGCTTAAAGTCAAAATAGGAAATATATATTTAGAGTTTGAAGAAGACACGATAAAAGCAATAAACATCTTCGAAGAAGCATTGGATATTTATGAAGATTTGGCATATATCAAAGAAAGTGCTTTAATTCTTCACAAATTGGGTGATATTTATCTTAATAAGAGGATGATTGAAAATGCCATCTTATATTTCGAAAAGGCTCGGACTTATTATCAGAAAATCAAAGATGAATATAGTACTGAATTATTAAATGAAAAAATAAAATCATTAAAATTTTAAGAAAAAAATTATATGAGAAAATGCAATTTATTTCTTTTAATAGAGATTGCTAATCACTTTTAATCTCGAAATCTTCTTTCTTATAAACTTTCCTTTCAAATTCTTCAAATCCAATCCCTTTAATAAAAGAATATGAAACAACGTTGTCTTTATATACCTCTGCTCTTACTTCTTTAACATTACTATAATTCTGCTTTAAAAAATTCCATGCCGACATTCCTATAATGGTGCCAACCCCTTTTCTTTGGAAGCGGGGAATAACTGCTAAAGCGGCAATTACAGCAATCTCTTTATTTTCCCCTTCAAAATCTAAAAGTACAAATGCCGCATCGATGCCATATACTTTTGCAATAAGAAAAACAGTGTCAGGATAATCAAGGAGTTTTTTCAAATCGGTTTTAGTTATTGGCCTGTATGGAGTATTAGAAAGTAGCCAGGCACGATTATAAATGTTCTTTAAAGTTTCTAAATCACTTTCGGTTGCCTCTCTGATTTTCGCTTTAATAATGTTATGTTCTATTTTATCTTTTAATTTATCCTCAAATTCTTTAGTAATTTTCTCTACAGGAAGCTTCATTTGGATATAAACCATGCCATCTTGATAGAGTTCTTCTGTAGCTTTGTCAACTTCCAACTTTTTCTTCTTTTTTGTTTCAACAGATAAGAAAAAAGCTCGGATTTTTTTCTTTTTAAGATCCAATTTTTTTTTCCGTTCTAAATGTGATTCTGACATGATTAAAGGAAATAATTATAAAATTATGCTAAAATATTTGAATTTTCTCGAATGATTCTTTCCATTGTTTCATTAAGAAGCACTTTTTCTCTTAATTTTGAGATACCTGACTGGAGTCTCTTTTTAAGATTCGGATCTTTTATCAAATTTTTCCGTTCGGATGAAAATTCAAAATTTGATCTAGTAGCCATATCATTCTCAATTCTCTCACTTATTAGGGATTTTAAACTAATGAAAGCATCAGAAACATGTTCATATATAGCATTTGGGTCATCAGTGATATATCCTGGGAAAAGAATATTCATATACTCTTCCATATTATCTTCATCTTCAATAAACATCGCATATATTGGCATATAAATCCATTGTATCGGTCTTGAAAATAAATCTAATTGGTTATCATTAAGAGACCATTCTGTTAATGCTTGAGCTTCTTGCAAGCAACTGTTATGTTTTATTTGTATAATATTTTTTATGTAATAATAACTTTTGTTATAAAAAACATTATTTTGTATAAT